>NZ_CP063195.1:631210-1262420 GCF_028609885.1 Corynebacterium jeikeium | reverse complement strand
CACCGCAGTGGAGTCCATCGGTCGCACCCGGGGCGGCTACTACATCGATCCTATCGGTGAGTTTGATGCCGTCATCGTCGCCACCCCGGCACCCACTGCCTCGGCCATCCTGCAGTACATGGCTCCCACCGCCGCGGATGTATTGGGGGACATTGATCTTGCCAGCAGCGTAGTTGTCGGCATGCGAATGGCTTCCGCCCATGGCATCCCCGAGCGTTCGGGTGTTCTCTTGGGTAGTGACGCCCCCACGGAGGCGAAGGCCTTCACATTCTCTTCTCGTAAGTGGCCGCACCTGGCCGAACGCGGGGGAGCCTTTGTGCGGGCTAGCTTCGGCAGCTTTGGCAACCCGTGGCACCTGGATGTAGATAATCGTGCCCTGCTGAGCTTTGCTGTCGAGGACCTCGAGCGCATCACCGGCGAGCGGAAGACCCCGGAGGAGTATTTCGTGCAGCGCTGGTGGGGTGGCCTGCCGCGCTATGGCGTGGGCTACATGGATGCAATGTCTCAGGCATACAACGAGGTGTTGGAAATCCGCGGACTAGCATTGGCCGGTTCGATGCTCAACGGTGTGGGCGTTCCCGCAACCGCCGCGTCGGGCGTGGAGGCCGCACGGGAGATTATCCGCGAGATGGCGTGACCCTCCCCACGCATTGCTCCTCAGGAGGGTGATCTCGCGTAGATTGGATTTCGTATAGGCCGTTAACGGCGGCTATAGAACCTATGAATGGAACTCAGAAAGGCTAAAGAGGCTAAACACCATGACTGAACTGAACGCGCAGGAAATCAAGCGTCTCAACGCCGTCGTTCGCTTCGCCACCTACTCGGTCTTCAAGATCGAGCCGGGCGTGCTGGGGGATCGTGCGGAGGCAGCCGCTGATTTTCAGGCATTCATTGATTCCTTCGAGGACGAGGACCTGGTGATCCGCGGCGTCTACGACCTGTCCGCGCTGCGCGCCGAGGCTGACGTAATGATTTGGTGGCACGCGGAGAAGATGGAGGATCTGCAGGTTGCCTACCGTCGCTTCCTCAAGGAAACCAAGCTAGGACAGGCTTGCGAGCCGGTATGGTCCAACACCTGCCTGCACCGTCCGAGCGAGTTCAACAAGGCCCACCTGCCGTCCTTCATCATGGGCGAGGAGCCAGGAGATTGGATCTGCGTATATCCGTTCGTCCGCAGCTACGACTGGTACACCATGGAACGTGCGGAGCGCTCCCGCCTGCTGCGCGAGCACGGCAAGGCCGCTTTGGGCTTCGACGAGGTTCGTGCGAACACCGTTCCCGCCTTCGCACTGGGCGACTACGAGTGGATTCTGGCCTTTGAATCTCCGACCTTGGAGCGCATCGTCGAACTGATGCACAAGATGCGCTACACGGAGGCGCGCCACCACGTGCGCGAGGAAATCCCGTTCTTCACCGGCCGCCGCGTCAACGGCGATAAGGAGAAGCTGGCTAGCTTCGTGGAGTCGCTGGCTTAAGCGTTAAAGCGATGCTGTTGATGCAGTAGCGCAGATCGGTGGGCGTGGCGTAACCCTCGCCCTCGAAAACATGGCCCAGGTGGCTCTCGCACCGGGCACACAGAACCTCGATGCGGCGCATACCGAGGGAATCATCAACACGGGTAATAACCGCATCCGAATCCTTCGGATCAAAGAAACTTGGCCAGCCGCAGTGCGAGTGAAACTTCTCGGTCGAGCGGAAAAGCTCCGCGCCGCAACCCTTGCAGGCGTAGACGCCCTCGGTCTCCGTATCCGTGTACTCGCCCTTAAATGGGGCTTCGGTTCCAGCCTGGCGAAGAACGGCGAACTCCTCGGGGGTGAGGCGTTCGCGCCACTGCTCGTCAGTGAGCTTCCGGAAGTCAGCCGTGGGATTCAACTCAGCCATCAGTGGCCTCTCCTGTCTTCGTGTTCTTGCGGTAGAAAAGTCCGTTGGTGTGCAGATCGCCGAGGGGGTGGACGTTGTGGCGTCGATCCCTAAAGAACCACGTCGTAGAGACCACCGCGGCAGCAACGATCAACAATGACCAACCGATAGTGCCGCGCGTATATTCCGCCACGCGGCCGTAGTCGACCCACCGGTCGGAGAACCAGGAGTCGTAGCTGAAGAAGAAGTACACGCCGAGCCACGCCACGGGGCTATGCATCACGGAGCGCGAGGAAAGAACCGTGAAGATGATCGGCAGCAACAGCATCGAGTAGTACATCTGGCCCAAACTGCTAATCAGGAACACGCCCGTTAGAAGCACGCCGGCGGTGCTGGCAGACCACATCACCGGATCGCGGTCGCGGAAGCGCAGCAGCATCGCCAGCGCCACAAGTACGCAGATGGCGGCGAGGATGCGCCACAGCCAGATTGTCCAGTCCGGGAAGCCGAAATACACGCCTACGCCGGGGATCGACGAGTTAGCAAAATCCCGTACCTCGCCGAGGTAAGGAAGCAGCTTGTCGAAGTAATCGTTCGCGTTTGTGGTGAGCGGCCACGCGATGATGTTCATTGCGACCGGGATCGCCAGGCCAGTGATGATGGTGGACAGCTGGCGGCGCATCAAGGGAATGAAAAGCAGTGGTAGGAACTGCGGCTTGATTGTGATGGCCAGGCCGATGACGATGCCGGCCAGCAGCCCCCGATTGTTGATGAGCAGCCACAGGAACAGCGACTCAGCCAGCAGCAGCACTCCGTTGATGTTGCCGAACCCGAGGGTGTTGGCGATCGATTCGGAACTAAAGAGGAAGAAGATACCGACCGGAAAAACCCAGGACCGCAGGGAAAAACCAAAGAGCTTCGTGAGCACCACGACCGCCAACACTGCCGCCACTCCGTTGCCGACCACGTACACGGCGCGCGCCAGTTCGATGTTCGACAGCAGTGATAGAGGGCTCAGTAGCAGCGTGGCGCCGGGGGAGTAGAGGTAGTGCGGATCCGTGGAGGAGTAGTCCTGATCGTAGATAGCCTCCTGGGCGCGGAACTTGTATAGCGCTGAGATGACCGTGCCGAAGTCGTCGGTGAGGCGCGAGTTCCAGGGGTGGACGAATACGCGCTGGATAAAGGTCATTACAGCCAGCGGCCAGAACACCCAACAGAGGATCTGGGAAGTGTCCACGCGGCCATCTGCACGTGTAGAGGAAATTTTCTCGACGTTCATCGCCGACTAATTTTAGCCCCCGAATTTCCTTGCAAGCGCTGCCACGCCGCTGGTAGGGCATGAAAAAAGGGGACCCGAAAGTCCCCGAAAACTGGAGCGGATGACGAGACTCGAACTCGCGACCCTCACCTTGGCAAGGTGATGCGCTACCAACTGCGCTACATCCGCATGCGAAAAATAATAATCCTTCGCTAGAGGATCCGAATGGGATCCAGTGCGCGATACTGGGATCGAACCAGTGACCTCTTCCGTGTCAGGGAAGCGCTCTCCCGCTGAGCTAAACGCGCCTTAAGTTCACTTTGTGTAAAAGAATGTGGAGGTGGAAACGGGAATCGAACCCGTGTACACGGTTTTGCAGACCGTTGCCTAAGCCACTCAGCCATTCCACCGCGGCAAGAAAATCTTGCTCGTGGCCCACTTTAGTGAACCGTGGAGCGGATGACGAGACTCGAACTCGCGACCCTCACCTTGGCAAGGTGATGCGCTACCAACTGCGCTACATCCGCATGCGAAAAATAATAATCCTTCGCTAGAGGATCCGAATGGGATCCAGTGCGCGATACTGGGATCGAACCAGTGACCTCTTCCGTGTCAGGGAAGCGCTCTCCCGCTGAGCTAAACGCGCTAAAACAAAACCCAAGCCCCGAAACGAACTCGGAATCTTGCTTGAGCTTGGAGCGGATGACGAGACTCGAACTCGCGACCCTCACCTTGGCAAGGTGATGCGCTACCAACTGCGCTACATCCGCATACACAACGTTGATTGCTAGAAAGCAATTCTTCGTCGCTGCGACAACAAACACTAGCCTGTTAGTCGCCTAGTTCACAAATCCCCAGGTAGATACGTGCTTCTAAAGGCTGTTTCTGCGCCGGTTGAAGATCTCTGAACTACAGTCGTGCAATTCGGTCATTTGGCACCGATGCGGTGCCAGCCTACGGGTTTTGGTTTTGGTTAGCGGCTAGTGGTACGTTCCCTCTTGAAGGTTCCATAGCTCAGTGGAAGAGCGTTCCGCTCACACCGGAAAGGTCGCTGGTTCGAACCCAGTTGGAACCACCACATACCGCCTGGCATTCTCGCCTGGCGGTTTTTCTTATCGGGTTAAAGGACAAAATGTGTGTCTTTCCCGGGTGTGTCGTGGTTATTTGACCCAGCCTTTTTGGATGCCGAGGTTGTGTTGGTAGCTGGTGTCGATGGCGGTGTCGTATTCTGCTGGTGCACCGATGTCATTGGTAGTGGCTGTGGTGTCGTGGGTGATCAAGTTTGTTGCTGTGGAAAGTGCGTCTTGACCCCATCGCTGGTCCCTGGCGATCTTGACCGGATCGTCAGGGACTTCTGTATGTAGGTACAGCCACCAATCCATCACTGTGCGTTGATGCGGTAGTGATAATCCGCGGTGTCTGCGGGCCAGTTCTTTTATTGGGGCGTTGATGCCGCCTTCGAGACTGTTTGTTGTCGCTGCTAGTCCGTCAGGATTGATGGTTGTTGGTGGTGGTTGCAGGTAGGTAAACAACAGGTCCCTGCGGTGTAGGGATAGTAATGACTGATAGGCCGCTCGGACGCGTTGGTGGGTGTAGACCCTGCTGTAGGCACCGGTGGCAGGGTCGCGGATGGTGGTTTTCTCGTTCATCCACACCTGGTAGGTGTGGTTGAATTCGTGCAGGTGGGTGACCCATTCGGCTGCGTGGTCAAGGTCTGTGATGCGAGTGAGTTTCAGGGCTAGGCGGTAGATGGTTTTGCCTGCGTCGGTGCGGGGATTGCTGGTGGTATGGCGGCGGACTGTTCGTTGGGCGTGGACGAGGCAGCGTTGGATGCGTGTTGTCGGCCAGCAGTGGTGGATGGCTGATTGGGCGCCTTGTCCGCCGTCTGTCACTGCGACAAGTGGTGCGGCAATGGGGCGTAGTAGTTCGGTGTAGGCGGCGGTGGTTTCTTGTCTGGCCCAGGTCCAGTTGATGACGTGGGTTTTACTGGCAGCGATAAGGAGGCAGCCGGACCTTAGGTAGGTCGCGTCCAGGAAGATCTGGTCGTAGATACGGAAAGTATCGATGGTGGGTGTGGGGATGATCCACCAGCACCAGTGGAAGCGGCGTTGCAGTGTTTTTGCTGAGACGTTTTGTGTAACTGCAATCTGTGTCAGTGGTTGGGTGCCGGTGATCCATTGGATGAACCAGGTCATGGTAGCGGCGTTTTTGTTGTGTGTTTGGGTGCTGCGGGTAAAGGAGTGTCCGCATTTGGTGCAGCGCCAGCGGGTTGTTCCTTTGCTGGTGGTGCCGTTTTTCTTTGTGTTGTTGCTGCATAGTGGGCAGCTGGGTCGGTTGGTGGTCATCCTTTAATCCAACCGGTGTGCGTTTAGCACAGATGTGGCCGGAGGTGTGGGATGGTGTGGGGAATAGCTTTCGGGGAGCTATTATGCGGTGATTTGTGGGGTGTGTTCTGCGGTTATGCTGGGATGCGGACACACTTTTTGTCTATTAACCCTTCTTATCCCATTGGAACTCGCACCCCTTGGGTGTACCCCCGGAAAATAGGTGCTTGGGAACTCTTTTGGCTTGGCTTCCGACTTCTGTAATAGCGCTGGAAAGCTTCGCAGGATCGAATCCGATCTTTTCGGCGCTATGGTGTTAGCAGTGTCGTGACAGAAAGGTTCACCGTTTACATGCCTCGCCGTTTTTCTTCTTTTGGACGCCCCCTAGCCCGCTTCCTGGCGGCATCTGGAATGGTTGCCGCCGTTTCCGTGGGTCTTGGCGCTCCAGCTTCTGCCCATGACGTCGTGGTGAAGTCCACCCCGGAGGCCAACTCCACAGTTGATCATCTGCCGGAAAAGATCGTTCTGAACTTTTCGGGCGAGCCGCAGGAAGGTTTTAATACCATCGCGCTTTCGCACGATGGTGAGGTACTTTTCCGCGGCGAGCCAAAGGCAGATGGCCGCGAACTGACAGTGGATGTTCCGGTAGACGTGCAGGGGAAGAAGGATGGTGGCGAGTACATCGTCGGCTACCAGATCACTAGCTCCGACGGTCACTCCACCCGAGGAAGCCTGAAGTTCAATTTGGCTTCCGAGGATGGCAGCGAAAGTAACGGGAATGGCGAAAACCAGTCTGCAGGTGACTCCGAACAGGGGGCACAGGGGGAGCAGTCCCCGAGTGTTCCTTCTTGGTTATTGCCATTGGGCGGTATCGTCGTAGTTGTGGGTGCTTTGGCGATCGCCATCGCACGCTTTCGCGATGTGAAGGACGACTAGCTGACAGCAGTTGGATAGAGCGTCCGTCATGTCCGATTAGTTGACGATTACCTGATCAGGAGAATTCCCGTGAAGAAGTTCCGCTCTGCAACTGCTGCCGCCCTGGCTCTGACCACTGCCCTTGCACTGTCCGCTTGCACCCCTCCGCATGAGAAGGACGGTGCTGAACGCGAGGACACCGCTACTACCGGCCCGGCCACTCCGAGCATCCAGTCCACCGAGGAAGCAGCTACGGAAGCATCCGAGTCTCAAGCTGAGGCTACTGACGCTACCGAAGCTGAAGAGACCGGCACTTCTGCAGAGACTGAGATGGGCGGCACTGAAATGGCCACCGATAACGCCGCGGCAACCGCCACCGGCGCAGCATCCGCGTCGGGTGCCACCAACTAGTACGCGAACTGGTAGAGATCGCGTATGTCGTGTCTGGGGTATAGCCCCGGGCACGGGAATGGTTGGGAAGCCCGCACGCCTTTTGATTGAAAGGTTCGTTATGTCCCTGACCTCCCTGAACAACTCCAAGAAGCGTGCCGCAGCCGTGGCTGCTGTCGCGTTGAGTAGTGCATTGTTCCTCTCCGCATGCTCGGACGATGGGGAAGACAAGAATGGCGCTTCCACCTCGGCTGAGGCCACTCAGTCCGCTGGGTCCGATGGGGCCGATGGCTCCACTGAAGCTGCAGACGACAAGGCACTTGAGTTTAAGGACTCGTACGTCACCGCAAAGCCAGCGGACAAGAACATGACGTCCGTGTTTGGCACTCTGCACAACACCACCGACAAGGACATCACCATCACCGAGGTGAAGGGTGACATTGACGGCGCGAAGTATGAGCTGCACGAAGTCAACAGAGACGGCGAGATGCAGCAAATCTCTAGCCTTACTATCCCCGCGGGCGAGGATAGCGTCCTGGAACCGGGCGGCAACCACATCATGATTATGGAAGTCTCCGACGAGATTGCCGCCGGTGATTCTCTGGCCTTCACTCTGGTCGATAAGGACGGTAAGGAATACAAGCTGGATAACGTTCCGGTGCGTGTTCAGCAGTCCACCCACGAGCACTACGGTGACGCCAAGGACGGCGAGATGGGCAACATGGATGGCATGCAGCATGGTGGGGATCACATGCAGCACGGCGGAGAACACGGACACGAGCACTAAGACCAATGTCTGACCCCGCACGTTTTCGTTCTTCTATTTCTGACGCCTCCACCTCCGAGCCCGCCCAAGGTGTGAAATTCACTCGCCGTGGATTCTTCGCCGGACTGGGAATGACTGGCGCTGCATCCGTCATAGCAGCTTGTGCTACGGCAGAAGACTCTGCCGACACAGCTGGCGATGGGGGTGCTGGTGATGGGGCGTCAATAAGAAAGATAAATTTTGACGGCCCACACCAGGCCGGTATCCGGGAAGATTCGCAGAGCCACGCGCTGATCGTTGCCTTTGATTTGAAGAGGGACGGGGTGCCGCGCGGCGGATTGAAGAAGAATCTGGAGCGCCTGATGCGCATCTGGACCGGCGATGCGCGCTCTATGACTCAAGGGCAGACTGCCCTGGCGGACCTGGAGCACGAGCTAGCTATGGCTCCGCAGAATCTAACGGTTACTGCGGGGTGGGGACCCAAGCTAATCAAGGATATGGACTTGATTGAAAAGGTTCCTTCGTGGGTTAAGAAGAATCTCAATGGGCTGCCCAAGTTCAAGGGAGACAAGCTCGATCCGGATTTCGGTGGCGCTGATGTAGTCCTGCAGATCTGCGGTGACGACCTCACTGCCGTGAGCCATGCCGCACGGGTGTTGACCCGCGGCGGGCGTGACTATGCGACGCCGAAGTGGACCCAACGCGGATTCGTGGACTCGCCGACAGGCGAGACTCCACGCAACCTGCTGGGCTTCAAGGACGGCACGGCCATTCCCCGCGCCGACAAGGAGTACGACGAGGCAATCTGGGATGATCAGGGCGGTAGCGCCATGGTGGTCCGCCGGGTCGTCTTCGACATGCCGGGTTGGGAGAAGCTGGACCGGAAGTCGCGCGAGGTTGTGTTCGGCAGACACGCGGACACTGGAGCGCCGCTTGGCGCGAAGGACGAGTTCGACCCAGTCGATCTGAATAAGACCGGCGATGACGGCCTGCCGCTGATCGACGAGCGTAGCCACGTTGGAATTACTGCGGGTGAAGGCACCCGGATGCGGCGCCGCGCTTACAACTGGGATAACGAGGTCACCCCACTGGGCAATAGTGGGCTGATTTTCATCTGCTTCCAGGCTGATCCTGACGAGGCGTTCACGCCTCTACAGAAGCGACTAGCGGAGAAGGACCGATTGAATACGTGGATCACCCACGTCGGTTCAGCGGTCTTCTGGGTGCTGCCTGGCACAAAAACCGGGGCGTACTGGGGGCAAGAGATCCTGGAGGGGTAGAATCTACGGGCGTTGAGGACTGTCACCAGGTATGTGACCGTCACTAGAGCCCGAGAAGGAGCACGATCCACCAGTGAGTACCCCCGAAATCACCCCAGCTGCCGTTACTTTCCGGGTTCCGGCCGGAACCCCGGCCGGCGCCGCCATGCGAGAGCTGGGCCTTCCAAATAAGGGTCCGGAAGCCATCGTTTGTGTGAAGGAGACCGAGGGGGAGAGCGCCGGTCAGCTGCGCGACCTTTCCTGGGCACCCCAGCAGGACGTGGAGGTAGCCGCCGTTCCGGCTAACACCGACGAAGGCCGAGGTGTGATCCGCCACTCGTGTGCGCACGTGCTCGCGCAGGCAGTACAGAAGGAATTTCCCGGTACCAAGCTGGGTATTGGCCCTGCCATCGACAATGGTTTCTACTACGACTTCCAGGTTGCGGAGCCCTTCACTCCGGAGGACTTGAACAAGCTGGAAAAGACGATGAAGAAAATCATCAAGTCTGGCCAGAAGTTCGAGCGTAAAGCTTATGACGACGTAGAGCAGGCGCGCGCGGAGTACGCAGACGAGCCCTTCAAGACCGAGCTGATTGCCGACAAGGGCAACGTTGATCCGGACTCTGACGAAGCCACGGAGGTCGGCGCCGGTGAACTGACCGCCTACAGCAACGTGAACCCGCGCACTGGCGAAGTCGAGTGGTATGACCTCTGCCGCGGCCCGCACGTGCCGACGACCCGCTGCATTCCGGCTTTCGCCCTAACCCGTTCCTCCGCTGCCTACTGGCGCGGTGATCAGTCCAAGGCTGGCCTACAGCGTATCTACGGCACTGCCTGGGAGTCGAAGGAAGCTCTGGCGGAGTACCAGACGATGATGGCGGAAGCTGAGAAGCGCGACCACCGTCGCTTGGGCCAGGAGCTCGATTTGTTCAGCTTCCCCGATGAGATTGGCTCCGGCTTCCCGGTATTCCACCCGGACGGCGGCATCGTACGCCTGGAGATGGAGGAGCACTCCCGCAAGCGCCACATTGCCTCCGGGTACAGCTTCGTCAACACCCCGCACGTCACTAAGGGCGACCTGTTCCAGAAGTCCGGGCACCTGGATTTCTACGCCGACGGCATGTTCCCGCCCATGCAGCTGGACGGAGAGACCGACGACGAGGGCAACGTCACAAAGCCTGCGCAGGACTACTACGCCAAGCCCATGAACTGCCCGATGCACAACTTGATCTTCGCCTCTCGTGGACGCTCATACCGCGAGCTACCGTTGCGCTTGTTCGAGTTCGGCACCGTGTACCGCTACGAAAAGTCCGGCGTAATTCACGGCCTGACCCGTGCGCGTGGCTTCACCCAGGATGACGCGCACATCTACTGCACCGAGGACCAGCTGGAGCAGGAGCTGACCACGGTGCTGGAGTTCATCATCTCCCTGCTGCGCGACTACGGCCTAGATGACTTCTACCTGGAGCTATCCACCAAGGATCCGAACAAGTTCGTGGGCTCCGACGAGATCTGGGAGCGCTCCACTGAAATCCTGGAACGCGTGGCTACCAAGTCCGGCCTGGAGCTCGTGCCGGACCCGGCGGGCGCAGCTTTCTACGGTCCGAAGATCTCCGTTCAGGCCCGGGACGCGATCGGGCGCACCTGGCAGATGTCCACCGTGCAGCTGGACTTCAACCTGCCCGAGCGTTTCAACCTCGAGTACACGGCACCGGACGGCTCCAAGCAGCGCCCGATCATGATCCACCGCGCGCTCTTCGGTTCCATCGAGCGCTTCTTCGGCGTGCTGCTGGAACACTACGCAGGCGCGTTCCCCGCGTGGCTGGCCCCGCACCAGGTCGTCGGTATCCCCGTTGCCGATGAGTTCAACGAGTACCTGGAGAACTTCGCCGCAGACCTGCGTGCTCAGGGTATTCGCGCGGAGGTGGATACCTCTGACGATCGCATGCAGAAGAAGATCCGCAACCACACCACCGGCAAGGTGCCTTTCATGCTGCTGGTCGGTGGCCGCGATGTGGAAGCCAACGCCGTGAGCTTCCGCTTCCTGGACGGCACCCAGGTCAACGGCGTGCCGCGCGAGGATGCGCTGCGCATTATCTCCAACTGGATCGCTGAGCGCCGCAACGACCAGCCGAGCTCGGAGCTGATCCAGCCGCTGGTGGAGGTTTAGCGTCGCGGTGGAGCAGCAACCGGACCAGCAGACCGAACCCTATGTGGATTCCGGCGTGGGATCCCAGCCCGACCTGCAAGGCGGGCTGGAGCGACTGTGGGCGCCTTACCGCTCCCAGTACATCGCCAAATCCAAGCAATCCGCCGACCCCTTTGCCACACTGCCGGAGCTTTCGGACGAAGAGGCGCTGATCGTCGCCCGGGGTAAGTCGGTTTACTGCGTGCTGAACCTGTATCCGTACAACCCCGGCCACATGCTGGTTGTTCCTTATCGTCAGGTGGCCGACTACACGGAGCTCGACGATGCAGAAACCGCAGAGTTAGCGGAGTTTACGAAGATTGCGCTGAAGACGCTGCGAGCGGTTTCCAAACCCGATGCGGTGAACGTCGGCCTCAATTTGGGCAAGGCTTCCGGTGGTTCCATTCCGACACACCTGCACCAACATATAGTGCCTAGGTGGGTCGGTGATGCTAACTTCATGACAGTCATGACGGGCACTAAGGTGTTGCCGCAGACGCTGCGGGAGACCCGTGCGCTGTTGGCAGATGCCTGGGAAACCGTCACCCGTTCTACCGACTAGCGGTTCAGATCATTAGGGAGAAAAACTTCAGCGATGCTTAGCGTGCACGGCCGTGGCCCCGCCGCGGTCATCATTGAACCGATCGCCAGGGTGCTGCACAAGATGGGAATTACTCCCAACGCAGTGACCGTTTTCGGCACCCTGATGGCGATAGGTTTCGCGCTCTGGCTGATTCCCTCCGGTCACCACTTTGCCGCTGCCGTACTCATCGGTCTTACGGTCGCTACTGACATGGTGGACGGCACCATGGCTCGCATGCGCGGCGGCGGCACTCGGTTCGGCGCCACGCTAGATGCCACCTGCGACCGCCTCAGCGACGGCGCCATCTTCGGCGCCCTGGTCCTCTGGTTTGGCCTGCAGGAACCCGCCAACGTCGTGATGATGAGCGTCTGCTTGGTGATTCTCGTTGCCAGCCAGGTCACCAGCTACGTCAAAGCCCGCGCAGAGGCCTCGGGAATCAAGGTCGTGGGAGGGCTCATCGAGCGCCCGGAACGCCTCATCATCTCCTTGGTGGCAGTTGGTATCGGCGGGCTTGGCGTGCCACACATTCTGGCGTGGGGACTGTGGATCCTCGCTGCCGGATCGCTGTACACGGTTGTTGAGCGCCTACTAATTGTTGCTCGTTCGGACGCCGCGTCTCAGACTATCGCCGCCCCCGAAGGAGCCCGCGAGTTTCCCGTTGAGGGGAGTGAAGGCTGATGGGCGAGCGGCTATCCGCCGCGGCTTATATTGCCGGCTGGAAGGTGACCTCCAGGCTGCCGAAACCAGTGGCGAAGGCATTGTTTGAATGGGGCGCGGACGTGGCGTCCAAAAAGGGCAAAGGCCCAGAACAGCTGCGCCGCAACCTTGCCCGCGTTGTCGGGCCGGAAAACGTCACGCGCGACCTGGTTCGCCGCTCCATGCGCAGCTACATGCGTTATTGGCGCGAGGCCTTTCAGCTGCCTGCGATGGCCGGGCGCGAGCTGGCGGAGGAGCTCAACCGCAACTTCGTGCCTGGGTCGCTGGAACTGCTGCACGCGAGCGCCGAATCCGGCCGTGGCACCATCATCGCTTTGCCGCATGCGGGAAACTGGGACATGGCCGGGGTGTGGCTGGTGCACCACTACGGAACTTTCACCACCGTCGCCGAGCGCCTGAAGCCGGAGAGCCTGTTCGAGGCATTCGTCGAGTACCGCGAGTCGCTGGGCTTTGAGATCATCGCTTTGACGGGCGCGGATGTGCCTCCCTTGGAGCGGATGGAAGAGGTGCTGCGTGAAGGTGGAACCGTGTGCCTGATGGGGGAGCGAGACCTGACCGGCCATGGGGTCGAGGTGGAGTTCTTCGGGGAGAAGACCTCCATGCCCGCGGGTGCGGCGCTGCTGGCGCAGCGCTCCGGGGCGAACCTGTTCACTGCGCGGGTGGCGTTCCGCGGCGGGGCGACGGACCCCCGGCCCGAACGGCGGGGTACGCCGGAGACCTGGGAGCACGAAGTCACGCCCGTAGAGGTGGAAGGGCGGAGCCTGCAGCAGATCGTCCAGCAGATGGCGGACAACTTCGCCCGCGGCATCGCTATGGACCCGCAGGACTGGCACATGCTGCAGCCGCTGTGGTTCGCGGATCTTTCGGAGGCGCGCCGCAAGCGACTGGGGTTGAGTGAAGAAGACCAGATGGAAGGGCAGGACTAATGCGGATTGGAATGGTCTGCCCGTACTCCTTCGACGAGCCGGGCGGCGTGCAGATCCACGCCATCGACCTGTGCACAGAGCTGCGCAAGCGCGGCCACGAAGTCAGCTTGATCGGCCCCGGTAAATCCACCGAGGGGCTGCCGGATTTCGTAGAGCTGGGTGGCTCCAGCATTCCGATCCGATACAACGGTTCGGTCGCGCGGTTGAGCTTCGGTCCGCGAACCAAAAAGCACCTTAAGCAGTGGATCCGCGACAACCAGTTCGACCTTTTGCACATCCACGAGCCGAACTCCCCGTCTTATTCAATGATGGCCATGGCAGTGGCAGAGGGACCCATTGTGGCGACCTATCATGCCTCGGCGAGCGAATCGAAGATCCTGAAGGTGGCACTGCCCTTCCTGCGCCCCTACCTGGAGCGCATCCACGGTGGTATCGCAGTCTCTGAGGAGGCTCGCCGTTGGCAGGTGGAAAACCTCGCGGGCGACCCGGTGCTGATTCCTAACGGTGTGGAGACCTCGACCTACCGCAACGCTGAACCCCTGGCAGGGCTGGGTATGCCTGAGCAGACACGTCCGCGCCTGATGTTCCTGGGACGATTCGAAGAACCTCGCAAGGGCCTGCAGATCCTCCTTGAGGCGATGCCGCGGATCGTCGCGGAGGTGCCGGACGTGGAACTGATTATTGCCGGTGGCGGCGACATCGACGCCCTGGTCGAGCGCGTGCGGAAGCTCGGTCTGTCCGTCTGTGTGGGGCTGGGGCCCAGCGCGAAGCCTAGTGACGCCCACGTACGCGTACTCGGGCGCGTCAGCGACGCGGACAAGGCCGGCGCGCTGAGCGCAAGCGATGTGTACGTGGCGCCGAATACCGGCGGCGAGAGCTTCGGCATCGTCCTGGTGGAGGGTATGGCGGCAGGGGCAGCGGTGCTGGCCAGCGACATTCCGGCCTTTGAAGCGGTTGGTCAACACGGCAGGTCGGCCCGCCTATTCTGCAATGGGTCGGCGGTAGACCTTGCAGACAAGGCGATTGGTCTGCTGCATGACGACGTTGCTCGTGCCAAGCTCATCGAAGCTGGGGCACGGCGTGCCGTGGACTTCGACTGGCAGACGGTTACAGACCAGGTGGAGCAGGTGTATGACACGGTGACGGTCAAAGGTCGAAAGGTGACACTGGCATGATCACGATTCCCGTGTGGGTCTTCATTGTCGCGGTGGTTTTGATCCTCGCGATCGTTGCGGGTGTGTGGGCCTCCGGCATGGCCGGCCGCCTGAACCGTCTGCACATTCGTACTGACTCGGCGCGTGTAAGCCTGGAAGGAGCGTTGCGTGCTCGCTCCAGTGTTATTGCTGCGCTGCAACCCGAGCTAGGGCAAGACGTAGCGCATGTGAACCGTGTGGCGTTGCGAGCCACCGACATGGGCGCACGAAGCGAGGCGGAAAATGAGCTGCTGAGTGAACTGAATGCGCAGGTGTGGAGCAATTCCAGCTTCTTAGAGGCTTCGGCGAAGGTAGACCTGGCGGCGCGTTTCTACAACGACGCAGTCTCCGACACCTTGAGCGTGCGCTCCCGCCCTCTGGTGCGTGCCCTGCGCCTGGCCGGGCGGGCGCCTTTGCCGGAGTACTATGAGGCTCTTTTGTCTAGTCCCGCGCCTAGCGAACAGTCTTCCGACGGTAGCGGCTTCACGGAGAGCTAGTTTTAATTCCCTCCCGATAGCGGGATCGGGAAGTAGACAGGTTAGACTAGAGCAGATCTAAAACTCTTCATAGATGGGAAATTAAGCATCGTGACTAATAACTCTTCTGTTGCGAACACCGGTACCGCTCGCGTGAAGCGCGGCCTGGCCGACATGCTCAAGGGCGGCGTGATCATGGACGTCGTCACCCCGGAGCAGGCAAAGATCGCTGAGGATGCCGGCGCTACCGCAGTTATGGCTCTGGAGCGCGTGCCCGCCGACATTCGCGCCGAAGGCGGCGTTTCCCGCATGTCCGACCCGGACATGATTGAGGGCATCATCAATGCTGTCTCGATCCCGGTTATGGCCAAGGCCCGCATCGGCCACTTCGTCGAGGCACAGGTTCTGCAGTCCCTGGGCGTGGACTTCATCGACGAGTCCGAGGTTCTCACCCCGGCCGATTACAAGAACCACATCGACAAGTTCGACTTCGAGGTTCCATTCGTCTGCGGTGCAACCAATCTGGGCGAGGCACTGCGTCGCATTAACGAGGGTGCGGCGATGATCCGTTCCAAGGGCGAGGCTGGCACCGGCGACGTCTCTAACGCTGTCACTCACATGCGAACCATTCGTGCGGAGATCAACCGCCTGACCTCCATGGCTGAGGACGAGCTCTACGTTGCTGCCAAGGAGCTGCAGGCTCCGTACGAGTTGGTGCGCGAGGTTGCTGCCAACGGCAAGCTGCCTGTCGTGCTGTTCACCGCGGGCGGTATTGCCACCCCGGCCGACGCTGCAATGATGATGCAGCTCGGCGCTGAGGGTGTCTTCGTTGGTTCCGGCATCTTCAAGTCTGGCAACCCGGAGCAGCGCGCCCGCGCCATCGTGCAGGCTACCCAAAACTACGATGACCCGGCGACCATCGCCAAGGTTTCCCGCGGCCTGGGCGAGGCCATGGTCGGCATCAACGTCGACGAGATTCCGCAGCCGCACCGACTGGCAGAGCGCGGCTGGTAATGGCTCCGCACCGTCCGAAGATCCTGGATGTTCTGGATCTAGAGCGCATTGACCGCGACATCTTCCGCGGCAGCCCGCTGCCGTCGAAGCTGGCGCGTACATACGGAGGTCAGGTCGCGGCGCAGGCGCTAGTAGCGGCCACCCGTACCGTTAGTGAGGATTTTTCCGTGCATTCCCTGCACGGTTACTTCGTCGGTCCGGGCAATCCCGATGCTTCGACGGTGTTTTTGGTCGACCGCGTGCGCGACGGTCGATCCTTCGTCTCCCGTTCTGTGAAAGTGGTGCAAGACGGCAAGGCGATTTTCAGCATGCAGGCCAGCTTTCACATCCGCGACGACCACGGACCGCAGCATTCCGATGAGATGCGCGCGGTGCCGGCCCCTGAGTCGATCGCGGTGGATACCGAGTCGCTAACTAGCGTCCAGCGCCTGTTCCGCGACGAGTGGGCAGACTGGGACGTGCGCATCGTTCCTCCGGAGGACTACGAGCACAATAAGTACACGGCCTCCCAGCAGGTGGTGTGGTTTCGCACGAAGTCTAGGCTGCCGGACATCGACACCTTGCATGTCTGCACCCTGGCCTACATGTCGGACATGACTCTGCTGTCGTCCGCGCTGGTGCCGCACCGCCCGGCGGAGTTCCAGGAGGCCTCGCTGGACCACGCCATGTGGTTCCTGCGACCCTTCCGCGCCGACGAGTGGCTGCTTTACGACCAGGTTTCCCCGTCTGCCCACGGCGGTCGGGCACTGACCCACGGGCGGATCTTTAACCAGCAGGGTGACCTGGTGGCTGTGGTCACCCAAGAGGGACTGACCCGCACCCTGCGCGACGGCGCTCAGTCGGTGCCGCTGAAGGAGCAAGAGGAGCAGTAGGCCGATGATCATTGGCGTTTTGAGTGTGCAAGGCGGATTTGTAGAGCACATGCGCAGCATCGAGCGGCTGGGGCACGAGGCCCGCGCCGTTCGCCGCGCCGAGCACCTTGAAGGTCTCGACGGGCTGATCATGCCCGGCGGCGAGTCCACCACTATGTCGAAGCTGCTGGAACTGGGCGGAATGCTGGAACCCTTGCGTCAGTTGGTGGCCGACGGTCTGCCGGTGTTCGGAACGTGCGCTGGGTTGATCCTATTGGCCGATCGGGTTCTGGATACTCGTAGTGACGCCCATAGTTTGCACGCCATGGACATTACGGTTCGGCGAAACGCTTTCGGTCGGCAGGTGGATTCCTTCGAGACCCAGCTGCCGTTCGGGGATATCGACACGCCCGTCGAGGCCGTGTTTATTCGCGCTCCGAAGGTGGAAGAAGTGGGCGATGGTGTCGAGGTTGTATCGACCTTGCCGGACGGCACCGTCGTCGGAGTGAGGCAGGGAAACGTACTGGGATGTAGCTTTCACCCGGAGCTTTCCGAGGATGACCGCGTGCACGAGTACTTTCTGCGGATGGTTAAGCAGCGCGGCGTGGAATAGCTGCCGCATAGCTTTGGCGATTGGCGACGAGGGGGCGTCAATAAAAAAGGTGACGTGCGTGACGGCAGCTGCACGGTAGGGGTCTAGTATGGAAACGATACGAACGAACCCGACTACCGAAAGAGGATCATGGCCGGCCACTCCAAATGGGCAACTACCAAGCACAAGAAGGCTGCCAACGACGCGAAGCGTGGCAAGGAATTCGCCAAGCTGATCAAGAACATCGAAGTGGCAGCCCGTACCGGTGGCGGTGACCCCAGCGCGAACCCGACGCTGCAGGATGCGATCACCAAAGCCAAGAAGTCCTCGGTGCCCAACGACAATATCGAGCGCGCCCGCAAGCGCGGCTCTGGCGAAGAGGCCGGCGGCGCAAACTGGGAAACGATCATGTACGAAGGCTACGGTCCGAACGGTGTGGCTATGCTCATCGAGTGCCTGACCGATAACCGTAACCGTGCTACGACCGACGTGCGCACCGCGATGAACAAGAACGGCGGCAATATGGCGGACGCAGGCTCCGTCTCCTACCTGTTCACCCGCAAGGGCGTGGCAGTGCTGGACAAGGGCGAGAACGCCGAGGACGACATCCTGCTGGCCGTGTTGGATGCCGGCGCGGAAGAGGTCAACGACCTCGGCGAGAAGTTCGAGGTCGTGTGCGAGTCTTCTGACATCAACGCGGTCCGAGACGCGCTGAAGGAAGCCGAGATCGACTACGACTCCATCGAGCTGGACTTCCGCGCGTCCATGGAGGTTCCGGCGGACGCCACCACCGCGAAGAAGGTGTTTAACCTGATCGATGCGCTGGAAGACTCCGACGACGTGCAGAACGTGTTTACCAACATGAATGTGTCGGAAGACGTGTTGGCAGAGCTCGACAGCGAATAATTAAAACACGTGTGCTATTCTTGGCTACACGATGAACACTCCACAACATTCCGCTTGGGGCAGCCCCACCGGCGGTCCGACCTCGCTGGCCGGGCTGCGCGTGATGGGGATTGACCCCGGGCTGACGCGCTGCGGCTTGTCCGTGGTGCAAGCGGGGAAGGGGCGGGCCGTGTACCCCGTAGCCGTGGGGGTAGTGCGTACACCGTCAGACATGCCAGTAGAGCAGCGGCTAAATAAGCTCTTCGACGCGGTGGAGCAGTGGTTTGACGACTACCAGCCGCACGTCGTAGCTCTGGAGCGCGTCTTCGAGCGCTCGAACGTCTCTACCGTGATGAACACCGCTCATGCCTCAGGCGTGTTGATGTTGGCTGCGGCCAGGCGCGGGGTGGATGTGCACATGTACACGCCCAGTGAGGTGAAGAAATCCATCAGCGGCAATGGTCGGGCGGACAAAGCCCAGATGACCCGCATGATTACCCGCATCTTGGGGCTGAGTGAAGCGCCCAAGCCGCCGGATGCTGCCGACGCGCTGGCGCTGGCCGTGTGCCATTGCTGGCGGGCACCGCTGAACCATCTCGTAAAGGGGAAACTATGATCGCATCGTTGCGTGGAACCGTAATTGATAAAGGCCTGGACTACGTGACCATTGAATGCGCGGGAGTGGGCTACCAGTGCTCCGGTACGGCCACCACCATCGCGGAACTGCCGCGAGGCGAGGAAGTCTTCGTGACAACCGCGTTGGTTGTGCGTGAGGACTCACAGACTCTGTACGTTTTCAAGGACGCAGACGAGAAGCGCGCTTTCGCTACCCTGCAATCTGTCAGCGGAGTGGGCGCCCGGCTGGCATTAGCGATTCTGTCGGTGATCACCCCTCAGGAACTTGCCCGAGCAGTATCTAACGGCGACCATAAGACCCTGCAGAAAGCACCAGGCGTGGGCAAGCGCCTGGCCGAACGCATGGCCGTAGATCTAAAGGGCAAGGTGGCGGATCTGGGGGAGATCGCTGATACCGGCGCTGTGGGAGCGGCCGGTGCAGTCGGCGATGGCGGCGATGGTCAGGCCGTGGCTCCGGATGTGCGCGAGCAAGTTCTCGAGGCGCTCGTCGGGCTCGGCTTTACGGAGTCTAAGGCCGGCACCACCATCGAAGCAGTCCTGTCTCAATGGTCTGCCCCGCAAGCCCCGGACGCTTCCGGGCTGCTGCGCGCATCGTTGGCGGCTATTAAATAGGCACAAGCAAGCGGCAGGAAAGTAGGGGAGACTGGAGACCATGAGCGACTTCGAGCGCACAGAGTTTGAACTTCCACCCGGAGTGGGCCATTCCCAGAATGAGGATTTGAATCCGCAACAAACCGCCGGGGATTCGGACATCGACACTTCGCTGCGTCCGAAATCGCTAGATGAGTTCATCGGCCAGCCGAAGGTACGCACGCAGCTGGACCTCGTGCTGGGCGGTGCGCGATCTCGCGGAGTAGCCCCCGACCATGTTCTGCTAGCCGGCCCGCCCGGTTTGGGTAAGACCACGATGGCCATGATCATCGCTCAAGAGCTCGGCAGCTCCCTGCGCATGACCTCTGGTCCGGCCCTGGAGCGCGCGGGCGATCTGGCCGCCATGCTTTCCAACCTGATGGAGGGCGATGTGCTGTTTATTGACGAGATCCACCGCATGGCCCGTCCTGCCGAAGAGATGCTGTATATGGCCATGGAGGACTTCCGCATTGACGTCATCGTAGGCAAGGGGCCGGGCGCCACCTCCATCCCCATCGAGATCGCCCCGTTCACACTGGTAGGCGCCACTACGCGCGCGGGAATGCTCACCGGGCCGCTGCGAGACCGCTTCGGCTTCACGGCTCAGATGGAGTTCTACGACACAGCCGACTTGACCCGGGTGGTCACGCGCGCTGCGGGAATCTTGGGCGTCGATATTACTGGTGACGCCGCAGCGGAGATCGCTTCCCGTTCCCGCGGAACCCCGCGTATCGCCAACCGATTGCTGCGCCGGGTGCGCGACTTCGCGGATGTGAATGCCGACGGAAAGATCACCGTCGAGGTGGCTCGTGCCGCACTGCTTGTTTTCGACGTGGACGAATCTGGTTTAGATAGGCTCGACCGGGCAGTCATCGAAGCCCTGGTAAAGGGCCATGGCGGTGGACCAGTGGGCGTCAACACCCTTGCGCTGGCGGTAGGCGAAGAACCTTCCACGGTCGAGGAAGTCTGCGAGCCTTACCTCGTCCGGGCAGGAATGGTGAGCCGTACCCCGCGTGGTCGCGTGGCGACTGCGGCTGCCTGGCGACACATCGGCTTGGAACCGCCGGAGGGAACAATCGGGCTTTAACGGGGCAAAGGGGATGTGGGAAGGCCATATGGCAAGATTGTCACTATGCCAATTGACATTATTCTCATCGTCCTTGTCCTACTTGTGTTCGTCGGCTTACCGCTGATCCAGATCCGCAAGCAAAACAAGCGGGTTCAGGAGATCCGGCAATTTCAGGATCAGCTGGGTCCAGGCATGGTCGTGAAGACGACCTCCGGCATCCACGGTCGCGTGGTCCACGTGGGGGATACGACCATCGACCTGGAAATCGCGCAGGGTGTTGTGACCACGTGGGAGAAGGCTTCCATCCTAGAGACCGTCGACGCTGTGGAACCGGGTTCGCAGCAAGAAACGCAGCTGACGGAAGAAAAAGAAGACTAACTAGCTGGTTCGGTATTCCGTTTGTCCGAACCCAGGCGTTAGTATCACGGGGTTAGATTTTTTTAGAACACCGGCCACGCATGTTCGTGGCTGGATTGCAGGAGACTTAAAGCGGTGGCAAAGAAAAAGAAAAGAACTGCTGCGCAGGGTGGCTTCGCGTGGCCGAAGCGGGCGCTCGCCGCATTCGTGGTGGTCGTCCTCATCGTGCTGGGCTTGATCATGTTTACGGGAAACAAGTCCTTCGGGCCAAAGCTTGGCATCGACCTACAGGGCGGTACCCGAGTGACGTTGGTTCCACAGGGAGACACACCTACGCCGGATCAGCTAAGCCAGGCGCGTACGATTCTGGAAAACCGCGTGAACGGTATGGGCGTTTCTGGCGCTTCCGTGGTGACGGATGGCAACAACCTGGTCATTACCGTGCCAGGTTCGGACGCTGGTGAGGCACGCTCGTTGGGTAAGACCTCGCAGCTGCTGTTCCGCCCCGAAGCACAACCCGGGCAGCCCACCAAGGACTTCCCGGAAGCCGTGAAGAAGATGGCTAACCGCTGGGTTGAGAACGGCATTATCACCCCAGAGTTTGCTAATGAACGCCTGAGCCGAATGGTTAAAGCCTTCCCGCAACTGGGCCTGAAGGATGCGCCGAAGGAATTGAAGGTAACCGCCAAGCCACCGGCGGAACCAAAGGATTCGGTCGAGGAGCAGGAGCGCCGCGACAAGCAGGTCGAGGTATTGAAGGCAGATCGCCAGAGCACGGACGGAAACAAGCAGCAGGCAGCCGGTGCGTTGCTGGATTGTGAGAAGAACGACCCGATGGCAGGCTCCGATGATGCGGACAAGCCATTGGTGACTTGTAGCGACCAGGGGCCGATGGTTCTGGGGCCTGCCCCGCTGCTGAAGGGCGAGACCGACGAGAAGAACGGCGAGCGCCTGACCGGCGAGATGATCGACACGAACTCGCAGATCACCGGTGGCCTGCAGCCGAACTCGGCTCAGATGGCCATTACCTTCAAGTTCAAGACCGGCGAACAGACCCCGGGTGGCGAAACCTGGTACGCACTCGGCCAGCAGATGATGGGCAAGCGCGTTGCCATCACCCTGGACTCCAAGGTCATCTCCGCGCCGGAAATCCAGTCGCCGACTCCTCCAGGCGAAGTTTCCCAGATCACCGGTAGCTTCTCCGAGAAGGAGGCCCAGGATCTGGCCAACAACCTGCGCTATGGTGCGCTGCCGCTGAGCTTCGTCGGTGAAAACGGCGAGCCGGGTGGTACCACCACCACGATCTCCCCATCGTTGGGTGCAGCTTCCCTGAAGGCCGGCGTCATCGCCGGTCTGGTGGGCTTGGTCCTGGTTGGTCTGTACGCCCTGGCTTACTACCGCGGCCTGGGTGTTGTGGCGATCATCTCGCTCATCGCGGCGTTCTCGTTGGTTTATGGCTTTATCGTTCTGCTGGGACGCTGGATCGGTTACAGCCTGGACCTGTCGGGTATCGCTGGCCTGATCATCGGCCTTGGCACCACAGCAGACTCCTTCGTGATTTACTTCGAGAGGATCAAGGACGATATCAAGAACGGCTCCACGTTCCGCTCCGCGGTGCCACGCGCTTGGCAGCGTGCCCGCAGCACTATCGTCACCGGTAACATCGTTTCCCTGATTGCTGCTGTGATCCTTTACTTCCTGGCTGTTGGCGACGTCAAGGGCTTTGCCTTCACCCTGGGGCTGACCACGGTATTCGACCTAGTGGTTGCGTTCCTGCTGACTGCACCGCTGATGATCCTGATGTCTCGTCGACCGAGCTTCGCCTCGCCGAAGCTCAACGGCCTGGGTGCTGCCTACCGCGTTGCCGAACGCAAGTACGGGCGCAAACCCCACGAGCACGCAGTGCGCGCGAAGTCAGCTAAGAAGGCGGGCAAAGCCGAGAAGCCTGATAATACTGAAGAGGCCGATGAGGCTGAAAAGGCAGATACCTCGGCCACTGAAAACAAGGAGGGGAAGTAAATGAGTAACCCCGAAACTCTTAGCGCGAAGGAGACCGAGGCTGTGGAGGCTGTGGAATCCACGGAGCTTTCGGCGGCCGAGGCCAATCCGGTCGACGCTCCAGATAGTGAGGCGCAAGGCTTCTTCGAGAAGCTCTACAACGGCAACGGCGGTTTCCGCATCGTGCAGAACCGCGGTCGCCTTTATGGCATCCTCGTAGCGGTCGTCGTGGCCTGCCTGCTTTCGATCCTGGTGCGTGGCTTTACCCTTGGCATCGACTTCGAGGGCGGCACGCGCATGACCATGCCGCCGGCAGGCGGAGCCACGGAATCTAGCGTCTCGGAGATCTTCGAGAACGCCACTGGCATCGCGCCGCAGTCCACCCAGACTGTCGGCAGCGGCGATGCCGAGTCCATCGAGATCACCTCCGAGCGCCTGAGTGAGGAACAAATCCGCGAGGCCCGTTCGGCTCTGTTCAACGAGTACCACCCTAAGAACAATGTCGGCGAGGTTACTCAGGACGCGATTAGTGATTCCACCGTCTCCGAGTCGTGGGGAAGTAGCATCACCAAGAAGATGCTTATCGCCCTGGGCGTATTCCTGCTGACGGTATTCTTGTACATCGCCTTCCGTATGGAGCGCGACATGGCTGCTGCAGCCATCATCTGTCTGCTGATTGACCTCACCGTCGTCTCCGGCATCTACGCGCTGGTCGGCTTCGAGGTTTCCCCGGCTACGGTGATCGGCCTGCTGACTATTCTTGCCTACTCGCTCTATGACACGGTTGTGGTGTTCGACAAGGTGCACGAGAACACGGCTGGTCTGTTTGGCTCGACGCGCGCCACCTACGCCGAGGAAACGAACCTCGCCATCAACCAGACGATCATGCGCTCGATCAACACCTCCATCTTCTCCCTGGTTCCGATCGCGTCGCTGCTGGTCGTGGCAGTGGGCATCATGGGCGTGGGCACGCTGAAGGATCTGGCTCTAGTGCAGTTCATCGGTGTTATCGCCGGCACGTTTAGCTCCATTTTCTTCGCCGCGCCACTGTTGGTGACGTTCAAGATGCGACAGCAAAAGTACAAGCAGCACGAGGCTCGCGTGGAGCGCGCCCGTTCCCTCGCGGCGTCGCAGGAGGGTACTTCTAGCAATGACGCCGCAGTGGAAACCTCTGATGGAGACAGCGAAAAGGTGACCGTTCCCGCTGACAATGGTGATGAGGAAGAGAACACCGGCCGCGCCAAGCGTAATGTCTCCAGTCCGAATGCTCATGTGGCCGCGGATTCCACTGAGGACTTCAAGCGTGAAACTCACAACGAAGACGCTGGAAGGTCCTGGCGCCCTGGCATGTAGCTGGTGTTACCTGCAGGATTGATTCGTGTACATGTGTTGGAGGAAGGACGGCGACCCGTGAACCGCAAGCGCCATGCAGTACGGTCTACAGCAGCCTTGACGCTATCCACAGTTCTGGCAGCAGTGGGCTTGGCCGGTTGTTCGGAGGACTCCCCACTGAGCAGCACGCCAGAGCAGTTCGGATACGTACTCACCAGCGACCTGGTGACTTCCAACGCCGGCACTGCGGTGGGAGTGGCGACGGATGCTGCAAAGATTTCCGCCCGCCTCTACCCAGGAGCCTTCATCGCTGGCCCGCGCGGCCAGAACCTGCCGAACGGCGACCTGGTGACGGCTAAGCCGGCTCCCGCAAATCCCCGACAGGTGGATTACACCATTAACGAAGATGCAACCTACTCGGATTCAAAGCCGGTAGTGTGCGACGACTTTCTGTTGAGTTTCCAGGCGAGCTCCCGACCGGATCTTTTCGGCTCTGACCTGCCCCTGTTCGGTCAGGTGGAAAAGATCGATTGTGCGGCTGGTTCCAAGACGTTTACCGTGCACTTCGCTGATAAGCGTGGTGAACGCTACCGCGAGCTTTTCGGCCCCGGCACCGTGTTGCCCTCTCACACCGTGGCTGAGAAGGCTGGGGTCGACGACGTCGTCTCGGCCATTGATGGCATGGACGAACAAGCTCTGACGGATCTGGGCAAGGCCTGGCAAGACGTGTTCACCTTTGCGAAGACGGATCCTTCCCAAGTACCGACTTCAGGGCCGTACAAGATCGCTGAACGACAGGATGACGGCTCACTGAAGCTGGAGAAGAACCCGGAATGGAACGGCGTAGAGCCCGCCCAATCTCCGATATACCTCTGGCCGCAAGGGGCGGACGTCAAGAAGCTGGGGGAGCACAACCAGCTTTCCGTGGTGGATACCAACCGCGGCGCCGGGGAGTCTCCGGGCAAGGTAGCCAAGGAACTCGGCTTGAACGCAGACGACTTCCGCGTGGTGGAGAGCAACTCGGAACGTGTGGATACCTTGCGGATTTCCGACCTAGGCCCGCTGCAGGATCCTGTGTCTCGCAAGGCTCTAAACGCCTGCATCGATCGCCAGGGTCTCGCGAAAGCCGTCGAGGAGGAAACTGGCGCCGCAGTGCAGCCAGTCGGACTGCGGGTGGTCGGCTCCGAGCATCCGCTGCGTAGCTACCTGGACGACATCAATGGGCGCAATACCAGGGTCAATGTCGAAGACACCCGTTCGCAGCTCAACGGGATGACTATCCGCATTGGTTTCTTGGAGTCCATGCCTCGCTATAAGAAGATTGTGGACACCCTGAAGTCTCAGTGCGCGAAGGCCGGGGTAAACATCGAACCCGTGCCCCGCAAGGCCGATAACTACGGGATGTTGGGCGTTGACTACGACGTGGCCCTCGACACCCGGTCGGCCAATGGGCGGAACTCCGCGGTGAATTCCACCCCGAGCTCCGACCTTAAGGAGATTCGGGCGGCCGAGACAGCTTTGGCAGACGACGCTATGACCCTGCCTCTGGTCACGGAAGCGCGTACCATCCTGGCTGAGGTTCACGCAGCTAATGTATTGGATAGCTCCTCGGACACCGGGGTGAGCTGGAACATGGATCGCTGGGTGGAGTCCGACGAACCCGTGGCGACAGGCCGTGCCTCTGACGAAGGTAACGATGGGGCAGAGGGAACAGAGGCTAGTGAGTCGCCCGTAGCTCCCACAGATCCCTCCCAGCCCTAAAGAGAGAAAGAGACCTAAGAGTTTTGACTTCCGCCGACCATGACAACAGCCCCCAGCGCGCAGAAACAGCGGCCAGCGCGCTGCGCCAACGCATCCGGGTTGTTCCGGACTTCCCCTCGCGCGGCATTGTCTTCGAAGACCTAACCCCCGTTCTGGCAGATCCCCACTCTTTCAAGCTTTTGGTGCAAGACCTGGCCAACCACTGCCGCAACTTCGACATCGACCTGATCGGCGGATTGGATGCTCGTGGCTTCCTACTCGGAAGTGCAGTCGCCTACGAACTGGGCGTGGGCATCCTCGCAGTTCGAAAAGGCGGCAAACTGCCTCCTCCCGTCCACCACGTGGACTACTCTTTGGAGTACGGCACGGCCTCACTTGAGATTCCGGCTGACAACGCAATCCCGCTGCAGGGCAAGAACGTCTTCCTCATCGATGATGTTTTGGCTACCGGCGGCACGCTGAGCGCTTCGCGCGAATTGCTGGAAAACGCCGGGGCTAATGTGTGCGGACTCGGCGTGGTGTTAGAGGTATCTGCGTTGGACGGTCGCGACCGCCTGAAGGATCTTCCGCTCTACGTGGTCGATCAGGCCGGCTGATAGCCCCAACGGGTTATAGGCGCAGGTGGCGTCAATAAAAAGAAGAGAAGAAACAGGCAGGACTTTAAGCGGCTATGAGCAACGAGAAGGGTTCGCTGTGGATGGCGGCTCGCATTGCGCGAAGCCTCACCGGCACCGGAAAGCCAAAGATCAACCCTGTACTGGGGCCGCTCATTTCCGTGCACCGGCGCTTTCATCCACGCGCTGACCTCGCCCTGTTGAACCGCGCCTACGCTACCGCCGAGAAGCTGCACGAGGGCGTGAAGCGCAAGTCCGGCGAGCCGTACATTACGCACCCGCTGGCGGTGGCGACCATCGCCGCGGAGATTGGCATGGACACAACCACCGTGGTGGCAGCGCTGCTACACGACACGGTGGAAGATACGGATTACTCCCTGGAGGATCTTTCCCGCGACTTTGGCAGTGAGGTCGCCCGCCTCGTGGACGGCGTGACGAAGCTAGACAAAGTTGTGTTGGGGTCTGCGGCGGAGGCAGAAACCATCCGTAAGATGATCGTCGCTATGGCCGAGGATCCGCGCGTGCTGGTGATCAAGGTCTCCGACCGCCTTCACAACATGCGCACTATGCGTTTCCTGCCACCGGAAAAGCAGGCGAAGAAGGCACGCGAAACTCTTGAGGTGATTGCCCCGCTGGCCCACCGCCTGGGCATGGCGACCGTCAAGTGGGAGCTGGAGGACCTTGCCTTCGCCATCCTCTACCCGAAGAAGTACGACGAGATCGTGCGCCTGGTTGCCGACCGTGCCCCGAAGCGCGACCAGTACCTGGCGAAGGTGAAGCAGGAGATCGAGCTGGCAATGTCGCGCAGTTCGCTGCACGCCACGGTGGAGGGCCGCCCGAAGCACTATTGGTCGATTTACCAGAAGATGATCGTGCGCGGACGCGACTTTGACGAGATTTTCGATCTGGTGGGTGTGCGCATTCTGGTGGATAGTGTGCAGGATTGCTACGCGGCAGTCGGTGCCATTCACACCCTCTATCAGCCGATGCCGGGGCGTTTTAAGGACTATATTTCTTCCCCACGCTTCGGCGTGTACCAGTCGCTGCACACCACCGTGATAGGCCCGGACACCAAGCCCCTGGAAGTGCAGATTCGCACCCACGAGATGCACCACAACGCCGAATACGGCATTGCGGCGCACTGGCGGTACAAGGAAACCCGCGGCAACAACAACAGCGAGTCTGCAGAAGTGGACCAAATGGCGTGGATGCGCCAGCTGCTGGACTGGCAGAAGGAGGCAGCGGATCCAAACGAGTTCCTGGACTCACTGCGTTACGACCTGTCCACCAACCAGATCTTCGTGTTCACGCCAAAGGGCGATGCCATCACCCTGCCGAACGGATCCACGCCGATTGATTTTGCCTACGCTGTGCACACGGAAATCGGCCATCGCTGTATTGGCGCGAAGGTCAACGGCAAGCTGGTGGCGCTCGAATCCAAGCTGAACACCGGCGATAAGGTGGAGGTCTTTACCTCCAAGGATCAAAACTCCGGGCCATCGAAGGACTGGATGAGTATTGTCGTCTCGCCGCGAGCGAAGGCGAAGATCCGGCAGTGGTTCGCCAAGGAGCGGCGCGAGGAAGCAGCGGAGAAGGGCCGCGATCTGCTGGCCGCGGAAGCACAGCGGGGTGGCCTGGCGGTGCATCGTCTCTTTACCCACGAATCCCTGCGCCTGCTGGCCAGCGACATGAACTACCAGGATGTCGAGGCGCTTTACACTGCTATTGGCCGGGGAGAGGTTACGGCCGGGCACGTCTGCAATCGCTTTGTAGAGGGGCTGGAGCCAGAGTCGGAGGCCGATGACGTTCTACAGTCTGGTTCTGCGACTTCTAAGATCGCGAATACTCCGCAGGAAGGCCGTGGCGATGGTTCCGGCATTCTGGTGCAGGGCGAGGCCGATTTCTCCGCGAAGTTGGCAAAGTGCTGTACCCCGGTGCCGGGCGATAAGATCTTTGGGTTTATCACCAAGGGCGGGGGCGTAAGCGTGCACCGTACGGACTGCACCAACGCCGAGAAGCTGCACCAAGAGCCGCAGCGGATTATTGAAGTCTCGTGGGCCAGCAGCTTCCACAATGCAGTGTTTATGGTCACGATCCAGATCGAGGGTCTGGATCGCAACGGTTTGCTCTCTGAGGTCACGCGCGTGATCTCGGATCAGAAGGTGCCGATCATCGCCACTAATTCGCACACCGCGGGCGACCGGGTGGCGACGATCCGCTTTACCTTCGAGGTGTCGGACACAAAGCAGCTGGGCTACATGATGAACCAGCTGCGTAACGTCGAAGGTGTCTACGACGTCTACCGTGTCACGACGGGCGGCTAGCCCTGAAGGCTAGCCGAGTTGTCTAACCCAGTACTGCGGATTCGATGTTGATGTCCTCATTCGGGGCCGCATCACCTTCAGGTGCCTTTTCCATCAGCTTGTCCAGTGCCTTCAGGCCGGCCTCGTCGATGGTGCCGAAGATGTTGTAGCTCGGCGGCAGGGTGGTATCACCGGTGACCAGGAAGAACTGGCTGCCGTTGGTATCCGGTCCGCTGTTGGCCATGGCTAGTGTGCCGCGCTTGTAAGTGACCGGGGAGTCGGCCTTGTCCTTGTCCACGCCGTTGGACGGGTACTCATCTGCGAAGGAGTAGCCCGGGCCGCCTGCGCCAGTACCCTCAGGGTCGCCGCACTGCAGGATGGTCATGGAATCGGACTTCACAGAGCGGTGGCACTTGGTGGAGTCGTAGAACTTCTTCTCCACCAGGTGCTTGAAGGAATTGGTGGAGCACGGGGACTTGTCGTTGGCCAGCTCCAAGCCAACCTTTTGGCCGTTCATGGTCAAGGTGACCTTTTCGGTTCCCTTGGCGGTTACGTTGTTGCCGTCAGGCAGCCCGGCCTCGCTGAGCTTGCCCTGCGGGTCCTTCTTGTACTCGCACTTCACGGTCTCGCCGTAAGGCTCCTTAGGGCCTGCCGGTAGCGCCGCGGGCTTTACGTCCGGCTCTTCAGTCTGCTGCTCGCTCTCAGCGACTTGATCTTCATCCTCGTTGGAGGTGTAGGTGGCGGCGAACCAGATGCCGCCCACGATGAGCACCAGCACGGCGAGTGTTGCGGCTACCACGCCCAGCGGTGCGATCTTGGCCTTGCGCTCGCGGGACTTCAGAGCTTTCTCTAGCTCCGACAGTGCCTGGTCGCGCTGGGCCTCGTTCGGGTAGTTGTTGTCTGACACGTTTTTCTAGGACCTTTCTTGTGCTAGATACGGTGATCCATTATGCCCTATATACTGGCCGATTCGGGTGAAGGGGCACGGGCTCGTTGGTGTTTTCGCTAGGGTTTGTGGCATGAGCACAGACGCAACCCCCTTGCCGGATACGACGCAGGTCCTTTCTTTTCCTGCTGGCCCTTTCGAAACCAATTGCTATGTGGTGATTGATGGTTCTGACGCCAATAGCGGGGAGAGCTCCCCGGCGGTCGTTATAGACCCGGGATTGGGTGCGTTCGAGAACATCCAAAGGCTCGCCGAGGAGCACAAGTTTTTCGTGGAAAAGGTCGTGCTGACCCACGGACATATCGACCACATTCGCGACGCGGGAGCATTTGGGGTGCCGGTGTACGTCCACGAGCTGGACCGCTTCATGTTGGAAATGGATCAGGCGGCCAGCCCGCTGGCGCAGCCCTTCGACGTTGCGAACATGCCGGCGATTGAGAACATTCGTCACCTGGAGGATTCCATCAGCATTGGCGGTGCGGAGTTCGAGATCCACCACATGCCAGGCCACTCACCGGGGCATGTCATGTTCCGCGTGAATGGGCTCATCTTCGGCGGCGATGTGCTGTTCCGTGGAGGAGTGGGGCGCACCGATCTTCCGGGTTGCTCGCCCGAGGACATGATGCTGAGCCTCAAGAAGCTAACCACCGACTTCGATGACGAGGACATTGTGCTGCCGGGGCACGGCCCGCACACGACCATCGGGGAAGAAAAGCGCACCAATAGCTTCCTGGCGGCAGTGCAATAGCCGTTTAGTAGACTGTCTACTTGTGACTGAGAGCGAGAAGAAGCAACAGAAGCCCCAAAAGGCCAAGGCCGAGAAGTTTAAGGCGCTCAGCGCGCCGAAGGGCGTGCCGGACTACGTGCCGCCGACATCGGCGGAGTTTAAGGCGGTCAAGGATGCGTTCACCTCCGCCGCGCACGCCGCAGGCTACGAGCACGTGGAGCTGCCGATCTTCGAGGAGACCTCTCTGTTTGCCCGTGGCGTTGGCGAATCTACCGACGTTGTGTCGAAGGAAATGTACACCTTCGCCGACCGGGGCGGCCGTTCGGTGACCCTGCGGCCGGAGGGCACGGCGGGCGTCATGCGTGCCGTCATCGAGCACAACCTGGATCGCGGGCAGCTACCCGTCAAGTTGGTCTACAATGGCCCCTTCTTCCGCTACGAGCGTCCGCAGGCCGGCCGCTACCGCCAACTGCAGCAGGTGGGCGTGGAGGCCATCGGCGTGGACGATCCGGCGCTGGACGCCGAGGTTATCGCGTTGGCGCACCGCTGCTTTAGCTCCATTGGTCTGAACGGCTTCCGCCTCGAGCTGACCAGCCTCGGTGACTGGGACGACCGCCCCGCCTACCGGCAGAAGCTGCAGGACTTCTTGGCCACGCTGCCGTTGGATGAGGAGACGCAGCGCCGTGCGCAGCTGAACCCGCTGCGTGTACTGGATGATAAGCGCCCTGAGATGCAGGAGATGCTGGCCGAGGCTCCCTTGATGCTGGACCACCTCAGTGATTCGTCCCGCGAGCACTTCGAAACCGTGACCGGGCTGCTGGATGACTTGGGCGTGGGCTACACCATCAACCCGCGGATGGTGCGCGGCTTGGATTACTACACGAAGACCTGTTTCGAATTTGTCCACGATGGCCTGGGTGCGCAGTCTGGCATTGGTGGCGGTGGACGTTATGACGGCCTGATGGCTCAACTGGGCGGGCAGGACCTGTCTGGCATCGGCTTCGGGCTGGGAGTCGATAGGGCGCTGCTGGCTCTCGAGGCGGAGGAGAAGAGGGCGTCAACAGGAAGAAGGGTTGATGTCTACGGCGTGGCACTGGGCGCAGAGGCCAAGCGGCGCATGGTGGGCATCGTGGATGACCTGCGTGAGCGCGGCGTGTCCGCCGATATGTCCTACGGTGACCGCGGGCTGAAGGGAGCCATGAAGGGGGCCGACCGTGCGGGTGCGCTGTATGCCCTGGTACTGGGCGATAAGGAGCTGGCTGAGGGGACGGTGACGGTGAAGGACCTCGGCGCACACGAGCAGCACGAGGTGGACCTGGCTGCCGTCGTAGAGCTGCTGGCGGAGAAGACGGCAGATAGGGCTGCCCACGCCTAGTAGAACGGCTGAGCTTAAGACCGAAGTAACACCGGTCACATCTGTACCCTCGCGTAACACTACGCGGGGGTATTTTTGGTGAATTAAAGTTTAATACTTCCATTACTTTGCATGAAGTTCCTGGTCGCAGCGTGATTTGCGCAATGGATTGCGCGGACAAGAACAAGTAACGGTGGTTAGCTCTCCTTCGTTGCAGCACGCCTTTGCTGCGCAACCTTTAGTGATTCGTTTCAACGAGGAGAAACCCAAAGTGTTCAAGCTGTCTCGCCGCAGTTCCCGTGCCGTCATGACCCTGGCCATGGCGCCGACCCTGGCCCTCGCGGGGCTGAATGTTCCCGCGTACGCCGCCGAGGCTGACCAGGTTAGTCTTAACATCATCGGCGTCACCGACTTCCACGGCCACCTATCCCAGGCTAAGGATCGCAAGGGAGAAATCATCGAGCCCGGCGCGGCCGTGATGGCCTGCTACGTGAACAAGGAACGCGAAGGCAACCCGAACACCAGCTTCGTATCCGCAGGTGACAACATCGGTGGTTCTCCCTTCGAGTCCTCCATTCTGAAGGACAAGCCGACCCTCGATGCGTTGAACGCCATGGGACTAGAGGCTTCCGCCGTGGGTAACCACGAGTTCGATAAGGGGTGGTCAGACCTGAAGGATCGCGTAGGTGTTAACGGCGACAAGGATGCGAAGTTCCCCTACCTGGGTGCCAACGTCAAGGGAAGCGACATGGCGCCGTCCACGGTTATCGAAAAAGGCGGTGTGAAGATCGGATACGTCGGCACCATTACTGCGGACACCCCGAACCTGGTTTCTCCGGACGGCATCCAAGGCCTCAGCTTCTCCGAACCGGTGGCTGCGACTAACGCAGAAGCCAAGCGACTGAAGGAATCTGGTGAGGCGGACGTAGTCATCGGCCTGGTGCATGAGGGGATGGACAACACTAAATTCTCCCAGGACGTGGACGCAGTTATTGCCGGCCACACCCATGTGCTACGCAAGCTCGACGGTAAGCCAGTGCTGGTGCAGCCGGCCAACTACGGCATGGATCTGGCCGACATCGACATCGTTTACGACAAGGCGGCCAAGAAGGTTGTGTCCGTCACCGCCGAGAACCGTACGGCAAAGGACATGAGGGACGTTTGTGGCGACACCCCGGATGAGGACGTGGCGAAGATCGTTTCCGCGGCAAAGGAATCGGCGAAAACCGAGGGCGAAAAGGTCGTTACCACCCTGAAGAACGACTTTTACCGCGGCGCAAACTCCGACGGCGAATCCGGCGGTAACCGCGGTACCGAGTCCTCCCTGAACTCCATGATTGCGGACGCCACCCTGTACGGCGTTAACAAGCTGACCGACTTGAAGGCCGACCTGGGCGTGATGAACGCTGGTGGCGTCCGCGCTGACCTGGCCTCGGGTGACGTGACCTACGCAGAGGCTTTCGCAGTTCAGCCTTTTGGCAATTCCCTTGGTGTTGTGGAGATCACCGGTGAGCAGCTGAAGCAGGCCCTCGAACAGCAGTGGAAGCCGGGCGGGGAGCGCGCAATGCTGGCGTTGGGCTTGTCCAAGAACGTGCAGTACGCATACGACCCGGATGCCGAGCAGGGCAAGCGCATCACCTACGTTTCCGTCAATGGCAAGCCTCTTGACCCGAGCAAAAAGTACCGCGTGGCCGGGTCCAGCTTCCTGCTGAACGGTGGTGACAGTTTTGATGCATTCAAGGGCGGCAAGTTCCAGGACGCGGGCCAGATGGACATCGATGTGTTCAACCGCTACCTGAAGGACAATAAGGACATCGCCGTTCGCCCGAACCAGACCTCCGTCGGCGTAAAGCTGTCCGGCGCGGCCGTGGAGGAGGCAAAGGCGACCGACAAGGCTCTGAACAGCAGCGTGCTGGCTCCGAAGAAGGACGTCACCGTCAACCTCAGCTCCCTGAGCTACACCGGCAAGGAAGAAAAGCCGACCACGGCGACTGCGAAGTTCCTGCGCTGCGAGGGCAAGAAGGCCGTCACCGTCGGCGAAGCTTCCGCGGAGATGGACAATACGGTCACCGATGGTCTTGACGAAACCGGTAAGGCCACCGTCAATCTGACTGTTCCGGAAGAAGCCGCGTTCCTGCAGATCACCACCGACGCTGGCTCCGAGCTGAACTACCCAATCTCCGTCGAAGGCAAGCTTGACGTCGATCGTGGCTGCGGTGCAACGTCGGACGAGAACACGGGTGCAGAAGGCTCCCTATCTGGTTCCTCCACCGGCGGCATCATCGGCGCCATCCTGGGCATCCTAGCCTTGATCATCGGTGGTGCTACGGCCATCGCATGGGTACAGAACAACGGTGGTGTTCCGACCCATATCCTGCCGAAGTGGGCCCGCGACCTGCTGAAGATCTAATTCGCCGTAATCAATACCCCAATCACCTCTAGCTCCCGCCTCACCAGCGGGAGCTATCTTCACCAGAAAGCAGGATCTAGATCCATGAAGGCTCGTTTCAAGACCATCACCTCCGTGGCCACCTTCAGCGCGCTGGCCCTGGGTACCAATGTCCTCACCGTCCCGACTGCCCTAGCTAGCCCGCTCGGCGATAACGTCGTCATCAGCGCCGTCTATGGTGGCGGCGGAAACAAGGGCGCCACGCTGAAGAACGACTACGTTGAGCTGTTCAACCCCACCGACAAGCCGATTAACCTCGATGGCTGGACCGTCCAGTATCTCTCCGCCAGCGGTAATAACATTGGCAAGCCGATCGCGCTATCCGGCACCATCCAGCCGAAGGGCTTTTATCTGATCAAGGGCGCTGAGGGTAAGGGCGGTACCCAGGATTTTGTTGCTGACGCCAACGGGGACGATTTGACCATGGGCGGGACGAACGGCACCGTCGTCCTGAGTGACTCGTCCGAGGAGTGGGCCGCCGGAAACCCCGCGATCGACATCGTGGGCTATGGCAATGCCCAGGTGAACGAGACCGCTGGTACCGCGGCTCTTTCTAACACCACGGCTGCCGCCCGTAATGATGAGGGGAAGGACACCGACGACAACAGCGCTGACTTCACCGTCGGCGATCCGAAGCCGCGCTACAGCGGCGGCGACGCGCTGGATCCGAACACGGAGACCCCAGAAAACCCAGAGCAGCCGGAGAATCCGAAGCAACCTGGCGAACCGGAGCAGCCGGGAGACGCCGAGGAACACAAGATCTCCGATATTCAGGGAACGGGGGAGAAGTCCCCGCTGGTGGACAAGCAGGTCAAAACCGCTGGCTGGGTCACCGCAAGCTACCCCTCCGGTGGTCTGAATGGCTTCGTGATCCAGGAGGGCGGCGCGACACAGTTGCGTAAGGCCGGCGAAGCATCCCAGGCAGTGTTCGTCTACACCGGCAAGGGCGGCACCCCGGCGGACCTCGGCAAGTGCGTCGTAGTCACCGGCACGGTGGGGGAGCACTACGGGTCCACCCAGCTCGGATCTGCCAAGTACACCGAGTCCGGCAACCCGTCAGCGGACTGCGGGGAAAAGCCGGAGCCGATCACGGAAGCCGTTCCTTTGGATGAGGAGACCCGTGAGGCTAACGAGCACATGATGTTCCAGCCTTCCGCTACCTACACCGTCACCAACAACTACGAGCTGAACCAGTACGGTTCCGTAGATCTCGTGGAGGGAAACGAGCCGCTGTACCAGGCGACCTCCAAGGTGGCACCGGGGAAGGAAGCCCAGGACTATGAGGCCGGGAACGCCAAGCGCGTCGTCACCCTCGACGATGGCGCTACGTTGAACTTCTTCCGCAACAAGGATGCGCAGAACACCCCGCAGCCCTACCTGAAGACCGCCGAGGGCATCAAGTCTCTGCGCACCGGCGACCAGGTGAGCTTCTCCCAGCCCACGGTGCTGTCCTATGGCTTCAACAAGTGGTCCCTGCAGCCCACCTCCCAGATCACGGGCGATACCGCGCAGGCGGATCTGCCGATCAGCTGGGAGGACTCCCGTCCGGCCGAGGAGAACGGCCCCGAAGAGGTCGGCGGCAGCCACTCCATCGCCAGCTTCAACGTTCTGAACTACTTCACCGATCTGGGTCAGGATCAAGGCAACTGCGGCTCCTACAAGGATCGCGAGGGGAACCCTGTTACCGCCGACAAGTGCGACGTTCGCGGTGCCTACTCCGAGCAGGCGTTCAAGGATCAGCAGGCCAAGATCGTCAAGGCGATCAACACCCTGGATGTTTCGGTCCTGGGCCTGGAGGAGATCCAGAACTCAGCCAAGTTCGGCAAGGACCGCGACGCAGCGCTGAAGCACCTGGTCGACGAGCTCAACGCGGCCGGTGGCAAGTGGGAGTACGTTAAGAGCCCGGCCACAGTCGCCAAGAACGAGGATGTCATCCGCACGGCCTTCATCTACCAGCCGGACAAGGTCGAGCCGGTCGGGGAGTCCAAGATCCTCGACGTAGAGGCTTTCGACCAGATCGCTCGCCAGCCGCTGGCGCAGCAGTTCAAGAACAAGGGTGCGAAGGACGAGCAGGCTTTCGTCGCCGTCGTGAACCACTACAAGTCCAAGGGCAGCGTGGCTCGCGGCGACGCGGATACGGGCGACGGCCAGGGCAACAACGCAAAGCTGCGCGCAGAAATGTCCAGCCAGCTCGTGAAGTGGCTGAGCGAAGACGCGGACTTCAAGGACAAGCCGCAGTTCATCCTGGGCGACTTCAACGCCTATGCGAAGGAAGATGCCATCCGCATCATTGAGGAGGCCGGCTACACCAACCTCGAGACCAAGTTCGACGCCGGTCATTCCTACCAATTCGGTGGCCGAGTGGGCTCCCTGGACCACGTCCTAGCCAACGAGAAGGCCACTGAGATGGCCACCGGCGCGGACGTGTGGGACATCAACGCCGACGAGTCAGTTGCCTTCGAGTACTCTCGCCGCAACTACAACGTGGTGGACTTCTACGAGCCGAACGTGTTCCGTGCCTCGGACCACGACCCGATCAAGGTGGGCTTCAACGCCCCGGGCGCGGGTCCGCAGCCGGGGCCGGACCCTGACGACTCGACCAACCCGGACAAGCCGGGCGGCTCCTCAGGTTCCACTGGTTCCACCGGGTCCTTGGGTGGTTCCAAGACGGAGCTCAGCGGCTCCGCTAAGGCAGGCATCATCACCACGATCATTCTGGGCATCATCGGCCTGGGCGCCGCCGGTGCGGGCCTGTGGGGATGGGTGAACCACCTGATCCCGGCCGGCGCAGTGCCGAACTGGCTGCGCCCGTACCTGCCACCGCAGCGTTAAGAGCGCTGCAGGCGGGGCGCCGCGGGGCTACGTGCGCGGGGCTTAGCGCTGGAAGTCCTGGTGGCAGGACTTCATGGTGCCGCCTTGGTAGCCGCGCATGAACCAGTCCACGCGCATTTCGGAAGACCCGTGGGTCCACTTGTCAGGATTTACTTCTTGTCCGGCGCTGGACTGGATGGCGTCATCGCCAATAGAACGAGCAGTAGTGATGGCCTGCTCGACCTGCTCCTGGGTGAGGGGCTCCAACAGAGCGTCCTCGCCCTTGTCGGCGTTTTGGGCCCACACTCCGGCGTAGCAGTCGGCCTGGACCTCCATTTTCACCGCGTTGGAATCCTCGCCAGGGCTATCGTAATCGCTCAAACCCAGGGTGCCCTCCAGGTTCTGAATGTGGTGGCCGAACTCGTGGGCGGTGACATACATCTGCGCGAATGGGCCGTTGGATCCACCCATTTGCTTCAGCTCGTCGAAGAATGGGACGGACATGTAGACCGTCTCGTCGCCGGGGCAATAGAACGGGCCGGTGCTAGCGAGGTTCGCAGAGCCACAGCGGGTGCTGGTCTGCCCCTCGGCGAGCACCAGGCCCGGCTCGCTGTACTTCTTGCCAGCCTCCTCGGGCAGAGCCGAGCTCCAGAACTGGTCGACCGACTTCGCCGTGGCCAATACACGGCAATCGTCATTGTTGTTGGCGTCCTCGGCAGTCTTGCAGTGCTCGAAGCCTTCGCCCGTGCGACTGTTGCTGACGCCCGCACGTTGATCCGCGCTGTTGTTCCCGCTCAGCATTCCCAATCCACCGTTGAAGAGGAACACGAGAACAGCGGCAACGATGATTCCGGGAATGCCGAAGCGGCGGGCGAGGGCGCCAAAAAGCAGGCCGGTGAACAAGCCGCCGCCTCCACCCTGATTGCCACCCCCACCGCCGAAGCCGAATCCGCCCCCGCCGGATCCCGTGCCTCCGCGCTGCCCACGATCGGAATAGTTGTTCAGATTGTTGTTAAAAGTCACAAGTGAATCGTGCCATACCCGGGCGACGTATACACCCCATTGCGGACAAGGTAAGCTGTAAGGCCGAAAAGACTAAAAATCGAGGAAGGACTATAGGAACGTGCTGCGCACACACCTTGCGGGCGAACTACGCCCAGACAATATCGGTGATGAAGTGACTCTGACCGGCTGGGTTGGTCGTCGACGCGACCACGGTGGCGTCATTTTCATCGACCTGCGCGACCGCAGCGGCGTGGCACAAGTCGTCTTCCGCGAGTCCGAGGTGGCGGAGCGTGCGCACGACCTGCGCAGCGAGTACTGCCTGAAGGTAACCGGCGTGGTCGAGGCTCGCCCGGAGGGATCCGAGAACCCGAACCTGGCCTCTGGCGGCATCGAGGTCAACGTGTCCGCCCTGGAGGTTCTGAACGAGGCGGCCGCGCTGCCGTTCCAGATCGACGATCCGTCCTCCTCCGGCGAGGTGGGCGAGGAAACCCGCCTGAAGTACCGCTACCTGGATCTGCGCCGCAAGACCCAGGGCGATGCGCTGCGCCTCCGCTCCCGTGTTAACCAGGCTGCCCGCGGGGTTCTGGCCGAGCACGACTTCACGGAGATTGAAACCCCGACGCTTACCCGCTCTACCCCAGAGGGCGCCCGTGACTTCCTGGTGCCTGCACGCCTGCGCCCCGGCACGTTTTACGCCCTGCCGCAGTCTCCGCAACTGTTTAAGCAGCTGCTGATGGTGGCTGGCATGGAACGCTACTACCAGATCGCGCGTTGCTACCGCGATGAGGACTTCCGCGCCGACCGCCAGCCGGAGTTCACCCAGCTGGACGTCGAGATGTCCTTCGTGGACCAGGAAGACGTGATCTCTCTGGCAGAGGAGATCCTGGTAGCCATCTGGAAGGAGATCGGCTACGAGATCTCCACCCCGATCCCGCGCATGACCTACGCCGATGCTATGAAGTACTACGGCTCCGACAAGCCGGACCTGCGCTTCGACATTCAGATCACTGAGTGCACCGACTTCTTCAAGAACACCACCTTCCGCGTGTTCCAGAACGAATACGTCGGCGCAGTGGTCATGGAAGGCGGCGCAGACCAGCCCCGCCGCCAGCTGGATGCCTGGCAGGAGTGGGCCAAGCAGCGCGGCGCGAAGGGCCTGGCCTACATTCTGGTGGGCGAGGACGGCGAGCTGTCCGGACCGGTTGCCAAGAACATTACTGACGAAGAGCGTGCGGGCATTGCCGAGCACGTCGGTGCCAAGCCGGGCGACTGCATCTTCTTTGCCGCTGGCGAGACCAAGCCTTCCCGCGCTCTGCTGGGTGCAGCCCGCGGCGAGATCGCTAACAAGCTGGGTCTGATCAAGGAAGGCGATTGGGCTTTCACCTGGGTCGTAGACGCCCCGCTGTTCGAGCCGGCTGCGGATGCCACCGCATCGGGCGACGTGGCCCTGGGCCACTCCGCCTGGACCGCTGTGCACCACGCCTTCACCTCCCCGAAGCCGGAGTACCTCGATAACTTCGACGAGAACCCGGGCGAGGCACTGGCCTACGCCTATGACATCGTTTGTAACGGCAACGAAATCGGCGGCGGTTCCATTCGTATCCACCAGCCAGACGTGCAGGAGCGCGTGTTCAAGGTCATGGGCATTACCGAGGAGGAAGCCCGTGAGAAGTTTGGATTCCTGCTGGATGCGTTTGCCTTCGGCGCCCCGCCGCACGGCGGCATCGCCTTCGGCTGGGACCGCATCGTCTCCCTGCTGGGTGGCTTCGACTCCATCCGCGACGTCATCGCCTTCCCGAAGTCCGGCGGCGGCGTGGATCCGCTGACCGACGCTCCGGGCGAGATCTCGGCAGCGCAGCGTAAGGAATCTGGCATCGATTTTAAGCCGAAGAAGGGCCCACAGGGTCAGAAGGAAAAGTAGGCGAGTAGTAGTGCAATCAGTCGAGTCCACCGTCGAGGCGGCAACCCAAGTTTTGGCGGCCCGCTTCGGAGGCTCACCCGAACTCAGCGATCCCCAGGACCTGGGTGGGAGTGGCTCCTCGACCGTACTCCGCTGTCGGATTTCCGCCGACCCGTTCCTGCAGGAACGCACGGTGGTAATCAAGCAATTGCCGCCGGAAAGCGAAGGGAATGCGGCCGCCGCCAACTCCGGCAACGGCGGATCCGGCGATGGCTCCACCGAGGGCTCCACCGCCCCTACGGAGTTCGGTCCCGATGCTTTGGGCATGCTCCGCGAGGTTGTGGCTTACCAGTACACCAACACACTGGCGGAGACCGTGCGACCCGGCCCGGTACTGCTGGCTTATGACATCGACCAGCGTCTGCTGATCCTGTCGGATGCGGGTGATGGCACGAGCTTTACCGACGTGCTGACCCTGCAGGACTCCAAGTCTCGGATCGGAGCCCTGCGCAAGCTAGGCCGTTCGCTGGGTAAGATGCACGCCGCTACGTTCGGGGGTGCGCAGTCATACTCCACCTTGATGCGCCGTCAGTGCCAGCGCCACCAGATCAGCCCCGGCGCTATTGAAGAATCAGACATCAACGTCGGTGAGCTCATCCAATCCGGCGTGGACCTCATGATTTCCAACGGGCTGACCATCGACCCGGTGGTTCAGCGCTACGCTACCAACGCCGCGGAGCGCCAGAGCAAGTCCGAGTATCTGGTCTTCACTCCCTTCGACCTAGCGCCCGACAACGTAATGCTCACCGATAGCGTCGTGCTGCTGGACTACGAGTGGGCGGGCTTCCGCGACGCTGCTTTTGACGTCGCTTGCGTTGTGGCGGGCTTCCCGCAGGATAATTCCACCCCGGGTTTGGATGAGCCGGAGACCACGGAGTTCCTTGCCGCATGGCGGGCGGAGGCACAGCAAATCTGGCCGGCGATCGCCGACGACGAAGTCTTCCACGATTGGGTCATGTCCGCCCTGATCGGCTGGGCTTTCTTGTCGCTGATCATGATGTACTACGGTCGGCTTTCCGTAACCAAGCACTCTTCGTTCGTCTTCGGCGAAGTGTCGGATAACCAGGAGGTAACCCGCTCGATCCGCCACATGTCGGAGGAGCAGCTTGAAGATTTGGCTACGACGGTGGAAGCCATCGAGCGCTACTCCCGCCGTCGCGACTCCCAGGACTTCGCGGCCATCGGTGGTTTCGCCCGGGTTTTGTTGAAGGTGTTGTCGCAGCTGGGAGCCTTTCCGCACGAGCGCGTAGAGTAGCGCCTGCTGATTAAGCCTATGGACGATCTGTTTTCCCAAGGTCAGCAGGGCAGTGGCGCCGCTGCGGCAAATGGAACCGACGGAGACGCCGCTGAGGCGTACTTTCACCCCGGCTCCCACGCGCCGCTGGCCGTCCGTATGCGCCCCCGCAGCCTCGATGAGGTAGTGGGCCAGGACAAGGTTCTCGGCCCCGGCTCGCCACTGCGCCGTCTGATCGATGGCCACGGAGATACCTCCGTCATCCTCTACGGTCCACCTGGCACCGGCAAGACCACCATCGCGAGCCTGATCTCCCAGGCTTCCGGTCGCCGTTTCGAGGCCTTAAGCGCCCTGAACTCTGGCGTAAAAGAAGTCCGTGCGATCATCGAACAAGCCCGCAAGCGCCTGGTCTTGGGCGAACACACCGTCTTATTCATCGACGAGGTGCACCGTTTTTCAAAGACCCAGCAGGACGCACTCCTCTCCGCAGTCGAAAACCGCACCGTCCTATTGGTCGCCGCCACCACCGAGAATCCTTCGTTCTCTGTGGTGTCGCCACTATTGTCGCGGTCGTTGCTTGTCCAACTGTCCTCTCTTAGTGACGCCGACATCCGCACCGTACTGCAGCGCGCCCTCGACGACGAGCGCGGCTACGCTGGCCGTCTGCGGGTGACCTCCGAGGCGATGGATCAGCTCGTCGCCATGGCGGCCGGGGATGCCCGCCGTAGTCTGACGTATCTGGAGGCCGCGGCCGAGGGAGTCGAGCCGGATGGGGAGAACGGCGTGGCGGAGCTGGTGGCGTCACAAGTAAAAAAGTCCCTCAACAAGGCAGTGGCGCGGTACGACCGCGACGGCGACCAGCACTACGACATCACCAGTGCCTTCATTAAATCCATCCGTGGTTCGGATCCGGACGCCGCGCTGCACTACCTAGCCCGCATGCTGGAAGGCGGCGAAGATCCGCGCTTCATCGCCCGCAGACTGGTTATCCATGCCAGCGAGGACATCGGCATGGCCGACCCGCAGGCGCTGCAGGTGGCGGTGGCGGCATATCACGCGGTGAGCTTCATCGGCATGCCGGAGGCACGGCTCAACCTGGCGCAGGCCACGATCCACCTGGCGACCGCGCCGAAGTCCAACGGGGTGATCGCAGCCATCAACTCTGCCATCGGGGACGTGCAGGCAGGCAAGGGCGGGACAGTACCGGCTCACTTGCGCGACGGCCACTACCAGGGGGCGAAGGCACTCGGCAACGCGGTGGGATACGTCTATCCGCACGACGACCCCAAGGGCGTGGTGCCGCAGCAGTACCTGCCGGACGATCTGAAGGACGCGGTGTACTACCAGCCGACAACCCACGGCCACGAAAAGACCATTGCTGCGCGCTTGAGTAGCCTTAGGGCTATCGTTCGCTCCTTCTTAACCCGGGGGTAGAATGTACGCATTCCATTTACAGTCGACATAGAACTCTACGAGGTAAAGCCACCGTGCAAACGCATGAGATCCGCCAGCGCTTCATCGAGCACTTCACCAAGGCCGGGCACACCGAGGTACCCAGCGCATCGCTGATCCTGGACGACCCGAACCTTCTGTTCGTGAACGCCGGCATGGTTCCGTTCAAGCCCTACTTCCTGGGCCAGCAGAACCCACCGTTTGAAAACGGCACGGCGACCTCCATCCAGAAGTGCGTGCGCACCCTGGACATTGACGAGGTCGGCATCACCACCCGCCACAACACTTTCTTTCAGATGGCGGGAAACTTCTCCTTCGGCGCTTACTTCAAGGAAGGTGCGATCACGCACGCCTGGACGCTGCTGACCGATCCGGTGGAAGAAGGCGGACTGGGCCTGGACCCGGAGCGCCTGTGGGTTACAGTTTTTACCGACGACGACGAAGCGGCGGAGATCTGGAACAAGAAGATCGGCGTGCCCGAGCACAAGATCCAACGCCTCGGCATGGAGGATAACTACTGGTCCATGGGCATTCCCGGCCCGTGTGGTCCCTGCTCGGAGATCTACTACGACCGCGGCCCGGAGCACGGCCAGGAGGGCGGCCCGATCGTCGATGACACCCGCTACATCGAGATCTGGAACCTCGTTTTCATGGAGAACGAGCGCGGCGAGGGGCTGGGCAAAGGCAACTTCGAGATCGTCGGCAAGCTGCCGAAGAAGAACATCGATACCGGCCTGGGCATCGAGCGCGTCGCCTGCATCCTGCAAGACGTGGACAACGTGTACGAGACCGACCTGCTGCGCCCCGTCATCGACGTGGCCCAGGAGGTCACCGGCGCCAAGTACGGCGCCGACCAGGCAAACGACGTACGCTTCCGCGTGATCGCCGACCACTCCCGCACCGGTCTGATGCTGATGCTGGACGGCGTGACCCCCGGCAACGAGGGGCGCGGCTACATCCTGCGCCGCCTGCTGCGCCGTATCATCCGCTCCGCCCGCCTGCTGGGTGCAACGGGGGAGACCCTGGAGAAGTTCATGGACACCGTGCGCGAGACCATGACGCCCTCCTACCCGGAAATCGCCGAGAACTACGAGCGCATTCGCGCCGTAGCTCTGGCAGAGGAGAAGTCCTTCCTGAAGACCCTGGAATCCGGATCCCAGATGTTCGACAACTGGGCCCACGGTGCCAAGGAGCGCGGCGAGGATACCGTCCCGGGCGACGTTGCTTTCTCCCTGCACGACACCCATGGCTTCCCGATCGATTTGACCCAGGAGATGGCCGCCGAGGCCGGCCTGAAGGTGGAAATCGACGGCTTCCACGACCTGATGGCGGAGCAGAAGGCCCGCGCCAAGGCCGATAACAACGCCAAGAAGCTGGGCCACGTGGATCAGACGATCTACCGCCCGTTCGTGGACAACCAGCCGACCGTGTTCACCGGCTACGAGAACCTGGCCGACGAGGGCTCCGTGCTGGGCATCATCCGCGACGGTGCGCTGGTGGAAACTGCTAGCGAGGGCGCGGCCGTCCAGGTGATTCTGGACCGCACCCCGTTCTATGCAGAGGCCGGTGGCCAGATGGCCGATCGCGGCGAGATGACCACCACCTCGGGCTCCGCCCGTGTGGAGGACGTGCAGAAGGTCGGCAAGAAGGTCTGGGTACACCACGTGACCGTGAGCGGCGGCGAGCTGGCCGTGGGCCAAAAGGTACAGGCAACGGTGGACAAGGCGTGGCGCCACCAGGCTCGCCAGGCGCACTCCGGCACGCACCTGATTCACGCCGCCCTGCGCGAGGTGCTGGGGCCAACAGCCGTGCAGGCCGGCTCCATGAACAAGCCGGGCTACCTGCGCTTCGACTTCAACTACGGCGAGCAGCTGACCGAAAACCAGCTGAACCAGATCGAGGAGATCGCCAACGGCGCGGTGGATAGCGACTACCAGGTGAATACCATCGAGACCTCCCTGGAGGAGGCCAAGGCGATGGGCGCTATGGCCCTGTTCGGCGAGAATTACGGTTCCGAGGTGCGCGTCGTGGAGATCGGCGGCCCGTTCTCCATGGAGCTGTGCGGCGGTATCCACGTGGAGCACTCTTCCCAGGTCGGCCCGATCTCAGTGCTCGGCGAGTCCTCCGTCGGCTCCGGCGTGCGCCGCATCGAGGCCTACACGGGCATGGATTCCTTCCGCTTCCTGAGTACCGAGAAGTCTCTGGTGGCTGGCCTGGCAACCAGCCTGAAGACCCCGAGCGAGGAACTACCGGAGCGCATCGACGCGCTCACCGCCAAACTGAAGGCCGCCGAGAAGCAGATCCAGCAGCTGCGTGCGCAGCAGCTGCAGGGGCAGGTCGGCCAGCTGGTGGAGAAGGCCGAAACTATCGGCGAGGTCAAGGTTCTGGCCGAGCGGCTGCCCGAAGGTGTGGCCGCCGGTGACCTGCGCACCCTGGCCATGGATGCGAAGAACCGCCTGGGCTCCGAACCCGCCGTCGTGGTCTTTGCTTCCGTAGACGGCGAGAAGGTACCTTTCGTCGCCGCTGCAAACGACGCTGCTGTGGACAAGGGCATTAAGGCCGGCGAGCTCGTCAAGGCCTTCGGGGAGAAGGTTTCTGGTCGCGGTGGCGGTAAGCCGGCCATGGCGCAGGGCTCTGGTTCGGACGCCGCCGGCATCCCCGCCGGCATCGAAGCCGTCAAGAGCGCACTGCGCGGATAGTCGCGCGGGGAGTTTTCGCTGATGCAGACCGAGAAGCCAGATCCAGCCACCGACCCCGGCCGCGGGCGGAGGCTCGGCCTCGACGTAGGCACCGTGCGCATTGGAGTGGCGATCTCGGACCCGGACTGCATCCTCGCCACACCCGTGGAGACCGTTCAGGCCACCGCGGACGACGCGGATGTACAGCGTGTGGCGGAGATCTGCCGGGAGAATTTCGTGGTGGAGATTGTGGTGGGCCTACCGGTTGCACTGCGCGGAAACCATACACAAAGCACCCTGAATGCAGAGGAATTTGCGCGGCTGGTTAAAGAGGAATTGCCGGATATTCCACTGCGCATGGTGGACGAAAGAATGTCTACGATGGCCGCTACGCAGGCTTTTCACGCCTCCGGCGTCAATAGTAAAAAAGGCAGAAAGAAGATCGACCAGGCCGCAGCAGTACATATTCTGCAGGGGTGGTTAGACACGCGGCGGCGCGCGCTTTCCTAAAATTTACCAATTCGTGAGAAAATGACGGGCGACGCTTAACGTTGTTGGGCTCAGCTTGTATTTGACGTTAAAGAGCAAACCCAAGAGTTTAACCCTGTACGAAAGGCCACACTGACCTATGGGACCGACCCGCAATATGCAGCCGAAGTTTAGACGGCGCCGTCAGCTTGCCGCCGCGCTGGCTCTCGCTCTGGTCGTCCTCCTGATCGGTACATGTGCCTACGTCTGGTACCAGCGCGACGTTGTGGCTGTGCGTGACTATGAGGGTGAGGGCAATGGCAACGTCGTCATGGTTCGCGTAAGCCCCGGTGACTCTGTGGATAGCTTGTCGGAGCAGCTGGTGGAAAAGGACGTCGTGGGTTCCCGCCGAGCGCTGATGTCCGCTGCGGAGCGCAAGGAACCGGAGCTGCAGGCAGGCTACTACCCACTGCAAGAGCAGATGTCCGCCGACAAGGCCCTGGAGTGGCTGTCTAGCGATGAACGCCGCCGGGGCGTGGTTGACATTCCGAATGGCCTGACTCTCCATGACGTCCAGGTGGTAGATGGAGATAACCGCAAGGGTATCTTCACGTTGGTCTCCGAGCAGACCTGCCAGGACGAACAAAACTGTGTGTCCGTCGAGGACCTGCAGAAAGCGGCGGCGCAGACCCCGCCGGAGCAGCTAGAGATCGCTGACTGGGCTTTGGATAAGGTGAACGCGCGCGGCGATGATCCGAAGCGCATCGAGGGCTTGATTTCCCCCGGCGTGCACCTCTTCGACCCGACCAGCAGCCCGGAAGAAATTCTCAAGACTCTGCTGAAGACCTCCAAGGAGCAGTACGAAAACACCGGCTTGTTGTCTTCCGCAGAAAAGGTTGGCTTAAGCCCCTACGACATGCTGGTGGCGGCATCTCTGGTGGAGCGCGAGGCTCCGGAAGGCGACTTCGACAAGGTCGCCCGCGTGATCCTGAACCGCCTGCACGAGAACCAGAAGTTGGAGTTCGACTCGACGGTCAACTACGACCTGAGCGAAGTTGAGGTCGCCACCACCGACGAGGATCGTAGGCGGTCGACCCCGTGGAATACCTACGCCAAGGAGGGCCTGCCGGAAACTCCGATTTCCTCGCCTGGCCTACAGGCTCTGCACGCAATCGAGAACCCGGCCGAGGGCGACTGGCTGTACTTCGTTACGGTGGACAAGGACGGTCGAACGGTCTTCAACCGCGATTTCGATGCCCACGAACGGGCTATTGAGGAATCCCGCCGCAACGGTGTGTTGGATTCGAACCGCTAGCTAGCCAGAACTAGCCGAGACTCAAGAGCAATCTTCATAAGCAAAGGGTGAATTTGTATGTCCGCCGCAGGCCACGTGCTGTCGGTAGATGAGTTCTTGGAGATGCCCGGCATGCGCTGCGCGGTGCTGGGCAACCCGATCGAGCACTCACTGTCCCCACAGCTGCACAGCGCTGGTTATCGAGCGCTGGGGCTAGACATGGATTACTACCGTGTGGAAGCGGGAGAGTCTCGTGACATCCGCCGACTGCTAAGCGAGTCTGGCGATCAGGTCCGCGGCTTCTCCGTGACTATGCCCGGCAAGCAGGCTGCCTTGGAATTGGCAGATTTGGCGACCAACCGGGCTCAGGAGATCGGCTCCGCGAACACTCTGGTGCCGCAGGGCGACGGCAAGTGGTTGGCCGACAATACCGACGTGGATGGTGTGGCTCGTTGCTTGGAGCACCTATACGGCGGGGACACGTCTGCGCTCGAAGGCGCCCGCGCGGTAATCGTTGGTAACGGTGGAACTGCTCGCCCGGCAGTGGCGGCGCTGGCTGCCGCCGGGGTCACCGAAGTGACTGTACTTGCTCGATCGGAGCGCGCCCTGAACCTACAAGCCGTGGTGGAGACGATGGGCATGGAGTTCTCCTGGGCTCGTTTTGAAGAAGCCGACATTGCCGGGACGTGCACCGGCGCAGCCGCCGTGATTTCTACAATTCCAGCCCATGCCGCCGAGGAACTGGCTGAGGGACTGTGTTCCGCATCAGGCATCGTGGACGTTATCTACGATCCATATCCAACGCCCCTGCTTTCCTCAGCCACAGCGAAATCGATTCCGCACGCTGACGGCCTGCGCATGTTGGCAGGCCAGGCTGAGGAACAGTTCCGCCTGTTCACCGGCCATTCAGCCCCAAAGGGTCTGATGCTCGATACCGTGCTGCGTGCCAAGGGGCAAGCCTAGATCCTCGCCCCTGTGGATAACTTTCCGCTCTCCACAGTCCGGACTTTCTCGAAGCCTCGTGCACGGGGGTCTGTCCGCGCGCCTGGCTAACCTTCCGAAGCGTGAATGCAACCCCGTTTCTTTCCTGGTGGCCGCTGTTACCTTTCCTGCCGTGGGCTATCGCCCTTTTTCTTATTGACGCCCGCACCTCCCGCTTGCCGAACTATCTGACCCTTCCCGCCATACCCGCTGCTGGGCTCGTGCCCTTAGCTATGCCGGGCGCAAACCACTGGGCTCTGCTCGGCGGGGTGGCCTGGTGGGCGGTGGCCTTTGGGCTTCCGCTGCTGCACCCCCGGCTGATAGCGGGTGGCGGGGATGCGAAGCTCGCGCTCACGACGGGAACACTGGCCGCAATTGTCGCTCCGTTCGGCACCGTTGCTGCGCTGGGTTTGAGCGGTGTGATGCACTGTTTCCTTCGCGGAGGGCAAAGAGCAGACGCCGACAGGGCCAGCCCCCACGGCCCGGCGATGTTGGTGGCGACGGGGGCAGTGGTGGCGGCGTCATTAATCTTCCGTTAATAATCCGGGACGTCATTGAAGCTCAGGCTGCATTTGGCCTGTATCATGCTCTTTATGCTTCGTTGGACTACTGCAGGTGAATCGCACGGCCAGGCCCTCATTTCGATGATCGAGAACCTCCCGGCCGGTTTGTCGGTAACTCGGGAAGACGTTTCTTATCAGCTGGCTCGCCGCCGTCTGGGCTATGGTCGCGGGGCGCGTATGAAGTTCGAGGCCGACGAAGTGACCTTCGTCGGCGGCGTGCGCCACGGCAAGACCCTCGGCAGCCCGGTGGCTGTGATGATCGGCAACACCGAGTGGCCGAAGTGGACCACGATCATGTCCGCCGACCCGATCGACGAGTCGGATCCGGAGGTTGCCAAAGAGATGGCCAGCGGCCGCGGTGCGAAGCTGACCCGTCCGCGACCCGGCCACGCCGATTTCTCTGGCATGGTGAAGTACGACCACGATGAGGCACGCCCGATTCTGGAGCGTTCCTCTGCCCGCGAGACCGCCGCCCGCGTGGCCGCCGGAACTTTTGCTCGCGCCCTGCTGCGCGAGGTGCTGGGTGTGGAGGTGCTCTCGCACGTCATCAGTATCGGCCGCTCGGAGCCCTATGAGGGACCGAGCCCGGAATTTAGCGATCTGGAAGGCATCGACGCCTCGCCGGTGCGCGCCTTCGATTCCGCAGCGGAAGAGTCCATGATCGACGAAATCAAGGCCGCGAAGAAGTCCGGCGATACCCTCGGCGGCATCGTCGAGGTCGTAGTTAAGGGCCTGCCGATCGGCCTGGGCTCCCACGTCTCCGGCGACGAGCGCCTGGATGCCCAACTGGCCGCCGCCCTCATGGGCATTCAGGCGATCAAGGGCGTGGAGATCGGCGATGGCTTCGAGGAAGCTCGCCGCCGCGGCTCCGAGGCTCATGACGAGATGGAGGCGGCTGCCGACGGTGGCGTACACCGCCTGAGCAACCGCGCAGGTGGACTGGAAGGCGGCATGACCAACGGCGAGGAGCTGCGCGTCCGCGCCGCCATGAAGCCGATCAGCACAGTCCCGCGCGCACTGAAGACCGTGGACATGGCTACCGGTGAGGCCGCTACGGGCATTCACCAACGTTCCGACGTGTGCGCCGTGCCGGCTGCCGGCGTGGTGGCCGAAACCATGGTCGCCCTGGTACTGGCCCGTGCCGTGTTGAAGAAGTTCGGTGGCGACTCCGTGGAGGAAACCAAGCGCAACGTGCAGTCCTACCTGGAGTACGTAGATACCCGCCTCGACTGGTCCGCTGAGGCCAACGACGTGGCCGACGGGGAAGTGGCGGACGGAGAAATCCGATGAGCCCTCGCGCCGTGCTGGTGGGGCTCCCTGGCTCCGGGAAGACAACCATCGGTAAGCGTTTGGCCAATGCGCTGAACCTGCAGCTCGTGGATACCGACCACATGCTCGAGAAAAAGCTCGGTAAAACCTGCAACCAAATCATGGGCGAGCTCGGGGAGCCAGCTTTCCGCGAGCAGGAGGCCATCGTAGTGGCAGAAGCACTGCAGACTGACGGGATCGTCTCCCTCGGCGGCGGGGCAGTGGTGACCGAAAGCACTCGGGAATTACTCGCTGAGCACACGGTGGTGTACCTCAACGTTTCCATCGATGAGGGCGTACGGCGCACGTCCGGATCGAACACCCGCCCGCTGCTGAACGTAGCTGACCCGCGTGGCAAGTACGCGCAGCTTTTCGCGCAGCGCTCTGCGTTCTACGAGGAAGTTTCCAACTTCATGGTGCGCTGCGACGGCAAGGAGCCCCGCCGTGTGGTTACCGACATACTGTCTTTCATCGAAGAGGTGCGCCTGGAACGCCTCACCGAGCGCGACGCATCCCACCAGATCCGGCCCCAGTAGTCCCGCGCTAACAGTCAGAACTCAACTAAGGATTCTCTCACCATGACCAACTCACATTCCGCAGACTTCAAGCAGCAACGCATTAGGGTTGCCTCCCAGTCGCCCTACGAGGTGGTCATTGACCGGGGCATTGACTTTGCTACTGAAGAGATCCTGAAGGCCGCAGGTGCTACCGCCAACTACCTGATCATTCACCAGCCCGCCCTAGCAGACCGTGCTGCCGAGCTGTCCAAGCGCCTTTCCGCGGCCGGCTATGCCGCACACACCCACCAGATCGATGACGCCGAATCGGCGAAAACTGCCCAGTCCGCCGCCGAGTGCTGGGATGTCTGTGCACAAGTTGGCCTGACCCGCGCCGATACGATCATCGGTTTGGGCGGCGGCGCCGCTACCGACCTCGCTGGCTTCATCGCTGCCACCTGGATGCGCGGCATTAAGGTAGTACATTATCCCACCACCTTGCTGGCCATGGTGGACGCTGCGGTCGGTGGCAAGACCGGCATCAACACGCCCGCTGGCAAGAACCTGGTCGGGTCTTTCCACGAGCCTAGCGCGGTCATTGTTGACCTGGAGGTTTTGGAGACGCTGCCGGAAGCCGAGATGATCGCCGGTTCGGCGGAGATTGTTAAAGCCGGCTTCATTGCCGATACCGAGATCTTGGACATCTACGAAGCAGATCCTCAGGCGGCACTGGACCCGCACGGCAGCCTGCCGGAATTGATCGCCCGCGCAATTCAGGTGAAGGCTGATGTGGTGGCGGTAGATCTGAAGGAATCCAGCCTGCGCGAGATCCTTAACTACGGTCACACTTACGGCCACGCGGTTGAGCATTACGAGAACTACCGCTGGCGCCATGGCCAGGCGGTGGCTGTGGGCATGATTTTCGAGGCGGAACTGGCCAAGGCAGCTGGGCTTTTGAGCGAGGCGGACGTTCGGCGTCACCGCGATATCCTTAATTCTGTAGGCTTGGCGACCAGCTACGACGGCGCTGAGTTGGACGAGCTGCTGGCGGCGATGGGCCGCGACAAGAAAAACAAGGGCGGGAAGATCCGCTTCGTGGTGCTTGAGCAGATCGGCAAGCCCACCCGTCTGGAAGGGCCTAGCGAGGAGCTGCTGCGCGCGGCGTACGCCGCTAGCGTGGAAGCTTAACGGGGCGACGCCTAACCTGCGATATCTAACCTGCGATACCTAACTAGGAGGAGACAGCGATGAATGCAGCACAGCACGAGGCGCCGAAGGTGTGCGTGATTAACGGCCCGAACCTCAACCGCCTGGGTAAGCGCCAGCCGGAGGTCTACGGCACCACGACGCTGGCCGACGTGGAGGATCTCCTGGCCCGCGAGGCGGCCTCCTTGGGCATCGAAATCGACTTCTTCCAGTCCAATCACGAAGGGGAGTTGCTGGAGCGTGTGCACCGTGCCGCCGACGACGGGGCTGCAGTAATCATCAACCCGGGTGGTTTTACCCACACATCCGTCGCACTGCGCGACGCGTTGGCCGAGATTGCCGACGGTGCGGGTTTTGTAGAGGTACATATCTCGAACGTGCACGCCCGCGAGGAATTCCGCCATCACAGTTTCCTAAGCCCTCTGGCCAGCGGCGTGATTGCCGGACTGGGGATCTACGGTTACGTCGCCGCCCTGCGGTTCTTCGCACAGTAGAAACTGCCGTAAGGAGAGTACATGTCTGAAAAGTTTTTTGACGCCTACCGCACCCGCCGTAACAAGGCGACAGCAAAGATCCAGGCCTCGGCACACGCAGCCTTGTTGATCAGTGACCTGAAGAACGTCCGCTATCTGACCGGTTTCTCTGGTTCCAACGCGCTTATGGTGGTTCGCGAAGACGGCCAGCACCTCCTGCTGACCGACGGTCGCTACGATACCCAGATCCGCCTGGAGACCGGCGAGCCGGAAGACATCACAATCGAGATCGGCGGAAAGCTGTTCGACCGCGCAGCCGAGTTTGCGGGGAAGGACTTCGCCGTGGAACCCGGCTTGGAATATGGCCAGGCCCGAACGCTGGGCAACCCGCCAGTACTGGACTCGGTGGTGGAGGATCTACGCTTGGTTAAAGACGAGCTGGAGATCGAGGCCTTGGCCGCCGCAGGTGAACTAGCCGATAGCGTGTGGCGCTCATTCATCGAGGACAACGGTATCCGCGAGGGTATTACAGAGATCCAGGCGGCAGCGGAGCTGGAGTTCCAGCTGCGCACCGCGGGAGCCGATGGGCTGAGCTTCGAGACGATTCTGGCCAGCGGTTTAAATGCCACCAAACCGCACGCGGGTGTTTCCCGCGAAACGATTGTCCCCGGACTCGTGACCGTGGACTTCGGCGTATACCTGGACGGATACGCGTCCGACCAGACCCGCACTGTGTGCGTGGGGGAGCCCGACGAGCTTTCCCGCGAACTCTATGACGTGGTCTACCGCGCTCAGAAAGCCGGCGAGGCGATCTTGGCCCCGGGAGTGGCGCTCTGCAACGTGGATGCCGCCTGCCGCGACGTGATCACCGAGGCTGGCTATGGTGAGTTTTTCGTGCACTCCACGGGGCATGGCGTAGGCCTCGACGTGCATGAGGCCCCGCGGGCAGCGGCGGGCGTCAATCCTGAAAAAGAGCTAGTAGAAGGCATGACCGTGACGGTCGAGCCGGGCATCTACATCCCTGGTAAGACGGGTCTGCGCATCGAAAACACCTACGTCATTACCGCCGACGGAGCGCGTAGCTTCAACGCCTCGCCGACGGAACTGATCGTCGTTTAGATTTGGCCGGCTGCTAGACTGTAGCAGCCAAAAATTTTTTATACTCGCAATTGCAATCTCAATCGCAATCTCAATAAGGAGACCATTCGTGGCAACCACCGCTGACTTCAAGAACGGCCTTGTGCTCAAGGTTGATGGCAAGCTGCAGCAGATCGTCGAATTCCAGCACGTCAAGCCGGGCAAGGGCCCCGCATTCGTGCGCACGAAGCTCAAGGATGTCGTCTCCGGCAAGACCATCGACAAGACCTGGAACGCAGGCGTCAAGGTGGAGACCGCTACCGTTGACCGTCGCGACATGACCTACCTGTACAACGATGGCACCAGCTTCGTTCTGATGGATGAGAAGACCTACGACCAGATCGAGCTGGCCCCGCACCTGATGGGCGACGGTGCTAAGTTCCTGCTGGAGAACACCAGCGTCCAGGTTTCCTTCCACGAGGGCGAGCCACTGTTCGCCGAGCTGCCGGTATCCGTGGAGCTGAAGATCGAGCACACCGACCCGGGCCTGCAGGGCGACCGTTCCACCGGCGGCTCCAAGCCGGCCACCCTGGAGACCGGCGCGGAGATTCAGGTGCCGCTGTTCCTCGAGACCGGCAACGTCGTTAAGGTGGACACCCGCACCGGCGAATACCTGTCCCGTGTAAACAACTAAGGCAGCGACTGTTTTTCACCCATGACTGAAGAACGCACAGCTGATAACAAAGCAGCTAAGGCCGCTTCCTTCAAGCGCCACGGCTCGCGCTACAAGGCGCGTCGTCGCGCCGTGGACATCTTGTTCGAGGCAGAGTTCCGCGATATCGACCCGGTGGAGATCGTCGAGGAGCGCATTTCCCTGGCTAAGGACTCGGCAAACCAGGTCAAGCCCGTGCCGGAGTACACCCAACAGATCGTGCCCGGCGTGGCTACCAACCTGGATGCGCTCGACGAGGCCATTGCGCTGCACCTGTCCAGCGATTGGCAGCTGGATCGTCTACCCGCAGTCGACCGCGCGGTGCTGCGCGTGGCGGCGTGGGAGCTGAAGTTCAACGATGACGTGCCGCCGCAAGTGGCCGTGGTCGAGGGGGTAGAGCTGGCCAGCGAATACTCCCACGACAAGGCACCTAGCTATATCCACGCGGTGCTGGATGGCATCAATAAGGACCTGCAGCTGCAGGCAGATTTGAAGATCGCCGACGCGTCTGCCGCTAAGCGGGCTGAGCAAGCCGAGCAAGCTGAGCAGCCCGGGCAAGCTGAGTCCGACGAGTTGGACGGACTGCTCGACGGAGTCGTTCAAGAGTCCGACGAAGCGTGATAGACTTCTAGTCGTCAAAAAGTAGACATCCTTTAACGGACCGCACAGAGAGGCGGGAAAGGAGGTCACGATGAACTCGACGGCTGGAGAAGCTGACGTCACCCTACTCGACGCAGATCAAGTTTCCCGTACTGTCGCGCGCATCGCGCACCAGATTATTGAAAAAACGGCGCTGGATGGTGAAGACTCCCGGCGCGTAGTTTTACTCGGCATTCCATCGGGGGGAGTGCCGCTTGCGGCCCGCCTGGCCGAAAAAATTCAGCATTTCACGGGGGTTGAAGTATTCCAGGGTTCCCTGGACATCACCCTGTATCGCGACGATTTGCGAAACACCGCCCACCGAGCGCTCAAGCCCACCAAGGTACCCGCGGAGGGGATCGATGGCGCCGTCGTGGTTTTGGTCGACGACGTGCTCTACAGCGGCCGTTCAATCCGCGCAGCACTCGACGCACTTACGGATATCGGCCGTCCGTACGCCGTGCAGGTCGCGGTGCTGATCGACCGCGGACACCGCAAACTGCCAATCCGTGCGGACTACGTGGGTAAGAATATTCCGACCGCTGCGGACGAGGATGTAGCCGTGAACCTCGCGGAGCTGGACGGCGTAGACAACGTGGTGCTGACCCGCAGGCCAGCAGCTGGGGAAGGGAGCAACTAAAGCCATGAAGCACCTGATTAGCATTTCCGATCTGAACAAGTCCGAGATCTTAGGCCTGATGGATGAGGCCGATCGCTTCGCCGAAGCCCTCGATGGCCGCGAGATGAAGAAGCTGCCTACACTGCGAGGCCGCACGATCTTCACCCTTTTCTATGAGAACTCCACCCGCACGCGCTCTTCCTTCGAGACCGCGGGCAAGTGGATGAGCGCGGACGTCATTAACATCTCCGCTTCCAGTTCTTCGGTGAAGAAGGGCGAGTCCCTGCGAGATACTGCGCTGACCCTGAAGGCGGTGGGTGCAGACGCGATTATCATGCGCCATCCGTCTTCCGGCGCGGCCCGGCAGGTGGCCGGTTGGTTGGAGGACACGGCCATCATCAACGCAGGTGACGGTTCCAACCAGCACCCCACCCAGGCTCTTTTGGACGCCACCACGATGCGCAACCGCATCGGGGAGATTAGCGGCAAGAAGGTAGTGATCGTCGGGGATATCCTGCACTCCCGCGTGGCCCGCTCGAATGCGCAGCTGCTCACCTCCCTCGGCGCGGAAGTGGTCTTCGTGGCGCCCCCTACGCTGGTGCCGCTGGGTATCGAGCACTGGGGCGCTGAGCCGGATAGCGTGCGCGTCAGCTACGACTTCGACAGCGAGATCGCCGACGCGGATGTCGTGATGATGTTGCGTGTGCAGGCCGAACGCATGCACGGTGGATTCTTTCCTTCGCACCGCGAGTACGCCACCCGCTACGGCCTTTCTCAGGCACGCGCGGAGCGTATGAAGGACGACGCGATCATCATGCACCCGGGCCCGATGCTGCGCGGCATGGAGATCAACTACGACGTTGCGGACGCCCCGCAGACCGTGGTGCTGAACCAGGTCACCGCGGGTGTGCACGTGCGCATGGCAGTGTTGTTCACCCTGCTGGTTGGGGAAGAGGGCTAGGCACACATGGCACAGACACCGGCACAGACAGACAAAAAGACTTTCGAAAAAGGAGCTTTGACGATGACCTCCGAGTATCCGGCTACCGGCGAGCTTGCAGGCCACCCCACTGGCGAGGAGAACGCAGTGCTGCTGCGCGGCGTGCTGCTCTACGGCGAGGGAGAGAAGCAGGACATGCTGATCCAGGACGGTGTGATCGCTGAGATCGGCACGGATCTGGTCAGCTCCGCTCCTCAGGGCGCGCAGGTGCTGGACCTGGACGGCCAGGTGCTACTGCCGGGCCTGGTGGACATGCACGTTCACCTGCGCGAGCCGGGCCGCGAGGATACCGAGACTATTGCCACCGGCTCCGCGGCTGCCGCCCAGGGCGGCTTCACGGCAGTGTTCACTATGGCGAACACTGCACCCGTCACCGACAACCCCGCCATCGCGGAAATGGTGTGGTACAAGGGCCAGAACACGAATCTGTGTGACGTGCACCCAGTCGGCTCGATCTCCAAGGGGCTGGAGGGCAAGGAGCTCACGGAGTTCGGCATGATGGCGGATTCTGACGCAAAGGTGCGCATGTTCTCCGACGACGGCAAGTGCGTAGACGACCCCCGCCTAATGCGTCGCGCCATCGAATACTCCAAGGGCATGGACGTGCTGCTGGCTCAGCACTGCGAAGAGCCACGCCTGACGGAGGGCGCTGTGGCTCACGAGGGTGAGACCGCCGCCCGCCTGGGCCTGGGCGGCTGGCCGCGTGTGGCCGAGGAGTCCATCGTCGCCCGGGATGCCATCATGGCCCGCGACTACGGTGGCCGCCTGCACATCTGCCACGCCTCCACTGAAGGCACAGTGGAGCTTCTGCGCTGGGCGAAGTCTCAGGACATTCCGATTTCCGCGGAAGTCACCCCGCACCACTTGTTGCTCACCGACGCGCGTCTGGAAACCTACGACGGTGTGAACCGCGTGAACCCGCCGCTGCGCGAACAGCGCGACGTGGAGGCCCTGCGCGCTGCCCTTAAAGAGGGCACCGTCGATTGTGTAGCCACCGACCACGCCCCGCACGGTTCCGAAGACAAGTGCTGCGAGTTCGACCAGGCCCGCCCCGGCATGCTGGGAATTGAGACCTCGCTGGCGCTGATCGCCAAGATCTTCGTCCTCGACGGCGACGAGGACTGGCGCTTCGTTGCCAAGGTGATGTCCGAGCGCCCGGCGGAGATCACCAAGTTGCCCGGCCACGGTCGCCCGATCGCGGTAGGGGAGCCGGCGAACCTGTGCGCGGTGGACGTGAACCAAAGGTGGACGGCGCACGGCCATGACATGGCCTCCAAGGCCAATAACACCCCGTACGAGGGTATGGAGATGCCGGTCAAGGTGACCACCACACTGTTGCGAGGCAAGGTGACCTGTAAGAACGGCTCAGCGGTGAACTAAGCACCCACGAGTGGGCGTCACTAAAAAAGAACCAAACACAACAGCGAAGAGTTAAGGAAACAAGCACAATGAGCTACACGCCAGCAGCACTGGTTCTCGCCGACGGAAAGATCTTCCGCGGCCGCGCATTCGGCGCGACGGGTCGCACCCTGGGCGAGGCGGTGTTCACCACGGCCATGACCGGCTACCAGGAGACCATGACGGACCCCTCTTACCACCGCCAGATCGTGGTGGCGACCGCCCCGCAGATCGGCAACACAGGCTGGAACGACGAGGATTCTGAGTCCCGCGGCGACAAGATCTGGGTCGCCGGCCTGGTTATCCGCGACCTGTCCCGCTCCGTGAGCAACTGGCGGGCCAACCGCAGCCTGCCGGATGAGATGGAAGCCCAGGGCATCATCGGCATCCAGAGCGTCGACACCCGCGCCATCGTGCGTCACCTGCGTGACAAGGGCTCCGTCGCCGCAGGCATCTTTAGTGGTGACGCCCTCAGCTCCGACGAGGACATGATCAGCCAGGTTAAAGCCCAGCCGTCCATGGCAGGTGCGGATCTATCCGCCGACGTCAGCACCGACGAACTGTACGTGGTGGAAGCGGAAGGGGAAACCAGGTACACCGTCATCGCCTATGACATGGGTATCAAGACGAATACCCCGCGCGAATTCTCTAAGCGCGGCGTGCGCACCGTGGTCGTGCCCTCCAACACCACTTTCGAAGAAGTGCAGAAGCTGATGGACGAGTACAACGCCACCGGCGTATTCATCTCCAACGGTCCGGGCGACCCGGCGACGGCCGACGCGACGGTGGAAGAACTGAAGAAGATCCTGGAAGCCAAGATTCCATTCTTCGGCATCTGCTTCGGCAACCAGCTGCTAGGCCGCGCGTTGGGCATGGAGACCTACAAGCTGAAGTTCGGCCACCGTGGCACCAATGTGCCGGTCCTGGATCACCAGACCGGCCGGATCGACATCACCGCGCAGAACCACGGCTTCGCCCTGAAGGGTAAGGCGCTGGAAAAGTTCGACACCCCGTTCGGCGAAGCGCAGGTGACGCACACCTGCCTGAACGACGATGTTGTCGAGGGCGTGGCACTGCTGGACGGCAGCGCATTCTCCGTCCAATACCACCCGGAATCGGCAGCCGGCCCGCACGACGCAAACCCGCTGTTCGATAAGTTTTTCGCGAACCTCGAGAAGAACAGCTAACGCAGCAGAGCAAAGCAACGCACAGCAACAGAGCCAAGTTAAGCAACAGCCAGCAATATCGGATTAAAGGGAAAACCAATGCCACGTCGCGAAGACATCAACCACGTACTCGTCATCGGCTCCGGCCCGATCGTCATCGGCCAGGCCTGCGAGTTCGACTACTCTGGTACTCAGGCCTGCCGAGTCCTGAAGGAAGAGGGCCTGCGCGTTACGCTGATCAACTCCAACCCGGCGACAATCATGACCGACCCGGAGTTCGCCGACAACACCTACATCGAGCCGATCTCGCCGAAGTACATCGAGAAGATCTTCCAGGAGCAGCAGGAAGCCGGCCACAAGGTGGACGCGGTCCTAGCAACTCTTGGTGGCCAGACCGCTCTGAACGCTGCGATCCAGCTGGACCGCCTGGGCATCCTCGAAAAGTACGGGGTGGAGCTGATTGGTGCGGACATCGACGCCATCGAGCGCGGTGAGGATCGCCAGAAGTTCAAGGACATTGTGGCGAGGATCGGTGGCGATTCCGCCCGCTCCCGCGTGTGCCACAACATGGAGGAAGTGCATGAGACTGTCGCCGAGCTGGGGCTGCCAGTCGTTGTGCGCCCGTCGTTCACCATGGGTGGACTGGGCTCCGGCCTGGCCTTCAACGAGAAGGATCTGGAGCGCATCGCCGGCGGTGGCCTGGCTGCCTCGCCGGAAGCCAACGTTCTGATCGAGGAGTCCATCCTCGGCTGGAAGGAGTTCGAACTGGAGTTGATGCGCGACGGCAAGGATAACGTCGTGGTTGTCTGTTCCATCGAGAACGTCGACGCGCTGGGCGTGCACACCGGCGACTCCATGACGGTCGCCCCGAGCATGACCCTAACCGACCGCGAGTACCAGGTGATGCGAGACCAGGGCATCGCCATCCTGCGCGAGGTCGGCGTGGATACCGGCGGTTGCAACATCCAGTTCGCCGTCAACCCGAAGGACGGACGCATCATCACCATCGAGATGAACCCACGCGTGTCCCGTTCCTCCGCCCTGGCTTCCAAGGCCACTGGCTTCCCAATCGCGAAGCTGGCCGCCAAGCTGGCCATCGGCTACACCCTGGACGAGGTCCGCAACGACATCACCGAGGTCACCCCGGCCGCTTTCGAGCCGACTCTTGACTACGTGATCGTCAAGGCTCCGCGCTTTGCCTTCGAGAAGTTTCCCGGCGCCGATGACACGCTCACCACCACTATGAAGTCCGTCGGTGAAGCCATGGCGGTCGGCCGCAACTACATCACGGGTCTGAACAAGGTCATGCGTTCCTTGGAGACCAAGCAGGCCGGCTTCTGGACGCTTCCGGACGAGGATTTCGCAGGCGAGCGCGCCACCGACAAGCAGGCTGTGTTGGAGGATCTGAAGCGCCCGACCGAGGGCCGCATGTACGACGTGGAGCTGGCTCTGCGCCTCGGTGCCACCGTCGAGGAGGTCTACGCGGCCTCCGGCATTGACCCCTGGTTCCTGCACGAGCTCGCCGGTCTGGTGGAGTTCCGTAGCCGGCTTATTGACGCCCCAGTCTTGGACGTCGACCTTCTCCGCGAAGCAAAGTACATGGGTCTGTCGGATAAGCAGATTGCAGCGCTGCGCCCGGAGCTTGCAGGTGAGGACGGCGTGCGCGCCCTGCGCTGGGCACAAGGCATCCGCCCTGTATTCAAGACCGTGGACACTTGCGCCGCCGAGTTCGAAGCTAAGACCCCGTACCACTACAGCTCCTATGAGCTGGACCCGGCTGCCGAGTCCGAGGTTGCCCCGCAGCCCGACAAGAAGAAGGTGCTGATTCTGGGCTCCGGCCCGAACCGCATTGGCCAGGGCATCGAGTTTGATTACTCGTGCGTGCACGCAGCCCTGGAGCTGTCCCGCGTGGGCTACGAGACCGTCATGGTGAACTGCAACCCGGAGACCGTCTCCACTGACTACGACACCGCCGACCGCCTGTACTTCGAGCCGCTGACCTTCGAAGACGTCATGGAGGTCTACCACGCGGAGGCGGAGTCCGGCGAGATCGCAGGCGTGATCGTGCAACTGGGCGGCCAGACCCCGCTGGGCCTGGCGCAGCGCCTGGCGAATGCTGGTGTACCGGTCGTTGGCACCTCCCCGGAGGCCATCAACCTGGCCGAGGATCGTGGCGAGTTCGGCAAGGTGCTGGAGCAGGCCGCCCTGCCGGCGCCGGAGTTCGGCACCGCCACCAGCGTCGAGGAGGCACACGACGTGGCCGCCCGCATCGGCTTCCCGGTGCTGGTTCGCCCGTCCTACGTGCTGGGCGGACGTGGCATGGAGATCGTCTACGACGACGAGAGCCTGTCCAACTACATCCAGCGCGCCACTGAGATCACCAACGACCACCCGGTTCTGGTGGACCGCTTCCTGGACTCCGCAATCGAGATCGACGTGGATGCACTGTGCGACGGCGAGCACGTGTACCTGGCCGGCGTGATGGAGCACATCGAGGAGGCCGGCATCCACTCCGGCGACTCCGCCTGTGCGATCCCGCCGATGACCCTGGGCGCGGAGGACATCGACAAGGTGCGCAAGGCCACCGCCAAGCTGGCTCACGGCATCGGCGTGAAGGGTCTGATGAATGTTCAGTTCGCACTGAAGGACGACATCCTCTACGTCATCGAGGCCAACCCGCGCGCCTCCCGCACCGTGCCCTTCGTCTCTAAGGCCACGGGCGTGCAGCTATCCAAGGCCGCCGCACGCATCATGCTGGGCACCAGCATCCCGGACTTGATCGAGGAGGGCATCCTGCCGCACGACCGCGACGGCGGCTCCCTGCCGCAGGGCCACCCGATCGCTGTGAAGGAGGCCGTTATGCCCTTCAACCGCTTCCGCAGCCCGGAGGGCCACGTGCTGGACTCCCTGCTGAGCCCGGAGATGAAGTCCACCGGTGAGGTCATGGGCCTGGACGACGACTTCGGCACCGCCTTCGCAAAGTCCCAGGAAGCCACCGGCGACCTGCCGACCGAGGGCACCGTCTTCGTCTCAGTAGCCAACCGCGATAAGCGCACTTTGATCCTGCCTATCCAGCGCCTGTACTCGCTGGGCTTTAAGATCCTGGCCACCCAGGGCACCGCCGCCATGCTGCGCCGCAACGGCGTGGAGTGCGAGGTTGTGGCAAAGATTTCCGACGAGCGCCGCGCCGCCGCGGAGAACACCCCGCTGGTTGATACCAACGGCGAGCCACTGCGCACCGTGGGCGACTGGATCAAGGACGGCGACGTCGACCTGATCCTGAACACGCCGGCTGGCTCCGCCGGAGCGCGTCACGATGGTTACGACATCCGCTCCGCTGCGGTGAACATGGGTGTTCCGTGCGTGACTACCGTCCAGGGAGCCGTGGCAGCCGTGCAGGGCATCGAGGCCCTGCAGGGTGCCGAGCCGACCGTTCGCGCTATCCAGGAGGTCGACCACTCGTGACCGCTCGTCCGACGGGCCTCCCAACCTTCGGGCAACGCTTTTTGGAGCGTTCCGAGGAGTTCGGGCAGCTCTGCGTAGGTATGGACCCGCACGTGGGCATCCTGGAGGCCTGGGGGCTGAAGGCCGATGTCGCCGGGCTGGAGGAATTCAGCAAGACCTGTGTGGAGGCTTTCGCGGACGTCGCCTGCGTGGTCAAGCCCCAGGTGGCCTTCTACGAGCAGTTCGGCTCAGCCGGCTTGGCCGTGCTGGAGCGATCGATTTCGGAGCTGCGGAAGGCTGGGGTGTTGGTTATCGCCGACGCCAAACGGGGCGACATCGGCTCGACCATGGCCGGATACGCGCGGGCGTGGTTGGATCCGGAATCTCCACTGTGCAGCGATGCAGTGACCGTATCCCCGTGGTTGGGCTTCGACTCTTTGCGCCCCGTCATCGACCTAGGAGAACGGTACGGCAGGGGAGTGATCGTGCTGGCTGCTACCTCTAATCCAGAGGCGCGGAGCCTCCAACGCTCCTTCTTCGACGACACCGACACGAACCTAGCCCAATACATCGTGGACCGCGTGGCGGCAGAAAACGCTCAGCATTCCGGCGCTGGAAACCTCGGGGTCGTGGTCGGCGCCACGCTGGCCGAGCCTCCGCGCCTGGACCAGGTGGGCGGTATGGTTCTGATGCCGGGGGTCGGCGCGCAGGGAGGCACCATGGACGATGTTCTACGTATCGCCGGGGGAGACCAGACGGCGTCATTAGTCTCGCCCAACGTGTCTCGCGGAGTTTTGCGCGCAGGGCCTAACCCCGCAGACCTGCGAAACGCCGTGGCCGAGCAGGCTGCAACTCTGCGGCTTTAGCGGTACCGCTTCGAAGGTACGGCTCCGAGTCCCCTGTATTGATGACCACAACCGGCCATCAGCAGGGGCTTTTGCTGTTCTTCATGGATTCAGGTGTTACACTGATACTCATTGTTTGAAACCTGCTCGCGTAGCGCCCCGCCTGCACATATGGCAGTTAAGGTGCAGCGTGTACAGTAGACGAAAACATGGGTCTGAATAGATGAATCTCGGTGTGTCAGCTTGGCATTTTTATCCGAGACGATTTAATATCCAGCGTTGCTTGGAATACCGTTTGGTCTCTACAGCATGCTGGTTATAGACCAGAAAACTTTCCATCCTTTAAGACGAGAGAAAAATTAACGGAGGCACCCGTGGCACTTCCCCAGTTGACCGATGAGCAGCGCGCAGCAGCGCTGAAGAAGGCGGCAGAGGCACGCAAGGCACGCGCAGAGCTGCGCGAGAAGCTGAAGCGTGGCGGCACCGACCTGAAGCAGGTCCTGAAGGACGCCGAGACTGACGAGACCCTGGGCAAGATGAAGGTCTCCGCCCTGCTGGTTTCCCTGCCGAAGGTCGGCAAGGTAAAGGCCAAGGAGATCATGGAGCAGCTGGAGATCGCCGAGACCCGCCGCATCCGTGGCCTGGGTGACCGCCAGCGCCGCGCCCTGCTGGAGCACTTCGGTTTCGAGGAATAGTCTTGAGCCAGGACCTGAATAGCGGACGGATCGTCGTTCTTGCGGGCCCATCGGCGGTAGGGAAGTCCACCGTCGTGCGGCGTCTGCGCACCGATGTTCCGGACCTGTTTTTCAGTGTGTCCATGACCACCCGCGACCCGCGACCTGGCGAGGTTGATGGCGAGGACTACATTTACGTCACCCGCGAACAGTTTGAACAGAACATCGCAGCTGACAAGATGCTCGAGTGGGCGGAGATCCACGGAGGGCTACAGCTTTCCGGCACACCGCGCGAACCTATCGAAAAGGCTCTTGCCGACTCCCGCCCGGTACTCGTCGAGGTCGACCTCGAGGGGGCACGCAACGTCAAGAAGATGCTGCCTCAGGTGCAGACAGTCTTCCTGGCTCCGCCATCGTGGGAGGAGCTTGTTGACCGCCTGACGGGCCGCGGAACCGAGACTCAGGACGTCATCGAGCGCCGTTTGCAGACCGCTAAGGTTGAGATGGCCTCGCAGTCCGAGTTCGACCACGTGGTCGTGAACGACGACGTGGATAAGGCCGTGGCAGCAATCAGTGAGATTCTTCGCTGAGTGGTCATAGAAGACTCAGAAGGCGCATGCTGCCTGAAGGCTTCAGCGGCACACTTCAGTCCCGCGCTTTAAAGAACTAAATAAATAATCAAACAACCCACCAAAGAAAAGGTGAATACCGTGGAAAACCAGGACGTGAATGCGAACGAGAGCGTGTTCGATCCTCCTGTAGGCATCACCAATCCACCGATCGATGAGCTGCTGACGAAGGTCTCCTCCAAGTACGCCTTGGTTATCTTCGCTGCTAAGCGCGCACGTCAGATCAACGATTACTTCCAGACGGTCGACGAGGGCGTTTTCGAGTTTGTCGGGCCTCTGGTGACTCCGGACGTTCACGAGAAGCCGCTGTCCATCGCTCTGCGCGAGATTAACCGGGATCTGTTGGAACACACCGAGGGTTAAACCAGCTAGGCTGATTCGTTGTGAACGTTGCATCAGCTGAATTGAACACCAAGCCGCTCCGCGTCGTCATTGGCGTAGGGGGCGGCATTGCTGCGTATAAGGCCGCCCACCTGGTTCGCTACTTCACGGAGCGCGGCCACCAGGTGAGGGTGATTCCCACCCGCTCGGCACTGAACTTCGTAGGTGCCGCGACCTTTGAGGCGCTCTCGGGGCAGCCGGTAGCCACCGATGTGTTCGATGCTGTGGACGAGGTGCAGCACGTCCGTTTGGGGCAGGAGGCCGACCTGATCGTCGTTGCCCCAGCCACTGCGGACCTGATGGCCCGGATCGCCCACGGGCGCGCGGATGATCTTCTTACCGCTAGTTGCCTGGTTGCCACGTGCCCCGTAGTGCTCGCTCCAGCGATGCACACCGAGATGTGGCTGAACCCGGCGACCGTTGACAACGTTGCTACGCTGCGCAGCCACGGCCTAACGGTGCTAGACCCCGCCCACGGGCGACTGACCGGCAAGGATACAGGTGCTGGGCGGCTGCCGGAGCCGGAGCAGATCGGCGAACTGGCACTTACCGTCCTAGCAGATCGCGAGGCCTTCACCCGTGACTTAGAGGGCAAGAAAGTCGTTATTAGCGCCGGCGGCACGCACGAGCCGCTGGATCCTGTGCGCTATCTCGGCAACGCATCTTCCGGCCGCCAGGGCTATGCGCTGGCCGAGGTTGCCGCCCAGCGGGGCGCTGAAGTCACGCTCGTCGCTGGTGTCACCGAGAACCTGCCCACTCCCATCGGCGCTGAATTGGTGCGTGTGAAGACTGCCCGCGAAATGCAGCAGGCAGTAATGGAACACGCCCCTTCTGCCGACGTTGTGGTCATGGCTGCGGCGGTGGCCGATTACCGGCCGGCAGAAGTGGCTGAGTCCAAGATGAAGAAGGACTCGGAGGCCGACCTGTCTACGATTAAGCTGACCGAGAACCCGGACATCCTCGCGGGTGTGGTTGAGGCGCGGAGGCAGGGAGACGTGGCGTCCACAACAAAGATCGTGGGCTTTGCGGCAGAGACCGGTGACGAAAACAACTCTCCACTCGACCTTGCTCGTAAAAAGCTTAAGAAGAAGGGCTGCGACCTGCTGATGTGCAACGCCGTGGGCGAGGGCAAAGTCTTTGGGCAGCCGGATAGCTCGGGGTGGATTCTGCGACCTAACGGCGATGTCACCGAGGTGCCAGAAGGTCCGAAGACCGGGGTCGCTGCAGCCATTTGGAGAGCAGTGTGCGAAACTCACTAGGCAACTACGTGACAAATACAGACAGCTTGGTCTAGTATCTGTCTATTGACTCAACATTCCCCAGCAATTCGAACCTAAAAAAGGAACAACCACGTGTCTTTGCGCCTGTTTAGCAGCGAGTCCGTCACCGAAGGGCACCCCGACAAGATCTGCGACGCGATCTCCGATAAGATCCTCGACGCACTAATTGCCAAAGACCCCGAGGCGCGCGTGGCCGTTGAGACCGTCGTGACCACCGGCCTGGTGCACGTCGTCGGCGAGATCCGCACCACTACTTACGTAGAGATCCCCGCGCTGGTGCGTAAGACTTTGCTGGAGATTGGCTTCAACAGCTCCGACATGGGCTTCGATGGCTCCACCTGTGGTGTCAGCGTGGCCATCGGTGAACAGTCCCAGGAGATCGCCCAGGGTGTCGATACCGCTCTTGAGCACCGTTCACACGATGCAGAAGGTGGCGCGGAGCTGGACGAGATTGACCGTCTCGGCGCCGGCGACCAGGGCCTGATGTTCGGCTACGCCACCAACGAAACCCCGGAGTACATGCCGCTGCCCATCGCGCTGGCGCACCGCCTGTCCCGCCGCCTGACGGAGGTGCGCAAGAAGGGCATCGTCCCGCACCTGCGCCCCGACGGCAAGACCCAGGTGACCTTCGCCTACGACGCGGAAGGCGCCCCGGTGCGTCTGGATACCGTCGTGGTCTCCACGCAGCACGACGCAGGCATCGAGCAGGAGTGGTTGCACGAGCAGATCCGCACCCACGTTGTCCAGCACGTGCTGGACGAGGCGGGTCTCAGCGGCAACCTGGCGGACACTGACTACACGCTGCTGGTGAACCCCTCCGGCTCTTTCGTGCTGGGCGGCCCGATGGGCGATGCCGGCCTGACCGGCCGCAAGATCATCGTCGACACCTATGGCGGTATGGCTCGCCACGGTGGCGGCGCGTTCTCCGGCAAGGACCCGAGCAAGGTGGACCGCTCCGGCGCCTACGCCATGCGCTGGGTTGCCAAGAACATCGTCGCCGCCGGACTGGCCGACCGCGCCGAGGTTCAGGTGGCCTACGCCATCGGCCGCGCGACCCCGGTGGGCCTGTACGTGGAGACCTTCGGCACCGAGAAGGCACCGGTCGAGGCCATCCAGGCTGCCGTTCGCCAGGTGTTCGACCTGCGCCCTGCCGCGATCCTGCAGGAGCTGGACCTAAAGCGCCCGATCTACGCCCAGACCAGCGCCTATGGCCACTTCGGCCGCACCGACTTGGACCTGCCGTGGGAGCGCACCGACCGCGTGGAAGCGCTACAGAAGGCCGTCGCCGCCGCCCAGCAGTCCCAGTAGGTTTAAAGCACCGTGGACCAGCCCGTCGCCCGCGTACTGCCGATGCTCGGCGTGCCGCACCTGGACCGGCTTTTCGACTACGCGGTGCCCGCAGACATGGACGCGCATGCCCAGCCGGGTGTGCGCGTCCGCGTTCGTTTTTCAGGACGTTTGGTCGATGCTTTCGTCATTGAGCGCCGCCGCCGAAGCGACCACCCCGGCGAGCTACGGCAGCTGGAGCGCGTGATAAGCCCCATCCAGGTGCTGCCGAAGCCTTTGTGGGATCTTGTAAACACCCTGGCGGAGCGCTACGCGGGCGTGCGTTCGGACATTCTGCGCTCTGTCGTTCCCTCCCGCCACGCCTCGGCGGAGAACGCGGGGTTGTTCGCCGATGGAGCGGCGTGGGAGGATCTCGGGGCCAAGCTGCAGTCGGTCGAACAGGCGGCCAGCGATTCCTATGCCGCCGCCGAGGAGGCTCTGGCGCCCTACACTCATGGCGCGGCGTACTTGTCGGCGCTCGTCGAGGGCAAGGCCGCGCGGGCTTGTTTGTTGACGCCCCCAGGCCGCGACATCCCCACCCTCATCGCGGCCATTACCGCTGCCGTGGCTTGGAACACGCAGGGCAGTGTGTTGGTGGTGGCCCCTAACCAACGCCTTGTGGATCGCCTGGTGGCGGGGTTGAAGCAGCACATGAACCCAGCACAGGTGATGGAGCTAACCGCACAGGTGGGGCCTAATGCGCGTTATCGCCGCTACCTTTCGGTACTCGCGGGCCAGGCGCGCGTGGTGGTGGGCACTCGCTCTGCAGCGCTCTTGCCAGTAGTCTCGCCCCGCCTAATGGTCCTGGTGGGCGAGGCCGATGACAACCTGGTGGATCCGCGCGCCCCGTACATCCACGCGCGGGAGGCACTGGCGCTGCACGCTCAGCACACCGGGGCTGGGCTCTTGATCGCTGGAGTGCACCGCTCGGCCGAGGTGCAGCAGTGGGTGGATAGCAAGCTGGTGTATCCGCTGCTGCCCACGCGGGAGGCGTCGCACGAGGCGATGCCGTGGATTCGGGGTCTGGGGGAAACCGATAGTGCGACGGAGCGGGAGCTGCATGCGCCCGGGGCGCGTATTCCGTCCATGGGTTTCGAGGCTCTGCGCGAGTGTGTGGACAAGGACGTGCCAGCGCTAGTACAGGTTCCGAGGCGGGGATATGCTCCCGCGCTGGCGTGTGCGAAATGTCGCACGCCCGCACGCTGCAGGCACTGCAATGGTCCGTTGGAGTTGCCCACGAGCGCCGAGGCGGCTCCACCGCGCTGCCGGTGGTGCGGGCAAACCGCAGGGCTATTCACGTGTGTAACCTGCGGCAACCACAGTGTGCGCCTGTCGGTTATCGGCCACGACCGAACGGTGGAAGAACTGGGACGGGCGTTCCCTGGGGTACCAATCATCGCCAGCGGCGGCAAGCACGTGGTGGATAGCGTACGGCCACGAAAGAGCATCGTCGTGGCGACCCCCGGTGCAGAACCCGCCGTGGAAGGCGGCTTGTACGGTGCCGCAATCTTGGTGGACCCGTGGATCCTACTAGGCAGGCAGGACCTTCGTGCAGCAGAGACGGCGCTGCGGCACTGGATGGAGGCCGCCGCTCTTGTAGCCCCGCGGAGCCGGGGAGGCAAGGTGGTATTTGCTGGAGCGGCGAACCTGCCGACGGCCCAACAGCTGATCCGGTGGGATCCAGTGGGATCCGCGCGCGCGGAGTTGGCACATCGGGCCGAGGCTGCGTTCCCACCCGCCTTTAGTGTTGCGGCCATCGATGGCACTACCTCAGCTATTGAGGCACTCGAGGCTGCGTGGGACTTGCCGGATGGGGCGGAGACGCTGGGCCCGGTGGAGCTACCGCCCGGAGTGCGCCTGCCTGCGGGTATCGACGCCCACGACCCGCAGGCCAGACAGTCCGCGCGGCGGCTGCTTGTGCGCGTACCGGCCGACCAACGGATCGCCCTCGGCCAGGCGCTGCGCAGCGCCCAGTCGGTGCGAACCATTCACCGGGGCTCTCGCACGGCCCAGCCGGAGGCCTTGCGGGTTGTCATGGATCCCGTGCGCATCGGATAGGGTGGATAAACATGACCGTGCTTAACATGCGCTACTTCGGGGATCCGGTGCTCAAAACCGTCGCGGACCCCGTCAAGCCAGAACAGATTCAAGATGCTGCAACTCGGCGACTAGTCGAGGACATGCTAGAAACCATGGATCACTACGGGGGAGTGGGCTTGGCTGCCAACCAGATCGGCATCACCCGTCGCATCTTTGTTTTCGACTGCGACGGCGACCGCGGCCACGTGATCAACCCCACCTGGGAGGCAGTGGGCGATGAGACCCAAACCGGCGGCGAGGGGTGCCTTTCGATCCCAGACGTCCACGGAGACGTGACCCGCGCCCAGCGTGTGCGCCTGCGTGGGGTGACCGTCGACGGTGAGCAAGTTGACCGCGAGGTCACGGACCTTATGGCCCGCTGTGTGCAGCACGAAACCGACCACCTGGACGGCACATTGTTTATCCAGCACCTTTCAGCTGAACAGCGTCGCGAAGCAATGAAGCAGATCCGCGAATCGGAGTGGTTTAAACAGTGAAAATCGTCTTTGCCGGAACCCCGGAGCCGGCCGCCGTGGCTCTCGAGCACCTCATCGCTGACGAACGTCTCGAGGTCGTTGCGGTCATTACCCAACCGGACGCCAAGAGAGGGCGCGGTCGTAACCTCCACCCGTCGAAGGTCGCGGAGGTCGCTGAAGAAGCCGCCATCCCTACCTACAAATGGCCGAGCCTCAAGGCTGGTTCTGAATCTGGTGACGAGGCCCGCGGCGTACTGAACGACCTCGCTGCAGAGGGGGTCACTGCAGCCGCGGTCGTAGCCTACGGCAACCTGATTCCCGTCGACATCCTCGACGTCTTCGAACACGGCTGGGTAAACCTGCACTACTCGTTGTTGCCTCGCTGGCGTGGCGCCGCGCCCGTGCAGGCCGCCCTAGCTGCGGGAGACGAAGCCACCGGCGCCTCTATCTTCCGTATCGAGCAGGGCCTGGACACCGGCCCCGTCGCCGCCCAGCTAAGCCAGCCAATCGGCGTGGAGGACACAGCTGACGACCTGCTAGCCAGCCTGACCTACGCCGGCCGGGAATTACTGGCCGATACTCTTGTCGACATGGACGAGGGAAATGCTGTGCTATCTCCGCAGGACGACACCCAGGCCACCCACGCGCCGAAGATTCACTCTGCTGATGCGCAGATTGATTGGTCGCAGCCAGCCGAGGTGATTCAGCGGGTAGTCCGCGCCCACACTCCGGCACCCGGTGCGTGGACCCTGCTGGACGGCCAGCGATACAAGATCGGCATGCTGCTACCAAGTGATTCTGCGGAGGTAGGCGAGCTTGGTGCTGGCGAGGTGGTGGCGTCACCAAAAAAGGTTTTCGTCGGCACCGGCACCGAACCGCTAGAGATCACGCGCATCCAGCCGCCGGGCAAGAAGATGATGGAAGCCGCAGCGTGGGCGCGCGGGCAGCAGGAGCCACTGGCTGGCCGCCCGACGTTTAGCGCTCGGGAGACGGGGGAGTAGGTCATGGGAGGCTTTAGGTCTCGATCCGAATCCGCCCGCAGCGGCGAGGGACAGCGGAAGAAGGCGACGGGCTACCAGCAACGCCGCCCCGAACACAAGCAGCGTAAGAGCCGGTCGCGGGGCTCCGGCGACAAGGTCCGCGACGTTGTTTTTGGCGTGTTGCGTGACGTCACGGTTGACGGTGCCTTTGGCAATCTCGCGCTTCCCAAGGCGTTGCGGGAAGCGGGCATCAAGGGCCGCGACGCCGCATTCGCCACCGAGCTGACCTATGGAACGCTGCGGGCACGGGGCCTTCTGGACGCGATTATTGAGGACGCCGCCGGGCGCAAGATTGAAAGGATCGACTCGGTGGCCCTGGATGCCCTTAGACTGGGCGCCTACCAGATCCTGCGCACGCGAGTGGAGAACCACGCCGCCGTTAACACCTCGGTGGAGTTGGTGAAGGCCTTCGGAGCCGGTCAGGCTTCCGGGTTCGTCAATGGTGTGTTGCGGGCGCTGACGCGTAAGAAGCCGGAGACATGGGTTGAGCGCGTGGCCCCCGGCGACAGCCTGGCCGACCTTGCGTTGCGCAATGCACACCCCGAATGGATCGCCGAGGTTTTCGCAGAAGCGCTTGGCGTGGACACCGCCACTGATGCCGGACGCGCCGAGCTTGAGCGCGCCCTAGCCGCCGACGACGCACGTCCAATCGTGCACCTGGCCGCCCGACCCGGGCAGATCAGCGGTGAGGAGTTGGCGCTGATCACCGGCGGTACGGAAGGCAAGTTCTCGCCCTATGCGGTGTACCTGGATGAGGGCGCGCCCGGAGAGATCGCCCCTGTGCGCGAAGGGATGGCCAGTGTGCAGGACGAAGGATCGCAGCTCATTGGTCTGGCCACCACTCGTATTCCCGTGGCCGCTGATCTGCCCGCCCGTTGGCTGGATCTGTGCGCGGGCCCTGGTGGTAAAACCGCCTTCATCGCTTCCGTGGCGATGTCGGAGCAGGCTAGCGTGGACGCAATCGAGATCGCCGAGCACCGCGCGAAGCTGATCGAGCAGACGACGCGCGACCTACCCGTACGGGTGCACGTGGGCGACGGACGCAACCTGGAGGCCATCGGTAGCCTGGAGGCCCCGGAGGGTGGCTTCGCGCGCGTACTCATCGACGCGCCATGTTCCGGCCTCGGGGCGCTGCGCCGGCGCCCGGAGGCTCGCTGGACCAAGGATCCGCAAGACGTCGCTCCACTGGTCACACTGCAACGCGAGTTGCTGATCAGTGGTCTTGAAGCCACCGCCCCCGGCGGCGTAGTGATCTACTCCACTTGCTCGCCGCACCCCAAGGAAACCTCAGAGGTTGTTCGGTCCGTTTCCGCCCGCACGGGCGCGGAGATCCTGGACGTCACCCAGTTCCTACCCGAGCTGGCCGAGACGAACACCGCTCAGACCTCGCCGTTTGTGCAGCTCTGGCCTCACATCCACGGCACGGACGCGATGTCTTTCGCCGCGTTGCGCCCGGCCAGCAACAGCACAGGCACAAACACAAGCACAAACACTAGCCAAGAGTGAGGAAGACCAACCCATGTCCGATTCCCGCACCCCGCTGATCGCCCCGTCCATCCTCGCCGCCGACTTCGCCAACCTGGCCCAGGAGGTCGCCCGCGTGCCGAATGCGGACTGGCTGCACATCGACGTGATGGACAATCACTTCGTCCCTAATCTTTCCTTCGGCCTGCCTGTGGCCAAGTCTCTGCTGCCGCATACGGATAAGCACCTGGACGTTCACCTTATGATCGAGACCCCGGAGAAGTGGGCGGAGGATTACGCAGACGACTTCCAGTCCGTGACCTTCCACCTGGAAGCCGTCGCGGACGTCGATACCGCCATCGCACTGGCCGATAAGCTGCGCGGTCACGGCACGATGGCGGGCATTTCCATCAAGCCAAACACCCCGGTGGAGCCCCTGTTGGACCACCTGGATCGCTTCGATCTCGTGCTCGTCATGAGCGTGGAGCCCGGCTTCGGCGGCCAGAAGTTCATGCCCGAGGTGCTGGATAAGGTCCGCAAGTTGCGCAGCCGGATCGATGCCGACGGCCTGGATACCCTCATTGAAATCGACGGCGGCATTGGCTCTGAAACCGCCGCCGAGTCCGCCGCCGCGGGCGTGGATGTGTTTGTTGCGGGTTCCAGTGTCTTTGGCAAGGAGGACCCCGCCGCGGCGGTCGATGAGATCCGCGCCAGCGCCAAGTAGTTCTATGGATCTTTCTCTTTTTGCTGACGCCCACAGTCTCGGCTGGCGGGCGGCCCAGCTAGCCAGCCCGAATCCGCCGGTCGGCGCGGTGATCGAAGATTCTTCCGGGCAGGTGGTGGGCCGCGGATTCACGCAGGCCCCCGGCGGGGCGCATGCGGAGGTCGTCGCTCTGCAGCAGGCCGGTGAGCAAGCACGCGGAGGCCGAGCGATCGTCACTCTGGAGCCCTGCAACCACACCGGGCGCACCGGCCCGTGCGCTGAGGCTCTCATTCGCGCCGGTATTCGGCGGGTGGATTTCCTCTTCGCCGACCTAAACCCCGCTGCCGAGGGCGGCGCCGCCACGCTGCGCGCAGCCGGCGTGGAAGTTCACGGACCCTACCTGCCGCTTCCCACGGCCGGCGACGAAGCAAAGCTGCCCGCGTGGTCGAAGATGTACAGCGTGGAGCCCTGGCTGATTTCCATGGCTCGGCAGCGCCCGCACGTGTGCCTGAAAATGGCCTCCACGCTGGATGGCCGGGTGGCCGCAGTGGATGGCACAAGCCAGTGGATCACCGGCGAGCCAGCGCGCGTGGCGGTGCACGAGGATAGAACTCGGCGCGACGCAATCCTGGTGGGCACCGGAACCATTGCGGCGGATAACCCGCGGCTGACAGCCCGTGATGCCGAAGGGCAGCCGTTTGCCGAGGAACTACAGCCACTGCGGGTCATCATGGGCACTAGCGACATCCCGGTGGACGCGGCGGTATTCGCCGCACCCGGGCACGCCCTGCACCTGCCAACCCGTGACGTCAACGAGGTTTTGGCGGAGCTCTGGAAGCGCGACGTGCGCACTCTGTTGGTGGAAGGAGGCGCTCAGATAGCCGCAGCCTTTATGGAAGCCGACGTGGTGGACGAGGTTCAGTTCTACGCGGCCCCGGCGGTATTGGGGGCGGGGGTGGCGTCACTAAGCGATAGCGAGAACATCCTCGGCCAAACGATCGGGGACATTCGGCGCTTCATCCCGCGTGAGCTGCAGGTTTTCGGCAACGACCTGCGCTGGACCATGACCGCGCCCGGATGCACCCCCTGATACTGGGAAATACCCACAGTGGGATAATGTGTATGTAATCACATACATAAGATCTAAGGAGCGCGTATGTTCACCGGAATCATCGAGGAGGTCGGGCGGGTAGCCGCGATCGAAGAAGCCGGGGATTCTTTAAGGATGCGCTTCACAGCACCGGGTGTGCTGGTGGACGCCAAGCGCGGCGATTCAATCGCCATCAACGGCGTGTGCCTCACCGTCGCCGAGCTCGCTCCCGAAGAGTTCACTGCTGACGTAATGCAGGTGACACTCGACTACAGCGCGCTGGGCGGCGTTTCCGTCGGCGACCGGGTGAACGTGGAACGCGCCATGGCCAGCGGCCAGCGCTTCGGCGGGCACATCGTGCAAGGGCATGTGGACGGCACCGCGACGCTGCAGGAGCGCCGCCCCTCGGAGCACTGGGAGGTGTTCCGGTTCCGACTGGAAGATCCCCAGCTGGCGCGCTACGTGGCCAAGAAGGGTTCCGTGGCGCTCAACGGTACGTCGCTGACGGTAGCGGAAGTGGCCGAAGCAGGCGGGACTGGCTCGGCCGAGGCGTGGTTCGAAGTCTCCCTGATCCCGACCACCCTGGCGGACACGATGCTGGGGGATCTGCACCCGGGCGATACGGTGAATGTGGAATGCGACGTGCTGGCAAAGTACGTCGAGCGGCTGGCACAGCACGGCGCGCAGGATAATCAGTAAAAGGCATAAAGGGCACCAATGAGCACGAGCGAAACTAGCGAACCCCAAGACATCAAACTGGATTCCGTAGAGCGCGCCATCGCCGACATCGCGGCGGGCAAAGCCGTTGTTGTCGTCGACGACGAGGACCGGGAGAACGAGGGCGACCTCATCTTCGCTGCCGAACTGGCCACCCCGGAGCTGATGGCCTTCATGGTGCGGCACAGCTCTGGATATGTCTGCGTAGGCATGGATAGCGCCGACTGCGACCGTCTGGGACTGCCACCAATGGTGGCCCGCAACGAGGACGTCCGCGGCACTGCGTACACCGTCACGGTGGACGCCGCCGAGGGCGTGGATACCGGCATCAGCGCCACCGACCGTGCCCACACCGTGCGCTTGCTGGCAGACCCTACGTCCACCGCCACCGCCTTTAACCGACCTGGACACGTAGTCCCTCTGCGTGCCAAGCGCGGGGGAGTACTCGTCCGCCAAGGCCACACGGAAGCCGCGGTGGACTTGGCACGCGCGGCGAACCTCGCGCCCGCCGGCGTGCTGTGCGAAATCGTCTCTGAGGAAGATCCCACGACCATGGCTCGCCTGCCGGAGCTGCGGCGCTTCGCCGACGAACACGACCTAGCTCTCATTAGCATCGAGCAACTCCAGGATTGGCGCCGCCACCACACCCAGACCCTTGAGCGCGCGGTGGAAACCCGGCTGCCGACCGTCCACGGCAACTTCCGCGCCATTGGCTACGTAAACATCATCGACGGCACAGAACACGTGGCGTTGGTCAAGGGCGATGTGAGTGCCGCGGGCGCCACAAGCGCTGACAGCGAGGAGCCAGTTCCGGTGCGCGTTCACTCTGAGTGCCTGACTGGAGACGTTTTCGGTTCCCGCCGCTGCGACTGCGGCGACCAGCTTTCCGCCGCGCTCGACTATATCGAAGCCAAAGGCCGGGGAGTGGTCATCTACCTGCGTGGCCACGAAGGCCGGGGCATCGGCCTGCTGCCGAAGCTGCGCGCCTACGTGCTGCAGGACGAGGGCTTGGATACCGTCGATGCGAACCTGGAACAAGGACTTCCAGTGGATGCCCGCGAGTACAGCGCTGCCGCGCAGATCCTAAAGGATCTTCAAGTTCAGTCGGTCGCGTTGATCTCCAACAACCCGGATAAGATCCACGACCTGGCCAGCCACGGTGTGGACGTGACCACCCGCATTCCGGTCGAGCTCAACGCCAACGAGGACAATGTGGTGTACCTGCGCACGAAACGCGACCGCATGGGCCACCAACTCGATACCCTGGACTAGAACACAGGCTAGATCTAAGAAGGAGTCCCGCAACCGTGGCACACAATGGAGTCGCCGACGTCCAGCTCAAGGCCGGTTCTGCATATGGCATGACCGTCGCCGTCATCAGCGCATCCTGGAACGCCGATATCACTGACCAGCTCCATGAGCACTCGATCGCTGCTGCCAAGGAGGCCGGGGCGCAGGTCTCGGAGTGGCGGGTCGCCGGGGCACTGGAGCTGCCGGTTGCCGTCGCCGCAGCGTGTAAGCGTTTTGACGCCGTAGTGGCGAATGGCTGCGTAATCCAGGGGGAAACTGAGCACTTCCGCGTGGTCTGCGATGCGGTCACCTACGGCCTGACACGCGCTGGCATGGACTCGGGCACGCCCGTTGGCAACGGTGTACTGACCGTCGACACTCACGAGCAGGCGGTGGACCGTGCAGGGGGCATTGATGCGAAAGAGGACAAGGGGCGCGACGCAGCGGTCGCCGCTATCCACACTGCGCTGGTGCTACGCCAGATCGAGCGTGGCGTTTAGGGGCTACCAACCCGAACAGAGTAGGGTGGATTGCCGTGAGCGATAAGGAGAATTGGGAGCTGGAAGTATCCTCGCCCTTCTTGAAGAAGGTGGCGTGGATCCTGGTCGTGCTGATCATGGCAGTGCACGTATTCATGGCCATCGTTGTGGCCGTGGGCGATACCGGCGTGACGGTATCCGCGGCTGACCAATGGGGATTCATCGGCATCGGCCTGGTCTTCTCCTTCGTAGCGCTATCGCTGCTGCGCCCGCACGTCAAGGTGAACAGCGAGGGTGTGGAAGTACGAAACATCGTAAATGGGCAGTTCTACCCGTGGGAGATCATCCACGGGCTGTCCTTCCCACAGGAGGCCAAGTGGGCGCGCCTGGAATTGCCCGACTTCGAGTTCGTCCCGATGATGGCTCTGAACATCTACGACAAGCAGCTGATCGCCCAGCGTGTAGAGGACTTCCGCCAGTTGGAGGACCGCTACATGCCTTTCGATGACTAGCGTTTCCTACCGCCCCGAGCCCGGCAGTATCCCCACCGACCCGGGGGTCTATACCTTTCGTGACGCCCACGAGCGCGTCATTTACGTCGGCAAAGCCAAGAACCTACGCGCCCGGCTGTCTAACTATTTCCAGGACCTCTCCCAGCTGCACCCGCGCACCCGTGCGATGGTGCAGTCCGCTAACCACGTGCAGTGGACGGTTGTTTCCAGCGAGCTAGAGGCTCTGAACCTGGAGTACACCTGGATCAAGCGCTTCAATCCCCGGTTTAACGTGATGTACCGGGATGACAAGACCTATCCCATGCTGGCGATCAGCGTGAAGGAGCAGATCCCGCGCGCATTCATGTACCGCGGACCCCGGCGCAAGGGCGTGCGTTACTTTGGCCCGTATCCCAAGGCGTGGGCGATTCGGGAAACCCTCGAGTCGCTGACCCGCGTATTTCCGATCAGAACGTGCTCGGCTGGGGTGTATAGGCGTCACGAAGCATTGGGAAGACCCTGCCTCCTCGGCTACATAGATCGCTGCAGTGCTCCGTGCGTGGACAAAATCACCCCGGAAGACCACCGCGCGCTGGTGGATCAGTTCTCCAGCTTCCTGGCGGGCAACACAGATCCTGTGCTGCGTCGGGTGCGCAAGGAGATGGAACAAGCTAGCGAGAACTTGGACTTTGAACGCGCCGCGTCCTTGCGCGACCAGCTGCAGGCCATGCAGAAGTCCATGGAGCGACAGGCGGTAGTGTTCTCCGACAATACGGATGCCGACCTGATCGCCTTCGTCGCCGACGAGCTGGAGGCCGCAGTGCAGATCTTCCACGTTCGTGGCGGACGCATCCACGGCCAGCGTGGTTGGGTGGTCGAGCGAGAGGACTTGAGCGAGGAAAAGCTCGTCGCGGACTTCATCACTCAATTCTACGGCGAGACCGCGGAGCTGGCGAAAGCGACGGAGACCCAGGTGGGAGGCGCCTCCGGCCCGGAGGTTGACCGAGACCTGGCGCGCGCCATCAACCCCGCTGCGGCACAGGATCTGGGCGACCTGGTGGGCGACGTGCAGGTAACGCCTGTACCTCGCGAGATCTTGGTCCACGCAATGCCTGAGGAAGCCGAAGACCTAGCGGCGTGGCTGACGAGCCTGCGCGGCTCCAGGGTGGAGATCCGAGTGCCTCAACGCGGTGACAAGAAGACGCTGATGACCACAGCCGAGACCAATGCAACGCAGGCCCTGGCGCAGCACAAGTTGAAGCGGGCAGGCGACATCACTGCACGCTCGGCGGCACTCAAGGAGCTGCAGGAGGCGCTGTGGATGGACGAATCTCCGCTACGCATCGAGTGCACCGACATTTCGCACATTCAGGGCACCGACGTGGTGGCCAGCCTGGTGGTCTTTGAAGACGGCCTGCCGAAGAAAGCCGACTATCGCCGGTACAAAATCCGCGACGCGGCGGGCGATGGGCACTCCGACGACGTTGCGAGCATCGCGGAGGTGGTGCGTCGCCGCTTCAAGCGCTATCAGCAGGACAAGTCCGCGGTGCCTGCGGGTGACGATGCCGGCGATCTGCTGGAGGGCGAGACGGAGCTGGAAGACAGTGCCGCAGAGGGCACGGACCCTGCTTCCGAGAAGCGCAAGTTCGCCTACCCTCCACAACTCTTCATTGTCGACGGTGGCTTGCCGCAGGTAAATGCCGCTCAGGAGGTGCTCGACGAATTGGGCATCAACGACGTCACCCTGGTGGGCATCGCCAAGCGTCTGGAGGAGATCTGGGTGCCGGGGGAGGAGTACCCGATCATCGTGCCGCGCAACTCGCCAGCGCTTTATCTAGTGCAGAATCTTCGCGATGAGGCACACCGCTTTGCCATCACTTTCCACCGCCAGCAGCGCAGTGCCCGCATGCGTCGCAGCAAGCTGGACGACATTCCGGGACTGGGGCCGAAGCGCCGCAAGCAGCTGGTCAAGGAGTTTGGATCCGTAATGAGGGTCAAGCAGGCCAGCGTAGAGGACATCGCCGCGTTGCCGGGCTTTGGCCCCAAGTTGGCGCAACTCATTCACGACGCGCTCAATGCTGGGTAGGATCGGAAGACATGAGCGCATCAACGCAGCAAGAGCCCACTTTGATCTTGATTACGGGCATGTCTGGGGCGGGGCGCCGTGCCACCGCCGCAGCCCTGGAGGAGCTCGGGTGGTACGTCGCCGACAACCTCCCGCCCGAGCTCATTGTGCGTATGGTCGAGCTCAGTTTCTCTGATGATTCGCCGATCGAGAAGCTGGCGATCGTCACCGACGTGCGCTCCCGCGACTTCGCCGGCAACCTCACCAGCGTGCTGCACGACCTGCACACCGGGGGCCGGCGCCCGACGGTGCTGTACCTGGATGCCACCGACGAGGCGCTGATCGCTCGTTTCGACGCGGTTCGCCGCACCCACCCGCTGCAGCAGAAGGGCACGTTGCAGGACGGCATCGACCGAGAGCGCGAGATGCTGACCAGCATCCGTGAGCGCGCCGACATTGTGCTAGATACCACCAATCGCAGCATCCACGACCTGCGCCGGGAGCTGGAGAAGTTCTTCGCCGCAGCCGACCACTCGAGCGTCCGCATCAACGTGCAGAGCTTCGGCTTCAAGCACGGTCCGCCGAAGGACATCGACATGTTGCTGGATGCTCGCTTTTTGCCGAACCCTTACTGGGATCCGGAGCTGCGGCCCTTTAAAGGTATTGACGCCCCCGTCTCTGACTTCGTGCTGTCGCAGCCAGGCGCGCAAGCGTTCCTCGACCACATCGTCGGGCTCATCCATTCGGTGCTGCCGGGCTATCGCAAGGAGGGTAAATTCTTCGTCTCCGTGGCCATCGGCTGCACGGGTGGGCACCACCGCAGCGTGGCAATCGTCGAGGAACTAACCCGCCGCCTGGCCGACGACGGGGTGCTGGTAAACCTGTCCCACCGGGATCTGGAACGTTAGGGAAGGGGATCGGAGACTAACCATGAGTACTTCCGAGAAGCCCGGCAAGCCCATTGCGAACATCGCCTGCCTCGGCGGCGGGCACGGGCTGTTCAACACGCTGCGTTCGGCGCGCACCATTGCCGACTACGTTTCCGCCATCGTGACGGTTGCCGACGACGGCGGCTCGTCCGGCCGGATCCGCCGCGAGTTGGGATCGCTTCCGCCGGGAGACCTGCGTATGGCTCTGGCGGCATTGACCCGTGACAATGAGCGTGGGCGCATGTGGGAGGAAGTCCTTCAGCATCGCTTCGGAGGCTCCGGGGCGCTGAAGGGCCACGCGCTCGGCAACTTCCTCATCACCGGCCTGGCCCAGGTGATGGGCAGCGAGATGGAAGCCCTCGACGAGATCGGCCGCCTGCTAGGCATCGAGGGGCGCGTGATCCCCATGAGCAACGAGCCGCTGGACCTCGAGGCCGAGGTGTTGGGGCTGGAAGAGGACCCCCGCGAGGTCGTGGCCGTCCGCGGCCAGGTGGCGGTTGCCTCCACCCTCGGCGAAGTGCGCCGCGTAAAACTGTACCCAGAGAACCCGCCGGCATCGAAGGAAGCCGTGGAGGCGATCCGCAATGCCGACCTGGTATCCATGGGGCCGGGCTCCTGGTTCTCGAGTGTCATCCCACACCTGCTGGTGCCGGAGATCGTGGACGCCCTGAATCAGACAAAAGCCGTCAAGGCCCTGGTACTGAACCTAGTTCCGGAACCGGGGGAGACCGCGGGCATGTCCCTCGAACATCACATCCATATGGTGCGTCAGCACTGCCCGAGCCTGCAGATTGACGTTGTCATCGTCGATCTGTCAACGATGCCAGTGGCCAGCACTCGGCGTCATATCGATAGAGCCGCAGCAGCATTAGGCGCCAAGGTCATCTACCGCGACGTGCGGGAGGACGACAACCGGGGGCGCTGGACGGACCGACACAACCCGGCGAAGCTCGCCGCCGTGCTGCAGGAGGTATCCGGGGGCGTGAAGGACCTGCCCGAGCGGGAATAGTTTTCCCGGCTATAATCAGATGCTTTGAGCACTGATTGCATACGACCACCGAGACTAAAGAAGGGAAGCCCGTGGCACTTTCGGCTGATGTGAAGGCAGAGCTGAACCGAGTTCTGGTGACCCGCCACGACGTGATGACCGCTGAAGTCGCCAGCCTGCTGCGCTACACGGCCGCCCTGCACCTGGTGGGCAAGAAGATCGTGGTGGAGTCCGAGGTCGACTCGGCGGAGACCGCCCGGCGGTTGACCGACATGGTTGAGCAGCTGTACAAGATCGAGCCGGAGCACCAGATCATCGGCGCCGGCAACCTGCGCCGCCGCCCACGTCACGTGTTGCGCTGGACTGAAGGCGGCATGGAGCTGGCCCGCCGTACCGAACTGATTGACCGCGTGGGGCGGCCCGTTCGCGGCCTGCCGCGGTTCATCATCGGCGGTACCAAGGACCAATGCGTGGCGGCCTGGCGCGGCGCCTTCCTAGCTCACGGCTACATCACGGACCCGGGTCGATCCTCTGCGTTGGAAGTGCAGACTCCCTCCAACGAGGCTGCCTTGGCTCTGGTGGGCGCTGCCCGCCGCATCGACGTGACAGCCAAGACTAAGGAGGCCCGGGGAGTCAACCGCGTGGTGATTCGCGACGGCGATTCTATCGGGCGGTTGCTAATGCTGATGGGCGCCCAGGACACCCGTGAGGTGTGGGAGAAGCAGCGCCGCACCCGGGAGAACCGAGCCAAGGCCAACCGGTTGGCCAATTTCGACGATGCTAACCTGCGCCGCAGCGCGCGTGCCGCCGTCGCCGCTGCAGCCCGCGTGGAGCGCGCCCTGGAGATCCTGGATAACGACGTTCCTCAGCACCTGGCCCATGCCGGCCAACTGCGTGTTGAGCACAAGGAGGCCTCCTTGGAGGAGCTCGGCCGCCTAGCGGAGCCTCCGATGACGAAGGACGCGGTGGCAGGGCGTATTCGTCGTCTACTGTCTATGGCAGACAAACGCGCCGAGGAGCTGGGGCTGCCGGATACGCACTCCGCGGTGACCTCGGAGCTGTTTAATGATGTCGACTAGTACCCCCGTCCTAAAGGGGGTTAGGAATCCCTGCGAAGCTGATGGGCCGCAGGTACTCTCGGAAGTGTCGGCGTGAGGGTCGAGGGCTTGGTTTTGAGCCGTGGGCCTTGGCGTCTAGATCGAGGTAAATGTAGACGCTCTGTTTAGGAGATCAACTTATGACTATCCGTGTTGGCATCAACGGCTTCGGCCGCATCGGCCGTAACTTCTTCCGCGCTATCCGTTCCCAGGGCGCTGACATCGAGGTTGTCGGCATTAACGACCTGACCGACAACAAGACCCTGTCCGTGCTGCTGAAGAACGACTCCGTGATGGGTCGCCTGGACGCAGAGGTCGAGTACGACGACGAGTCCATCACCGTTGACGGCAAGCGCATCGCCGTATCTGCTGAGCGCGAGCCGAAGAACCTGAAGTGGGGCGAGCTGGGCGCGGACATCGTTATCGAGTCCACCGGCTTCTTCACCGACGCTGAGGCTGCCAAGGCTCACATCGAAGCCGGTGCCAAGAAGGTCATCATCTCCGCTCCGGCGAAGAACGAGGACGCAACCTTCGTCGTCGGTGTTAACCACACTGATTACGACCCGGAGAACCACCACATCATCTCCAACGCATCCTGCACCACCAACTGCCTGGCTCCGCTGGCCAAGACTCTGGACGAGGAGTTCGGCATCGTCAAGGGCCTGATGACCACCGTCCACGCTTACACCGGCGACCAGCGCCTGCACGACGCTCCGCACAAGGATCTGCGCCGCGCCCGCGCCGCAGCCGTGAACCTGGTTCCGACCTCCACCGGTGCAGCTAAGGCCGTTTCCCTGGTTCTGCCGCAGCTGAAGGGCAAGCTGGACGGCTACGCAGTCCGCGTTCCGGTTATCACCGGCTCCCTGACCGACCTGACCTTCGAGGCTGAGAAGCCGGTCACCGTCGAGGCCGTTAACGCTGCGCTGAAGAAGGCTGCCGAGAACGAGCTGAAGGGCATCGCTAAGTACTCCGACGACGCTCCGCTGGTCTCCACCGACATCGTCGGCGACCCGCACTCCTCCGTCTTCGACTCCGGCCTGACCAAGGTCATCGACAACCAGGTCAAGGTTGTCTCCTGGTACGACAACGAGTGGGGCTACTCCTGCCGCCTGGTCGACCTGGCCACCTACGTCGGCGAGCGCCTCTAAGTCGCTTACCGGCCGAAAGTCCGTTTAGGACGATTTAGGACAATGACGGGTTCGGCTCCGATCGCCGCACGTTAGCGCGTCGCGCCGATCGAGTCGACCCGTTTTCTCTTATTCATACAAACCCGCTTTAACCCAAAAGATTTAACCCCAGCAGAAAATTTAAGGAGCTTCCCATGGCCATCAAGACCGTTCAAGATCTGATCAACGAGGGTGTACAGGGGCGCCACGTCCTGGTCCGTGCTGACCTGAACGTCCCGCTGTCCGACGGCAACATCACCGACCCGGGTCGCATCGATGCCTCCGTCCCGACGCTGAAGGCTTTGCTGGAAGCCGGCGCCCGCGTAGTCGTCTCCGCACACCTGGGCCGCCCGAAGGGCGAGTTCAAGGAGGAGTTCTCCCTGGCTCCTGTCGCCGAGGCTCTGGCCGAGCGCCTGGATCAGTGGGTACCGCTGGCCACCGACGTCACGGGCGAGGATGCCCACGAGCGCGCCAATGGCCTGGACGACGGTGACATTCTGCTGCTGGAAAACGTCCGCTTCGACGCCCGCGAGACCTCCAAAGACGAAACCGAGCGCACCGAGTTCGCCGCCGAGCTGGCTGCACTGACCGGTGACAACGGCGCCTTTGTCTCCGACGGCTTCGGCGTGGTTCACCGCAAGCAGGCTTCTGTCTACGACGTGGCCAAGAAGCTCCCGCACTACGCTGGTGGCCTGGTGGAGGCCGAGCTCAACGTGCTGCGCAAGGTATCGGAAGCTCCGGAGAAGCCCTACGCCGTCGTGCTGGGTGGCTCCAAGGTCTCCGACAAGCTGGGCGTCATCGAGGCACTTGCTCCGCGCGTGGACAACCTCATCATCGGCGGCGGCATGTGCTTCACTTTCCTCGCAGCCAAGGGCTACGAGGTCGGCGGCTCCCTGCTGCAGGAAGACATGATCGATACCTGCAAGGACCTGCTGGAGCGTTTCGGCGACGTCATCGCGCTGCCCACCGACGTTGTGGTCGCAGAACGCTTCGACAAGGATGCTGACCACCGCACCGTCGACCTGAACTCCATCCCCGAGGGCTGGATGGGCCTGGACATCGGCCCGGAGTCCGTCAAGGCTTTCGCCGAGGTTCTCTCCAAGTCCAAGACCGTCTTCTGGAACGGCCCGATGGGCGTATTCGAGTTCCCTGCGTTCGCTGAAGGTACGCGCGGTGTTGCTCAGGCAATTATTGACGCCACCGCTGCCGGTGCATTCTCGGTCGTCGGCGGCGGCGACTCGGCCGCAGCTGTGCGCACCCTGGGGCTGAACGAAGAGGGCTTCTCCCACATCTCCACCGGCGGCGGCGCCTCCCTGGAGTTCCTGGAGGGCAAGGAGCTGCCCGGCGTTTCCGTCCTGGAGAGCTAAGCACCCCCCACGTTTGCAAAACGAACCAGCTGCTCGCGCAGCAACCATCTAGAAAGAACTAGAGAGGCATAGACTTTCATGACCGCACGCAAGCCCCTTATCGCCGGCAACTGGAAGATGAACCTGAACCACCTGGAGGCCATGCAGGTCGTCCAGAAGTTCGTCTTCGCACTGCCGAAGGAATACTACGAGTCCGTTGACGTGGCCTTCATCCCGCCGTTTACCGACATCCGCTCCGTGCAGACCCTGGTCGACGGAGACAAGCTGGCCATCACCTACGGCGGCCAGGATGTTTCCCAGCACGCCTCCGGCGCCTACACCGGTGAGGTCTCCGGCGCGATGCTGCAGAAGCTTGGCTGCACCTGGGCCATCGTCGGCCACTCGGAGCGCCGCCAGTACCACGGAGAGACCGACGAGGTAGTGGCCGCCAAGGCACGCGCCGCGCTAGACAACGAGCTGCAGCCCATCGTGTGCGTCGGCGAGCAGCTGGACGTCCGCGAAAAGGGCGAGCACGTAGATTTCGTCAAGGAGCAGACCAAGGCCTCCCTGGCCGGCCTATCCGCTGAGGACCTGGCTAAGACGGTCATCGCCTACGAGCCTGTCTGGGCCATCGGCACCGGCAAGGTTGCCTCCGCCGAGGACGCGCAGGAGGTCTGCCACGCCATTCGCGAGCTCGTCGCAGAGCTGGCGGGCGAGGAGGTTGCAGGTGGAATCCGCATCCTCTATGGCGGTTCCGTGAAGACCGATTCCGTCGGAGAGCTGGTCAGCCAGCCGGACGTCGACGGTGGTCTGGTCGGCGGGGCGTCACTAGACGGCGAAGACTTCGCCCGCCTGGCTGCCGCAGCAGCTAAGGCAACCGCCTAAGAAGCGATAGAGATGAGCAAAGACACGATCCGCGGCACCGCAATTCCCGTCGCTCCCGAAGAGATCGCCCACCCTGAGATCAGCCCGACGGTGCGGGACGATACCCGCTACCTGGGGCGCATCTTGGGCGAGGTGATCCGCGAGCAGGAGGGTGACTACACCTTCAACCTGATCGAAAACACCCGCAGCGCGGCTTTCGACCTGCGTTACGGCGAAATGCCTATCGAGGAGCTCGCCGAGCAGTTCAACAAGCTGCCGACTGAAAAGGCACTGCCGGTCATCCGCGCGTTCTCCCACTTCGCGTTGATGGCGAACCTGGCGGAAGACCTGTACGTCGAGCGGGTGCGTGACCTCGAGGAGGATCGCGGCAACACCGCGCCTCGCTCCACACTGGCCTACACCTGGCAGGAGCTGCACAACCGTGAGGTGCCGGGGGAGAAGGTCGCCGAGACCATGGCGAACGCTCTGGTAGCACCCGTTTTGACGGCGCACCCGACGGAAACTCGCCGGCGGACCGTGTTCGACGTGCAGACCGACATCATGAAGATGATGCGCCGCCGCGCACGTGTGCTCAAGGAGCTGAAGCTTAACCCCGATTCGGTGCGTTCGGCCCGTCAGCTGGCCGAGATCGAGTTGGTGATCCGCCGCCGGATGACGCTGCTGTGGCAGACGTCCCTGATCCGCAGCGTGCGTCCGCGCATCGAGGACGAGATCAAGGTGGGGCTGCGCTACTACGGCATCAGCCTGCTCAGCGAGATTCCGGCCATCAACCGCCGCGTGAACGAGCACATGAAGGAGCAGTACGGAGACGTGGTGCCCCGCACCGCGGTAGTGCGCCCCGGCTCGTGGATCGGCGGTGACCACGACGGCAACCCGTACGTGACGGCGGAAACGGTGGGCATAGCCACGACCTTCGCCGCGCGCACTATCTTCGACCACTACCAGAAGACTATCTACGCGCTGGAGCACGAGCTCAGCTTGTCCTCCAAGTTCATCGACACGACCGAAGCGCTGGAGCAACTGGCCGACCGTGGGCGCAACGACGTGCCTTCCCGCGTAGACGAGCCCTTCCGCCGCGCCCTCCACGGTATGCGTGGGCGCGTGGCTGCCACGGCCAAGCACACCCTGGGAGAGCCGGTGGTCTCCGGAGGCATCCACAAGGGCCACGAGCCCTATGCCAATCCGGCGGAGTTGTTGGCGGACATCGACACGGTCGACGAGGCTCTGCGTCACTCCATGGACGACCTGCTGGCCGACCACACCCTGGCGGACCTGCGGGAGGCCGTAGAGACCTTCGGCTTCAACCTGTACTCGCTGGATCTGCGCCAGAACTCCGAGAGCTTCGAGAACGTGCTGACGGAAGTCTTCGCCCGCGCGGGAGTGGCGGAGAACTATGCCGAGTTGGACGAGGACGCGAAGGTGGAGCTGCTGCTGACAGAGCTGGCCAGCCCGCGCCCCCTTGCCGACCCGGAGGCCGAATGGTCGGAGGAGACCGCCCGCGAGCTCGGCATCTTCCGCGCCGCCGCGAAGGCTGCCAAGAAGTTCGGCGCGGAGGTGGTGCCGCACTGCATCATCTCTATGGCCTCGTCCGTCTCCGACGTGATCGAGCCGATGATCCTGCTCAAGGAAGTCGGGCTTATCCAGGCGAACGGCGAGCACCCGCAGGGATCCGTGGACATCATTCCGCTGTTCGAGACCATCGACGACCTTGCCGGTGGTGCGGACATCATGCGCCAGCTCTGGCAGTTGCCGCTGTACCGCAACTACGTAGCCGGGCGCGGAGATATCCAGGAGATCATGCTGGGCTACTCCGATTCCAACAAGGACGGGGGCTACTTCGCCGCCAACTGGGCGCTCTACGACGCGGAGTTGGCGCTGGTCGAAGCCTCCCGCGAGGCCGGGCTGTTCCTGCGCCTGTTCCACGGGCGTGGCGGCACCGTCGGCCGCGGCGGCGGTCCATCCTACGATGCAATCCTGGCGCAGCCGAAGGGCGCGGTGCAGGGTGCGGTGCGCATCACCGAGCAGGGCGAGATCATCTCCGCCAAGTACGGCGACCCCGCCAACGCCTCCCGCAACCTGGAGGCTCTCGTTGCCGCGACCTTGGAGGCCAGCCTGCTGCCCGTCGACGACCTCGACGACCCCGACGTGGCCTTCGAGACCATGCGGCAGATCGCGGAGGAGTCTAGGAAGGCTTACTCTGCGCTGATGCACGAGGACCCGGGCTTCATCGAGTACTTCACCACCTCCACGCCGCTGGCGGAGATCGGCAGCCTGAACATCGGCTCCCGCCCCTCCTCGCGCAAGCAAACCACCGCGGTCTCGGATCTGCGCGCCATCCCGTGGGTGCTCAGCTGGTCGCAGTCGCGCGTGATGCTGCCCGGTTGGTTCGGAGTGGGCAGCGCCCTGAAGCGGTGGATCGAAGATGGTTCTTCTGTATCTGGTGACGCCACCTCGCGCCTCAACTACCTGCGGGAGCTCCACAGGCGCTGGCCTTTCTTCGACTCGGTGCTTTCTAATATGGCCCAGGTGATGTCTAAGGCGGACCTTTCCATCGCGCAGCTGTACTCCGAGCTGGTGGGCGATAGGGAGGCGGCGGAGCGCATCTTCGACGTGATCGTCGAGGAATACAAGCTGACCGTGGAGATGTTCCTGCAGATCACCGAGCGGGAAACCCTGCTGGCGGACAACCCGGAGCTGGTCAGCTCCGTGCGTAACCGCTTCCCGTACCTGGTGCCGCTGAACCTGCTGCAGGTGGAGCTGCTGCGCCGCTTCCGCGCCGGCGACGATTCCGATAGCGTGCGTTCGGGCATCCAGCTGACGATGAACGGTTTGGCCACCGCGCTGCGCAACTCGGGTTAGATAACTCGAGCTGGCAAGGGGACTAGAACGCCGCATCCCGCGTGGCAGGTTGTCACGCGGGGCGTATAGCGGGTAAATTCGTGGTGTTAATTGAACGTTTTAGTAAGTCGATTTCAAAAGAAGAGTTGAGGGTAGGGCATTGATCCTAACGCTGCAGATCATCCTGGTTATTACCAGCTTGCTGATGGGCCTTTCCGTGTTGCTGCACAAGGGTAAGGGCGGCGGCCTGTCCAGCCTATTCGGTGGCGGCATGCAGTCCAACCTGTCCGGTTCCACCGTGGCGGAGAAGAACCTGGATCGCCTGACCGTGGGCACCGCAGTGATCTGGCTGCTGGCCCTAGTCGGCCTGAACCTGGTTCTGCACTACGGCCTGGCCTAGAAGGCCAGACGACCGTTTAAACAACTTAAAGCAGTGGGTTGGCGGCCTCGTCAACCCACAGCAGCGTCGCCTTCGTACCGGAGGCCAAAGCTGCGGGCCATTCGGCGCCATTGCCGCCGTTAAACACCTGGCCCGCAGCTTCTTTCTTTTCCTCACCGCTGACTAGCAGCCACACCTGCCGGGAGCGGTTGACCGCCTGCATGGTCAAGCTGATGCGCTCCGCCGGGGGCTTCGGGCATTCGCGCACGGCAACCACCGAACCCTCGGCGTGCAATAGTGCATCGGTGTGTGGGAACAACGAGTTAATGTGCCCCTCCGGCCCCATTCCCAGCAGGTGGATGTCGAAGCCTTCGGGAGCAACCTGATCCACCGTCTTGCCGTAGAACGCCGCGGCTGCATCCAGCGCCGGGCCGTCGGCTGACTCGCCGGCTGCCAGGGCGGGAACGCGGAAGACGTTCAGAGAGGGGATAGTCACGTGGCGAAGCAGGGCATCAAAGGCCTGCTTGTCGTTGCGCTCCGGGTCGCCGGCGGCCAAGAAACGCTCGTCGCCAAAGAATACATACACCTGAGACCAGTCGATCGCTGTGACGGGGAAATCCTCCGCAGTCTGCTGCGCCGCATGATCCAGGGCGGCGATCTCCGCTAGGGTAGCAATGCCTGCCCCGCCGCCGGTCAGCACAACGCGGACGATTCCGTCGCCCGTGACGGTGTCCCCGGTGCGCTGCAGCTCCGCAACAGTGTTGATGAATTCGCGTGCCGCGGCCGTCGCCAGATCTTGTTTGCTGTCGCGTGGCCGCAGTTCCACCCCCGTCTTGTCACTGACAACTGAGGAGCGGCGGTTGTTTTGTGTGGGCTTCATCGTAGAGACTCCTGACCATCGAAAGTGCTATAGGTTTCGCGGGCATCGCGGGAGGTCCAGCGATCCAACTTGTCCTCCTGCACCCCGGGGGTTTGCACGCCACGGTACTGGGAAGTGCGGGGACCGCGATCCGGACGGTTTACGCGCACCAGGCCTCGAAGGGCATGCCCGAAAGCGTAGTCAGGGTCCAGGTGACGCAACTCCTCGGCAAGGCAATCAGCCAGTGCACGCCTACCGAGGGTGACCATTGACTTCTGGTCTCCGACGGTCAGCGATACTGTGTTGGCGTCAATAACCTCGACCTCAATGGCCCCCACCTGGCGGTGCAGCACCGCCTTTTCGATGGAGATCATGCGATTGCCTTCAGAGTCTTCAGCATGGCGGCCATCGACCGTAACATGCCTGGTCAACGGCACATCCAAGCGCTCCGCAAGCCAACCGGCAGCAATGTCGACGGACGGGTCATGCTTCGGCCCCCACACCTCTGCAGACACAATCGGGTGGTGCGGCGGCTGGTCCAGCGCCGAGGCGAGGAGCCCACGCCACAGGGTGATACGGCTCCACACCATGTCCGAATCCCCGCGGGTATACGTCATGCGGCGGCGGTAGAGGGCATCCTCATCCTCGTCCGTCAGCGAGTCGGTGATGCGGCGAGTTGCCAGCGCGCCGATTGGGTCGGCGGCCGGGTTACGCGGACCGGTTCCTGGCCACCAGGCCACGATAGGGGTATCGGGCAGCAGTAGGGGAGTCACTACGGAGGCACGGTTGGCCGACAGCTCGCCGTGCAGGTGCATGATAATAATCTCGGAAGCGCCTGCGTCGCCGCCAATGCGCAGCTGCGCGTCCAACGAAGACTCTTCGCTCCGGTGCGTTACCAGCACGATCACGCGGGCGGGGTGCTCGCGGGAAGCGTCGTGGGTGGAGCTGATGATGCGGTCGAGGTCATCGTCCTCGCTGGTGACGACAATGAGGGTGAGCACGCGGCCGCTCGTGACGTCGCCGCGTTCCTCACGCAGCGTGCGGATGCGGCGCTCGATGTCTTTGGTCTTGGTGTTTGGAAGGTCGATGATCATGGGCGTTTAGTGAGCGCTCCTCGCGCGGTCGGAGGGATAAGTGGGCAACGTAAGGAAGCTTTAGGGGCGACGCCACTGCCGCCCCGACCGGGACAGAATCTCTTCGGCACCCTTCGGTCCCCACGTGCCCGCGGGGTAATCCTCCGGGCGTCCGTGGAGAGCCCAATGCTCCAGAATCGGATCCAGGATCTTCCAGGACAGCTCCACTTCCTCATTAGTCGGGAACAGGCTCGCCTCGTCCAGGAGGGCATCCAGGATCAGGCGCTCGTAAGCCTCGGGGGATTCCTCGGTGAAGGACTCAGAGTAGTTGAAGTCCATGTTCACGTCGCGGACCTCCATACCGGAGCCCGGCACCTTGGAGCCAAAACGCACCAGCACGCCCTCATCGGGCTGCACGCGGATAACCAGCATGTTGTTGCCCTGGGCAGTAGTCTGTCCGGGGCCGAACGGCAGGTGCGGGGCCTCCTTAAACACGATGGCGATCTCCGTCACTCGGCGCCCCAGGCGCTTGCCGGTACGCAGGTAGAACGGCACCCCAGCCCAGCGGCGGGAGGAGATTTCGAAGGTAGCGGCAGCATAGGTCTCCGTGGTGGACTCTGGATCGAACCCGTCTTCCTGGCGCAACCCCTTCACCGGGATTGAACCCTGCCATCCGGAGGTATACTGCCCGCGCGCCGTTGTCTGCGCGAACGGACCAACCGGAGTGGTCGCGCGTAGTACCTTCACCTTTTCCGCCTGCAGCTCCTCCGGGTTGAACGTCACCGGCTCCTCCATGGCGATCAGCGCCAGCAATTGCAGCAGGTGGTTCTGAATTACGTCGCGGGCCGCCCCGATGCCATCGTAGTAACCCGCGCGTCCGCCGAGGCCAATGTCCTCGGCCATGGTGATCTGCACGTGATCCACGTAGTGAGCGTTGAACATTGGGTCGAACAGCTGATTGGCGAAGCGCAGCGCCAGGATGTTCTGCACTGTCTCCTTGCCCAGGTAGTGGTCGATGCGGAACACGCTGGATTCCGGGAACACGCTGTTTACGATCTCATTGAGTTCGTGGGCCGACTGTTCGTCGTGGCCGAATGGTTTCTCGATGACCACTCGGCGCCAGCCGTTGTGCATCTCTCCCAGCTCCGGATTCGCCTTCGCAAGCCCACTGCGCTCGAGTTGGTGGCACACGCTGGGGAAGTGGTCCGGCGGGACGGAAAGGTAATAGGCCCAGTTGCCGGCGGTACCGCGGGCGTTGTCGATCTCCCGAGTCTTCTCCGCGAGGGCGTCAAAAGCAGAATCGGTGGTGAAGTCACCGGTGACGAAGAAGATGCCCTCGGCGAGGCGATCCCACACGTTCTGGCGCCATGGCGTGCGCGCGCGTTCTTTGACGCACTCCAAGACCTGCGCCTCGAACTGCTCCTTCGACCAGTCGCGGCGGCCGTAGCCGATCAGGCTAAAGCCGGGTGGCAGCAGACCGCGGTTTGCCAGGTCGTAAACGGCGGGCAACAGCTTCTTGCGCGCCAGGTCGCCGGTTACACCGAAGATCACGAGGCCACAGGGCCCAGCGATGCGCGGCAAACGCTTATCCAATTCGTCACGCAACGGGTTGCGCCATTCCTCAGCGGAAAAGGGAAGTTGCACTTGTCTAAAGTCCTATTTTCTTTAGTCGGTGGGTGTGGGTGCCGTTCTAGCTGCTTGATCTATTTGGCTTCTAGCTGCGCAGACAGGGTACCCAGCAGCTCGTTCCAGGAGGCCACGAACTTCTCCACGCCCTCGTCCTCCAGCACGGTCCACACCTCAGCCAGGTTCACGCCCACGGCGTCCAGGCGAGCAAATACCGCGCGTGCATCCTCCGCGGTGCCGGAGAGGGAATCGCCGCGAACCTCGCCGTGGTCGATAGTCGCGTCCAGGGTGTTCTCCGGCATCGTGTTCACGGTGCGAGGTCCGGCCAGCTCGGTCACGTACAGCGTGTCGGGGTACTCGGGGTTCTTTACTGAGGTGGACGCCCACAGTGGGCGCTGTACAGGCGCCCCCTTTTCGGCTAGCGCGGTCCAGTCGGGGTTGTTCAGCAGGTGCTCCTCAAAGGCGGCGTAAGCTAGCTGCGCGTTGGCCACGCCCGCCTTGCCCTTGAGCTGCTTGGCCTCGTCCGTGCCGATGCCATCCAGACGCTTGTCGATCTCGGTGTCCACGCGCGAGACGAAGAAGCTGGCTACGGAATGGATCTTGGTGAGGTCTTTACCGGCCTCAGCAGCGCGGGTAATACCAGCGACGAAGGCTTCCATGACCTGGATGTAGCGGCTGACGGAGAAGATGAGGGTCACGTTCACGCTGATGCCCTCAGCCAGTACGTCGGTGATGGCGGGAAGGCATTCCTGGGTCGCGGGGATCTTGATCATCAAGTTTTCGCGCCCCACCTTGGCGGCCAGCTCCTTAGCCTGGGTGACGGTGGCATCACGCTCGTTTGCCAAGCGCGGGTCCACTTCGAGGGAAACCCGGCCGTCCACTCCTCCGGTCTTTTCGTAGATGGGCAGGAACACGTCACAGGCGTCCGCCACGTCATCTGCCGCCATTTCGAACACCGCACTTTCGGCCGGGGTGCCAGCGGCAGCGAGCTCGCGGAGCTGCTCGTCGTAGGCCGTGCCTTGGGACATCGCGCTGGCAAAGATGGCAGGGTTGGTGGTCACGCCGACCACGCCCTTGTTCTCGATGACCTCGGCGAGGTTGCCGGAACGCAGGCGGTCGCGGGACAGGTCGTCCAGCCATACGGAAGTGCCGGCATTGGCGAGTGCGTTAATGTTCGCGGGAGTGCTCATAGAAGGAATCAGTCCTTGGGGTGGGGTTGTGGGGTTTACTTGTTCGCCGCGATGGAGTCGTGCGCGGCGGCGACGACAGCCTCGGAAGTAATGCCGAACTCGCGGTAGAGCGTCTGATAGTCAGCCGAAGCACCGTAGTGCTCCAGGGAGACCGTGCGGCCGTTCAGTCCGACGAAGCGGTGCCACGGCATGGAGATACCGGCCTCCACGGACACGCGAGCCGTCACGTCGCTCGGCAGAACCTGCTCTTGGTACTCGGCATCCTGCTCGAGGAACCACTCCATGACCGGCATGGAGACCACGCGGGTGCCCACGCCCTGGCTTTCCAGCTCCTTGGCGGCCTCCACGGCCAGCTGCACCTCGGAGCCGGTGGCCATCAGAATGACCTCCGGAGTGTCCGTCGATTCCTCGACCAACACGTACGCGCCGCGGGCCACGCCCTCTGCAGCCTTCTGTTGAGTTCCCTCCAGCACGGGGACGTTCTGACGGGTCAGCACCAGAGCCTTCGGAGACTCCTCAGCCTGCAGGGCAGCCACCCAGCCAGCAGCGGTCTCGTTGGCGTCCGCCGGGCGAATAACCGCCAAGTGGGGGATGGCACGCAGGGATGCCAGGTGCTCGACTGGCTGGTGGGTGGGGCCGTCCTCGCCCAGGCCAATGGAGTCGTGCGTCCACACGTGGTAAGCATCCGACTTCATCAGGGCGCCCAGGCGCACCGCGCCGCGTGCGTAGTCGGAGAACTGCAGGAACGTCGCACCGTAAGGGCGAGTCGGGCCGTGCAGGGCGATGCCGTTCAGGATGGCGACCATGCCGTGCTCGCGGATACCGAAGTGCAGGTTGCGGCCACCCGGCTCCGCAGTGAAATTGCGGGTGCTGATGGCCTCCGGGCCGAAGCTCGGGGAGCCCTTGATGATGGTGTTGGTGGAGCCAGCCAAGTCAGCGGAACCACCCCACAGCTCTGGCAAAGTCTTCCCCAGAGCCTGCAGGGTAGCCTCCGAAGCCTTGCGGGTAGCCAGGGACTCGCCGGCCTCCCAGCTGGGAACCTCGGCGTCGAAGCCCTCCGGAAGTTCGCGGGAGTACAGACGGTCGAACAGAACCTTGTTCTCCGGGTTGTTCTCCGCCCAGGCGTCAAAAAGAACCTGCCACTGCTTGTGCGCCTCCGCTGCACGATCGATCAGACCACGGGTGTGGGCGATTACGTTGTCCTCCACCGGGAACGGCTCGTCCGGGAAGTCCAGGGCCTGCTTGATACCGGTGATCTCCTCCGCGCCGAGGGCTGCACCGTGGGAGGCACCGGTATCCATCTTCGTCGGGGCTGGGTAGGCAATGACGCTGCGGAGGCGGATGAAGGTGGGGCGGGAGGTCTCTGCCTTGGCGCGCTCGACCGCGTCCAGGATTCCCTCGACATCCTCGCCGGTGACCTCCAGGGTCTGCCAGCCATAGGCGGCGTAGCGAGCAGATACGTCCTCGTTAAAGGCAATCTCGGTCTGGTCCTCGATGGAGATGCCGTTATCGTCCCAGAAGACGATGAGGTTGCCCAGCTGCTGGGTGCCTGCCAGGGAGGACGCCTCGGAAGTCACGCCCTCCTGCACGTCGCCGTCAGAAGCGATGACGTAGATGAAGTGGTCGAAGGGGGACTCGCCGGCCGGAGCCTGCGGGTCGAACAGGGCGCGCTCGCGGCGGGAAGCCATCGCCATACCCACCGCGGACGCCAGGCCCTGGCCCAGCGGGCCGGTGGTGATCTCCACGCCGTCGGTGTGGTGCACCTCCGGGTGGCCCGGTGTCTTGGAGTCCCAGGTGCGCAGCGCCTGCAGGTCCTCCAGTTCCAGGCCGAAGCCGCCCAGGTACAGCTGGATGTATTGGGTCAGGGAGGAGTGGCCAGCCGAGAGGACGAAGCGATCCCTGCCTACCCAGTGCACGTCCTGCGGGTCGTGGCGCAGCACGCGCTGGTACAGGGTGTATGCCAGCGGCGCCAGGCTCATTGCCGTGCCGGGGTGGCCCGAGCCGCAGTTCTCCACGGCGTCTGCGGCCAGTACGCGGGCAAGGTCGACCGCGCGCGTGTCGGTCTCCGTCCAGTCCGCCGGGTAGTTGCGCACCGTGAGTGCCTGCTGTTCTGGGGAGAGAGTCACTGTCAGTTGCCTTTCTTCATCAAGCCGAATACCCCATACATACTAATGGTCGTATCCCGTTGCTGTGGCTAGTGGGCGCCATTGCCGCCCGGATTTCTAGCGCGAAACTTTTCTACACGCCGTGGGAACTTTTTCAGCTTTGGTTACGACCATATATAGATGGGCACGCGCGGGCTCTGTTTCGGCCTGCGCAGTGTGCTCGGGTAGCGTTAGACGCGATTCGGAAAATATTCGAGAAGGTGGAGGCGAGGCAGCCGGTGAAGACATTCGCTGAGACGGCCAAGGCGTATCTAGCACTGACCAAACCCAGGGTCATTGAGTTGTTGCTGGTGGCCACGATCCCTGCGATGTTGCAGGCAGCGCGCGGCGAAGTGAACTTCGGCCTGATCCTTCTCACACTCATCGGCGGTTGGATGGGCGCCGGTGCGGCTAACACGTTCAACAACGTGGTCGATCACGACATCGACCAGCTGATGCGCCGTACTCGCCGCCGTCCGACCGCTCGCCAGACCGTGTCGGTCAACGAGGCCCGCGTCTTCGCCTGGGTACTGCTGATCGCCTCGGTGCTGTGGCTGGGCTTTTTGTGCCACTCGTGGCTGGCCGCTGGGTTTATCGTTCTGACGAACTGGTTCTACGTGTACGTGTACACGAAGTGGCTGAAGCGCCGTACCTGGCAGAACGTCATTTGGGGTGGCGCTGCCGGCTGCATGCCGGTGGTCGTCGGCTGGGCCGTCATCACGGATAACAACGGCGGTGCCTTTGGCGCGGGGTGGTCTTCGTGGGCTCAGGCGCTGATACTGTTCATGGTTATTTTCTTTTGGACGCCGCCGCATACCTGGGCTCTGGGAATGCGTTACCGCGAGGACTATGAGGCCGCGGGCGTGCCCATGATGCCTGTGGTCAAGCCCCCACTGCAGGTCACGCGCCAGATCCTGGCCTACACCTGGGCAACCGTGGTCACTTCGCTGCTGCTGGTTCCAGCCGCTAGCTGGATCTACCTGGCAGCGGCTGTGCTGTCCGGCGCCTGGTTCATTATCAAGGCGCATCTGCTGCACCGTGGCGTGAAAAACGGCACCCCGGTCAAGCCGATGCAGCTGTTCTTCCTGTCGAACAACTACCTGTCGCTACTGTTCGTGGCTCTCTCTGTTGATGCCGTGCTGGGCTGGCAGACTCTCGCCGAGGCTGTGCTCGGCTAGCATAGCGACCTAGCATCACGACTAAGATCACCAAGCCGTCCTGAGCCAATTGCGCTCGGCGAGGTTGAATACGGCTTCGCACTGTTTCTTCGTGAGCCCGGAATCGAGCTCCGCGTGGGTTTGCCCGGGTCGACGACTGATGCCGACGATCGCCCAGCCGTTATTGTTCAGACCATCCGCGACAGCAGTTTCCGCCGATGAGGCCATATTAAAACGGGTGCGATACCAGTCGGGCTTGCGCTTCATCTCAAACTCAAAGGAGTGCATCTGCCGGAACGAGCCATCAGGGTAAAGCACGTGGAGAGGCGCCCGATAGTAGTAATAAAACGTTGAGCCTGCAGATTCGCTTTCTCGCCTTGCGGTGCGGCAATGATAAACCTGCCCGACCAGTGCCGGGTAGTAGTCGATCCAGCCATTCTTCCAGGCGGTAACGATTCGCCTGCGTCGTGCTAAGGCGCTGGAGATCGAGTAGACCGCGACAACGACGAAGACCATTCCAACGATGAAAAAGACCGTATCCGTGAGACGGAGACTGTCGGCCGTTGCATCCCCACGGCGAAGTTTGCTGAGAATCAGCATGAGGCCAATAGCAGCGAAGACGGCACCGAAGAGCCCAACGACCAGGAAGATAATCAGGCTACCCGGCATATCCCGAGCGTAAGGCCGCGGACCCGCTGCCTTTATTGCTTCAAAGGCCCCACTGTTATCCCGCATCGGGTTAGGAGTGGAGTAGTAGTGTTCGCCCCGACTGGGCACCAATGGAGTGTCCACCCCCGAGTTGAATTTCAGGGTGGTGCGCGGCATGCGCGTCGGCTGAGTCATGATTCGGCCCCTTCGTCGCGGGCAACTAGACGATAGTCTTTGGCTCCGAATCTTAGCCGCCTTAGGCGTCGACGGTCTCCTGACGCTGGCAGTCACCGGCCGTCGTGCCCGTCAGGCTGGCGTTGCCACCGCTGTAGCGGAACTTCAAGGCCCAGAGGAATCCGGTGGCCGCGGTGGTAAGCCCCGAGCCAATAACGTGGATCGGCACCGACCAGCGGGGAACACCCAGCCAGTACTGCATGATGCCAACGATGGCCTGCAGAATGATCGCGGCGATCACCCAGTAGGAGGCCGTCTTGATGCGGTGTTCCAGGTTCAGCGCGAACACGCCAGCCAGCAGGCCAACGGTCAGGCCCAGGTAGAGGTACATGAAACCGGCGTGGACGTGAGCCATATCGATTAGAGGCACCTGCAGGCGGTGCTCCGGAAGAATAGCCTCATCGCCCGCGTGCGGACCGGCACCGGTCACCATGGTGCCGGTAATCAGAACGACAGCCAGGCTCAGCGCGGAGCCGTCGGTGAGGATGCGCAGGGGGCGGGGCATCAGAGGCTGCATCTCACCGTCGTCGGGCTCACCGATGCGCACGACCAGCTTCGCGGCCAGGAAGACCAGCAACATACTGGGTAGGAAATGCAGGGCGACCGTCCACCACATTAGATCCATGTGAACAGTGATGCCACCCAGCACGGCCTGCACAATAATGCCAATCCCCTGGATAAAGGCCAGGTGCAGGATTGCGGAGCGGCGCGCTGCGCGTACCACGGCGATGAAGCACACCAGGGCGGCCACGATCAGCACAAAAGTTAGGGTGCGGTTGCCGAACTCAATCAATTGGTGAATCCACGGCGCGGAGCCAGCAACAGGAAACAGAGAGCCTGGGTGGCATTGTGGCCACGTGTCGCAGCCCAAACCGGAGCCCGTAACGCGTACCAGCGAGCCGGTGAAGGTGATGCCAGTCTGGCAGGCCAACAGGATGATGGCGAAGAGCCGCTGGCGCCGGATCGTCGGCGCAGTAACGGGCCGAGGGAAGCCAAACCTGCGGTCGGCTGCATGTGCAAAGGCGTACAGCTTCAGCAGCGCTCTGACGAAGGGATTGCTCTCCTCCGCGGCGCGTTCTTTCATAGTCTCAAGCACGTATTTAAGACTATCGGAAGCCCACGTGGCGGGGCTAATTGCTGCTAGTCGCTCTCCATGGTGAAACGGAACAGCTTCAGGGCGAGGGTCGCGCCGATCACGGCCCACACAGCCAGGCTCAACAGTGCCACCCAGTTGAAACCTCCCGCGACCACGGCGGTGTGGAATCCTTCCGTCAACGCGACCGAGGGAACGGCCATCAGGAAGGTGTTGACGCTCTCACCGGACGGGGTGGTCATGGTGGCATAAACCGCAGCTCCCAGCAGTACGAACCAGATTGTGTTGCCAAGCGCCAGTACCAACTCCGAACTCAGGGTCCCGCCCAGCAGCAGACCCAGGCTGGTGAACGCCGCCACACCTACCACAGCCGTCACCAGTGCAGCAGGAAGCCCGACGATATCCGGGCGCCACCCCAGTGCAAACGAGGCGATGGATAGCACCAGAACTTGCAGCAGCACAACGATGCACACCGCGACGACTTTGCCTGCAATCAGAGCCCAGGTGGGTACACCCGCCGCGCCGATGCGCTTCAACGCCCCATAGCGCCGGTCGAAGGCCACCGCGATGGCCTGACCTGTAAAGCCTGCGCCCATCAGCGCAATCGCCAAAGCCATGGGAAAAATACGGCTCACTGCGTGAGATGCTTCTTCGCCGGGAAACAGCGTCAGACCAATTAGCAGCCCCAGCGGAATGACCATAGAGAGCAACTGCTGTTCGCCGTGGCGCAAGAACAATAGCGACTCGATTTTGGCCTGGGCTTTAACGATGTCTGCGGAATTCGCTTGCTGGGGGGCGGGGGCAAAGAATCCTGGCTCGAAGCGGCTAGTAGTACTCATGAGCGGATGTCCTTTCCGGTGAGAGAGAGGAATACGTCCTCCAGCGACTGCCTGTTGACTTCGAGTTGGCTAATCATCATGGATTCATCGGCGAAAGCCTCGGCCACCGCTGCGACCAGCTGTGGACTCAACTCCTCGGCCTCGATTCTGTAGTGGCGGGGGCGCAGCTCGTCCACCGCCACCGGCACCTCCGCGCGCTTGGCAATGGCTGCGGAGACAGCGGGGAGTGCGGCGTCGCAATCAACCTGCACCGCAAGCCACGCGTCGGCGGAGTTCGGATCGCGGTGCGACATCATCTGCTCCGGTGTACCGGACGCCACCACCCGACCGGAATCGATGATGACTACCTGGTCGGCCAGCGCTTCCGCCTCGTCCATCAAGTGGGTGGTCAAAACCACCGCCACACCATCGCGCTTCAGCGAGGCCACCAGATCCCACACTGCCAGTCGGGACTGCGCATCCAGGCCGGCGGTCGGTTCATCTAGGAACACCAGCTCCGGACGCCCCACAAGTGCACAGGCCAAGCTCAGACGTTGTTGTTGGCCTCCCGATAGGCGCCGGTAGGGAGTCTTTTTGTGGCCGGTCAATCCAACAGTTTCTAGCAGCCAGTCGGGGTCCAAGGGGTTCTTGGAGTATGACGCCACCAGGCGCAACATCTCGCCGACGCGGATTCCGGGGTACGCGCCGCCACCTTGCAGCATTACCCCAATGCGACTGCGAACCTCGTCCGATTCGACGGCCGGATCCTTACCGAATACGCGAATGGTGCCCTCGGTGGGACGGATGAAGCCCTCGCACATCTCGACGGTCGTGGTCTTGCCGGCGCCATTCGGGCCTAGGAGCGCGAGCACCTGTCCGGCGGACAAGTCCAAGCTCAGCCCATCGACAGCGCGACGCTCGCCGTAGGTCTTGACCACGTCACGGAGCTCGAGTACGGGTGCGCTGGCACGTGCCTGCGTTGCCTGGGTTTCAGGTCTTGTTGTCATGATGTGAAAGTCTAGCCCCCTAGCAGTGTTTTACGTAGTAGCAGCTACCGTTCGCCGAAGCGTACTGGAACGAAACGACAGAGCCTCTGCCAGATCTGCGTTGCGGGCGGCAAGAGCTCGCAGAACAACTAGCGCTACCAGGAAAAATACAAGGCTCATTGCATAAATGTAGATAACGGTAGAGGTCGGCAGCGACAACCCTCGGGGGAGGATGAAGAAGCTAAACACCACCGAATAGATCACAGCGGTGAGGTGGAACGCTCGTCTATTCGCCCAGGCTGCAAGGGGGAGGATCGCCCACAGCAGATACCAAGGATGTACCACCGGGAAGAAGAACACCAGGATGAGCGTGGCCACGCCCAGCCCACCCACCGGGTGGATCCGGCCCTGGAAGGAGGCCCACAGCATGCGAACTACCCAGAATGCACCAACAAGCAGCCCAAGTGCGCGGAAGACTATCAATGCCGAATCCGTGTGGTCGCCAAGTCCCAGGACAGTGCCGAGAGCTCCGGAGGCCAACCCTAGAGAGGTACTGATGGACATCCAAGAGATGATCTCTGCAGCGCCTCCCTGGGACGTGATCCAGCCGAAGCCTACGCCGGTGATAATGGAAAACGCCACGGAGGTTACAACTGCAACCACGACGGCAACGGCTGCAGCGGTGATGAGATCCACCAGGCGGCCGCCGAACCAGCGAGCGAGTGCAGCACCGGCAAACCCCAAGCCAATTAAGGCTGTGACTTTGACCAAACCGGCCATTGTGATCAATCCGAATCCGCCGATAATCAAAATCCAGCGGCTGGTGAGGGGGCGCTTCTCGTTGTCCACGCCGCGCAGCACAAGCTCCAGGCCTGCGAGCAGAAGTCCAATCAGAGCGGCTTCGTTGTGAATGCCGCCGACCAGGTGCAGAATCGCCAGCGGATTCAACACTCCCAACCACAATGCAGCTCCACTCGACACGCCACAGCGCCGTGCTAGGCGGACGAGCGCCCAGCCACTAAGAGCCAACCCCAGGATGGCCACCAACCGGTGTAGCACTATGCCCAGGATGATGGAATTGCCGGTGAGCAAGGAAATACCCTCGCCGTAGCCCAGCGCTACAGGCCCATAGGGGGCTGGCGAGTGTGCCCACATCAACGGTACGGAACGGGCTAGTGGATCGTCAATGCCCAACAGATCTACCGGCCCGGCACTGTAGGGATCCCAGCCCTTCGCCGCGATCGCCCCCTGCGCCAAGTAGGAGTAAATGTCCTGGGTAAATAGCGGCGGGGTAACCATGAGTGGGGTAACCCATACAAAGAAAGTGCGCCAATAGGTTCGCACTGGGATTGGATGGTTGGGTCTGCCGGGGGCTGAGACAGCAAAGCTAAACAGGAGCAGCCAGCCGTAGACCAAGAAGCCGATTCCCACGAAGACCAAAACGGTGGTGGAGTGCAGCATCCGTGCCAGCGTGTTCACGCCGGGGAAGTCCCAATAGGGGTTGTGAATCACGGGGAAGGCGCCGGCTCCCAGTCCACCGACCGTGATGAGCATGGTGCCAAGTGCGCCGAGGAAAACCGCAGCGTAGAGTCGCATAGATAGCGCGCGGTTCAGCGGTTCCAGCCACATGGAGCTTTCCGGCACATTGTCGCCATCCGAGTCGGAGTGCAGTTGCGCCGACCGCGACCCCGCAATGCCTAGTTGTGGCAACTGCTCCTGGAACCTCCGCCAGGGCGCCAGGAGACGCGACCCCCGAGACGAGCGCGGGGTGGCTGAGGTGGGGGTAGTCATAGGTGCAGATACTACCGAATGTCGCACTGGATCTTCTTTAGCCATGGCCGTGACCAGCGCCACAAAGAGGACTCAAAGATCTACGACGAGTTAGGCAGGGTTACCTTAGTAGACAAGCGGGAATATTTACGACACACTTTTGTTGTCTAATCATGTAGGCACAACTTTTAGTTGCACAGGCGCACTCGAACGGAAGCGATAAGGAGGTACTAGCGTGGCACGGACATCTGAGGAGCGGGCAACCCAGCCCGCCGCAGAGCACGACACGCGGCACCGCATTCTTCTGCACGTGCTGCGTCACGGTCCGGTGAGCGCATCGGACATTAGCGAGGCTTTTGGGCTAAGCGCCGCCGGCGTTCGGCGTCACTTAGACAATATTGTCTCCGACGGCCTCGCCGAGGTTGTCGAGGCACCTCGCTCCGGGCAACGTGGACGGCCCGCCAAACTCTTTAGGCTGACCGACGACGGCCGGGCGGAGTTTGGACATGATTACGACACGCTAGCCTTGCTGGCGCTGCGCGCTCTTCGCTCTGCAGGCGGAGAGGAGGCGGTGGAGGACTTCGCCGCTCAGCGCATCAACGATCTGCTTCAGGACGTATCCGACTGCGACGCGGACGTTGCCGCCAAGGCCCAGGCCATTGCCGACGCATTAACCGAGAAGGGCTACGCAGCCACTGTCGGTCACGCAGGCGGTGGCGTACAGATTTGCCGTCATCACTGCCCGATTCAAGATGTCGCTCACGAGTTCCCAGAACTGTGCGCGGCGGAGCACCGGGTGGTCGCAGAGCTGCTGGGACAGCACACTCAACCTTTGGCAACAATCGCCGACGGTAACGGTGTCTGCACCACCTATATTCCGCTTAAAACCATTGACCCTTCCCCCAAGAAGGAAAGTTAAACCATGACTCAAGCTGCACAAACACCTGAAACTAAGCCGCAGACCGACGAAGAGATCATCGATTCCATCGGCGCGTACGGCTATGGCTGGCACGATTCCGATGCCGCCGGTGCCTCGGCCCGCCGTGGCCTTAACGAGGACGTCGTCCGCGACATCTCTGCAAAGAAGAATGAGCCGGAGTGGATGCTAAAGCGCCGTCTTAAGGCTCTGGATATCTTCGACAAGAAGCCGCTACCAACGTGGGGCGCAGACCTCAGCGATATCGACTTCGACAACATTAAGTACTTCGTTCGCTCCACCGAGAAGCAGGCTCAGACCTGGGAGGATCTGCCGGAGGACATTAAGAACACCTACGACAAGCTGGGCATCCCAGAGGCCGAAAAGCAGCGTCTGGTTGCTGGCGTGGCCGCCCAGTACGAGTCCGAGGTGGTTTACCACCAGATCCGCGAGGACCTAGAAAAGCAGGGCGTAATCTTCGTCGATACCGATACGGGTCTGCGCGAGTACCCCGAGCTGTTCGAGGAGTACTTCGGCACCGTTATCCCGGCTGGCGACAACAAGTTCTCTGCACTGAACACGGCAGTCTGGTCCGGTGGTTCCTTCATTTACGTACCGAAGGGCGTGCACGTGGATATCCCACTGCAGGCTTACTTCCGCATTAACACCGAGAACATGGGGCAGTTCGAGCGCACGCTGATCATCGTCGACGAGGACGCGTACGTCCACTACGTCGAGGGTTGCACCGCGCCGATTTACAAGACCGACTCCCTGCACTCCGCAGTGGTCGAGATCATCGTGAAGAAGGGCGGGCGCTGCCGCTACACCACGATCCAGAACTGGTCGAACAACGTCTACAATCTCGTCACCAAGCGCACGAAGTGCGAAGAGGGCGGCACGATGGAGTGGGTCGACGGCAACATCGGCTCCAAGGTGACCATGAAGTACCCGGCCGTCTGGATGACCGGCCCGCACGCTAAGGGCGAGGTGCTCTCCGTGGCTTTCGCCGGCGAGGGTCAGTTCCAGGACACGGGCGCGAAGATGGTGCACATGGCTCCGTACACGAGCTCAAATATCGTCTCCAAGTCCGTCGCCCGCGCCGGTGGCCGCGCTGCCTACCGCGGCCTGGTGCAGGTCAACAAGGATGCACACCACTCCGCCTCGAACGTCGAGTGTGACGCGCTGCTGGTCGACTCCATCTCCCGATCGGACACATACCCATACAACGACATCCGTAACGATCACGTGACGCTGGGCCACGAGGCCACCGTCTCGCAGGTCTCCGAGGATCAGCTGTTCTACCTGATGTCACGCGGCATCGAGGAAGAAGAGGCAATGGCGATGATCGTCCGCGGCTTCGTGGAGCCAATCGCTAAGGAGCTGCCCATGGAGTACGCCCTGGAGCTCAACCGTCTAATCGAACTGCAGATGGAAGGATCGGTGGGTTAAACCAAATGACCACCCCACTCAACGAAACCGAAGCGACTATCACACCGGTTCAGGCTGGTACGGATCACCAGACCAAGGGTGACCGTTTCACCTCGTTCTCGGCCGCGGACTTTGCCGTGCCGCGCGGTAAGGATGAGGATTGGCGCTTCACCCCGCTGCGCGAGCTGCGTGGCCTGCACGATGGCTCGGCCGTAGCTGGCAAGCGCGCTGCGGTTGCTGTCGGTGTTTCTGATGATGACGCCCCGAGCGTCAGCGTCGAGCAGCTACAGACGGGCGATGAGCGTCTTGGCCGCGCGGGTGCTCCTGTAGACCGTGCCGCAGCCCAGGCGTGGGAGAACACTGAGTCGGCTGACTACGTACGTATCTCCAAGAACACGGCGCTGAAGGCTCCGGTGACCGTCACCATCGACGGCCCGGGGGAGGACGAGGTCTCCTACGGCACCCTGGTTGTGGAGCTCGAGCCCCACGCTGAGGCCGTGGTGTTTGTCCGCTACGAGGGCTCCGGCGCTCATTCTGACAACGTCGAGTTCGTCGTCGGCAACGGTGCAAAGCTGACCACCGTTGTATTCGAGGACTGGAACGACGACGCGGTACACCTGTCAAACTCGCACATCCAGGTTGGCCGCGATGCAACCGTGCGCCATTACTACGCGGCCTTCGGCGGCCACGTGGTGCGCTCCGTTCCGCACGTACGCTACACGGATACCGGCGGCGATGCTGAGCTGCTGGGTCTGTACTTTGCGGATGCAGGCCAGTACTTCGAGCAGCGCCTGCTGGTGGACCACTCGATCCGTAACTGCCGCTCCAACGTGCTGTACAAGGGTGCGCTGCAGGGCGAGCCTGAGAAGGGCAAGGATGCCCGTGAGGCACGCACGGCATGGATCGGCGATGTGCTGATCCGCCCAGATGCCACGGGCACCGACACTTATGAGAAGAACAACAACCTGCTGCTGACCTCCGGCGCACGGGCAGATGCAGTGCCAAACCTGGAGATTCAGACCGGCGAGATCGTCGGCGCGGGTCACGCCGCAACCGTCGGCCGCTTCGACGACGAGCACATGTTCTACCTACAGTCCCGTGGCATCGACCCGGCCAGCGCGAAAATGCTGATCGTCCGCGGTTTCTTCACCGACGTCATCAAGCGCATCCCGGAGGAGTCCATCCGCGAGCTGCTGGAAGACAAGGTCGAGGCCGAGCTGCAGCACACGGTTCTCTAATTTCATTCCCCCTGTCAAACACCCAAAGAAAGCTTTTTACACACCATGAGCACTCTGGAAATCAAGAACCTGCACGCGCAGGTCGTCCCCGCCGACGAGAACGAGGATCCGAAGCCGATCCTGCACGGCGTGAACCTGACCATCAACTCCGGTGAGACCCACGCCATCATGGGCCCCAACGGCTCCGGCAAGTCAACCCTGTCGTACGCCATCGCTGGCCACCCGCGCTACGAGATCACTGAGGGCGAGGTACTGCTGGACGGCGAAAACCTGCTGGATCTGGAAGTCGATGAACGCGCTCGCGCGGGCCTGTTCCTCGCTATGCAGTACCCGACCGAGGTGCCGGGCGTCTCCATGGCAAACTTCCTGCGTTCTTCCGCTACCGCCGTGCGCGGCGAGGCACCGAAGATCCGCGAGTGGGTTAAGGAAGCCCGCGGTGCGATGGAGGAGCTGGCGATCGACCCGTCCTTCTCCGAACGCTCCATCAACGAGGGCTTCTCCGGTGGCGAGAAGAAGCGCCATGAGATCCTGCAGCTGGGTCTGCTGAAGCCGAAGTTCGCAATCCTGGACGAGACCGACTCTGGTCTCGACGTCGATGCGCTGCGTGTCGTCTCTGAGGGCATCAACCGCTACCAGGAGCGTGAGAACGGCGGCGTGGTAATGATCACGCACTACCAGCGCATCCTGAACTACGTGAAGCCCGACCACGTGCACGTCTTCGCCGGCGGCCGCATCGTGGAATCCGGTGGACCGGAGCTGGCTGAGCAGCTCGAGGCCGAGGGCTACGACAAGTTCATCTAGGTCCGCTCTTTAACTCCTTCAATCCGTTTAAATCCAACCCTGCTCGGCCCAGCCTGAACTGGGCAGAAAGTGTGAACTTGTGAGTTCAAACAGTTCCTTGGACATCGCGAAGATCCGCAGCGACTTCCCAATTCTTTCGCGCACCGTGCGCGACGGGAAGAAGCTGGTGTATCTGGATTCCGGGGCTACCGCCCAACGGCCGGTACAGGTGTTGGATGCAGAGCGGGAGTTTTTGACTACCCATAATGCCCCGGTGCACCGCGGTGCCTACGAGATAGCAGAGGAAGCCACGGAGTCCTACGAGTCGGCTCGCGAGGCTATTGCGACCTTCGTCGGCGCCGAGGATCGGGAGATCGCGTTCGCTAAGAACGCCACTGAGGCTCTCAACGAAGTCGCCTACATCCTGGGCGACCACCGGGCGGGGGAGTTGCAGGTCACCGAAGGCGACGAGATCGTCGTTTCTGAGCTAGAACACCACGCCAACCTGGTGCCATGGCAGGAGCTCGCCCAGCGTACCGGTGCGACGCTGAAGTGGTATTCCGCCACTCCAGATGGCCGCATAGACCTGGAGAGCCTGGAACTCAGTGAACGCACAAAGGTAGTTGCGCTGACGCACCAATCGAACGTCACCGGTGCCGTGCTGGACGTCAAGGAGGCCGTACGCCGCGCCCGCGAGGTTGGGGCGATCTTTGTCCTGGACGCCTGCCAATCAGTGCCTCACATGCCCGTAAACTTCCACGATCTGGACGTGGATTTCGCAGCCTTCTCCGGCCACAAGATGCTGGGGCCTAACGGCGTCGGCGTGCTTTACGGCAAGGCACAGCACCTCGATCAACTTCCGCCCTTCCTGACCGGCGGATCGATGGTGGAGAAGGTCACGATGGAGCGCACGACCTTCACTGAGGCTCCCCAGCGTTTCGAAGCGGGTACACAGATGACTTCCCAAGTCGTCGGCCTGGGCGCCGCCGTGAGGTACCTGGACGAGCTGGGGATGGACAACGTTGCTGCGCATGAGGCGGAGCTGACGGCCTACGCCCTGGAGCAGCTGCAGACTATCGAAGGCCTGCGGATCATTGGTCCCACCGAGTCGAATGATCGCGGTAGCGCCCTAAGCTTCGTCGTTGAGGGGATTCACCCGCATGATCTAGGCCAGGTCGTCGACGATCAGGGTGTGTGCATCCGCGTGGGCCATCACTGCGCATGGCCGGTGCACACGTGCATGGATGTGCAGGCTACCGCCCGCGCCAGCTTCTACATCTACAATGACCTGTCGGAAGTCGACGCACTGGTCGCTGCCATCCGCAAGGCTCAGGAGTTTTTCGGCACAGCATAGAAGGAACAGCGGAGAAAGCACAGCGGTGAAATCGGCGTTTAAGCACAGCAAAAAAGGATTCTAGGCCCCTATGAAACTTGAGCAGATGTACCAGGAAGTGATCCTGGACCACTACAAGCACCCACAGCACGCGGGCTTGCGCGAGCCTTTCGAGGCTGAGGTGCACCACGTCAACACCTCGTGTGGCGATGAGCTCACGCTCCGCCTGCACCTCAGCGAGGACAACCAGACTGTCGAAGATATCTCCTACGACGCTGTCGGATGCTCGATTAGCCAGGCATCCACCTCCGTAATGGCCGAGGAGCTAGTCGGCCGCCCCGTCGCGGAAGCCTTTGCCAAGCTAGCTGAGTTCGAGCGCATGGTCACCTCCCGCGGCAAGATCGAAGGCGACGACGAAATCATCGGCGACGGCATTGCCTTCGCCGGAGTCTCCAAGTACCCTGCCCGCGTGAAGTGCGCCCTGCTCGGCTGGAAGGCCTTCGAAGCCGCTGCCGCCGAGGCCGGCGTTAGCGCTAACACAAACAAAGAGTAAGGAACCCACCATGACTGAGAACGCAGAACCCACCGCCCCGGAGATGGATCCCTCGCCACTGGACAAGGCCCCAGAAGGCCCGTCGGAACGCAGCCCGGAAGCCATGGCTCTAGCGGGCAAGGTCGAGGAACACCTACTGGACGTTATCGACCCGGAACTCGGTATCAATGTCATCGACCTGGGCCTGGTCTACGACATCTGGATTGAGGACAAGACCGCCGTACTGAACATGACCCTGACCTCCCCGGCCTGCCCGCTGCAGGATGTGTTGGAGGATCAGGCGCGCGATGCGGTGATCAACAACGTTGACGAGGTTTCGGATCTAAAGATCAACTGGGTGTGGAGCCCGGCCTGGGGCCCGCACATGATCAACGAGGAAGGTCGCGAGCAGCTGCGTTTCCTCGGCTTCACGGTCTAAGCCGAGTACAACCTCCGCCACACCGCCCGGCCCACCGACCACGGCTGGCGAAATAACGGGCGGAGGAATTCATGGCGCAGCCCGGTTCCCTTTCTCAGCACCCACATTGTGCGCGCCACTGCCAGCCCGTCGCGCCCGCTCAAGTACGCCAATTGCGCCTGTGTATCCAGGTCAAAGAAGTGTCCGAAGAAGTCCTGCAGTACGGCGCCATCGGCCCGGGCGATAAGCTCCCCGCCAACCTGCCGCAACAGATACGCCAGCCACCCGCCGGTGCGTTGTCCATCTAGGAAGTCATCGGCACTCTCCAGGGCATGCCCCAGCGAGTAGCCCGTCGCGGGATTGATGAAACCTGCTGCGGCGCCGAACTTACTTTCTTTATGACGCCGCCTGGTCCCCATCGGAATCGCGACCAGTTCTTCGCGCAACACATTCTCAGCACCTAAGCGCCCTATGCGGTCTGCCAGGCGCACCCGCAGAACCTCGAACACTTCCTCCTGTTTCACTGCGTCAGCGCTACAGTGCGCGGCCAGGATCGTTTCCTCATACAGCCAGCCTTCATCCGTACGCTGAACGTAGCAGAAGCTGGGCAGGCAATCCCCAGCCTGAGTAACCGTCCCAGTCCAATCCATGAAGGTAGGAGTGGATTCTGAAGGGGCGTCAGTAAGAGGCAAGAACCATCCGACCGCCAGTTGCCACAGAGCGGTGTCCGTCCGTGGGGCGCCGGTGCAGTCGACGGCATTTTCACCTTCGGGCAGTGGACTGGCTTCGATGCGCAGATTCGAGCAGCGCAGCGCCTCGGCTACAGCCCGCTGGTCCAGCATTCGATAGCTAAACCCGAGCGAGCGGCGGGTGAGGGGAGTACCCGCGACGACCTGCAGGGGCTCCGGGGCCGCGAAAAGATGGTCAGCCCAAGCGGGAATCTGCGTGGAAAACACCCCATAGGTACCGGGAAACGGGTTTGAACTGTGGACGTCGAAGGCCGGATCATACGCGGTGACGTGAAAGCCGCGCTGTGCAGCTCTAATGGCCAGGAGTGCGCCAGCCGGCCCGAGGCCTTTAAGCACGAGCTGCTGGGTCACTTATAACCTCCGATTCGAGATCCCTACCCCCGAACTTACATAGCCGTGTTTTTCTTATCACTTCTTCAGTAATCTCGTTGGTCTAGTTGCATCAACTAAAGATATAAGAAGACTCTAATAGAATGAGAAGTGCCGCAAGTTCAGGTTTCAGTTTAGGGTTTGGGGGACAGGCCACAGATCAGGTGTAACGCTTGACCTGCGGGCATCAAAAGCAGTTTCTAACATAAACGTTGTCCTACTCGGTACGAACATACCGAAAGGTGGGGCACGAGAAGAAGACAACCCCGTCGGTGGCACACGCCGGCTGCGACTCGGGAGTATGGGGGACCCGGGCAGCGCGACTCCGGCGTTCATGGGGTGGGAAGGGTCGCCGACGGGGATGGCTGATAGGCTTCTTCCTTGTGATTGTTACTAATGACCTCGAGGTTCGAGTGGGGGCTCGAACCCTGCTGAACGCCCCTGGGCAGCATCTACGTGTGCAGCCCGGCGATCGCATCGGCCTGGTCGGCCGCAACGGTGCGGGCAAAACCACCACCATGCGCATCCTGGCGGGCGAGGGCGAACCCTATGGGGGCACCGTCACGCGCAGTGGCGAAATGGGCTATCTGCCACAGGACTCCAAAGAGGGAGACATCGAGCAGAGCGCGCGCGACCGAGTGCTTTCCGCGCGTGGACTAGACCGCATCCGGCACTCCATGGAACGCCAGCAGGAGATCATGGAGACGAGCGAATCCACTAGCCAGCGCGATGCAGCGATCCTCAAATACAGCCGCCTGGAAGAAAAATACCACGCCCTCGGAGGCTACGAGGCCGACAGCGAAGCCGCGCAGATCTGCGACTCGCTGGGACTACCCGAGAGGGTGCTAGACCAACCGCTGAAAACTCTCTCCGGTGGTCAGCGCCGCCGTGTGGAGCTGGCGCAGATCCTCTTTGCGGCCACCGCAGGCTCCGGTCGTTCGCAGACCACCCTCCTTTTGGACGAGCCGACCAACCACCTGGACGCGGATTCCATCACCTGGCTGCGCGGTTTTTTGGCAAAGCACGAGGGTGGGCTCATCATGATCAGCCACGACGTAGAACTGCTGGATGACGTCTGCAACAAAATCTGGTTCCTCGACGCGGTCCGCGGAGAAGCAGACGTCTACAACATGGGCTGGACCAAATACAAGGACGCCCGCGCGACCGACGAGGCACGCCGTCGCCGCGAGAAAGCCAACGCAGAGAAGAAGGCCAGCGCGCTGAAGCAACAGGCCGAGAAGCTGGGAGCGAAGGCCACCAAGGCGAAGGCCGCTAAGCAGATGGCCGCCCGCGCGGAAAAGATGCTGGGCAATCTGGACGAGATTCGCGTCGAGGACCGCGTGGCCAACATCAGCTTCCCGGAGCCAGCACCGTGCGGCAAAACTCCCATGAATGCCAAGGGGCTGACCAAGATGTACGGCTCCCTGGAAGTCTTCGCCGGGGTGGATCTAGCCATCGATAAGGGATCCCGCGTGGTGGTGCTCGGCTTCAACGGCGCGGGAAAGACCACCCTGCTGAAGCTGCTAGCCGGAGTGGAACGCACCGACGGCGAGGGCGGCATCGTCACAGGCCATGGCCTGAAGGTCGGCTACTTTGCACAGGAGCACGACACGATCGACCCGGACAAGTCGGTCTGGGACAACGCCATCGAGGCCTGCCCCGATGCCGGCGAGCAGGACCTCCGCGGTCTACTGGGCGCGTTCATGTTCTCCGGCGAGCAGCTGGAGCAGCCCGCCGGCACTCTATCCGGCGGCGAGAAGACTCGCCTGGCCCTGGCCACCCTCGTCAGCTCCCGGGCGAACGTGTTGCTCCTGGACGAGCCAACCAACAACCTGGATCCGCAGTCGCGCGAGCAGGTGCTCGACGCTCTACGCACCTACACTGGCGCAGTTGTGCTGGTTACCCACGACCCAGGCGCAGTGAAGGCCCTGGAACCCGAACGCGTGATCGTGCTGCCCGACGGGGTAGAGGACCTGTGGAACGACGAATACATGGAGATCGTCGAGCTAGCCTAGCCTGACCTAGCCTGACCTAGCCCACCATCCCCAGCGCACTGCGGGAGTACTCCACAAACCGCCGCAGCAGCGAGTTCGCCGCCGCCGTATCCTGCCCCTCAAAACGGGCGTAGGTCTCCGCGATCTCCGCTGGGTCGCAGTATCCCTCGTCTTCATAGAAGCTGAGGCGCCGGGTAATGCCCGCGGCATCCATCTCCGGGTGGAATTGGCTGGTCCAGACGTTTTCGCGGTAGCGGTAAATCTGCACCGGGCAGGTTTCGCCGGTGGCCAGTAGCGTGGCTTCCTCCGGCACGCGCACCACCGAATCCTTGTGTCCCGTCAGCGCGGTGAAGCGGTCGGGGAGCGCAGCCGTGATGGGGTCGACGCGCCCGGCGTCAGTAAGAGAAACCTCGCTAGTGCCGGCCGATTCCGAGTACTGGCTATTAACCTCGCCGTCCAGGTAGTGCGCCAGCATGGAGGTGCCGTAGCAGGTGGAGAAAATGCCGAAGCGCTGCCGTTCGGATTCGACCTGAATGAAGTCCACCAGCTTTTGCGAGATCGCTTCCTGCCACTCCACATCTACCGGGCGAGTGATCGTAAACGGCGAGCCGCCAATGAACACGCCCTCCACGCCGTCGAAGCTTCCCAAGTCCGCGCCTGGGTTATCCAACGGTCGCTGCTCAAGCTCGGCGGGGGTAAGGCCACTGTAGCTGAGGAAGTCGGCGTATTCCGCAGCGAGCACCTCGGCGCCGCTGCGGGGGCATAGCAGTACGAAAGTCACATTCGTTACTATAACAGACCGCTTGGTCTATTTGCTATTTTTTGACGCCCGCGCGCCCCAACTTTTGCAGCAACTCCTGCGCACTGTCGATCTTCTTTTGCTCGAATCCCCGAACTCCGTCGGCCTCAGCCGCCAGGGAAGCTAGCTCCGCAACCTGCTCAGGCGTGTGCAGGTTCCGTGCCCGGCTCAGGATCTCTTCCCGGTAGACGCTCACGAGTTTGCGCTCCAGCTTGCGCACCTCCGCGTAGCCGAAAATGTCCAGGCGTGTGCCACGCAACCCCTTGGCTTTGGCCAGCGCGCTGAGCACTGGACGCATCCGCGGACCGAGGCCGATCTTGCGGTTCAACCCCAGTGCACGCAGTACCGGTGGCTGGAATTGTACCGTGACCTTGCCGCCCTTTTGGGCCTCCGCGAACCCAGGGTCCAACGCCAGGCGGGCGACTTCGTATTCGTCCTTGTATGCGGAAAGCTTGTGCAGTCCAGCGGCGAAGCTGCGGGTCAGTTCGGCGGGAGCATCCGGGTTCACGCGCCGCTCATGGGCGTAAACCGCGCGTACATCGGTCAGGTAATCCTGGGCATCTTGCTCGGAGCCCCAACGACGCATCTCGTCCACATACACCGCAACTTCATCAACCAGGCTCGGCTCCAGCATCTCTTCGATCTGCCCTCGAGTGTGGTCAAGGGGCTGAACTTGCTGGTACTGGGCGTAGTCGGGCTCAACACCCATCAGGTCGATGAGTGCCTCCGGTCGGCTCACCAGCTGGCGGCCACGACGGAAGGCCTGGATGTTCGCCTCGGCCTTCTTTCCGTTGATCCGCAGCGCCTTCTCAATCGACTCCGGGGTCACCGGCAGCGCACCGGCCTGCACAGACGCGCCGATGAGCAGCATGATTTGGAAGGTGGATTCGCCGAAGAGCTTGGTGGATACGCGGATCGCATCGGTGATGATCGCCCGCTTAGCGGCCTGTCCCAGCGCGCCCGCGATCTGCACGCCGTCGGGGCGGGTCGCCTTAACGTCCGTGCACATCTGCCCCGTGGGGGTCGCGGAGTTAGACAGCACCGCAACCGTGCGCGTTGCGTTGAGCACCGACGTACTGGCGTCTTCCGCACCCGTCACACCGTCCAGTGCGATCAGCAGGTCCGCGCCACCACGCGGCACCGTCCCCGTGTGCTGGCCAATGCTCTTAGAGATGCGCAGATCGGAAAGCACCGAGCCACCCTTCTGCGCCAGGCCCGTCATGTCCGTGCCCCGCACCGCAAGTCCATCGAGGTGTGCGGCGGTGGCAATCACGGCCGAGGCGGTCATCACTCCCGTGCCACCCACACCCGAGATCCGTATGTTCCACGGATGCTTGCTGTCCAATACGCTCTCCGGCACCGGGTCGAGTGCGGAGGCGTCAATAGGCGGCACCTCACGCTTCTCCTCGACCGCAACGACGGTCGTGAAGGCTGGGCAATCTCCGGACAGGCACGAACGGTCGGTGTTACAGCTGGTCTGGTCCACGCGGGTCTTGCGGCCGAACTGCGTGTCCACCGGCTGCAGGGACAGGCAGCCGGACTTTTCGCCACAGTCACCACAGCCCTCGCAGATGCGCTCGTTGATTACGATCTTCTCGGTCTCCTGAGCGCGCTGATTTCGGTTACGGGCGCGGCGCTTCTCCGCGGCGCACTCCTGATCGTGGATCAGTACCGAGACCCCCTGGAGCGCCTCTAGTTCCTTTTGCACCTTGGCCAGATCCTCGCGCGGGCGCACCTGCACCCCGGATCCCCGCAAAGCGCGGCGCGTACGTCGCACATCATCACTGGTCACTACGATCCTGGCCGGGTTCTCGGCCCGCACCATGTCGACCAGTCCCGCCAAGCTCGGCTGCCCCACGGGATCCTGGCCGCCCGTCATCGCCACTGTCCCGTTGTGCAGAAGTTTAAGCGTTGCGTTTACCTTTGACGCCACCATCGCCCGCAGCGCCAACGATCCCGAATGTAGAAACGTTCCGTCGCCCATGTTCTGCACGAAGTGTTGTTCGGACACGAAACTGTGCATGCCGATCCAGTGTGCGCCCTCGCCACCCATCTGTGCGGTGCCCATGATCTTGCCCACACGCTTGTCGTCCATCAGCATCACCATGGCGTGGCAACCGATTCCGGCACCCACCAGCGTGTCCTCGTCCGCACGGGTGGAGAGGTTGTGCGGACAGCCAGAGCAGAAGTGGGGCACGCGGTTGGGGACCGCAAGCGGCAAGGAAATTCGCGTAGGCCCGCTGGTCACCCCAGCAACCTCGATGCCCTCATTGCGCAGTAGCTTGGGCAGCTGCTTCAGCGGGTCGTTTACGTGCTCGATCGCGGGGCGTACCGGGAGATCGTAGAGGCAGGCGCGGACGGATTCCAGTAGGTGGGTGCCGAGTTCTTCGGCGATCACTAGCGTGTCCAGCCCCTCACAGAAGCGCTCTAGTTCCTGCGGGTCCAGCGGGTAGGTCATTGCCAGTTGCAGTACTCGAACGTGCGCTTCGCCTACAACTTCCGCAACCTCCAAGGAGGTATTGCCCGCGCAGATCACGCCCACACGGTCGCCGTCTCGCACACCCCACCAGCGATTCAGGCGGTGCTCACGGGAGTATTCCAGGGCGCGTTGCAGGCGCTCACCCACGCGCGTGTCCTCCAGGTCCAGCAGCCGCTTACCCAGCAGACGGGCCTCCGGCACATGCTCGCCGCCGCGCTCTAAGCCGCGGGCCTCAGTGGCAGTACGGATTGCCTCCAGATCCACGCTGGCAGAGCCATCAGCCACAGGGGTGGTGATGCGCAGCGCCGTCCACAGGCCGCTGTAGCGGGACATCCACACCGCGTGAGTACCGAGGCGCAGAACGTCACCCGCGTCCGCCGGTACGAGCGTTGGCAAGCCCAGATCCGCGAGGATTCGCCCGGAAGCCGAGGGGATCGTCGAAGATTTCGCCGTCGGGTCATCGCCCACGAAAGCGACCGCGCCGCCCGTTCCGCTGGTGCCCGTCATGTTCGCGTGGCGGAGTGCATCGGCCGCCCGATCCAACCCTGGCGCCTTGCCATACCAGTAGCCGACCACGCCGTCGATGCCTTCCTTGACCGTCGCCCGGTCCGTCATCTGCGACCCTGCAACGGCGGTGACGCCCAACTCCTCGTTGACAGCAGGGAAATGCTGCACATCAAACTGGTCAAGCAGCGTTTTGCGGCGCCCCAGCTCGAGGTCGTATCCACCGAGCGGGGAGCCTTCGTAGCCGGAGACGAAGCTAGAAGTCTTCAGCCCAATCTCGCGGTCCGCCTCCGCGCGGTCCAGCACAGTGCGCACAAGCGCCTGAATGCCAGTCAAGTGGATGTGTCCAGTCTTCTCCCGGTAGCGCGACTGAGTGTAGTCGGGGAGGTCCTGGACGGTGGAAATTGTGTCGGGGATGAAGGTGGAGGTCATCGCTGTTCACCCTTTCGTACGAACTGTCAGTTTGTGGTTTGAATCACATTAAGTGACAGCGAACCCCACTAGGTAGCACCTACGGACAAATAGTTCACTTAGCAAAGGTTTTTTAGGTTCCAACCCTAAAAACTAAGCCAATGGCCTAAAATCCCACCCAAGCAACAATCGATTTGCACACAAAAGTAGATGTTGTTTGCCAACAGGCCGCGATGGGGCGTTACAAAGAAAGGTCAAAAGAATGAGGGACCTCGATCAGACAGACATCGAGCTCTGCATGTTGCTCAGTGAAAGGCCTAAGGCCGGGGTGCGCGAGTACGCGCGCGTACTAGGAGTCGCGCGCGCAACCGTGAGCAGTCGCATAGAAAAACTCGTGGAAAGGGGAGTGATCGGTAGCTTCTCCCCACACTTCAACCCAAGCGCCCTCGGCTTTCCACTAGGCGCATTCGTGCACGTAACTCTTGACCAGCGGACATTAGATCAAGCGACAGCGGCGATCCTGAGAATCCCCTGGATCACGGAGGCGCATTCCATTGCCGGGCCCTACGACCTGTCGTGCCGGGTGGTGGCACGCGACCACGAGCATCTAGAGCAGATAACCCTCAAGTTGCAAGAGGTCGAAGGTGTGCAGCGCACAAGGACGGAAATCATCCTGCGCTCCCGCATCCCTATGCGCCACAGTCAGCTACTGCAGGCACTAGCGAACCTGCGAAACCTCTAACGCCGCTTTGACCTGCTTGGCCGACAGGTCTGTTGAAATCGTGGCCGTTTCCGGCTGGCCCGCAATGTACCGGCAGATGGTCCAGCCGTTCGTAAACTCGGGCTCCAGCACATCCATGGGGCCGTCAGCCATGTGCAGATTGTAGGGCTGCCCCTCCCAGTTAGCGGGGGCGTTAAATTCACCGGTCCGGAACGTAAACGGTTCGGTGCCGTCAGTGGGGTAGGCCTGCACCATCGCTTTGTAGTAGTAGCGGCGCTCGGTATTGGTACGTTCCCCATTATCGTTGTGGATTGATACCCGCGTAATCCACACGCCACCCACTCGGGCGGAGGCGAAGCGTAACCAGTCATTCCCCCAGGCCTTGCCCAGAATCCGCAGACGACTGCGGCGTTTAGAAGCGCTATACAGAGCAACTACCGCCATCAGCAGCCCAATGGCTCCGATCACCAAGCCGATCACCAGAGGCTGAGCGCTACCCCGGAAAGCCAGGAAGCCACCCAGACCAAGCAGCACCACGCCGATAATCAGCACCACCGTCTGGACCACACTAAAGCCTGCAGTGTTGCCGGCAACAGGCATGCGGCCGTTGTTCGACAGAGCGGCATTCAGAGCGGCCGACCCTGCAGGCAGAGTACAACGCTGATCGAATGTGCCCGATTGTTCTCCTCGCACAAGACCGTCAAGCGGGTCATCGATTACTACCGAGGAGCGACCGTACTTAAAGACCTCCACCATGCCAGCCAGTAACCCTTCCTAGTTGCGGTAGCCGTGCAGTGGGGCAGGGATGAAACCACCGCGATTAATAAAGTCAGCGCTGCTTGCACGGTTCACGCCAATCACTGGCGCGTATCCCAGCAGGCCCCCGAAGTCCACTTCGTCGCCTACCTTGGTACCGACAGCAGGGATCACGCGCACAGCCGTGGTCTTATGGTTCATCACGCCAATGGCCGCTTCGTCGGCAATCATGCCGGCGATCGACTCTGCGGGGGTATCACCCGGGATGGCGATCATGTCCAGACCGACGGAGCAGATAGCCGTCATGGCCTCTAGCTTGTCGATACTGATGGCGCCGCTGCGCACAGCATCGATCATGCCCTTGTCCTCGGATACCGGAATGAAGGAGCCAGAGAGGCCACCAACGCGCGAGCAGGCCATCATGCCACCCTTCTTCACCGCGTCATTCAGCAGCGCCAAGGCGGCGGTCGTGCCGTGGGTACCCACCTGGCCGAGCCCCATGTGCTCCAAAATGTGCGCCACAGAATCACCGAGCTCCGCAGTGGGTGCCAGAGACAGGTCAACGATACCGAAGGGCACCCCCAGACGTTGCGCGGCCATCACACCCACCAGTTGGCCGGTTCGGGTGATCTTAAATGCCGCGCGCTTGATTTCCTCGGAAACCTCGTTGAGCGTTGCACCTTCCATCTCAGCGACTGCGCGGTCGACCACACCTGGCCCGGATACACCCACGTTGATAACGCAGTCCTGCTCTTCAACACCATGGTAGGCGCCAGCCATAAACGGATTGTCGGAGACGGAGTTAGCAAAAACGACCAGCTTCGCGCAGGCCAATGTGCCGCCCGGCCCATAAGTGGAAGCATCCTTGATGACCTGCCCCATCTCGCGGACCGCGTTCATATTGATGCCAGCCTTCGAGCTGCCGACATTGACGGACGCACAGACCACGTTCGTCTCATTCAGCGCCTCAGGCAGAGAGCGAATCAGGTCCAGCTCGCCGCGCGTAGCCCCCTTGTCCACGAGGGCGGAGTAGCCGCCGATGAAATTCACGCCTACCTCGTTGGCCGCCCGATCCAGCGCTTCGGCAATGCGCACCGGATTGCCCTCTACCGCGGAGGCGAGGATGCCTACCGGAGTGACGGAAATGCGCTTGTTCACGATGGGGATGCCCAGCTCGCGCTCAATCTCTTGAGCTACAGGCACAAGGTTCCGCGCGTAATCCACCACGCGTTCGAACACCGCGTCGGCGGTTGCCTCCATCGTTTCGCGAATGCAGGGCACAAGGTTAATGCCCATCGTTACCGTTCGGATGTCGAGACGATACTTCTCGATCATCTCGATGGTTTCTAGAATGTTGTTGCTTTGGTTTGTGACGCCACGACGTGGATTCATTCTTTGTTCCTTCCGCGCCCCTACACGTCGTGCATGGCGGAGAAGATGGCCTCCGACTGCACTCGGATGACGAGCTTCTCCTGCTTTTCGACCTCCGCCATGCGATCCTGCACATCGGCGATCCCATGCTGGGAGTCATCGATGCGGACGTGCAGAATCATGGTGAAGTAATCGTCCATGATGGTCTGGGAGACATTGAGAATGTTGACGTCTAGCTCGGCCAGGGCAGTGGACACGGCGGCGATGATTCCAGTGTGATCCAGCCCGGTAACGGTCATGATTGCGATCATGCACTACATGCTACTCACCGGGTTGGACAGCCTATTGTCCGGGGGAACGCAGAGCGCTTTCCACGAAGTCCAGCGCGTCGGATAGCCCTTCGGTGCCCTGTCGCTGGGCAAGCCGTCCGAGCACACCCTCGAGCACTAGCTCCAACGTCTGGGCTATCGTCTCGATCTCCACATCCTTGCGGATCCGCCCGCTGGCGCGCTGTTCCCGCAGGCGGGTGCGCACGGTTTCACGCAGCGCCAGCTGATCCAGCTCCCACTTCGCCGCGAAGCAGGGGTCGATGTTCACCCTGCGGGTGATCTCCACACGCATACCCCACCAGTCGGTCAAGTCTTTTGACTTGACTAGGGCGCGAATAGCTCCGATAAGCCCCTCGTCGGCCGTTAGTTCGGCCATTTTGCGCATGTCTTCATGGGCAACCTCGAGAAACAGCTGATCTTTGTTGCCGTAATGGTGGAAGATCGCGCCGCGGGACTTGCCGATGGTTTCTTCCAGCCGGGCGACGGTCGCGCCGTCGTAGCCGTAGCTAGCGAAGCAGTGGCGCGCGCCGGACAGGATCTCGACCTTCCGCTCTGCCAGGTCCGTGTCGCTTACTTTGGGCATCTGCTTAAACCTCGTTGTGTTGTCTAAGAGCACAAAGGCGGTGACCCGCGCTTCTCTCCCCGTGGGGAAGAGGGCGCCGGTCACCGCCTCATGCCAGGCCTATAAGGAGTTATTCCTTACTTGCCGGACATCATGTTGCGCAGAACGAACTGCAGGATGCCGCCGTTGCGGTAGTAGTCTGCCTCACCGGGGGTATCGATGCGGGTCACGGCGTCGAACTCAATCTTCTCGCCGTTCTCCTTGGTGGCAGTTACCTTGACGGTCTTCGGGGTGGAGCCGTTGTTGAGCTCCTCGATGCCCTCGATGTCGAAGGTTTCGGTGCCCTCGATGCCCAGGGACTTCCAGGACTCACCCTCCGGGAACTGCAGCGGGACTACACCCATGCCGATCAGGTTGGAGCGGTGGATACGCTCGAAGGACTCGGCGATGACGGCCTTCACGCCCAGCAGCAGGGTGCCCTTAGCAGCCCAGTCACGGGAGGAGCCGGTGCCGTACTCCTTACCACCCAGAACGACCAGCGGAGTGTTCTCCTTCTGGTAGTTCATGGCGGCGTCGTAGATGAAGGACTGCGGGCCGCCCTCCTGGGTGAAGTCGCGGGTGTAGCCGCCGGAAACACCGTCGAGCAGCTGGTTCTGCAGGCGGATGTTAGCGAAGGTACCGCGAACCATGACCTCGTGGTTACCACGACGTGCGCCCAGGGAGTTGTAGTCCTTGCGCTCCACACCGTTTGCATCCAGGTACTGAGCAGCCGGGGTGCCCGGCTTAATGGTGGAAGCAGGGGAGATGTGGTCGGTCGTCACGGAGTCGCCCAGCAGAGCCAGGACACGTGCGCCCTTGACGTCGTTGACGTCCTCCGGCTCCTTGCTCATGCCGTCGAAGTACGGAGCCTTGCGGATGTAGGTGGACTTCGGATCCCAGTCGAAGGTCTTGCCGGACGGAACCTCCAGGGAACGCCAGCGCTCGTCACCCTCGAAGACGTTTGCGTAGTCCTCGGCGTACAGATCCTTGGTGATGGAGGAAGCGATAACTTCCTCGATGTCCTCGGTGGACGGCCAGATGTCCTTCAGGAAGACATCGTTGCCATCCTGATCCTGACCCAGCGGCTGGGTCTCGAAGTCGAAGTCCATCGTGCCGGCGATCGCGTAGGCGATAACCAGGATCGGGGAGGCCAAGTAGTTCATCTTGACGTCCGGGTTGATGCGCCCCTCGAAGTTACGGTTACCGGACAGGACAGCGGTGGCAGCCAGGTCGCCCTCGTTGATGCCTGCGGAGATCTCCTCCGGCAGCGGACCAGAGTTACCGATACAGGTGGTGCAGCCGTAGCCGACCAGGTAGAAGCCCATGGCCTCCAGGTCCTTCCACAGGCCCGCCTTCTCGTAGTAGCCGTTAACAACCTGGGAACCCGGCGCCATGGAGGTCTTAACCCACGGTGCGGACTTCAGGCCCTTGGCAGCAGCATTGCGTGCCAGCAGGCCAGCGCCGACCATGACGGACGGGTTGGAGGTGTTGGTGCAAGAGGTGATGGAAGCGATGGCGACCATACCGTGGTCCAGCTCGATGTCCTCGCCGTTGTAGTTGACGGTGACCGGGTTGGACGGGCGGCCCTCTGCGCCTGCAGCTGCGGAAGGAATGTTGCCCTTCGCATCAGCAGCGGATGCCGGGGTGCCGGCAGCCTGGGCAGAAGTGTCCTCGGTAGCCGGACCCTCTGCGTCGAAGTCCGGGGTAGAGGCAGAAGCGTCGGCGTCGACGTAGTTGTGCAGGTCCTTGCGGAACTGTGCCTTGGAGTCGTTCAGCTCGATGCGGTCCTGCGGACGCTTCGGGCCAGCGATGGAAGGAACGACGGTGGACAGATCCAGCTCGAGGTACTCGGAGTACTCGACTTCCTTCTCCGGGTCCAGCCACATGCCCTGTGCCTTGGCGTAAGCCTCGACGCGGTCCAGGGTCTCCTGGTCGCGGCCGGTCAGCTCCAGGTACTTCACGGTCTCTTCGTCGATCGGGAACATAGCCGCGGTGGAGCCGAACTCCGGGGACATGTTACCGATGGTTGCGCGGTTGGCCAGCGGCAGCTCGCCAACGCCCTTGCCGTAGAACTCGACGAACTTGCCGACCACGCCGTGCTGGCGCAGCATGTCGGTGATGGTCAGAACGACGTCGGTGGCGGTAACGCCAGCCGGGATCTCGCCGGTCAGCTTGAAGCCAACGACGCGCGGGATCAGCATGGAGATCGGCTGGCCGAGCATTGCAGCCTCAGCCTCGATGCCGCCGACACCCCAGCCCAGGATGCCCAGGCCGTTTTCCATGGTGGTGTGGGAGTCGGTACCAACACAGGTGTCCGGGTAAGCCAGGCCGTTGTTGTCGAAGACGGAGCGGGCCAGGTACTCGATGTTCACCTGGTGGACGATGCCGGTTCCCGGAGGAACGACGCGGAAGTTCTCGAAGGCGCCGGTGCCCCAGCGCAGGAACTTGTAGCGCTCGTCGTTGCGCTGGTACTCGATCTCGACGTTCTTCTCCAGAGCGTCGGCGTTACCGAATGCCTCGATGATCACGGAGTGGTCGATGACCATCTCAGCCGGGTTCAGCGGGTTAACGTCGTCTGCGTTGCCACCCAGGGCAACCACGGCGTCACGAATGGTGGCCAGGTCAACGATGCAGGCCACGCCGGTGAAGTCCTGCATGATAACGCGGGCCGGGGTGAACTGGATCTCGAAGTTGGGCTCTGCGGAAGAATCCCAGTTGGCGATGGCCTCGATGTGCTCGCGAGTGGTGTTCTTACCATCCTCGTTGCGCAGCAGGTTCTCGCCGAGAACCTTCAGGGAGTAGGGAAGCTTCTCCATTCCCGGCACAGCATCCAGCGCGAAGTAGTCGTAAGACTTCTCGCCGACCTGCAGAGTGCTCTTGGAATCGAAGGAGTTAATGCTTTCAGCCACAGTGAGCTCCTTTAATCTCTTCTCTTAGTCGAAATGTCGTCGTCGATGTGGTCGCCGCCGCACACGGGCCAGCCGCCCGCGGCGGGGGCTCTGCTTACCATTGTGGCAGCATTCTTGCCGCGACGTCACCACAAATTTTAACAGTACGATTGTCCTGCTGCGAATCCTGCAGGTTTAAGCGTGTCGCCGTTACCCCCACCCCTCTTTTGGTGCTAAAAACGTCCCATGACCGATACGCCTAACCCCGCCCCTTCGGACGACGTTGCGCAGCTCATTGCCTCTCTTAATGACGCCCCTGTCTTCGTTGCCGAGGATTTCCCGACCGAGGTGGAGTCTGGATCGGCCGGCCTATCCAAGAGCCTCAACGAGGTGGTTGAGGCGACCGAGAGGGGAGAGTCGGCGTCCAAAATAGGCACCCTAAAGATCGGCTACATCAGTCAGGACGGGGAGCGCCACAACAATCTGCGCGACGTCGCGCAGAAAGTGCTCGACGGCACGGACGCGGACACGGTGATTCTGAAGTCCCCGAGCCAGGCGACGGCAGTGTCGGAGAATCTGTCGCGCTATGCCATCGAATCGAACTATAAGGTTCTCTATGGCGCCAACAGTCACCCGGAGGCGACGCAGGAGTTCCTCAACCAGGCGGCAGGGTATGAAACTCCAACCGCTCTGGCCAACGTGGGAGTGGTCCTAGCAGTGGCCGTGGCGGCCGTAATTGCTTCGTTATCAAAGCTGCGGACCAAGCAGAAGTAGATAACGGTTTAGAATAGTCAAGCCTGGGGGATTGACTAACCTTAAGGGTGAATCTAGAGAAACGGGGGCTTCTTACAGGTAGCGCAATCCGACACGCCTACACGCTCGTAAATGTGACATAAATCACACTTGTAACTTTTCCGTTACTATTCGCAGGTCAAGGCAATTGCCGTTACTTATGTGACTAGTGCGATTCATGGGATTCATGGTGAAAAAGTTTACGGCCTTGACTCGTGTGCTCTAGGGTTCCCAGTGTCAACTTTTGAAACGAGTTGATCTCGAAGTGATTTTTGAGAGTCACCCGACGGGACCTGTACTGATCGCATGGGGAAGTGCGGCCAGCTGGACCGAGGGTTTCGCTCGCTTCAAAGCCAGTTGTATAAACACCAGGAGAATCGATCGTGACACCACGACCACAAAGCCGTAAACGAACGGTGCTGGCCGTCGCAGTGACCGCTGGAGTGACGCTGCAGTCGACGACTATGGTCGCCCAGGCCGACGACAAGCGCACCGTCGAAAGCTTCCTGGCCGACCTCGTCGGCCAGGTTTCTCGCGCCAAGTCCCAGGTTTCCGAAATGGAGACGCTCATGGGCTCGCTGCGAGAGGATGCCAACAAGGCTCGCGTCGACCTCGTCAACAGCCAGTCCGCCGCCCAAACGGCCCAGGACAAGGTCATGGACGCACGCGGACGCCTCAAGGATTCCGATACCGAGGTAACCAAGGCACAGGCGAAGCTGAACGACATCGCGCGTTCCGCCTACGCCCAGGGGGGCGACGCCTCCGCAGTGAACCTGGCTGCCGGCGGAAGTGACGCGGTTGGTGACACGCTCGATCGCTCCTCCTACATCGACGCAGCCTCCAAGAAGCAAAAGGACGAGGTCGACCGCCTCGACCTTGCGCGTACCCAGAACGCCAACGAGGAATCCTCGCTGCGCGACTCCCGCGACAAGGCGAATTCGGCTGTCGACGACGCAGTAAGCAAGTACAACACCGCGCGTGACACGCTGAACAACTCCCAGAAGAGCCTCACCGAGAAGCAAAAGGAATACAAGCGCCTACTCGATGAGAAGTCGAAGGCGGAAAAGGCACTGCGCGAGGCCCGCGCCGCCGTGGAAACCTTCACCAACACCCACCCAGAGGCTTCTAGCTGGGACAAGCGCAAGGTCGCCGAAAAGGCTGCCGAGAAGGCTGGCGCCAAGGTCGAAAAGGCCGAGGACGCCGAAGATAAGGCCCAGGAGACTCCGGCGGAGGAGACTCAGTCCACTGAGAACTCCACCGAGAACACTGAGACCACCGAGAACACTGAGGACGCTCAGCCGGCTGAGGCTAACGAATCCACTGAGTCCGACCAGTCCGACCAGTCCGACGAGTCCCCGGCGCAGGGTTCCCTTGGCAACCCGGCGGGCCTGCCGGAGCTCCCGGCGGAGCTGCAGTCCTCCTACGACCTGAACCCCAGTGGCGATGACCAGCGCCAGGCTGCCCTCGACGGTCTGCGCAAGGCCGGCGAATCCGCGCTGATGGCCGGCTTCACCACCGCATTGTCTGGCAATCCGGATGGTGCCGTGGCAGCCGCAGCCCACGCGGGCCGCGAAACAGCGGGCCAGGAGTACGACCGCGCCATGGGCGCCGGTACTAGCACCGCACCAGCGGCGCAGGAGACCCCGGAAACTGCAGAGGCTCCCGAGACTCCTGAAGCTCCGGAGAACCCGGAGACTGCAGAGACCCCCGAGGCTCCCGACGAGGCCGTAGCCCCAGAAACTCCGGAAACTCCGGAGAACCCGGCTGAGGCCATCGCCGACGCCCTGGATCCGAGCAGCCCCGATACCTCCGGCACCGCCGAAGAGAAGATCGAGCGCGTCATCAAGCGCGCCGAAAGCCAGCTGGGCCTGCCCTACGCATGGGGCGGCGGCAACTTCCACGGCCCGACCAAGGGCATCCGCGACGGCGGTGTAGCCGACGCGCACGGCGACTACAACAAGGTCGGCTTCGACTGCTCCGGCCTGATGATGTACGCATTCTACGGCGTGGGCATCGAGTTGCAGCACTACTCTGGCTACCAGTACACGGCCGGCAAGCAGGTTCCTTCCTCTGAGGCCAAGCGCGGCGACATGCTGTTCTGGCCAGGCCACGTCGCCCTGTACCTGGGTGACGGCAAGATGATCGAGGCCCCGCAGTCCGGCGATGTCGTCAAGATCTCCGACGTGCGCTGGGGCGGCATGCAGCCCATGGCAGTCCGCATGATCGAGTGATGATCTAACGCAGCAGCTCCCGCTGCGCATAGTCCACAGCCACCATCCGGGCGGTTCTTACCGCCCGGAGCATTGGCATTAGATGGGGGTCCAGGCTCGCACCCACCTCGGAGCGCTTAGTGACCTCCACAATCGCCGCCACCTGATCGGCCCTGGCCATCAGCTTCGCGGCGCGACTGGGCACTCCCGGCGGCATGCCGGGAAGCCCAAAGGCATCGTTCAAGGCTCCCACCGCCAGCTCAGCGCGTTGAAACGCCGCGCCACCGCTCGGCACGTGCCCTGCGTTCCGCACCATCCTCGTTGCATTATCCGCAGCCTCACGCAGCAGCTGATCTGCCTCACCCGGCGAGTAGACCGGCAGCGGTGGAACTGGCCCCTTCAACTGATCCCACGACCAACTGACTAGGTGGGCGTCAATAACACGAGGGCTAAGCACGTGGCTGACCAAGGGGTCGCGGTCGGCGATGATTAGTGACGCCCCCTCCGGGCCAACCGGCAGCACGGTCGCGTCGCCGGGGCCGGAAAGCGCCAGCTGGATCAAGGGGCGTTCGTCCAATCCGACGGGCGCCTCGTCGGCCACGGAGCGGATATGGCCGAGCATCTCCACCAGTCCGCCCCCGTCGGGCTCCAAGCGGTGATGCTTGCCCTGGGTGGCGTGGAAAGCGTCGATCACTTCGTCTGCCCCGATGATCCCGTGCAGCCACCAAGCCAGCCATAGGGAGGTGTTCTGCACGGGCGACCACAGTTGCGCCCCAAGCCACGTCGGTACCGGATCAGTCATTTTTCCTAGCCTAAGCTGGTTGTCCATGAGCTTCAATTACGGTGACATCATGAAGGGCCACTCTCGCAACCAGAAACCCAGCATTACGCGCGTCGCGCCGGAGCTGGGCATGGTGGTGGAGGTCATCGCCGATGACTTCGTCGGTGCCGTGGTGGGCGGGGAGAAGACCGCCGACGGCGACTTCATTCGCCTGGAGGATCGCTACGGAAAAACGCGCCTGTTCAAGCTTCGCGAGGGCGCATTTCTGCTTGAGGGCAAGCCTATTACCTTGACTCGTTATGTAGATCCCAGGATGCTGCCACCGAAGCAGCGCACCTCCAACTCAGGCTCGCGGCGCGTAGAAAACGTACAAGCCAAAGTCGCGGCGCCCTCCCGCATTTGGGTGGAAGGCATCCACGATGCCGCAATCGTCGAACAAGTCTGGGGGCATGACTTGCGCGTGGAAGGCGTGGTCGTCGAGTACCTGGAGGGCCTCGACAACCTGCCGGAGCGGCTCGCCGAGTTCCAGCCCTCCGCGACCCGCCGTGTGGGCGTGCTCGCGGACCACCTCGTCGAGGGAACGAAAGAGGCGCGTTTGACCGCATCCTTAGGCCCACACGTGATGGTCACCGGCCACCCGTACATCGACATCTGGGAGGCCGTGAAGCCGCAAAGCGTTGGCATCCGCGCGTGGCCGAAGATCCCGCGCGGCATCGATTGGAAAACAGGCGTGTGCCAAGAGCTCGGCTGGGGTAGCCCGCAGGACGGTTGGCGTCGGGTGGCGGCTGCAGCCAAGACCTTTCGCGATCTGGACTCCACTCTTATCGGTGCGGTGGAAAGGCTGATCGATTTCGTTACTGTCCCGCCGGAATACTGAAACACCAACTAGGATCCTGACTATGGGTCCGATCATTTGGTTAATCGCAGCGGGAGTGTTGGCCCTTGGCGAGCTCCTCGTTGCGGATATGTCCTTGCTCATGCTCAGTGCGGCTGCATTGATCACTGCCGGGATTTCGCTGGCGGACATTCCGGTATGGGCAGAAATACTGGTTTTCGGCCTGGCTTCACTGGCGACCATCTTGGCGATTCGGCCCATCCTGCGCAAACGCCTTATGCAAGCACGCTCAGAACATACCTTCGACCACGCCGAACTGACGGGTAGGAACGCAGTGGTGGTTGAGGCTGTTAGTGCCGAAGTACAAAGCGGCGGCATGGTGCGCATCGCCGGCGAGCTGTGGTCGGCGCGCTCGGCAACCCCAGGGGATGTTTATTCCCAGGGAGAGTCCGTACAGGTGATAGACATCGACGGCACGACTGCAGTCGTGTGGAAGAACAAATAGAAGGGCTTAACGACTTATGAGCTTCACAATTTTCTTGGTGGTCTTGCTGCTCATCATCGCTACGGTGATCATCAAGATGGTGGCCCTCATCCCACAGGGTGAGGCGGCTGTTATCGAACGCTTGGGTACGTACACCCGCACTGTTTCCGGCGGTTTGACGCTTCTCGTTCCCTTTGTCGACCGTATCCGCGACAAGGTCGATACCCGTGAGCAGGTCGTGAGCTTCCCTCCCCAGGCCGTGATCACGCAGGATAACCTGACGGTCGCCATTGATACCGTGGTCACCTTTCAGATCAACGACCCGGCGCGCGCCATCTACGGCGTGAACAACTACATCGTCGGCGTGGAGCAGATCTCCGTCGCCACGCTGCGCGACGTGGTTGGTGGCATGACGCTGGAGGAGACCCTGACTTCCCGTGAGATCATCAACCGCCGCCTGCGCGGCGAGCTGGACGCGGCCACCACCAAGTGGGGCCTGCGCATCTCCCGCGTGGAACTGAAGGCCATCGACCCGCCGGCATCCATCCAGCAATCGATGGAGATGCAGATGAAGGCGGACCGCGAGAAGCGCGCCATGATTCTTACCGCCGAGGGTCGCCGCGAGTCGGACATCAAGACCGCTGAGGGTGAAAAGCAGGCCCGCATCCTGGCTGCTGAGGGTGAAAAGCACGCGCACATCCTGGCCGCAGAGGCCGAGCGCCAGGCAGCCATCCTGCGCGCCGAGGGTACCCGCGCGGCCCGCTACTTGGAGGCCCAGGGTGAAGCCAAGGCCATCCAGAAGGTCAACGCGGCTATCAAGTCCGCTCAGGTCACGCCCGAGGTGCTGGCCTACCAGTACCTGGAGAAGCTGCCGGAGATGGCGAAGGGCTCTGCCAACAAGACCTGGATGATCCCAATGCAGTTCGGCGACTCCCTGGAGCAGTTCGCCAAGGCCCTGGCCAAGAAGGACGACGAGGGCGTGTTCCGCTACGAGCCGAAGCCGGTGGACGATGCCACTCGCGAGCAGGCCAACGAGTCGAGCTCCGAGGATTGGTTTAACACCGCCTCCTCGCCCGAGATCGCCGAGGCCGTTGCCGCCGCCAACGCCGTGGCGAACAAGCCCGTCGACGAAGCTGCGCTCGACAATCCCTACAACGAGGGCTAGTTCTTTAGCTCGTCTGCCCTGGCCAGCATGTGCACGGCCAGGGTCCAGCCGGCCTGCTCCGCATGCCAGCCCGCCGCCGCAAGCCGCTGGCTCATCGCCTGCTTGCTGATGCCCACAATCTCTGCCGCCTCGGCTTGCAAGTGCCCAGCGCGCAGCAGGGCAGTGGCCTCGCGGCCCTCCTTTGTGCGCCGCGCCAACACGTGGGCCAGCAGGGTGAAGGCCGCCGCGATGTCCTGGGCAACTTCGGCCGCCCGCCCCGGGGCGATCACACCGCCCGGGCCTGGCTTTTCAATCCGCACCGACACCGCCCCCGCACGCTGCGAGCGGGTCACCGCGCGGGTGGCTGCACCGATGGTCTCTTCCACGGACGACGGGGCGTCCCCATCAACCTCCGCAACCACCGAGCCAATGCCGAGTGCGAAGTCACCCGCCTGTAGCAAAGACATCACCAGACCGCCGGCCTCGTCGGGGCCGGGCGCGATGCAGACGAAGTCCTCGATGCCCTTCATCTCCACGGACTCGACCATCGAGGATCGCTCCAGTGCCGCCGCGACGTCGCGGACGTACTCTCCACGGCGTTGCGAACGGCCCCGATAGGCGGCATACACGGCAAACATGTCTATAAACCTACTTCATTGGCTTTGCGCAGCTGGCGCCAGAGTCGAATCTCGTTCGCAGCGAGCGCGAAACCGGCGCACACCACCACAACGCTGAGTAGCAAGATCCACGGCTGCCCACCCGTAGCGAGCGCATCGGAGGCCATAGCCGTGGCGATAGTATTCGGCGCAGAGCCCACGATCGTAGCCAGCACATAGGGCACAAACGGGATGCGGCTCAACCCACAGGCGTAATTCAGCAGCGAAAAGGGGATTGCCGGAACCATGCGCAGCCCCAGCACGGCGATCCAGCCGCGCTCGGCGATCCTTTCCTGCAGAAACTGGATGCGCTGTGCATCTTGGGTCTTCTTTTCCACCCACCTGCCACCGACGGCGCGCACCAAGATCAGCGACAGCGCGGCAGAGGCACCCACGCCCACCAGCGCCAGCACCGAGCCCCACAGGGACCCGAACATCACGCCCGCGGCGATAGTCCAGATCGTGCGGGGGAGCGGCAGCTGGGTAAAAGCGACCAACAGCACCACAAAAGTCAGCGGCGCCCAAGCGCCCGTGGAGGCCACCCAGGTACGAATATCCTCGACCGCAGGTTTCGGGACGAAGTAGACGAAAGCGACCAGCAGGATCGGAACGAGGACGCTTAAGAAGCGGTACCGCAGCTTTAGCCCCCACCACGCGCTAAAGGCGTGGCCTACAAAGCGTGGGATTTTCATGTTGTGTCCGGAGGGGGACTTGAACCCCCACGTCCGTTAATAGGACACTAGCACCTCAAGCTAGCGCGTCTGCCATTCCGCCACCCGGACTTGGGTTGCGCACACCACAGTAAGTGGTGGCAACTCCCGCCACTTTAATGCCAAGCCAGTGATTTACACAAATACACAGGTCAGGGGGAGTTACTTGTATCTGGATAAGCACTTTAGTGCGCTCGCCCAAAGCTTTGACTAGCGTGGTGCTATGTCCGATAACAACGCACAGCACCAGCCCACTTACATCGACGACCGTTTCCCCGGCCCGGATCCTTACGCGCCACTGACGGACCTGCCCACGCTGGAGGTCACCAGTGAGACCTTCGCCGACGGCGATCGCCTGCCCGAGGAGCAGCTGGGGGGCAACGATGTCTCGCCCCAGCTGAGCTGGTCTGCAGGCCCGGAGGGCACGAAGACTTACGCGGTTACCTGTTTTGATCCGGACGCCCCTACGGCCAGCGGCTTCTGGCACTGGGCCGTCTTTAACATCCCGGCGGATGTAACCTCCCTGCAGCTAGGAGCTGGCAACGAAGACCTTAGCGGCCTGCCCAAGGGGGCAGTGGCATTGCGCGGCGACAGCCGTTCCTGGGGCTACTACGGCGCCAACCCGCCGGCTGGCCACGGTCCGCACCGCTACCTGTTCGCCGTCCACGCGGTAGACGAGGAGCTGGACATCGACGACCGCCAGACCCCGACCGTCCTGGGCTTTAACTTGAACTTCAAGGCCACCGCCCGAGGCATCATCTGGGGCTGGGCCGAAAACTAGCTAAGCGTCCACCCACGGCAACCCGCTGCCCACGGCCTGCGAGATATTCTCCAGGCCGTGGGCTTTCAACTGTGCAGACAGGCCCTGGTGGATCTCGCGGATCCAGTCCGGGCCGCCGTAGATGAACGGCGTGTAGCCCTGGATCAGGCTGGCGCCGGCGGCGATGCGCTCCCACGCCGCCCGCGGGGTGTCGATGCCACCCACTCCGATCAGCACCAGCTTCCCGTCGGCGCGGGCCGCCAGGCGGCGCAGCACCTCCAGCGCGCGGGCTGCCACCGGAGCGCCCGAAATGCCGCCCGCACCCATGGCCTCCACCTCGTGGGCCGGGGTCTTCAGGCCTTCGCGGCTGATGGTGGTGTTCGTGGCGATCAGACCCGTCACGCCCATCTCGATGGCCAGGTCGCAGACCTTGTCAATGTCCTCGTCGCTTAAGTCCGGGGCGATCTTCACAAACAGCGGGCGGGTGCTTTCCTCCTGCACCGCGCTGATGATCGGGCGCAGGGATTCCACCGCCTGCAGATCGCGCAGTCCAGGCGTGTTGGGGGAGGAGACGTTGATCACCAGGTAGTCGGCCACCCCGCCGATGGCCTTGGCGGACTCGCGGTAGTCGCGATCCGCAATCTCAGCGGCCACCAGCTTGGACTTGCCCAGGTTCGCACCCACCGGGATGTCCGTGCTGCGCTTCTGCAGGCGCATAGCCGCCGCACGGGAGCCCTCGTTATTGAAGCCCATGCGGTTGAGAATGGCCTTGTCCTTCGGCAGACGGAACAGGCGCGGGGTGGGGTTTCCCGGCTGTGCCAGGGCAGTGACGGTGCCGATTTCTGCGAAACCGAAGCCCAGCGGTCCCCAGGCGTCGACCTCCTTGGCGTCCTTGTCGAAGCCCGCGGCCAAACCGAGCGGACGCGGGAAGGTGAGCCCGGCGATCTGCTGGCTCAGCGCGTCATCGTGCACGGCCAGAGCGCCGTCCATCGCAGACAGGGCAGCCCTGGAGCCCGCCACCTGCTGCAGCCCGCGGGACATCAGCCCGTGGATGCGCTCCGGGCGCAGGGTAAACATTCCCTTCAGCGCCACCTGGTAGGCGCCGTGACGAATCTTCTTCAGCATTTCTGATCCCCTTTTTATTCCTTCTCCGCCGGGTATTCGTCGTCCGGCGTCGTCTGCTTGTCCTGCACCGCGTCATCCACCTTCTGCGCGCTGTACACACTGACCTTTCCGTCTTCTGTGACTAGCACCAACGCGCCGTTGGCGGCGTCCAAAACCTCGCGCACCTTGCTCGGCGCGTCGACTTCGGCGACCTTCACGGGCGCGCCACTGTCGATGCGGAAGGACGTCAGCTTGTTTTCCCCGGTCGAGCTCACCCAGGCCAGCTGGCGCTTCGCATCCCACGCCACGCCCCACGGGGAGGCCTTCGTGGGGGTCGCTTGATGCAGGCGCACGACGTCGTTCATGGTGTAAATCAACATCTGGTCCTGGCGCTCGTCGCTGGCAACCACCACGCCGTCGTCGCCGCGCCCGGTGGCCACCTGACCCACGCCCTGCCCGATGCGCAGGGAAGCGTTCAGCGAACCATCGTCCACGTCCACGTCGTTGATGCTGGTCTGCCCCCGGTCGATCAGCGCGGCGCGCTGTCCGCGGCCGTGCGGCTTGACCAGAACGGCCTCGTCCAGGCTGCGGCTCACGATCGCCTCCCCGGTCTCGTTGCCGTCCTTGTCGTAGAAGCGCGCCTTGTCCTCGCCCGCCTTGCCCAGCACGGCCTTGCCATTATCCAGGAAGGTCACGGTGGTCACCTTGCCGTCCACGTCTAGGCTGCGGGTTTCCTTGCCGTCCGGCCCCAGCTCGATGGCCTTGTCCTGGCAGGCCACGGCCACGCCGGTTGCGGTGGTGGAGATGTTATCGCAGGAATCGTCGACATCTACCTGACGCGGCTCGTCCTTGGGGCTGGTGGCGTCAATAAAGTGCACCTTGCCCTTCGTAAGTATCGCAACCTGGTTCGCCCCCGGCGCGTTCTCGTCGGCAGAAAGGCCGATGCGCGCGGCCCCGAGGGTAGGCGCATCCAGCTTGATCTGCTCGCCCAGGCCGGAGGAGCTATCAGGGGAGTCCTGTGGCTGCGCGAGCTCACCGGCAACGGGCGCGTTGTCTACCGGATCGTCGGATCCACAGGCAGTAAGTGCCCCCAGAGCCAGGGCGGCAGTGGCGGTCACACAGAGGGTTCGGCTAAAGCGATTGACGTGCACATTCACAAGTTCTAACGCTACCAGTCCGGCCACGTCACTCTTTCAAGGCGGGGGAGAAGGACTAGGCTTAATCCCCATGACTACAGATATGACTTGGGCGCAGACGATCATTCTGTCGCTTATCCAAGGCCTGACGGAGTTCCTACCTGTGTCTTCGTCCGGCCACCTGCGCATCTTTTCCACCCTGTTGTGGGGCGAAGATGCCGGCGCGTCATTCACGGCCGTTATCCAGTTGGGCACAGAACTGGCAGTGCTGGTGTTCTTCGCCAAGGACATCTGGAACATCGCCAGCGCCTGGTGCAAGGGCGTGTGGGAGTGGCTCACCGACCTCACCGGAAAGCACGGCCGCCGCATTCACCGGGAAAGCTTCGACTACCGGATGGGCTGGATGGTCATCGTCGGCACCCTGCCCGTGGCCGTCCTGGGCTACCTGGGCAAGGACCTGATCCGAGATAACCTGCGCAACCTCTGGATCACCGCCACGATGCTGGTGCTGTTCTCCTTCGTCTTCATCCTCGCCGAGCGCATGGGCCGCCGCGAGCGCAGCTTCGACCAGCTGACCATGCGCGATTCGGTGATCATGGGCTTCGCGCAGTGCCTGGCGCTCATCCCGGGTGTTTCCCGCTCCGGCGGCACGGTCTCCGCCGGCCTGTTCCTGAACCTGGATCGCGAGGTCGCCACCCGTTACTCTTTCCTGCTCGCCATCCCTGCCGTGCTGGCCTCGGGGCTTTTCTCGCTTCCTGACGCCTTTAGCCCCGACGCCGGACAGGCCGCCTCGGGCGCCCAGTTGTTCGTGGGCACGGCGATTGCCTTTGCCGTGGGCTATGCGTCTATCGCCTGGCTGCTGAAGTTCGTGGCCAACCACTCGTTTGCCTGGTTTGCGCTGTGGCGCATCCCGCTGGGCCTGGCGGTCATGGCCCTGCTCGCATTCGGGGTACTGCCAGCCTAGAATCGAAACCCATGCACTCTTGGCCCGAACCGGAAGTCCCACAGCTGCCGGGTGAAGCCCCGCAGCTTCGCCTGTACGACACCGCCGACGACGTGGTGAAACCCGTCGAGATTCCCGCCGGGGAGGTGGGGATGTACGTCTGCGGCATTACCCCGTATGACTCCACCCACCTGGGCCACGCAGCCACCTACCTGACCTTCGACCTGATCCACCGCTACCTGCGCGCGGGCGGCCATGGCGTGCACTACGTGCAGAACATCACCGACGTCGACGATCCACTGTTTGAGCGCGCCGAGCGGGACGGGGTGGATTGGCAGGATCTGGGCACTAGCCAGATCGACCTGTTCCGCTCCGACATGGAGGACCTGGCGGTCATCCCGCCGCGCGACTACATCGGCGCGATGGAATCCATCGACGAGGTCATCGAGATGGTGGCCAAGCTCCTGGAGGTCGGCGCCGCCTACCAGCTGGAGGGCGACGAGTACCCGGACATCTACGCCGACTACACCTTCCTGCCGCAGTTCGGATACGAGTCCCGCTACAGCGAAGAGCAGATGGCGGAATTCTTCGCCGAGCGTGGGGGAGACCCAGAGCGCCCCGGCAAGCGCCACCCGATGGACGCGCTACTGTGGCGCGCACACCGCGAAGGAGAACCGAAGTGGGACTCTCCCTTCGGCCCCGGCCGCCCCGGCTGGCACATCGAGTGCTCGGCCATTGCCGTGAACCGCCTGGGAGCTCCCTTTGCGATCCAGGGCGGCGGCAGCGACCTGCGCTTCCCGCACCACGAGTTCTCCGCCACCCACGCCGAAGCCGCTCACGGGGTGGACCGCATGGCCCACCACTACGTCCACACCGGCATGATCGGCCTGGACGGTACCAAGATGAGCAAGTCGCTGGGCAACCTCGTGTTCGTCTCCAAGCTCACCGCCGCCGGCCACGAGCCCGCGGCCATCCGCCTGGGCGTGTACGCGGGTCACTATCGCCAGGATCGCGACTGGACCAACGACGTGCTGGCGCACGCCGAGCATCGCCTGGCCAGCTGGCGGGCCGCCCTGGCCACAGGTTCCACCCCCCTGGATGAGGCCCGCGAGCTGGTCGCCACCGTGCGCGGCCACCTGGCCAATGACCTCGACACGGCGGCGGCTCTAGATGCTCTCGACGGCTGGGCCGCAGACACAAAGGCGGGGGCGGCAGGGGACGAGGCTGCGGCGTCAGAAATAAAAACCGCAATCGATGCACTGCTGGGCGTGCGACTCTAGCTCACACAGGGCAAACTGTCTCTTATGAGCACCACACAGCTGAGCACAGCCACCACGTCTGCCCGCGAAGAGTTCCTCGACAACCTGCGCCAAATGGCGACAGGCAGCTACCTGCGCGACGAGGATCGTGAGTTTTGGGAAGCCCCGTACCCGGAGTCTGCGGTGGACGACGCACAGGCCATCGTCGACGGCATGCTGCAGGCCGCACAGTCCGTGGCCGCAAGCAGCGAAGCAGAGCTGACAAAAATCGCCGCCTCCCTGCGCCTGCAGAACACTGAGGAGGGCGCGGACGAGCAGCCCACCGCAACCACCCTGGCGATCGCCGCCGTAATCAACCAGCACATAGAGAAGCTGAAGGAGCTCTCCGCCCGCCACGAGGACGCGCTGCTGGAGGACGAGGAAATCAAGGATCTGCTCGCCCTGGTGGAGAAGCTGGCCGTGGACCTGGATGCCGACGATATGTTCGTGGCCAGCCAGGCCGAGGCCGTCTGCGAAGCCTAGCGCGGCGCCAGCATAATCCCCTGGTTGCAGGTGCCGATGAGGCCCTGCTCGTCGTAGATCCGCGTGACGGTGGTGCCAATGCCGTCGGTGCCGTAGTTTGCCTCGGCGGATAGGCCAAGCCACTCGCCGCGCATCTCGTGGTGCAGGTAAACGGTGGTATCGACGTTCATGTACGTCCACTTGTCCGTATCCAGCAAGTTGTTCAGGCCATTGGCGATGTCCACTGTCTTCATCAGACGCACCCATGTGGAATCTTCCTTGCCCTCGACTGCAGGAAGGTCGGTGCGCGACCAGTAGATCGCGGGGTTGCGGGACTCATCGACGTTCAGATGACGCTCGTCCAGGTCTGCACGGCGGGCCTCGATGGAGTTGATGTAACCGCTGGCCCAACGGTCGAGGAAGTCGCTGCCGTCCCCGGCGCCGGAGGGCCCAGGCATAGGCTCACCGACGGTGCGCTCGATCTCCTTTGTATCCCCGCGGCGAATCCACCAGCCGGAGCCTCGGATGAACTCGCGGCCGGATTCGTCGGTGACGATCGCTTCCAGGAAGCTGATTCGCTTGCCGGGGCGCACCACCCGTGCGTGTGTGCGCAGCTCGCTGAGTGGCACTGCGCCCAGGATTTCGACAGTCATTCGACTAAAACGGCCTTCTTCCAGGGAAAGCCCGGAGTCGCGCGCACCGTCCTCCAGCACCGTGGCTACCAGCGCAGCAGGCGGGGAGCCGTGCTGAAAGCCCGGACCCCAGGGGCTTTCCGTGTGCTGGGTGGGGTGGTAGTTGCGGTAGATTTGGCCTTCTTCCTCCGTGACTTTGCCGGGGACGAAGTATGCCGACTGCTCGCTCATCGCGCTCCTTAATCCTAGGGTGTGTCCTATGTCACTAACTATGGCACAGGGGCGCCAGTTGGACGAGCGATTGACCTAAACTAAACGTCATCATGAAAGCAATACTTTGGGACATGGACGGCACCCTGGTCGATACCGAACCGCTGTGGGGCATCGCTACCTTCGAGATGGGCGAGAAGATGGGCCGCCCGCTGACCGCGGAGGTACGCGAGAAGACGGTCGGCGCGACCACCCCCACCACCGTCGAGATCTGCGCGGCCCATGCGGGATTGGTTCTTGATGACGCCGCCAAGGCCGAATGGCTGAACTTCATGTACACGCGCGTCGAGGAGCTCCTTGCGGGGCAGTTAGAGTTCCGCCCCGGTATTAGGGAAATTCTTAGCGAGGCCAAGGCAGCCGGGTTTCCGATGGCTCTGGTGACAAACACGAACCGTGCCCTGACAGAGGTTTCTCTGAATTCCATCGGTCGCGAGTTCTTCGACTTCACCTTGTGCGGCGACGAGGTGCCCAACGGCAAACCCGCCCCTGATATCTACGCCACCGCCGCCGAACGCTTTGGTTTCGCCCCTGACGAGTGCCTGGTAGTGGAGGATTCCACCACTGGCATGACTGCCGCCCGAGACGCGGGCTGCCGCGTGCTGGGAGCACCGACCGACTCGAAGACCGCGATCCCGCAGGGGGTGCACACCCTGGCTGAGCTGCGCGAGGGAGCCCGGGACTTGGGCAGTCTCACGCTGGAGGATCTACGTCGGATTTACACAGAGCTGGGGCACACTGCACCAGCTGGTGTGCGATCTGCCACAATAGAAGGCGTGAACGAACAAGAACTCAAGACCTTCGATTCCCTTTTCGCCGAGCTGTCTTCCCGCGCCAAGGAGCGCCCCGAGGGCTCTGGCACCGTCAAGGCTTTGGACGCTGGGGTGCATTTCCAGGGCAAGAAGATCGTCGAAGAGGCCGGCGAGGTGTGGTTGGCCGCGGAGTACGAGTCTGACGAGGAGCTGGCCGAGGAGATCTCCCAGCTTCTTTACTGGCTGCAGGTCGTGATGGTCGGCCGTGGCCTGACCCCTGCTGATATTTACAAGTACCTCTAAACCCGAGAAAGCAAACCCGAGAAAGGCAGCCACCACGATCATGCTGCGCGTTGCAGTCCCCAACAAGGGTTCCCTGTCCGAGACGGCCACCTCGATCCTAAAGGAGGCTGGCTACGCCACCCGCGGCGATTCGAAGTCGCTGACTATCGCCGACGAGGACAACGGGGTGGAGTTCTACTTCCTGCGCCCCAAAGACATCGCGATTTACATCGCCTCCGGGCACCTCGACATCGGCATCACAGGCCGCGATCTAGCCGCGGATACTCGCGAGGAGGTCGACGAACTGCTGGCCCTGGGCTTCGGCGCTTCCACCTTCCGTTACGCCGCACCAAAGGACGAGAACTGGACTGTGGAACAGCTCGCCGGCAAGCGCATCGCTACCAGTTATCCGAACCTGGTGCGCAAGGATCTCGCCAACCGGGGGCTGGAGGCACAGGTGATTCGCTTGGACGGCGCGGTGGAGATCTCCATCCGCCTGGGCGTGGCCGACGTTATCGCCGACGTGGTCTCCACAGGTCGGACGCTGCGCCAGCAGGGGTTGAAGCCTTTCGGCGATCCACTGTGTGTCTCCGAGGCTGTCATCGTCGGCCGTAAGGGTGCGGAGGTCACCGCCGAGCAGAGCGTGCTCATTAAGCGCATCCAGGGCATTTTGCACGCCCACAACTACGTGATGCTGGACTACAACGTGGCCCGCGAGAATCTTGACAAGGTTGCCGCCATTACGCCGGGGCTGTCAGCCCCAACCGTTTCCCCGCTGGCCAACGACAGCTGGGTGGCCGTCCGCGCGATGGTGCCAAAAACCCAGGCCAACTCTCTGATGGACGAGCTTTCCGCACTGGGCGCGGAGGCAATTTTGGCAACTGACATTAGGATTGCACGTATCTAGGTTGTTTTCGTTAGGGTGGGGAACAGAATGTTGCTCCCCAACCAGAGGACGAATCGTGACCGATAAACCAATCCCGTCAAAGGCAGCGGCGGAAGTTCACGGCGATACTGTCGTGAGCTCTACCGACATCATCACGTCGGCTGAAACACACTCCCAGCTGGCGCGCGCTGCGAAGAGCTTCCGCACCGAAGAGGACCTGCTGGGAACCATGGAGGTTCCGGACCACGCCTACTACGGCGTTCACACCCTTCGCGCGGTGGATAACTTCCAGATTTCGCGTACCACCATCAACCAAATCCCGGAGTTTATCCGCGGCATGGTTATGGTCAAGAAGGCTACTGCGATGGCCAACAACGAGATTTTCGCCCTGCCAGATGAGAAGGCCAAAGCTATCATCTGGGCCTGTGACCAGGTGCTGGAAGAGCACCGCTGCATGGATCAGTTCCCGATCGACGTATTCCAGGGCGGTGCTGGCACCAGTGTGAACATGAACACCAACGAGGTCATCGCAAACCTCGCCCTGGAATACCTAGGGCACCCGAAGGGTTCCTACGACATCATCAACCCCAACGATGATGTCAATATGTCCCAGTCCACCAACGATGCCTATCCCACCGGCTTCCGTCTGGGTCTGCACTTCGCAATTGATCAGCTGATTAAGCACCTCGACGCGCTCGAGCGCGCGTTTCTGGCCAAGGGCCACGAGTTCCGCAACATCCTGAAGATGGGCCGTACCCAGCTCCAGGACGCCGTGCCCATGTCCCTGGGCCAGGAGTTCCGCGCATTCGGCTACAACATCGCCGAGGAGCGCCTGCAGCTCGAACGTTCCCAGGCACAGCTGCGCGAAATGAATCTGGGCGCCACCGCCATTGGCACGGGCGTGAACACCCCGCCCGGCTACCAGAACGCGGTCATCCGCGCGCTCAGCGAGGTCAGCGGCCTGAAGATCGAGCCGGCTCGCGACCTCATCGAGGCCACCAGCGATACCGGCGCATACGTCAATGCTCACGCCGCCGTGAAGCGCGTGGCCATGAAGCTGTCGAAGATCTGTAACGACCTGCGCCTTCTGTCCTCTGGCCCGCGCGCCGGTCTAAACGAGATCAACCTGCCGGAGCGCCAGGCCGGCTCGTCAATCATGCCGGCCAAGGTGAACCCGGTTATCCCCGAGGTTGTAAACCAGATCTGCTTCAAGGTTTTCGGCAACGACCAGACGGTCTCCATGGCCGCAGAGGCCGGCCAGCTGCAGCTCAACGTCATGGAGCCGGTCATCGCCCAGTGTGTGTTTGAGTCCGTGCGTTTCCTGGCTCGAGCCTGCACCACGCTGCGCGCCCTGTGTGTCGTGGACATCACGGCCAATGCCGACGTGTGCCGCCGCTACGTGGAGAACTCCATCGGCATCATCACTTACCTGAACCCGCTCATCGGCCACCACAACGGCGACTTGGTGGGCAAGGAGGCAGCCCGCACCGGCAAGTCCGTGCGTGACCTGGTGCTGGAAAAGGGCCTGCTGGACGAGCAAACCCTCGACGAGGTCTTGAGCCCGGAGAACCTCCTGAACCCCAAGTTCCAGGGCAAGCTCTACACGGACTACGAGGAGGAAACCTCCAAGGGATAGTCCGGCGGGGTGCCGCCGAAGGCAGGGCAGAGGTCCTGGAAGTGGCACCACCCGCACAGCTTGGTGGTGCGCGGCTGGAAGTTGCCGCTGCGCACATCCGCCAGGATGCGGCCCCACAGCTCGCCAAGCTCGCGCTCGAAGGCAGCCAGCTCGGTGGCGGTGGGCTGCAGCACCATGTCGTCGCTGACCTTCAGGTACATCAACCTCAGCTGGGTGGGCAGCTCGCCTGTCATGCGCCACCACACCAGGGCGTAGAACATCATTTGAAAGCGAGCCGAATCGGCGAAGCGAGGTGCCGGTTTCTTGCCCGTCTTGTAGTCCACCACGCGCACCTGGCCAGTCTCCGCGATATCCACGCGGTCGATAAAACCGCGCACCGGCACATCGTTGGGCAGGGTTAGATTCACGAATTGTTCGCACTCGTGGGCGTCAAAACCATCCGGGTTTTCCATCTGGAAGTAGCCCTTCACCAGCGCGCGGCATTCCTCCCAGAACTCCACGGTGGACTGCTCGGGAACCAGCTCCGAAAGCTCCGGGTCCTTGGCCAGCATCTTTTCCCACTCCGGGCGAATCATCTTCACCGCCGCCGGGTAGGTGCGGCTACCGCGCGGCAGCTGGTGCAGGTTTTCCAACACCGCGTGGACCAGCGTGCCCTTCACCTGGGCGACCGTGCTCGGTTCCTCCAACTTGTCGATGGCTCGAAAGCGGTAAAGCAGGGGGCACTGCTTGTAGTCATTGGCGCGAGAAGGGGAAAGAGCTAGTTTCGTAGTCACCCGACCCACCCTAGTAAAATGAACCGGATCTCTTAAAGCAGGAAGGAAGACCACATGGCATATTCCGGACGTTTCACCGAAGGCGACCGCGTGCAGCTCACAGACGCCAAGCGCCGCCACTTCACCATCACCCTGGCCAAGGGTGAGAGCTTCTTCACCCACAAGGGCGAAATCCGCCACGACGACATCATCGGCCAGCACGAGGGCACCGTGGTCAAATCCTCCGGGGCTGCCGAATACCTGTGCTTCCGCCACCTGCTGGTCGACCACGTGCTTTCCATGCCCCGGGGCGCGGCCGTTATTTACCCGAAGGACGCCGCCCAAATCCTCGTGGAGGGAGACATTTTCCCCGGCGCCACGGTGCTGGAGGCCGGCGCGGGCTCCGGCGCCATGAGCACCTGGCTCCTGCGGGCCGTAGGGCCGAAGGGCAAAGTCATTAGCTACGAAATTCGCGAGGACCACCTGGCCTACGCCAAGGACAACGTGGAGGACTACTTCGGTGGCCACCCAGAGAACTGGGACCTGCGCTTGGGCGACCTGAAGACGGTCACTAAGGAAGATGTCGGCGACGTCGACCGCGTGCTGCTGGACATGTTGGAGCCCTGGGAGATGCTGGACACCGTCAAAGACGTGCTTATCCCAGGCGGTGTCTTCATGACCTACGTCGCAACCGTCCCGCAGCTGATGAAGGTCATGGAAGGCATCCGCGAGACCGGCTGCTTTACCGAACCGAAGGCCTGGGAATCCCTGGTGCGTGAGTGGAAGGTCGAGGGTCTGGCCACCCGCCCCGAACACCGAATGAACGCGCACACAGCATTTCTGATCCTGGCGCGCAGGCTGGCTGATGGCGTCACCGCACCTCGACCACAGCGCCGCGCCCGCCGTTAGTAGACTGGTCAGTATGACCGAGAACACATCAGCGGAAGGGCCACAGACTCTGCGTGAGTTGCAGATCGCGAACCGCCAGCTCGGCGCGCGCAATGCGAAGCTCGTGGAGCTGCTTCAGGCCAGCCGCACGAAGCTGGAGGAGATCAACGGTCGGCTGGAGGCCCTGGCCGAGCCGCCAAGCACCTACGGCACGCTGCTGCAGGCCAACCGGGACTTCACCGCCGAGGTATTTACCGCCGGCCGCCGGATGCGCCTGATGGTCTCGCCGCACGTCCCGCAGCACGAGCTAGTGCCCGGCGCGATGGTGCGTCTAGGGGAGGGGCAGCAAGTCGTGGAAGTCACCGGCCAGCCGGACTTCGGCGACATCGCGCAGGTTGTAGAGGTCTCCGGTGACCGGCTGATTATCGCCGACAAGGTGGGCGAGGAGTACGTGGTCAAGGCCGCCGGCGACCTGGCCAAAGAAGTGGTCACCGGGGATTCCGTCATCGTGGACCGCAAGTCCGGATGGGCTTTCGAGGCCGTTCCACGCGCGGAGACGAACAACCTGATCCTGGAGGAAGTCCCGGACGTCACCTACGACGACATTGGTGGCCTAAGCCAGCAGATCACGCAGATTCGCGACGCGGTTGAGCTGCCTTTTTTGCACCCCGAGATCTACACCCGCTACGGCCTGCGACCGCCGAAGGGTGTGCTGCTCTACGGGCCGCCCGGCAACGGCAAGACTCTGATCGCCAAGGCCGTGGCGAACTCTCTGGCGCAGTCGGATTCCCCGTACTTCCTGAACATCAAGGGCCCCGAGCTGCTGAACAAGTTCGTGGGCGAGACCGAGCGCCAGATCCGCGCGATCTTCGAGCAGGCCCGCCGCGTGGCCAGCTCCGGCCGCCCCGTCATCGTCTTCTTCGACGAGATGGAGGCGCTGTTCCGCACGCGCGGTACGGGTGTGAGCTCCGACATGGAGTCCACCGTCGTCCCACAGCTGCTCGCGGAACTCGACGGCGTGGAGGCCGCAGGCAACGTCATCGTCATCGGCGCCTCGAACCGCGAGGAGCTCATCGACCCGGCCATCCTGCGCCCCGGCCGCCTGGACGTGAAGATTCGTATCGCCCGGCCCGACGCCGACGGTGCGGCCGCCATCCTGTCGAAGCACCTCGATGCTTCTCTACCTATTGACGCCGACTTCTCCGCCGCTGCCGGCTCCAACGAAGCGGCAGCGGAGGCCCTGCGGCAGAGCATCGTCGACGAGCTGTTTACTCGGGACGAGGCGCACCGCTATGTCACGCTCCACTACGCCGACGGCAGCCGCGAGGATCTGTACTGGGCGGACTTCGTTTCCGGCGCGATGCTGGCGAATATCGTGGACCGGGCGAAGACCCTGGCCATCAAGGACGCGCTTCACAACGGCGCAAACGGTACAGACGGCCTGCGCCCGGAGCACGTGCACGCGGCCGTTCTGGCCGAGGTGGGGGATTCCGAGGATCTGCCGGATACCACCAACCCCGCGGAGTGGGCGCGCATCTACGGCCACGGCACGAAGCGCGTCGTGGACATCGACGTGCACAAGGTCTAGGAGGGAAGAATCTTGTTTGGTCCGCACATCATTGGCTCGGAGACGGAGTACGGCATCGTCGCCGTGGACGATCCGTCGGCCAGCCCGATTCACACCTCCACCCAGGCCGTCGTGGCCTATGCTGAGCACAGCGGCCAGGGGGTGAACCGCCGCACCCGGTGGGACTACGAGAACGAATCCCCTCTGCGTGACATCCGCGGCTTCGACCTGCGCCGCTACCGTCGGGGTGCCGCCCCGGTGCTGGATCCGAATGCCCTCGGCGCGGCGAACGTCATCACCGCCAACGGCGCGCGCTTCTATGTGGATCACGCGCACCCGGAGTATTCCTCCCCGGAGACCACGACTGCCCGCGACGCGGTGGTGTGGGACAAGGCCGGGGACATCATCATGCACCGCGCCGCCGAGGCCGCCGAGCCGGAGCTGAAGATCTACAAGAACAACGTGGACGGCAAGGGCGCCAGCTACGGCTCGCACGAGAACTACCTGTACCCGCGCGACCTGGACGTCGAGGACGTGCAGGCGGCTTTAATCCCGCATTTCGTCACCCGGCAGGTCTACTGCGGCGCCGGCCGCATCGGGCTGGGGCAGCAGGGGGAGCAACCGGGCTTCCAGATCAGCCAGCGCGCCGACTACATCGAGACGGAGGTCTCGCTGGAGACCACGCTGAACCGCGGCATCGTGAATACCCGCGACGAGCCGCACGCGGAGGCCGACAAGTGGCGCCGCCTGCACGTGATCATCGGGGATGCGAACTTGAGCGAGTTCTCCAACTACCTGAAGTTCGGCACCACTGCGCTGGTGCTGGCGGCGGTAGCCGAGGGCGCTTACTTCGGCGACCTGCGTCTGCTGGAGCCGGTGGCGGACGTCCAGCGCGTCTCCCGGGATCTGGACTGCACCTACCGCCTGCGCTTCTACGGCCAGGCGGAACGCACCGCCATCGAGACCCAGCGGGAGATCCGCAAGCGCGTGTGGGAGATCATGGAGCTGCGCGGCGACAACCTGGAGGTCTTCGAGCTGTGGGGCAAGATCCTCGACGATCTCGAGGCCGATCCGCTGTCCACCGCCGACCGGCTGGACTGGACGGCCAAGCTGCAGCTGATGAACGCCTACCGGGCGCGCGGCCTGGAGTGGACCGACCCGCGCCTGGCCCTGGTGGACCTGCAGTACTCGGACATCGACCCGCGACGCGGGCTCTACCATGCGCTGGTGCGGAAGGGCCGGATGCAAACCCTGCTGGACCCGGCAGAGATCGAGGCCGCGGTGGACACCCCGCCACAGGCCACGCGCGCGTGGCTGCGCGGGCACCTGGTGGCGAACTACTCCGCCGACATCCTCTCGGCTAACTGGGATAGCGTCATCGTGGACACCCCGGATGGCGCGGTGCAGATCACCATGGATGACCCCCGCGGGTTCAACCAGTTGGAGCTACGCGCGCTGCTGGAAGCGCAACCGCGCCCCGGCATCGGCGAGCTCGTGGCAGGCTTGAAGGAAATCAACCCGGACAAGATCTCCGGGGTTGGCAGAAAGGAAGATTAATCATGGCACAGGGCGGACAGGTCAGCGCCGGCGGCGGTCGGCGCGACGACGACGAACCCATCGAGCAGACCTCCGGCGCGGGCACCCAGCAGGTGAACGTCACCGGTACCGACGATCTGCTGGACGAGATCGACGGCCTGCTGGAGAACAACGCGGAGGAGTTCGTCCGCTCCTACGTACAAAAGGGCGGCCAGTGACCGCCATCCGCCGCCGCATCATGGGCCTGGAGACCGAGTATGGAATCGCCAACATGCAGGATTCCTCCCGGCGCCTCGGACCCGACGAGATTGCCCGCAAGCTCTTCGCCCCCGTGGTGGAGGAGCACCGCAGCTCGAACATCTACACCGAGAACGCTTCGCGCCTGTACCTGGACGTCGGCGCGCACCCGGAATTCGCCACCGCGGAGTGTGATAGCCTGCACCAGCTGATCGCCTACGACCGCTCTGGCGATCTGATGTTCCACGAGCTGGCCGACCGCGCCGAGCAGGCCGTCGGCGGCAAGGTCTACCTGCTCAAGAACAACACGGATTCCCTGGGGAACTCCTATGGCTGCCACGAGAACTACCTGGTCAGCCGCGATATTCCTTTGAAGGGCCTCAGCAAGCAGTTGCTGCCTTTCCTGGTTACCCGCCAGCTGATCTGCGGCGCGGGCAAGCTCGCGATCCCTTATCCCGGCGCGCCGAACGAGAACTTCGGTCCGGGCTACACCATGAGCCAGCGCGCCGACCACGTCTGGGAGGGCGTGTCCAGCGCGACGACCCGCTCGCGCCCCATCATCAACACCCGCGACGAGCCGCACGCCGATTCTTCCAAGTATCGCCGCCTGCACGTCATCGTCGGCGATTCCAACATGTCGGAAGTCACCACGGCTCTGAAGGTCGGCTCCACGCTGCTGGTGCTGGAGATGATCGAGGCCGGCGTGGCACTGCCGGACTTCGAAATGGCCAACGAGATCCGCTCTATCCGCGAGATCTCCCGCGACTTCACCGGCCAGGTGGACATCGCTCTGCGCAGCGGGTCGACTGCCACGCCGCTGGAGATCCAGCGCGCTTTTTATGACGCCGCCTGCGCCTACCTCGCCTCGCGTGAAGACCCGGAGCGGGGGACCCCCAACGCGGAGCTTACCCCCGTGGTGGATCTGTGGGGCCGCGTGCTGGACTGCTTCGACACGGGCGACTTCTCGCCGGTCTCCACGGAGATCGACTGGGTCATTAAGAAATCCCTGCTCGATCGAATGGCCGCTGCCCGTGGCCTGGATCCCATCGACCCGCGCCTGGCGCAGATCGACCTGATGTATCACGACATTCACCCCACTCGTGGCCTGTTTAACGTGCTGGCCCGCCGTGGCTTGGCGCGTACGCTGCTGGCCCCGGAGACTATCGAGCAGGCCGTCCGTCAGGCTCCGCCGACGACCCGCGCGGCGGTGCGCGGCCGCTTCATCGCTGCAGTTCGCGCCAACCCGGAGCTGTCCTACACGGTGGATTGGATGCGAGTGAAGGTCAACGGCGAGGGCGGGGCAGAGGCCCTGCTGGCCGACCCCTTTGCCAACACCAGCGAGGACGTCGACCGCATCATCGAGTCCCTGGAATCCCGATGAACCGAAATCGCCCCGTCGAGACTCACTGGATGCCGGGTGCCACGCGCCTGTTTAACCTGGTGATCGCGCTGTTGAACTCCGACGTCCCGCGCTCCATCGAGTGGGTGCTCGCAAACGTCGAGGGCTATCAGCAATCCAACGACGGCTCTGCCCGTAAGCAGTTGAGCCGCGACCGCCAGGACCTCGCCGAGCTGGGCGTACGCATCACTGGCGAAGACACACTGACTCTCGACCCTGCCCAGACCTTTCTGCCGGACATCGAGTTCACCGACGGCGAAGCCACCGTCCTCGCCGCTGCCAGCCGGTGGGCTCAGTCGGGGGAGATGCAGCACGCCGCCCGCTCCGCCTACACCAAGTTGGCCGCTGCGGGCATGCAGCACCGCGTCTCAACTGGCGAGGTGGCCGTCCCCAGCGTCCCGGATCACACCGCCCTGGATGGTGATTCCCTCGACGCGATCTTCCGCGCCCTCGACAACGGCCTGGTCTTAAGCTTCAACTACTATCCGTCGCTGGTCGATACTCCCCAACAGCGCCGCCTGGAGCCCTGGGCTTATGGGGCCATGGACGGGCTGGTCTACGTCACGGGTTTCGATCCGGATCGCAAGGCTCAGCGAACCTTCCGCCTGGCGCGCATCGATTCCGTCACCGCTTTGCCCGAATTTGCACACCACCCGCGCCCGGAAGGCTCCCCGCAACAGCTGATCCAACAGGGGCTGTTGAGCAGCCGCCAGATGGTCACCGCCACCGTGGAGTTCCCGGAGCCCGGCGCCTGGGAACTGCGCCGCCTGGCCGACGAGGATGGCCAGATCGGCCCGGTGGAGCGCGACTGGTTTGTCCGCACCGCCGCGGCATACGCGCCCCACGTGGTGGTTACCTCGCCGCCGGATGTCGTAGCCGATGTTGTTGCCGTTCTCAAGGAGGCTGCTTCATGACGCTCCCTCGTTCCAACGCCGAACAATTCCTCCGCACCCTGTCCGTCCTCGCCTGGTTCCGGTCCCACCCGGACAGCAGCCTGATGGCAGCATCTCGCGCGTTGGACCTATCCACCGCACAGATAGCCCACGAGCTCGGTCAGGTGTCTCAGTGCCGCGTGCCCGCCAGCATCCTAGACATGCCCGTGGAGGTCACCGTTGATCGCATGCGCGCCTCGGTGGAGTTCTCGGCAGGCCTGGATCGCCCCCTCGCCCTGACCGCGATGGAGGCCGGGGTGTTGCTGCTGAACTTGCAGGCGCTGCGCTCCACCGCGCCGCCGGAGGCTCAGGCGGACATCGACTCCGCCAGTGAGAAGATTCAGGCGCTGCTGCGCTCCCGGCGTACGTACACGGATTCCTCCACCCCCGAAATGGCACCCTCGGCCCCCGCGCATGTGGAGCTGCGGCGCCAACTGTCGCAGGCCATCCAGTCGCGTTGCCAGGTCACTTTCAACTACCAATCTCTGTCCAGCGATAGCTTCAGCACTCGCACGGTAGACCCCGACCACGTGGCCCTCGTGGACGGCGAATACTACCTCTGGGCGCGGGAACGTGGCGTCACCACAAAGACCTTTGCGCTTGCGCGAATCGACGGGCTCCACCTGGGGGAGGAGGGCTCGGCTAGTGCCCAACAGGTGCCCGCGATAGACCCGGAAGATCCCTTCGGTTTCGGCCTCAGTGATAACTGGGCGCGCCTGGAACTAGATGAATCGCTGCGGTGGATGCTGGAGTACTTCCCCATGTGGGTGGTCGAAGATGAAGACCGGTTAGTCGTGGACGTGCCAGATACCGGTGATTGGTTTTTAAGGTTTCTGCTAGGTTTTTCACCCGGTATTCGCAAAGTGGAACCGCTACCATTGGCCGAGAACTTAAAAGACCTAGCGCGGCGTGGTCTCGATGCCTACGAGGCTCGCGGGCTAGGATAGTAAGAACGATCCCAACGAAAGAAAGCTCGTAAACAATGCCGAACCTTGGCGTTCCTGAACTACTAATCATCGCTCTGGTCATCTTCCTGCTGTTCGGAGCGACCCGCCTACCCAACGCTGCGCGTTCCCTGGGACGTTCGATGCGCATCTTCAAGTCCGAGATGGACGAGATGAAGACCGACGGCGACAAGAAGGAGCTGGCAAAGAAGCAGGCTCCGACCGCCGAGCAGCAGCAGGCCCAGGACCTGGCTCAGCCCAAGTCCGACCAGCCGAACGAGCACAACGCTTAAAAATTAAGTGGCTAAGAAGCTAAAGAAGCCCGCCGATGGTTCGATGACCATCGTCGAGCACATCAATGAACTGCGCAAGCGCGTATTCATCTCCCTGGTTGCCATCTTCATCGGCACCATCATCGGCTACATCTGGTACAACGTCGAGGTCGGGCCGATCCCTTCGCTAGGTGAGGTACTGCGCGGGCCATACTGTAACCTGCCGCCGGAAGCTCGCTTTGGCTCCGAGGCGGGGGAGTGCCGTCTGCTGGCTACTAGTCCTTTTGAGATGTTTATGCTGCGCCTGAAGGTTGGCGCGTTGGCAGGCATGGTCTTTTCCTCGCCAATTTGGTTGGGCCAGATCTGGGCGTATATCACCCCGGGCCTGCATAAGAACGAAAAGCGCTGGACACTGGGCGTGGGTATTTCCGCCGGCCTGCTGTTTACCGTCGGCGCGGTGCTGGCCTACTTCGTACTCGCCTTTGGTCTGGAGTTCCTGCTGACCATCGGCGACGAGGCGCAGATCGCTGCCCTGAACGGCGAGAAGTACTTCAGCTTCGCCATGGCGCTGCTGTTGATTTTCGGCGTGAGTTTCGAGGTGCCACTCATCACGGTGCTGCTGAACTTGGCGCACGTGGTCACATATCAGCAGTTGAAGGAGAAGCGCCGCTTCATCTGGGCTTTCTTGTTCCTTTTTGCCGCGTTCGTCACCCCGGGTCAGGACCCGATTTCGATGGTGATCCTAGCGATCTCGCTCTGCGCGATGATGGAGATTGCCACGCAGATCGCCCGCCTGAACGACAAGCGCCGCCAGAAGAATCAGGCGGACTGGCTCGAGGTGGATGACGACGAGACCACCGACATCGCCGCACCGGAACCCATTAGCCCGGTAACTGCAACTCCAGCCCCGCAGTCCACTAGCGCGGCCCGCCCGATCGACTCGCCGAAGCGCCAGGACCCAAAGGCTCAAGACTTCACCCGCAGCGATTTCGATGACATTCTCTAGCCCCCAGGTAGAGCGCTTCTGCGCCCAATACGACTTCCCACTGGACGACTTCCAGATCCAAGCGGCTGAAGCCATCGACCGGGGCAAGGGGGTGCTCGTCGCCGCCCCGACAGGCGCGGGCAAGACTATCGTCGGCGAGTTTGCCGTGTTCGCCGCCTTCCACGGCGACGGCACCTGCTTTTACACCACGCCTATCAAGGCCTTGAGCAACCAGAAGTTCCACGACCTGGTGGAGCGCTATGGCGAGGCCAACGTGGGCCTGCTCACTGGCGACGTCACCATCAATGGCGACGCGCCCATCGTTGTGATGACCACCGAGGTCTTGCGCAACATGATCTACGCCGACTCCGAGCGGCTGGAAACCCTCACGCACGTCGTCATGGACGAGGTGCACTTCCTGGCCGACCGTTCCCGCGGCCCGGTCTGGGAGGAGGCGATCCTCAACCTGGATCCCCGCGTAATCCTTGTTTCCCTGTCGGCTACCGTCTCCAACGTCGAAGAGTTCGGCGGCTGGCTGTCCGCCGTCCGCGGCGATACCGAGATCATCGTCACTGAGAAGCGACCGGTGCCGCTGACCCAGTTCATGATGGTCGGCCGCCAGATCCTGCCCCTCTTCGAGGGCTCGGAGCAGCACCTCGGCGCCATCAACCGCAAGGTCGTCGCCGCTGCCGCGAAGGCCGAGGAAACCGGCAAGCGCCGCGGGCCGAAGCGCGGCGACGTAGTACAGCACATGGCCACCGCGGGCATGTTGCCTGCGATTTACTTCATCTTCTCGCGGGTTGGTTGTGACGCCGCCGTCCGCGCCTTGCTGATCGATCGCGTGGACTACTCGTCTCCGTCGGAAAGGGAGGAGATCCTGCGCACCATCGACGCGGGCGTGGCGGACCTGACGGAGGAGGACCTGAACGTCCTGGGCTTCCGCCAGTGGCGCCGCGCCCTGTCGCGCGGTTTCGCCGCCCACCACGCCGGCATGCTGCCGGCCTTCCGCCACATCGTGGAGGATCTGTTCGCCCGTGGCCTGCTGAAGGTCTGCTTTGCCACGGAGACCCTGGCTCTGGGCATCAACATGCCCGCCCGCTCGGTGGTGCTGGAGAAGCTGGTGAAGTTCAACGGCGAGACGCACGCCGACCTCACCCCCGGCCAATACACGCAGCTCACCGGTCGAGCCGGCCGGCGCGGCATCGATACGAAGGGTAATGCGGTGGTCCTGTGGAGCCAGGGGATGGACCCTTATGGGGTTGCAGACTTGGCGTCGACAAGAACCTATCCGCTGGATTCCACCTTCCGTCCGGGCTACAACATGGCCGTGAACCTCATTGGCACGATGGGGCTAGACGAAGCCCACCGGCTGCTACTGCGTTCCTTTGCGCAGTACCAGACGAATGGCGCGGTTGTGGAAAGCGCCGAGCAGATAGAGAAGCGACGCCGCGAGCTAGCCCAACAGGAAAAGCAGCTGAAGGCCACGATCCGCGAAGTCCGCCGCCCGTCGAACAGCCTCAACGAGGACTTCCAGCTGGTCACCGAGTACGGCCAGCTGCGCCGCGAGCTCTCGCAGGAGGAGCGCCGCGCCAAGCGCATGGTCATCGACGAGGCATCGACGGAGACCACGGCTCTGCTGCAATCTCTGCAGCCTGGCGACGTGATCGCGCTGCCCACCGGCAAGAACCCCACCACCGCGGTGATCGTTCGTTCCGACCACCGCGGCCGACCGACGATCATCACCGACGACGGCTGGGTAGAGCGCATCAACCCCGACATGTTCGGCAACACCCCGGTGCACATCGGTCACATGCGCCTGCACAAGGGCGTAGCGCGCAACCCGAAGCGTCAAGCCAGGGGAGTGGCCGCCAACCTACGGCGCCTGCAGCTGGACAAACCAAAGAAACTGAAGCCACGGGCTCGCCGCCGCTCCCTGCGGGCGGTCGAGCTGCGCGAGCAGGTACACGCCCACCCGGTGCACGCCTGGGAGGGCCGCGAGGAGCTCTGCCGCGCCGCCGAGCAGTATCTGAAGGCCGCCCGCCGCCTGGAGTTCGAGCAGAAGGAGCAGCCGCAGGAATCCGATTCGCTGTCCGCCCAATTCAACCGCATCCTTGCGCTGCTGGCGGAGCTGGATTACGTGGAGCTCGTGGGCAACAGCGCCCGCATCACAATGGAAGGCGAACGCCTGTCCAAGATTCACCACGAGTCCGACCTTCTGGTCGCCCAGTGCCTGCGCCGCGGGATTTGGGACGAGCTGGACCCGGCGGAGTTGGCAGCAGTGGCCAGCACTTGCGTGTTTGAGAACCGTCGCGATTCCGGGGCGAAGGACGACGGCGTGCCCACCGAACCGCTGGCCGAGGCGATCAGCCAGACGTGGCGCATCTACCAGGAGCTTTCCACCGACGAGCAGCGCCACCGCCTGACTGTGACGCGCGAGCCGGAGCTGGGCTTTGCCACCGCGGTTCACCAGTGGACCGCCGGCGCTCCGCTGGAGTACTGCCTGCGCGCGGCCGAGGCCAGCGGCGCCACCCTGACCCCCGGCGATTTCGTGCGCTGGTGCCGTCGCGTGATCGACCTACTGGATCAGATCAAGTTGACTGGCTATTCCAATGAAGTAAAGGCGGCCTCCCGCAAGGCGGTCGCCGCAATGAGACGAGGAGTTGTGGCCCTCGATGGCTAAGAAAATTGCAATCTTCGGCGCGACCAGCGAGATCGGCGGCGAGATCGCCCGTCTGCTCGCTCCTGGTAGCCACCTGGTGCTTGCCGGCCGCCGTACTACGGACCTTGCCGATGAGCTGTATCGCCTCGGCGCAACAAAGGTCGATTCCTTCTTTTTTGACGCCACCGACGTGGATTCCCACGCCGACCTCATCGCGGAGATCGAGGCCACCGGGCCGCTAGACGTGGCGCTGGCGATGTTCGGCGTGCTGGGAGACCAGGAGCTCGCGGAACGCGACTCCTCCGAGGTCTACCGGGTGTTGCACACGGACTTCACCGCCCAGGCGGTGCTACTGACGGAGCTTTCCCAGGTGATGAAGTCCCGCGGCAGGGGAGTCCTCGTGGCCTACTCGTCCATCGCCGGGGCTCGCGTGCGCCGTCCGAACTATGTCTACGGCTCGGCGAAAGCTGGTCTGGATGGATTCTGCCAGGGCATGCAGGATGCGCTGCAGGGTACCGGCGTTCGCCTGGTGATCGTGCGCCCGGGCTTCGTGATCGGCCGGATGACCCGCGGCATGGATCCGGCGCCTCTGTCCACCACTCCGGATGTGGTCGCCGAGGCTACAGTTCGAGCTATCAACGACGAAAGCGCGGAATCCGTATGGATCCCGCACTCCCTCAAACTGCTAGCCGCCGCCATGCAGGTAGTTCCGCGTTGGCTGTGGCGGCGTGCACCGCGCTAGACGTGTGCTAAACGTGGAAGATGTTGTAGAAGATCGTCCGCAGCACGCCGAAGAGCACTGAAATACCGGTAGCTGCAGCGATGCCGATTGCTACCTTCGCAAACGGGTTGAGATTCTCCCACCACTCGTCAGAGTCCTTCGAGCTGGAGCCCTCCGCCTTCGAACTGGAGCTAGTACCGGAGCTCTGGGTTCCGGTTTCTGCCACTGCCGGGGTGACGGATGCCAGGGCAACCGTGGGTGCCAGAACTGCAGCGAGGATAGAGCGGCGTAGACGCATCAAAGTACTCCCTAAAACGTAGTTAAGCTATCGCGTGTAGGAACTATTTTTCCTACACCTTCGTTATCGTTATGTAAGCACGCTTTCGTTACAAAGATCGCGTTTTCATAACAATTTTTCAGACGGATACTTTAGGAGTTTCCTTACAGCCATGCAATTCTTACCCGCCGTGTATCTCGTCGTAGAAATCATCGCCTTCATTCTCTTAGGCGTGTCGGTCGGCTGGGGCTGGGCGCTGCTGATCCTGTTGGGCCTGTTTGTGCTGGGTATCGCCCTGGCCTTTTGGCAGATGCGCGAGCTCACCGTCCGCGCACTGCAGCAGAAGGATCATCCCGGCGAGCTCACGGCCGACATGGCGCTGTCCATGGTGGGTGCAGTGGGCGTAGCCGTTCCCGGCATCGTCTCGAGCTTCTTTGGCATCTTCTTCCTGATTCCGCCGACCCGTTCCCTGATCCGCAAGATGCTGGGGCAGGCGGCGCGCCGTTCCCTGGAGCGTTTCGGCGTGACCACGTACTCGCGCGTTAGCCACATCCAGAACTCGGGTGGTTGGGGAGATGTCATCGACCACCGCGCGGGCGAGAACGGATGATTTTAAGGCTCCTCGCCGCTGTCTTTAGCGGCGTGATGGTCTTTGCTGCCTTCGAGCCGACCGGCCTGTGGTGGGCGGCGCCACTCGGGTTTGCGCTGCTGTTCTACTTCGCCGATCACCGCCACGCCATGCTGATGGCCTGGGTGCAGGGCCTCACCATCTATGGCTTGTTGCTGCCGTGGGTGGGGGAGTTCGTTGGCCCGGCCGCCTGGATCGCATTGGCGCTGGTTCAGTCCCTGTACAGCCTGTTGTTCGGTGTGGGGCTCAAGCTTTTGGTCCGACGCCCCCTCACCGCCCAAGTACTTGGCATTCCCACCTGGTTCGTCGCTACTGAGTGGCTGCGCTCTTCCTTTCCCTTCGGTGGCTTCCCGTGGGGCCGCATCGCGTGGGGCCAGGCCAGTGGTCCCATTAGCTGGCTGATCCGCCTCGGCGGGCCTGCGTTGGTCACTTTCGCCGTGGTGCTGATCGGCTTGCTCCTGGCACTGAGCATCCGCAAGCACCGTGCACCCGCATATTCGTTGGCTGGCGTGGTGGCCCTGATCGCCGCCTACGCACTGCTGATCCCCGCCACACCCACTGACCGCACAGTGGATGTCGTCGCCGTCCAAGGCAACGTGCCGCGTCTGGGATTGGACTTCAATGCCCAGCGCCGTGCCGTGCTGGATAACCACGTGCGTCGCACAGAGAAGCTGGAGTCACACCCAGATATCGTCATCTGGCCGGAGAACTCCGCTGACGTCAATCCCTTCACCAATCCCGCCGCCCGCCAGCAAGTCGAGCGCGCCCAGCGTTCCGTGGATGCACCGATCCTCGTCGGTACCGTAAGCCCGCAGCACAACACGATGGTGGCGTGGGATAGCGACGGCCCAGGGGAGAGGCACGTTAAGCGCTTCCTACAGCCCTTCGGCGAATACATGCCCTTCCGCGATTTCTTGCGCAACTTCAGTGAATACGTCGACCGCGCCGGTGACTTCCAGCCCGGTGATGACAATGGCGTGGTTCATATGAACGGTATTCCGGTTGGTGTGGCCACTTGCTACGAGGTCAGCTTCGACGGGGCGTTCCGTATGGCAGTGCAGGGCGGAGCGCAGATTCTCACAAGTCCGACGAACAACGCGACGTTTGGGTTTACGGATATGACCTACCAGCAACTCGCCATGTCTCGGATGCGCGCCAAGGAGTATGATCGCGCGGTGGTGGTGGCCGCGACCTCGGGAGTTTCGGCGATCGTCAACCCCGATGGTTCGGTGGAGCAGCGTACCGCCATTTTTACTTCTAACGCCCTCGAGGCCGAGTTGCCCTTAAGCGATACAATGACACTGTCAGCCCGCGTCGGCCCATGGGTGGAATGGATTCTGGCTATTCTGGGTCTGCTGTCCGTGGCATTTACTTATAGGAGAGGTAAGAAAGCTTTTCATGAATAAGCTCAGCGATAAAACACTGGTCATCATCCCGACCTACAACGAGAGGGAAAACCTTCCTCTGATCATCGGTCGACTACTGAAGGCCGAGCCCGAGCGCGTGGACGTCCTTGTTGTCGATGATTCCAGCCCGGACGGCACCGGTGAGCTGGCCGACGAGATGGCGGCTGAGAACCCGAAGATTCACGTGATGCACCGTGGCGGCAAGGGCGGCCTGGGCGGCGCTTACATCGCTGGCTTCCACTGGGGCCTGGAGCGGGACTACGAGATCCTGTGCGAGATGGATGCAGACGGCTCCCACGCGCCCGAGCAGCTCTACCTGCTGCTGGATCGTATCGACGCGGGCGCGGAGATGGTCCTGGGTTCCCGTTACGTCAAGGGTGGTAAGACCGTTAACTGGCCGGTCAGCCGCGAGGTTCTGTCCCGCGGTGGCAACGTTTACGCCTCTGTGGCGCTGGGGGCTGGACTGTCCGACATCACAGGCGGCTACCGTGCTTACCGCCGTGAGGTACTAGAGGGCATCGACCTGGATGCCGTGGATTCCGCCGGCTATGTCTTCCAGGTAGACCTGGCTTGGCGCGCCGTCGAGGCTGGCTTCGACGTACGCGAGGTTCCGATCACCTTCACCGAGCGAGAGATCGGTGATTCCAAGATGAGCGGCAACATCGTCTCCGAGGCTCTGCTACAGGTGACGAAGTGGGGTGCCGCGCACCGCTTTAACCAGGTGAAGAACCTGGCTCAGGAGTCTTGGCGCATCGGCGCGGGCACCGTGCGCAGCTACTTCTGATTCGCTTCCTGCTGCTCCTTCATGAGCTTCACCGCCGTGCGGCGGCGCTTGCGGAGCAGCTCAATGCGCTCGTCGAGCAGCTCGTCGAGCTCCTCGAGGCTGCGGCGTTCGCGCAGCATATCCCAGTGCGTGCGCGGGGGCTTTACCGGCTTAGATTCCTGGCCTTCGCCCTCGACCAGCGTGCCCATCTGGCCGTTCTTGCACATCCACTCCTGTGGAACCTCCGCATCGTCGGCGAAGGGAACCTCGTAGATTTCCCCAGCCTCGGTGCGGTACTTCACCATGCGGCGGGGAGCTAGGTCGTGGTCGCGGTCCGTCTCATAAGAAACGGCACCCATGCGACTTCCGCGCAGTACGCGATCGGCCATCTTGCATCACTCCTCAATCAGTTCGAACTAATCCATCATAACAACGAACCCCTAAGAAGAATTGTTCCATGCCTCGTCCAAAGCACTGTGCCTGGTGCGGCAGGGTAGTTGAACCCGGCCCGACGAACCGGCCCCGCAAGTTCTGCAACCAGTCGTGCCGTCAGCGCGCCTACGAGCAACGCACCCAATTGGCTGGCACCTCAATCCCGGCGGACTCCGTAATCATGTCTGCCAGCGCGGCCGAGAAGTTCCACGATGACCTTTTCGAGCTACGCTGCGCTGCCGAGGACCTGTGCACGGCGGTAAAGGAAGGGGAGTCCGCCGAGGTGGTGGAGGAGTTGGCGTCAGAACTAGAGGGCCTGGCCCGCCGCATCGAGCAACTTCGGGGACGCAGGTAGGAAGGGCTATGCTATAGGGCATGCGTAAGGGAATCATCACTCTCGCCGTAATTGGCATGATTGTCGGTGTGCTGATGGCTTTCGGGCCGCTCGTGGCGAACTACTTTAGCGACCGAGGACTGCGAACCGCAGACATAACCGCAGGTGGCGAGCCTGCTAGCGTGGGCATGGACGGCTCCTGGCAGGTAGTAAGGGGAGCCGGCGATAACGTCTCACAGGCTGGTTACACTTTTGATGAGAAGCTGCCCGCGGGCTCCAAGACCACCTCGGGCCGCACCGAGGACGTCGAGGGCGACGTAAAGGTTGAGGATAAGAAGCTCACCGAGGGCAAGATCACGGTCGACGTAGCCAGCATCAGCAGCGATGTGGAAAAGCGCGACATCAACGTGCGCAAGAGCATCCTGCACACCGATAAGTTCCCGAAGGCCACGTTTACGCTGACGGAGCCCGCCGACGTCTCCAATCTGCCGGACGACGGCACGACCGAGAAGGTAAAGGTCACCGGCGACCTCGAGCTGCGCGGCAAGAAGAATCCGGTGACCGCCGAGCTGAAGGTTCTGCGCACCGGCGAGCACGTGATCCTGCAGGGCAACATCCCGTTCAAGCGCAGCGACTTCGACATCCAGACTCCGCAGTTCGTCGCCGCGACGATCGCCGACGAAGGCACCATCGATCTGCTGCTGGTTCTCGAGCAGGATAAGTAGGCGGCGGTCACATGTCTCCGGAGATGCTCAAGTACTCGCGCATCATGCGCATCGTGGTGCTGTTGTTCTTTATCGGCTACCTGCTGTGGCAGGGCACGGGCCTGACGTATTTCTTCGCCGCGGTCTGCGCGCTGTTCCTGGCCGCCACCTGCTATCAGCTGTGGCAGTCCAGGGATTAGCCGATAATATACATTATGACACTTTAGCTTCCTACCACGTTGGGCATCGCTGCACTGCCTTCCACAGATCCCTGCAGCTGCCCCACCGGAGCCTCGCAGGTGCGCCCCAGCGGCTCGCCACGGAAACGCTTCAAGATGAAGTCGATGCCGAACGCGCCGCCCGTCACCGCCTGAATAAAGTGATTGTATTCACCCACCGGCGGCATGATGTCGTCGCGGTACTCGACCTGCGCGCCCTTCTCGCACCACGTACGCGCCAATTCCTTCGCCTGGTTGTACTCGACGTTTTTGTCGTGACGCCCAGAAATCACCATCACCGGCGCCACCGGACGCTTAAGCCCAATGCGCTGATCCTCCATAGCTTCCCGCGCCTCGGGCATCTCCTTCAGTAGCTCATCGAGCGTCTTGCCCGACTTAGTCCACTCGCTAGTCTTCTTGTGCCCGTATTTGTCCGTAATCTCCCCAGTGCACATCGTGGATAGATCCTTCAGCGCCTGCTTGCCCTCTTCGTTGAGGTGCTTATCCAGCAGCGGCTGCAGATGCGGATAGCGTTCCAACAAGCCGTTAATCGTAAAGCCGATCGCCCCCATAAGATCCGAACCGTCAATGTTTCGCTGCACCGCCTCCAGATCCGCCGGCGGCGCAGATGCGTAAGCGCCCACCACATTCAGCTCCGGAGCGTACTCACCCGCCGCCTCGACCGCCGCAGCCGACGCACCGCCGCCCTGCGAATGCCCGTAAAACGCCACCGGCCCGTCCCCCACACCTGCTGCCCGCGCTGCATCCAACATCGCGTGCGCCTGGTCATCCCGGTTCATATATGTGTGCACACCCGGGGTGCCCATGCCGATATAGTCGGTCACCACCACACGCACACCCTTAGAGGCAAATACCCAGTCGTAGATTCCCTCTAGGTTCACCAAACGCTTCGACTTGATCGGATCCGGCTGCCCATCCAGAGGCCAGTTCTTGCTCGGTGCACATTGGTCACCTTGCCCAACCGTTCCGCGGCCAATAACGACCGTTGGGCGTGGCCCCTTGCCTTTCCACTCCACCACCGGCTCCACAATATATCCACTGACCTGCGCTTTCTTCCCCTCTGAGGTGGTCGTCGTGTACTCGATCCGATCCACCGTCTTCGGCATTCTCATATGCAGATCGCCGAACACATTGGAGTACGCGACCTTCTCCCTCTTTGTTATCTGCGCAGCCTCGGCGGGCGACGCGAATCCGGCAAATGCAATGACTGTTGCGCATGCGAGCGCTGCTGTTTTCCTAAGCATTATTTTGTTGTAGCAAACCAATTACCCCCGATGGGGTAAAAACCGAAAACTTTGCCAACGAAAACTAAGGGCGTCAATAAGTTAAGTGCATGGACCTCAGCAACATCCGCATCGGGACCGCATCGGCGGGGCTGCAGATCGAAGGATCGCCGCGCCCCAACAACTGGAGCGACTGGGTCGCCAAAGATGGCACTACCCCGCACCCCACTACCGACCACTGGCACCGCTGGCAGGAAGACAACCAGCTCATGAGCGACCTCGGGCTGCAGATCGCGCGCGTCGGCGTGGAGTGGTCTCGCGTGGAGCCCGAGCCCGGCCGCTACGATCACGACGCACTCCAACGCTACAGGGAAGAGTTCCTCGATCTGCGCGAACGCGGCATCGAGCCGCTCGTTACGCTGCACCATTTCGGTCATCCCGCCTGGTTTGAAGCCAACGGCGCGTTCACTCGCGAGACGAACGTGGAGATCTTCCTGCGCTACGTCGACGTCGTGCTCGACCACCTGGGTGACGTGGTTCGCGACTGGATCACCATCAACGAGCCTAACGTGTTCGCTACCGAGGCTTATCTTTTCGGCTCTACCCCGCCCGGCCGCGGCGGCCTGCCCAAGGTGCGCCCTTGCCTGCGGAACATGGCGGCAGCACATCTGCTGGCCTACCGACGCATCCACGACCGCCAGGAGAGTCCGCGCGTCACCTTCGCCCACCACCGGCGAGTTTTCGCCCCCATGAACCCGCGCAACCCCGTCCATCGGCTACTTACTCCCCTGGTCGAGTGGCTTTTCCAGGGGGCAATCGAGCCTGCCTTCTTCGAGGGGCGCTTCCACCCCGTACTCGGTCGCCCCAGCCTCGACCTGCCCAGCGGCGGGGTCTTCGCCGATGCTGTCGCCATTAACTACTACTCGCGCACGGCGGTGCGCGGTTTTTCTGACGCCACCTTCCCCGGCACACCAACCAATGACCTCGGCTGGGAAATCTACCCGCCGGGGATTGCAGAGGTCTCCGCCGATCTTGCGAAGCGCTACCAGCTGCCAGTGTGGATCACGGAGAACGGAACCGCCGATGCCGACGAACGCTTCCGCTGTGCGTTCATCCTTGACCATTTGGCGGAGCTTTCCCGTCTGCCAGAGGTGAAGCGCTACTACCACTGGTGCTTCGTGGACAACTGGGAGTGGTCCGAGGGGATGGCACAGAAGTTCGGAGTGGTGGACGTGAATCGGCAGGTTAAGCCCGCTGGACGGCTACTGCAGGCACTCATCCGCGAGGGCGCAATCACCCCGGAAATAGATGCTGAGTTCAGAGAGAAGGGGCACTGATGTTACAGACGCTTACCGCCGCCGAGCGCGAGCCGAAGCTGTTCTATTGGAAGTTCGGCGTGGCCTTCTTCGGGTCCGTCTTCGCCTGGGCAGGCCCCACTCAGCTGCTGTTGGGTTTGCAGATGATCGAGCTGCGGCCCGATAACAAGGAGGATTCCCTCGCCCTCATGATGATGCTCGGCGGCGCGACGGCCGTAGTTACGAGCGTACTGACCGGCTACATCGCCGACCGCAGCTGGTTTTGGGTGGGGCGCTGGGGCAAGCGTCTGCCATGGGTACTCCTAGCTGCGCCTCTGGTCACACTGGGGTTGCTGCTAATGTCTTTCACTCCTGGGTTCTGGGTGCTCACCGGACTGTGGTGCCTGGTGCAGGTGTTCGTTGCCTTTGTAACGAATAACCTCATGACGGTCACGGCTGATGTTGTCCCCCAAGAAAAGTTCGGGTTAGTTTCCGGAATCGTCGGCGCGACCTACACCTTCGGAATCGTCGGCGGGACTGCCGTTGCCGCTGCTTTGCCGATCCAGCAGGCGTATTGGGTTGTGGGCGTCATTTCCCTTCTTTTTGTCTTTCAATTCGCGTTCGGACGGGGCCGCGTGGATGTGCACGTGCGCCCGCACAACTCGCTTTCTGCAACAGTTGGCGACGAGGGTTCATACCGCAATTATTGGCTAGTCTTCTGCAGCCGTTTCGTGATCCACTTGGCAAACTACACCAGCTTGTTCTACCTGCTGTATTACCTCCGGGACCATATCGGCATACCGGATCCGGATGCCGGCGTGTTGGAGCTCACCCTGCTTTATGCGGTGTTCACCATCATCACTGCGTTTATCAGTGGTGGCGTGTCGGACCGGCTGGGGCGGAGGAAGATCCTGGTGGTCGTCTCGGCGCTTGGTGTCGCGGGCGCTACGGGCATGATGACTATCGCCACCAGCATGGGTTTGGTTTATGCCGCGGCGATGCTGTTGGGGTTGAGTTGGGGCGTGTTCAGCAGCGTGGATCAGGCCATGGTTAATGAGTCACTGCCCAGCAAGAAGAACCGTGCGCGCGACGTGTCACTAATGTCGCTCACCCAGGGGGTCAGCAACATGTTCTGCGGCGGCCTCGCGGCCCTCGCGTTGAGGCATTTCGATTACCCCGGCATGTTCCTGATGTGCAGCATCATCTGCGTGTTCGGCGCGCTGCTGGTACTGCCCGTCACATCCTCAAAGTAGTGGTTAGAACGGCGGTTCCTCTTCGTTCTTTTGTAACTGTTCGAGCTGCTCGATCTGACGACTCAACTCCTCTCGCGCCATCTCGGCGATGGCGTTGGCGATAGTGATCTCACTGTTGATCCGTCGCTCTAATTCCTCCTTGATTTCCTCAACGGAGGCGCAGTTCAGCATCTGCTGCAGCTGCTCGCGGGTAATGGACAGCCCGCGTGGCATCATTGGATCGGCATTGAGTTTCTCCTCATTGAGTTGCCGCACAACACGCGCTTTGCGCACCCCGCGCTCGGCGAAGTTCTCACGTGCCAGCGGCCCATCGGGAACGGTCACAACCTCGTGGCCGTCGCCGTGGGAGGTCCACACTTCGGTACCATCGGCGTGAAGTGCAACATCCCAGGTACCAGCCGTTTTTAGGCGGTGATGCATACGACAAAGGAGATGCATGTTCGCCGTCGACGTCGGACCGCCGTCAGCATGGCGGTGCACATGGTCGATGTCGCATGTGTACCCCGGCGCATCGCAGCCCGGAAAACGGCAGTGCCCATCGCGCCCTATTACTGACGCCCGCAGCAGCTCCGTCGGCTGATATCCCTCCGTCGCGGTGTACCCGGGTGCCGCCAGGTGGGTTACTTTCGCGAGCCACTCGCAGCTAGCAGCCTCGGACAGCCAGTGATCCTCGGCGAAGACTCCGCGGGGCTGCGGGCCGACGGCCTTGTACAGGTTCAAAGTGACCTCGGTGGTGATGTTCTGCTCGAGCATCGCCAGGAAGGCCTCCCCCATGGAGCATCCGCGCTTCAGGGAGGCCGCCTTCACAGCCTTGTGCAGCTCCACCCCGCGCAGGCGCGGAACTGTGAGGGTGAACGCAGTGGTCTCGTACTGGCTGCGGTCGATCACCAGTTCGGGCGAATTCGTATCCATGGGCGGAGTTTCATCCAGCGGAACCGCTAGCTTGTCCCAATCCCCCACAATCGCCTTGACCTTGTTGTAGGCCGCCCGCGGCGTGGGAACCTGCTGGTTTGGCACAGTTGGCTTCAGGGCCTTCAGGATCTCCTGCTCCACCTCGGCGCGCTTGTCCGGAGCCACGGCCTCGACGGCCTCGGTGACCTGCTGGATATGACGAATAGTGAAAGCGCCGCTGCGGAACAGCTGGTGGAGTTGTGGGAAGGCTTGGAGCATCAGCCCAGCGTCGGCATAGTTGGCCGCCACTACCTTGCTGATACCGAAGCGCACCGCGAGCTTGGAAACATGATCGGGAACGAGGTCGTCCGGCGCCGGAGTAGACTGCTCGACCATCGCTAGATGGGTCAGATTAAGGGCGCGGGACGTCGCCGTCAGCGGGTCATCGGAGCGCGCGAGCCGGTAATAGGGCTCAGCGATATCCGGCGGCGGTTCGGTGGTGTTAGCGGTGAGTGTTGTGGTGTTCATACGATCCCCTTCGTGAACTAACACAATTTTAGAACACGCAATCGAACCGGTCAAGTATTTTAGACAATTAAATGTTATTGCTTCAACCTAAACTAGAACGTTTGAACGAATCTTCTTTCGTCCCCTAACCCCCAAATTTCGTGTAAAAATGACACTATGAGCACTTTGGACCTCTCCCAGGAAACCGTCCTCATCACGGGCGCCAGCTCGGGTCTCGGCAAGGAATTCGCCAACCAGCTGGCAGCCAAGGGCGCAAACCTCGTACTGGTCGCGCGCCGCCAGGATCGGCTGAACAAGATTGCGGCGGAGATTAAGAGGCGTCATAAAGTAAAGGTCGAGGTAATAGCCAAAGACCTATCCGAGCACGGCGTGGCCGGCGAGATCTCGTGGGAGCTTTCGACGCGCGGGATAACGGTGACCTCGCTGATCAATAACGCGGGCTTCGCCAACTACGAGTCATTCAGCGACGTCCCAACCGACCGCCTCCGCGCGGAGATCGCGGTCAACGTTCACGCGCTGGTGGAGCTGACGCACATGTTCCTGCCGCGGTTCGAGGAGCGCGGGAATGGGTTCATTTTGAATGTGGCATCTATCGCAGGGTTCCAGCCCTCCCCCGGCATGGTCGTTTATGGTGCAACGAAATCGTTTGTGCTGTCGTTCACGGAAGGTCTGTACGCCGAGCGGAAGGGCTCCGGCGTGCGGATTATGGCGCTCTGCCCCGGGCCGACGGAGACCGAGTTCTTCCGCGTGGCTGGCAGCGACCGCGCCGACGGCGGGCTGAAGCGAATGAGCAGCCACGACGTTGTGGCCGCCGGTATAGAAGCTCTGCTACGCAAGTCGCCGCCGCCGTCCGTGGTCGCAGGCACGTTCAACAAGGTGCTGATGAGCGTGTCGCAGCGCATGCCACGTCGCGCCATGACGGAGATTATGGCGCGGTTGATGAAGCGCTAGCCAAGTCCAGCAGAAGGCGCTCGTCGCGAGCCACCAGTTGCACACCAACGGGCAGCCCATCATGTCCCTTACCGACGGGAATATTCATCGCAGGGTGCCCGGAAACATTCCACAGGGCGGTGTAAGCCACCGATGGCAAACTCGCGATCTGCGCCGCCAGCATTCCCTTACCAGTCAGCACACCAGCGCGCGCCGGGCGGGAAGCAACAGTCGGGGTCAGTAGCACGTCAATGTCGTCGAACACCCGATCCAGCTGCTCGCCCAAACGGTCGGAAAAGCCTTCGGCCCAGCGCAGCACTGGACCTTGCGCCCATACACCCGCCGCACGGGTGACCTTGTGGCGCCTTTCGATGCGCTCGGGGTACTCCAGCTCGGCAATTTCCTTGCGGATTCCAGCGAAGAACTGAGTAACAAACGCAGCCGTCGGATCCTTATGCCGCAGCCTGTAATCGCGCACCTCGTGGCCCATTCCACGCAGCCGCTCAGCCATCGCGTGCACAGCACGGACGTGGTCACGATGCGGTGGGGTTAGCGGCGTTGAGGGTTGCAGGCTCACGCCGATTCTTAATGACGCCCCCTCGGTTTCGGTAGCGACGGAGTCAGATAGGGCGTCAAAAAGAAGGGCACAATCTTGCGCAGTGCGGGCGATGGGGCCGGCGGTGCCAAGGCGGCACCACAAATCCTCCCCCGGCAATGTGCCCCGGGCGGGCTTGAGGCCGTACAGGCCGCAATGCGCGGAGGGAATGCGGATGGAACCGCCACCATCGCCGCCGACGGCGAAAGGCACCCAACCAGCGGCAACTGCTGCTGCGGAGCCACCAGAGGAGCCACCCGGAGTGTAGCGCGTATCGTGCGGGTTACGGGTGATTCCGCGAGCCTCGGACTCGGTGAAGGGGAACGCGCCAAAGGCGGGCATGGTGGTTTTTCCAAGAATGATCGCGCCCGCGTTACGCAAGCGGCGAACAATCTCGTCGTCGGCGTCAACGGGCGTGGGGTTTGCGTTAGTGCCGTAGGTGGTGGGCACTCCGCGGACGTCGACTTCTTCCTTGATGAGCACCGGCACCCCGTGCAGCGGGCCGGGGTTGGTGCTGGAATCTAGGTCGGCGGCGGCTGCCAGCGCTTCATCGTCCAGGAGTACCGAGATGGCATTGAAGTGCCGGTCCTGGGCGCGGATGCGGCGAAGGGTCTTCTCAATGAGCGGTACAGCGCCGTTTTCCAGCGCCTCGGCGCGCCATTCGTTAGAGCTGAGCAATGGTCGCCTTCAGGTTTTCGCCGACGCGCTTGCCGGAGTGGATGCAGCCACCCAGGAAGGTGCCTTCGAGGGCGTTCTTTCCGTGCATGCCGCCACCGCCGAAGCCAGCAACTTCGCCGGCTGCGTACAGGCCAGGCAGAACCGAGCCATCGGTGCGCAGGCAACGACCGGAAAGGTCGGTCTCGATGCCGCCGAGCGTCTTACGGGTCAGCACGTGCAGCTTGACGGCGATCAGCGGTCCCTTGGACTCGTCGAGCAGGCGGTGCGGGGCGGCACAGCGGACGATCTTGTCGCCCAAGTAACCGCGGGCAGTGCGGATGTAATTGATCTGCGCATCCTTGCTGAAGTTGTTGTCCACCTGCGAGTCGCGGTCCTCGATGATGCGACGCAGGTCGTGGACGTCGAGGGCGGGAGCGTCGTCGTCTGCGATGGCGTTCATGCCCTCGACCAGGGATCCCAGGTCGTCGGCGACCACCCAGTCCTCGCCGTGATCCATGAAGGCCTTCACTGCGGGGTGAGTGCCGGGGCCGACCTTGGAGAGCAAGTTCTTGACCTTCTTGATCGTGAGATCCGGGTTCTGCTCGGAGCCGGAGAAGATGAACTCCTTGTCGGCGATAGTCTTGTTCAGGATGAACCAGGAGTAACTGTGGCCCGTGGTACCGAGGTGCTTCATGGTGGCGATCGTGTCGCCGCCCGGAATGATGTTGCTTGGGAAGCGCTTGCCGGTCGCGTCAATCCACAGGGAAGAAGGTCCAGGGATGATGCGGATGCCGTGGCCGGGCCAGATGGAGTTCCAGTTCTTCATACCTTCCGTGTAGGCCCACATGCGGTCGGTGTTCACAAGGTTTGCGCCAGCGCTTTCGGAGATCTGAATCATGCGGCCGTCGACGTGCGCGGGCACGCCGGTGACCATGTCGTTCGGCACCGGCCCCCACTGGTCGGTCGGCCACGCGCGACGCACCAGGTCGAGGTTGCCGCCGATGCCGCCGGAGGTTACGACAACGGCACGTGCGCGCAGCTCGAACTCCCCTACGGTCTTTCTAGATGACGCCACGCCGCGGTCCAGATCGCTCGGTTCCAGCACGCTGCCGCGTACGCCGACGACGGCGTCATTTTCTACGATCAGCTCGTCGACCTGGTGGCGGAAGCGGAACTCGACCTTGCCTTCCGCCTCCGCGGCCTCGATGGGCTCGCGGAAGACGCGCACGACCTCCGGCCCAGTGCCCCAAGTCAGGTGGAAGCGGGGCACGGAGTTGCCGTGGCCACTGGCGTCTCCGGAACCGCGCTCGGCCCAGCCGACGGTGGGCAACACGTTGAGGCCGAGGGCCTTGAGGTAGTCGCGCTTCTCCGTGGCGGCGAATCGGACGTACTCGCGGCCCCAGCGGCGGGGCCAGTAGTCGTTTTGGGAATCATCAAACTGCGCGGAGTTCTCCCAGTCGCGCCAGGCGAGCTCCTCGGAATCCTTGACTCCCATCAGCTTCTGCTCGGGGCTGCCCACGTAGAACAGGCCACCGAGCGACCAGAATGCCTGTCCGCCCAGGTTGTTACGGTTTTCCTGGTCCAGGATCAGGACCTTCAGACCCGACTTCTGCGCCTCGTAGGCGGCGACGAGGCCGGCCAGGCCGGCGCCGACGATGATGACATCGGGATTCGTGGGAGTAGTCACGGAAAGAGTTCCTCTCGGGGGTTATGCGCGAATAGTTATTATTACGCTAAAACTATCCGGCGAACCCCGCGGGGAAATCGCAAAACTACTTCGGGGCGAGGACGAATTGGACGCACCCGATGTCCTCGGCGGTGGCCAGTGCCTCGTGGAGAGCCAGCTGGTAGTCCCAGAGGTGGCGGAACACCGGGTCGAAACCGGCGGCCGCGGCCTGGCGCTCGCGGGAGAGGAAGTTCGCACGCCACAGTGGCAACGTCGCGCGCAGGTGGGCGCTGAGGTTGTTCTCCGCGACGACGGTGAGTTGGGTGTGCTCGGCCGCGACCTCGCGGACCTGCTGGACGGTGGGGTACTCCAGGGCGGGCCAGACATAGGCGCGCATGACGTCCAGGGATTCGCGGGCGGTCTCACGCATCTCGTCGGTGGCGATGATCGACTGGATCACGGCCAGCCCGTCGTCGGAGAGCATGCGGTCGACGGCCTTGAGGTAGTGGCTCAAACCCCCGAGCCCCAGGGTTTCCATCCGCTCGACGGAAAAGATTGCCTCGTAGCGACCGGACCACTGGCGCGGGGAGGGCACCGGCCCGGCGATGACCTCCACGTTCACCGCTCCCCCGACACCGGCGGTGTGGACTCGGGCGCGCACGGCGTCCGCGTGGTCCTCGTCGCTGGTCAGAACGTCCACGCGGGCGCCACGTTTGGCGGCCTGCGCAGCCAGCTGACCACCAGAAGATGGCATCTCCAACACGCGGTCGCCGGGGCCAACCTCAGCCTCGTCGAGCATGGTGATAATGCGGCGGCGCTGAGCGTCGTCCAGATCTAGGCGCTCCACAGGATCCGGCTCGCCAAACCAGGTGAAGTCGATTCCGTTTTCGTGAGCACTGGTGCGAGAAGCGCTGCTGAACTGGGCAGCCCCCGTCGCGCGGGTGGCGCCGGCGTACAGCTCTACAAGAGCCTCCGGTAGCTCCCCCGGGACAGGACCGCGGCGCTTCGGGGCCTTGCGGGCGAAAAACTCCCCAAACTTCCCCTCGAAAGGCTGATCCATCAAGGCTCCAAGAACCTCCGGGAGAGGTTCAGCGGTCCACTCCCCGGCCATGTAGCCCTCTGCCAGCCCCAACCAGCCGTCGGCGACCACCCGATCGATCACCTGGCCGTCCCGAACGACCATGTGCGGCACCGTGCCGGCGTCCAAAGCAATTCCGTGAGAAGAAAGTAGCGCTTCCATGCGCGCGGTGACGGCCTCGGCCCGGCGACCCATAAAACGAGAGTGCGGGGCAGCAACCAGGCGCGGCCAGCGTTCCTCGTCGATGTACGGAGACGTCATCTTGCCTTCCTTTTGCGCTGTAACTCCCCCCGAAGTTACTAGGAAAACAACTTTTGCCTTCCGAGGCGCAACCGAAAGCGCCCGAAATTCTCGAAAACCGGGGGCTCTCGGTGTGAAGGACAGGCCTTAACCAATTAAGATGGTGCCGGATTACAACCATAAATGAGGAGAAGCAACTAGATGACCAGCACATCAAACCGCCACCACGTCGTAATCATCGGCGCGGGCTTCGGCGGACTGTTTGCGGCTAAGAAGTTCAAAAACGAGAACGTCCAGGTCACGATCGTCGACCGGACGAACCACCACCTGTTCCAGCCGCTGCTTTACCAAGTTGCGACCGGCATCCTCTCCGAGGGCGAGATCGCCCCGTCCATCCGCCAGATCCTGGCGGACCAGGACAACGTCCGCGTGGTCAAGGGCGAAGTCCGCAACGTGGACATCAACGAGCAGACCGTCACCGCCGACCTGGGCGGAACCGATGCCGTACTGAAGTACGACTCGCTCATCCTGGCGGCCGGCGCTGGCCAGTCCTACTTTGGCAACGAGCAGTTCGCTGAATTCGCGCCGGGCATGAAGTCCGTCGATGATGCGCTGGAGATCCGCGCCCGCGTGACCGGCGCCTTCGAGCGCGCCGAGATCACCAACGACCCAGAGGCCCGCAAGCGCCTGCTGACCTTCGTAGTCGTCGGCGCGGGCCCGACCGGCGTGGAGCTGGCCGGCCAGCTGGCCGAGATGTCCCACCGCACCCTGCGCGACGAGTTCCGCGAGATCGACACGGAGGACACCCGCATTCTGCTGATCGACGGTGGCTCGCAGGTGCTGGCGCCTTTCGGCAAGCGCCTAGGCCGCAAGGCCGCCCGCCGCCTGGAGGACTTGGGCGTGGAAATCATCCTCAACTCCCTGGTCACCGACGTGTCCAAGGAGGGTGTGCGATACAAGGACATGAAGACCGAGGAGGAGTTCTTCGTACCCTCCTACGCCAAGATCTGGTCCGCTGGCGTGGCTGCTTCCCCGCTGGGCAAGCACGTGGCCGAGCAGGCCGGCATCGAGGTCGACCGTGCGGGTCGCGTGCCGGTGAACGACGACCTGACCCTGGGCGAGCACCGCAATATCTTCATCGTCGGTGACATGATGAGCAAGGATCGCCTGCCGGGTGTGGCCCAGGTGGCCATGCAGGGTGGCCAGTATGCGGCCAACACCATCCTGGATGAGGTCAACAACGGCACCGCCCCCGAGGGCCGCGTTCCGTTTAGCTACTTCGACAAGGGCTCCATGGCCATCGTCTCCCGCTTCAACGCAGTGGTGAAGATGAACAAGGCCGAGGTCTCCGGTTTCTTCGGCTGGGTCATGTGGCTGGTGCTGCACCTGCTGTACATGGTTGGCTTCCGCAACCGTGCGGTTGCAGCCTTCAGCTGGGGCCTGAACTCCGTATCCCGTCGCCGCTGGCAGCTCGTAGCAACCCGCCAGCAGCTGCACGCCCGCAACGCGATCCGCAAGCTGCGCGACCTGGAGGACAAGGAAAGCATCCGCTCCATCGAGGTGCGCGACAACCTGCGCTTTGGCGAGGGCCGCGACACCCGCGCGGTATCCGACTAGCCCTTCGGCATATCCGGCACTACCTGCGTCTTGAGGAAGGTCAAGGCGCAAGTTTTGCCGGTTTTTTCGTTTTTGTGCTCCACGCGGAACAGGTGCGTGGTGCGTCCAATGTGCTCCGCCTGGGCTGTGGAGACGATGACATCGCCCTTGACGGATGGTCGCAGGAAATGCGTTTGGTTCGAGGTACCCACTACAGCCGGGCCAGCACCTGCGGCGACGAAGCTGGCCATGGAACCGGCGGTCTCCCCCAGGCTGGCATACACGCCGCCGTTGGTCACACCCCAGGGCTGCAGGTGATCCTCGGTGACCTCGAGAGCCAGTTGCAACTTGTCCGGACCGATGGCACGGTACTGCACGCCGAGGGTCCGGTCGAGGGTGGGGTGTTTGGCCAGCAGTTCGTTGAGGGTGGCAATCTCCTGCGCGGTGAGATCGCGCTCAGTGGCAACGCGACTTAGTTCAATGAAAATATTGGACATGTGCCTAAGACTAACCAACACATCGCCCTGTAAGATGTAAAACCATGACTACTGCTGAAGGAACCGCCCAAATTGGTGTTGTTGGACTGGCCGTTATGGGCTCCAACATCGCCCGGAACTTTGCCAACAATGGCCACACCGTGGCCGTCTACAACCGCACCACTGCGAAGACCGACAAGTTCATGGAGGACTTCGGCGAGACCGGCAACTTCGTTCCCGCGGAGACGATCGCCGATTTCGTTAAGTCGCTGGAGCGGCCCCGTCGCGCCCTGATCATGGTGCAGGCAGGTGCTGGTACTGACGCCGTCATTTCCCAGCTCGCCGAGGAAATGGACGAAGGCGACATCATCATTGATGGTGGTAATGCTCTGTACACCGACACGATCCGCCGCGAGGCTGAAATGTCCGAGCGTGGCCTGAACTTTGTCGGCGCCGGCATTTCCGGTGGTGAAGAAGGCGCGCTGAACGGACCGGCTATCATGCCCGGTGGCCCGGCGGAATCCTGGGAGGCCCTGGGGCCGCTGCTGGAGTCCGTGGCCGCGAAAGTTGACGGCACCCCGTGTGTGACGCACATCGGCCCCGATGGCGCGGGCCACTTCGTGAAGATGGTGCACAACGGCATCGAGTACGCTGACATGCAGGTAATCGGCGAGGCCTACCAGCTGCTGCGCTACGGCGCGGGGATGGAGCCGGCGGAGATCGCAGAGGTATTCAAGACCTGGAACGAGGGCGACCTCGATTCCTACCTGATCGAAATCACCGCGGAGGTTCTCTCCCAGACCGATGAGAAGACCGGCAAGCCGCTGATCGACGTCATTGTCGACTCCGCCGGCCAGAAGGGCACCGGGCGCTGGACCGTGAAGGCAGCTCTGGACCTGGGCATTCCGACCACCGGCATCGGTGAGGCCGTGTTCGCCCGCGCGCTGTCCGGCGCCCGCGAGCAGCGCGACGCCACCATCGGCAACCTGCCTAGCGGCGAGCTATCCACCCTGGACGTGCCGAAGGAAGAGTTCATCGAGGACGTCCGCCGCGCACTGTACGCCTCCAAGCTGGTGGCATACGCGCAGGGCTTTGACGAGATCAAGGCCGGCTCCGACGAGCACAAGTGGGGTGTGGACCCCCGCGACCTGGCCACCATCTGGCGCGGCGGCTGCATCATCCGCGCGAAGTTCCTGAACCGCATCCGCGAGGCCTACGATGCGAACGCAGAGCTGCCGTCCCTGCTGCTGGATCCGTACTTCAAGGGTGAGCTGGGTGGCCTGATCGACTCCTGGCGCCGTGTGGTCATCCTGGCCACCCAGCTGGGACAGCCGGTGCCGGTGTTTGCGTCTTCCCTGTCCTACTACGACTCTCTGCGTGCAGAGCGCCTGTCGGCGGCTCTGATTCAGGGCCAGCGTGATTACTTCGGCGCCCACACCTACCGACGTACCGACCGCGAGGGCTCTTTCCACACCCTCTGGTCTGGGGACCGTAGCGAGGTTGAAGCGTAATTGTCCCGATCAGAGTTCGGAAAGCTCGGGCTGGATGATTGCATCACCAAAGAGCTTTCCGCCGAGGGAATAACCAAGCCCTTCCCGATTCAAGCGGCCGCCATCCCCGCGGCCGTCGAGGGACGAGATGTTCTCGGCCGCGGGCCAACAGGTTCCGGCAAGACATTCACATTCGGGCTGCCGATGATTCAGCGGCTGAGGCGGGGGGCGTCCAAACCTAAAAAACCGCGTGGTGTGGTGCTAGTGCCGACCAGAGAGCTGGCGACACAGGTGCGCTCGCGGCTGGACCCGATTGCAAACGCGGCCGGTCAGCGGCTGCTTGAGGTCGTCGGCGGGGTGAAGATTCAGCGGAATATCACGGCGCTGGCCAGGCCCGTGGACATTTTGGTGGCCACTCCGGGGCGCGCCCTGGATCTGCTGGGGCAAGGCATGCTCGACTTTTCCGAAGTGAAGACCGTGGCCATCGATGAGGCCGACCAGATGGCCGACATGGGCTTTTTGCCGCAGGTGACCAAGCTCCTAGATCGCATGCCCAAACAGGCACAACACCTACTGTTTTCCGCCACGCTGGACGGCGACGTTCAGGTGTTGGTGGATAAGTACATGCGGGACCCAGTGACTCACTCTACGGGCGAGGCCACCGCCAGTGTGGACACGATGCGCCACCTGCTGGGCGTGGTGGAAAGCCACGAAGAGCGCAACGAACTGGTCGTGGCGATTGGAAAGCTGCGGAAGCGCACTGTCATGTTCATGCGCACCAAATACGCTGTGGACCGGCAGGTCAAGAAGCTGGTGCGCGCGGGAGTGCCCGCCGTGGGGATCCACGGAAACAAGGGGCAGAACACCCGCCAAGCGGCGTTGGAGGGCTTTACCCAAGGCAAGAACACCGTGTTGGTGGCCACCGACATTGCCGCCCGCGGGATCGACGTGAAGGACGTCGAGCTGGTCGTGCACATCGACCCGCCTGCCGAGCACAAGGCGTATGTCCACCGGGCGGGGCGCACTGCTCGCGCCGGAGCCAGCGGTACAGTGGTAACACTTTCCTATGCAGACCAGCAAGCCGATACCAAAAAGATGATGGCCAAGGCCGGAGTGCACCCAACAGTGCTACCAGGTGCCAAGTTGGTCGCCGAGCTGAAGAAGATTTAGGAGTCGAAATACTCAAGTGGACATAGTTCTTTCCCTAGTCGGGCTAGTCCTGTTTGTGCTGCTGACGGCCGCCACCGGCCTGTTCGTGGCCGTGGAATTTGCGATGACGGGGCTAGAGCGCTCCACCATCGACGAGCACGCACGCACCAAGGGCGACGGCACTGCGAAGTTGGTGCAAAAGGCGCACGGGCAGCTTTCCTTCCTGCTATCCGGCGCGCAGCTGGGCATTACGATCACCACCCTGGCAACGGGTTATCTGGCAGAGCCGATCTTGGCGAAGTTCTTCGACCCGTTGCTGGAGGCCGCGGGTCTGAGCCAGGCCGCCGCCATGCCGATCGCGCTAGTGCTGTCCTTGATTGTGGCGACGGTGCTGTCGATGGTGTTCGGCGAGCTGGTACCGAAGAACCTGGCGATCACCCACCCCATCGAAGCGGCCCGCGCTACGATCCGTCCCGCATGGACGTTCAACGTGGCGCTGAAATGGTTCATCAACGGCATGAACGCTACAGCGAACGCGGTTGTGCGGAAGCTGGGTATCGAGCCGGCGGACGAGTTGGCGTCCGCACGATCGGCCGAAGAGCTCTCGGCGCTGGTGAAGAACTCAACGGGCAACGGTGGGTTCACCGAGTCTAAGGCGCGGATTCTGGATCTGTCGCTGCGGTTTAGTGACGCCTCAGCGGAGGATGTGATGACACCCCGGTCGACCGTCGAATCTCTGACTGTCGAGGAGACCGCGCAGGATCTGATCGAGCTGGCGCTGGAAACCGGGCACTCGCGCTTCCCCGTGACCCGTGGGGACCTGGACGAGACCGTGGGCGTGGTGCACGTGAAGGATGCACTGACCATCCCCCACGACTCGCGCCCCACCACCACTTTGAACAAGCTGATGAAGAACGTCCCCTCCGTGCCGGATTCTTTGAGCGGCGATGACGTGCTGAATCAGGTGCGGGCCGCGGGCTCGCAGCTGGTGATGGTCGTGGACGAGTACGGCGGCACCGCCGGAATCGTGACGATCGAGGACGTGGTCGAGGAGATCCTCGGCGAGGTGTGGGACGAACACGACGACGTGGAAGAGGACAAGGAAGTCCGCAAGACGGGCACCCACTGGGAGGTTTCCGGCCTGGTACGCACCGACGAGCTTCCAGATGCAGTGGGCTACACCGCACCGGAGGGTGACTACGATACGCTCGGCGGGCTGATCATGGCCACGCTGGGGCGCATCCCCGCCGAGGGGGATGAGGTGTTGCTGCCCGTCGGAGACAACGAGATGATGGAGAGCTTCGAAACAGGTATGTCCGGGCGCTGGAGGGCCACCGTCAAGGAGATGGATAACCGACGCGTGGACAAAGTTCTGCTGCAGCCGCTGACTAAGGAGGAGGCAAACTAATGGGTGACATTTGGGCCATAGTTTTCGCCGTCTTCCTGTTGGCGCTCAACGGGTATTTCGTGGCGGTGGAGTTCGCGCTGATTTCCTCGCGCAGGGATCGCTTGGATTCGATGATCGCAGCGGGCAACAAGCGTGCCAAGAGGGTGCTTTACGCCAGCGAGCACCTGTCAATCATGCTGGCGGGGGCGCAGTTCGGCATCACGATTGCCTCGCTGTTGCTGGGTAAGGTCGGCGAGCCCGCGATCGCGCACCTCATCGAGGCACCATTTGAAGCTCTAGGCCTGCCACCGGAGCTGCTGCACCCGGTGAGCTTCGCGATTGCCCTGCTGGTCGTAACGATGCTGCACATCATCCTGGGTGAGATGGTTCCAAAGAACATCGCGTTGGCGGGCCCAGAAACCGTGGCGACGTTCGTGGTGCCGCTACACCTTTTGTTCGTTAAGGTCACGAACCCAATCATGCAGGCGCTGAACTGGATCGCGCGCCATACGCTCAAGCTGATGGGCGTAGAGCAGAAGGACGAGCTGGACTCCACCGTCTCCCCCTCCGAACTGGCCAGCATGATCCAGGAGTCCCGCTCCGAGGGGCTGATCGCCCCGGAAGAGGCCAACCGTCTGGACAAGGCCCTAAGCTCCTCGCGCCGAACACTGGATGAGGTGCTGATCCCCGCGGCCGACGTGCATTGCATCCGGCAGGACGGTCCGCGGATGAAGGTCGCGGCCGTGGAGAAGGCGGTGCAGGAGACGGGCTATTCCCGCTTCCCCGTCACAGATACCAAGGGAAAGTGGATCGGCTACGTCCACGTCAAGGACGTATTGGACAACCTGGTGGAGCCCGACGGCCAGTTGGATACCACGGACATCCGCCCCTTACTGGAGGTCAAGACTGGCTCCAGCTTCGATGTAGCGATGCGCAACATGCGGCGTACCTCCAGCCACATCGCCGCGGTAGTGGATACAAATGGGCAGATTATCGGCATGATCACGCTGGAGGACATCATCGAAGAACTCGTCGGCACTGTCCGCGACTGGACCCATGACTGAGGTACTGCACGACTGGCGCGATAGACAAGCCGCCCACCGGGAGCGCGTGCAGCGCCTTACCGAGGGGCACCGCCGGCGCCGCGCGGAGGGCGAAAGGCACCCGGTGTGGGATTTCATGTTCACCTACTACCCCACTACCCCTGGGAAGCTGAGCCACTGGCATCCGGGCGTCAATAAGGGTGTGGTGTGGGATGGCAACGGCGACCTGCCGCACTACAAGGATCACTATGTGCGCCGTGGCGACGTGTGGACCCTCGATACGGAACGGTTTATGGCCGCGCGAGGCAAGACGGTGCGCTATATCGCACGGCTATTGAAGGCGACCTATCAGCATCCGCCTGTGCTCGGCTGCTTTGGGCTGCACGAGTGGGCGATGGTTTACAAGGATGCACCCCGTCACCCCGAGCCTTTGCGGCTGGGCGGGGCGGGTACCGACGAGGTGGTGGAAGCATCGCAGTTGAAGTGCACGCACTTTGACGCTTTTCGCTTTTTTACTGACGCCGCCGCGCCCCGCAACGCCCACGCTCCGACACGCGACTCGCAGCCCCAGATGGAACAACCGGGATGCCTGCACGCCACCATGGATCTATACAAATGGGCCACGAAGCTGGGGCCGCTGATCCCCGGCGAATTGTGGCTGGATTGCTTTGAGCTCGCATGTGACGTGCGCCGGCTGGATATGGAGGCTTCGCCCTACGACCTGCGCGAATGGGGCTTCGAGCCCGTGCGTATCGAGACCCCGGCGGGGCGGGCGGAGTACGTCGCTCGGCAAAAGGGGCTGATGGAGCGCGGACAGGGGCTGCGTAGAAGGCTGCTGGCCTACACTGGTTAGAAAGAGCTACTGGGAGGAAGAAGAATCGTGGCACGTCACGCAAGCGGAAAGCAGAACTATCGAGTAGCCGGGTGGGTCTGGGGCGCGCTCGTGACCGTGATCGTGGTAGCGCTCCTGGTGGCCGGGTGGGTTGCGTTGGCGCGGAACAACCAGGAGGACCTGGCCACTCCGGAATGCCCGCAGGGGGAATTCGTGGTGCAGGTGTGGGCAGCGAATGAGGCGGAATTAAAGGATGCGGTGCAGAAGTTTAACGACTCAAATGAGGTCGAACTTGACCACTGCCTGAAGGCGGAGGTCGTGCGCAAGCCGGACGCGGAAGCGATTAAGTCCTACAAGGCATGGGGTGAGGGCGGACAGCCGGGTGCGGAGCTGTGGAAGCCAGCGGATCGGCAGAAGGCCGATGAAGCACTGGCTGTCTCCAAGGTGGAGGTTGCAGAAGAGAATGGTGGAGTGCTGGCCCCGCAGCTGCGGGATAATCCCCTACCCGAGCTAGAACAGCGCGCGCGGGGAGCTTTTCTGAGGCAGCTCTAGGCCATACGGCGACGGCGACGCTCGGCCAGCTCGTCGATGGCAGCGTCCTGCACAACCTTCTCAGACGGGAAGGCGGTAATCGTGCCGGTGAGTTCCTTCATCAGTCCCGGGACTGCAATGCCGAACACGCCCTGGCCGCCGTTGAGGAGGTCAATGACTTCTTCGGAGGAACGGCACTCGTAGACAGTGTGGCCGTCGGAGACAAGGGTGATGCCGGCGAGGTCATCGACGCCCAAGTTCTCCAGCTTTTCTACAGCCTTGCGGATGTTCTGCAGGGAAATGCCGGTATCCAGCAGGCCCTTCACGATCTTCAGCACCAAAATGTCGCGGAAGGAGTAAAGGCGCTGGGAGCCGGAACCAGCGGCGTTACGGATGCTGGGTTGAACCAGCTTTGTGCGGGCCCAGTAGTCCAGCTGACGGTAGGTGATGCCGGCGACTTGGCAGGCGATCGGTACGCGGTAGCCGACCTCGTCGTCGGGGCCATGGACGTCGAAAAGGGCATCCTGCATGAAACACTCCTGGTGTAATTTCAATTCTCTTCTAAAGATTAGACCGGTTTGCGGCTCAGTCAACCGCTAGCCGAACATTACTTTAACACGAGTCACAAAAATCACACGTGTAACAACAGGCGTGTCATTCCTTTAACCAGTCGTCGAGGTCGCTCGACAGACCCAGGCCCTCCCACATTTGTTGGAAGTCGGAATCCGCGTTGTCGCTTACGGTGAACCCCATATCTTCCGGGTTCCAGTCCAGCAGGAAGTCCACCTGGTCACCGTCTTCGTCCACCTGCTTGAGCTTCGCTTCGAGCTCGTCAACCCAAGCCGGGTTAACGCGGATGAGCGCACTCTCTACCCCGGGGTCCACACGCACGTCGAAGATGACGCCCGCGTGCCACAGAGGTTCCAGGATCGAAGGGCGAATGTCGATGAAACGCTCGGACTCTCCCTCTTCCAGCACCAACCCGGCGGTCATCTGGCCGCGAGAGTTAGTGACGATGCGGGCAAACCACGGGTCGCACGCCTCGTCGTGTTTCAGGATATTCGCCAGAACCTCGGCATCCGTGGGGCGCCCGCCCAGATCCAACGTTGGTTCTACCCAGATCGGCAGGATATGGGTGCGCTGGGGGGTCATAAAAATAAGACAGTCGGGCACGGGCGCGCCGCAGCCGAGCGAGCTACCGACAGCGCGGCCGAGAAAGACGACTTCGGTGCCTTTAGCCAAGGTTGCCCTTCACCAGCGCGGTGTTGAGGGAAATGATCAGCGCAGACATCTCGCGGGCGGTCTCGGCGGAACGCTGCTGGGCGTTCTCGTCGCGGCCATGAGCCAGCGGGGAGGCGATGCGGGAAACCATGTCGAACTGGCGGTTCGCGATGGTCAGCAGTGCCTTCAGGTGGCGGTTGTCCAGGCCGTGGTCGGTCAGGTTCTGTGCAATCTGCACGATCTCTACGTCATCGACCGAGAAGAAACCGGCCGGGTCAGCGGAGATCAGCCCCATGCGGATCAGGGATCCGGTGAAGGAATCCTGCACGTTGGCGCGCGCCGTAACGTCCGCGCGAGTCAGGCGGCGGGACTGCGTGGCCCGCATCTGCTCCGGAGAAATCGCACCGGGGGCAGACTTGCGGGCGGCGGTCACCGGGGTGACCTTGCCGGAGTCCATGGCCTCCAAGCGTTCGCGGATAACCTTCAGCGGAAGGTAGTTATCCCGCTGGAGGGTCAGAATGTAGCGCAGCCTGGAAATATCCTCCGGGGAAAAGCGCCGGTAGCCGCTCTGGGAACGGCGCGGGCTGACCAAGCCTTCAGATTCCAGGAAGCGGATCTTCGAGACGGTGACGTCCGGAAAGTCCGGCTTCAGCTGCTTCAGCACATCGCCGATGGACGAGGTGGGAAGAACCTTTCCGGCTGGTGAGGAGGAAGGTGCAGGAGCGCTAGCGTGGCTTCTCTGTGCGCTCACTGTTCCTTAGGCTTCCTTCGAACCGTTCAGGAACACCAGGCGGAACTTGCCGATCTGGATCTCGTCGCCATTAGACAGAACCGAGGAGTTCTTCGGCTCACGGTTGACGTAGGTGCCGTTCAGGGATCCGACGTCGACAACCTCGTACTGGTCGCCATTGCGGCGGAACTCGGCGTGACGGCGAGAAACGGTGACGTCATCCAGGAAGATGTCGCTGTCCGGGTGGCGGCCAGCGGCGGTCGTTTCCTGGTCCAGCAGGAAGCGGGAGCCAGCGTTCGGGCCGCGCTTCACAACCAGCAGCGCGGAGCCCTCAGGAAGGCCCTCCACACCGGCGGGAGAGGCATCGTGCTGCGAACCAGACTCCATCTCCTTTAGAAGGTCTGCGCGAAAGACTGACGTGGTCTCGACAGAAGCCTCAGGCACTCCGGTGTTATCGCTCATAGCTTTCAAGTCCTCTCATTCGAACTAATCGGTTCGGCTTTAACAATACGTCTAACAATACCCTAAAGCAGCTAGCGGAACATCTGAACGATAGACCCCATCACAGATCCCCCAGAGGAGGACAGCGGGTTGTCGTTCACCATGTAAGTCCACGTTGCGCTGGGCTTGTGAAGGCCCATCTCGCCCAGCTGGGCACCGTCGGAAGTGATCTCTACCTCGTCAAACGTCTCGCGTGCCTTGTTGACGGCGCGCTCGGCCAGCTCGCCGAAGGCGGCGATGGACATGCGGTGGAACTCGTCGATCGGCGATTCGCGGGCGATGGCACGCAGGTGGATGGACTCGCGCACGTCATCCAGGTAAGCCAGGTGCTCCGACCACTCGTTATCCAGGTGGAACAGCATGATTTCGCGGGCGGCCTGCTCCAGCACCTCCTCGCTAATCCCCTGCTTCTTCAGCTCCGCGGCACGGTCGACGTTGTGGTAGCTCAGGTCGTCCCAGGCCGCGGCGGTATCCAGCAGGGTGTCCCGGCGATCGTTAACGATGTCGCGCTGGTCCTTGATCAGCTTGTTGTACTTCCAGGTAGTGGCGTGAATGTCCAACATCTGGCCCTCCGTCACGCGCTGGCAGTGGTCCACAAACTGCTGGACCTTCTTCTGCGGGAGCAGGCCGTCTTCCTCTGGCTGGGCCTGCAGCTCCTCCCCTGCTCCACCAATCGCGACCACATCGTCTTCCAGGGATACGAAGAACAGGGAGCTGCCTGGATCGCCCTGACGGCCCGCGCGGCCGCGCAGCTGGTTATCCAATCGCTGGGAGCGGAAGCGGCCCACGCCCACGACGTGCAGGCCGCCGGTCTCCACGACCTCGTCGTGTTCGGCCTCGTCGGTACCGCCTAGCTTGATGTCCGTACCGCGGCCGGCCATCTGCGTGGAGACGGTCACGCGGCCCGGGCGGCCGGCCTCGGCGACGACGGCCGCCTCGGCCTCGTGGTTCTTCGCGTTCAGCACGGAGCACTCCACGCCCGCGGAGAGCAGGGCCTCTGCCAGTTCCTCGGATTCCGCGACGTCCTGGGTGCCCACCAGCTGCGGCTGGCCGGTCTTCTGTACCTCGACGATGTGCTTGACCACCGCGTCGTTGCGCTCGGCGGCGGAGACGTACACCCGGTCGGCTTCGTCGAAGCGGATGTTCGGCACGTTCGGTTCAATGACGGAGACCTGCAGGTTGTAGAACTGTCGCAGCTGGTCGCCGGCTGCCAGGGCCGTACCGGTCATGCCGCAGACTTCGGGGTACATGCCGACCAGCGCCTGGATGGTGATCTGGTCGAGGATGCGGCCGCCGTCGGTAACGTCCAGCCCCTCCTTGGCCTCCACTGCGGCCTGCAAGCCATCGGGCCAACGCTGTAGCTCGGCCACGCGGCCGCGGGAGCCGTCAATAAGAGCAACCTTGCCGTCGCGCACGATGTAGTGGACGTCTCGGATCAGCAGGTGCTCGGCGTGTAGGGCGACGTTGACCTGCACTAGTAGCTCGCCTTCGTCTTCGTAGAGGGACTCCACGCCCAGTTCCTTCTCCACGAATGCTGCGCCCTCGTCGGTGAGGAAGACGTTGCGGTGATCCTCGGAGACGTGGAAGTGCTTGTCTTCCTCCATGCGCTTGACCAGGTCGGTAATGCGGCCGGCGGGCGCGGGGCCGGGCTCGGAACCGGCGAGCACCAATGGCACCAGAGCCTCGTCGACCATCACCGAGTCGGCCTCATCGATCACGGCCACGTCCGCCGGGGTGCGCACCTGGTCGGCGCGGCGGGTGATCAGCTGGTCGCGCAGGACGTCGAAGCCGAGCTCGTTGATGGCGCCGAAAATGACGTCGCGGGAGTAAATATCGCGGCGCTGGTCCGCGGTGAGGTCCTCGTGGATCGCGCCGTGGGTCAGCCCGAAGAAGTCGAACATCGGACCCATCCAGTCGTTATCACGCCCAGCTAGGTAGCTGTTGACCGTGATGACGTGCACGCGCTTGCCCTGCAAGGCGAAGCCGACGGCGGCCATCGCACCGGCTAGGGTCTTGCCCTCACCGGTGGCCATCTCCACCACATCGCCGTGCAAAAGGCGGTAGGTGCCCTGCATCTGCACGTCGAAAGGCTCCATGTTCAGGGTGCGGCTTGCCGCTTCACGGAGGATCGCCAGCAGCGCGGGGGCGTCGTCTACCTGCCCACCGAAGTGGTGGCCATCCTCGCTAGTGGATTGTTCGGTGACCACGTCCGAGGCGGCGTCACGAAGCTCCGCATCGCTTAGCCCCGAGTAGCGCGACGAGTCGGCCTGAGCGACCACGGCCCGGCTTTTCTTCTGATTCTTCTTTGGGGAAGATCCCATCGCCTTCCAGAACCAGTCAAATGCCATGAATGTGCCCTTCGAGTTTGAGGTGTAAGAATATGTAGACCACGTTAATCGACTTAAGGCGAGAGGCGATCCATGACCCGCACGATACGCTCCGTTCACGTGACCATTCCCACAGAAAGTGGCTGGCAGTTGGCGGGAACGGTGGATATGCCGCGGGATGTGAAGTTGGAGGATGCGCCGCGGCGGGCAGTTGTCGCGCACTGCTTTACGTGTACGCGCGGGGCGATTGGGGTGACGCGCATTTCCAAGGCGCTGGCGCGGGCAGGTTATGCGAGCTTGCGCTTCGACTTCGCTGGACTGGGTGACTCGGGTGGCGAGTTCGAGGAGACCACGCTGGCGACGAACGTTTCCGACGTGCGCGCTGCCGCCGAGTGGTTCGGCGGGGCGGAGTTGCTCGTGGGGCATTCGCTGGGAGGCACCGCGGTGCAGCGGGCGGCGGCGGAGGTCGCTTCGGTGGAGAGCATCGTGACCGTCGGCACGCCCTTTGAACTGCAGGAAACCGCGAAGCGCGCGCCGGAGATCATGCAGATGTTCGAGCGCCAGCGGGAGCTTTCTTTGGGCCAGGCGCTGTTGGATGAGCTCGCCGCGGCCGATTCGGCCGATACTGTGGCCGCCGTTTCTTCTAGTGACGCCACGTCTCTGGTGCTGCACTCCCCCGATGACCAGGTAGTTCCCGTGGCGGAGGCGCATGCGATGCGGGCGGCACTGCCTCGCGCGGACTGGGTGAGCCTGGAGGGGATGGATCACCTGCTGCTGCAGAGGGGATCCGGGCAGCGTGTAGGCGAAATGATCGCGGCGTGGGAAGGCTTGCGCTTAAAGTAGGTGGCATGGCTGAAGAGAAACTGACTTTTATTCCGACCGCCGACCTGGTGGACATCATTGGCAGCGACGTGCGCAGCTGCGACACGCAGTTCCGCGACCTGGGCGGCGTGGTGGAGTTCTGCGGGAAGATCACCACGGTGAAGTGCTTCCAGGACAATGCGCTGCTGAAGAGCGTGCTGCAGGAGGACAATCCGGGTGGCGTGCTGGTGATCGACGGAGATGCGTCGATGCACACTGCGCTGGTGGGCGACATTATTGCGGGCCTGGGCAAGGATCACGGCTGGGCCGGAGTGGTGATTAACGGGCCGATCCGTGATTCCAAGGTGATTGGCCAGATGGAGTTCGGCTGCAAGGCGCTGGGCACCAACCCGCGCAAGTCCACGAAGACCGGCGAGGGCGAGCGCGACGTGACGGTGAGCTTCGGCGGCGTGGACTTCGTCCCCGGCGAGTACATCTACTGCGATTCGGACGGCATTATCGTTTCCGACGAGATTGTGCAGCCGGTCTAAGCAGGGGATTTCCTAACGGCGATGGGAGTGGGGTAACCTATCGCCGTTGTCCTTTTAACAGGGCTTCGGCGGACTGTGGCGCAGCTTGGTAGCGCACTACACTGGGGGTGTAGGGGTCGCAGGTTCAAATCCTGTCAGTCCGACAAATTTTCACTATTATCCGGGGTATAACCTCACCACCACCACAGAAAAAGAATAGCTACACCGGAGTTGCTATCGGTGCGGCCATTGGCCTTGTACTAGGCTTGGCGATCGCACTAATCTTGGATTTCTTTATCCCGATTGGGGTTGCTTTCGGCCTCTCTCTTGGCGCGGGTATCGGGCTGGCGTTGAGCTATAGGGAATGACCCCGGTTATTTCTTTCCGAACAGCCTGCCAAAGAAGGATGCTCTCTTTCTCACAGTCGTTGTTGCTGCGCCTTCATTTGCAGACCTGTTCCCGTGGACGTCCTGTTTAGTTGTCCTATACGCGAAATACTGTCCCTCAACGTCAAACAAGTCATCGCGGTAACCAACAGCCCCTACTGCGCGAGGGAGTTCCTGGATGATCAGGTCGCCGTCCACCTCGGCTGGCTCCCCTGCCTCGCTGCCTTCACGAAAGACGAAGGCGGACTCGTCAACGACTGGAACACCTTCGTCAAGCTCCTCATCACCAGCAAGCAGGTGCCGTACAAGTGTTCCATCAACGAATACACGGTAATCCACGAACCCAGTTGAAGACACCGTGCTTGCCACGTGCCAGGTGCCTGGGAGTGGCAGTGAGTTGGTTTCGAAATGCTCCGCGATCTGCATTTCTGGGTCCCACAGAACAGTCCAGTTACCCGGCCGAGCTACCGCAAAAAACCGGTTCGCCGGGGCATGAAATGCGGTCCACAGGTCACCATTTTCCTTAATAGGGGTAAGCCCCCAGGCTTCCAGTTGCCCTGATGCTACAGATTCGTTTGTGAGGATTAGCGACGTCGTTAGTCCCATACCCAAAGCTTAACCAAACGTGATCCATCCGGAGGGCGCTGAAGGCTGTCACTTACTGCCACACCTTCTCGTCAACTAATAGTTGACACCCGTGTTAACCTATGGTTGACTAACGGTCATGGATCCATTGACAAATATCCGACACACACTGCAAGCAGTCAGCCTCGCCGAACACGAGTTGGAAGATGCCGTCGCGCAAGCTAGACATGCGGGACATTCATGGGCGGACGTTGGGCAAGCGCTTAATGTTTCCCGCCAGGCAGCCTTTAAACGATTCGGCGCGGTGCGAAACCCCTTTACAGGAGAAACCATGGCCCCAGTATCAACCGACAAGCTCCCAGAGATCTCAGACAAGCTCATTCGCCACATTGCAAAGGGCGAAGAGGCAGAAACCGTTGAAATGCTCGATCCTCACGTCCGTGAAGACCTCCCCTGGTCCGTCATCGTGGACGTGTGGACATCCATCCTGACCGACTTCGGCGAGCTCCACGAGATCACCGACCAGACGATCGTCCCCATCAAGGGAGACCGCAACGCGGCACCGGCGTCAGAAGCACTCTCTACAAAAAGCACGGGCACCTCTGTCGTCGTCTCGACGCTCAATCACGAAGCCGGCGAACTGATGTCTCGGATCGCCGTCAGCCGAAAGGGCACGGTCGTTGGCGTTCTTTTCTTGACGCCCGATGCCACGGACTACCCGTTCTAAGTCAGCGCCCGTAGTGGTAGCGGCAATCTGCTGTCTACCACCACAAATAGTCCTCCCAGGCAGACTCATCCCAAACGAGAATCATTAGTCCTCAATGAGGTCGTGATGGGCGCCGCGCCCCCGCTCCAGATTCTCGATGGAACCGAGGAGGCGGCGAGCGTTCTCGGGGGAGCGCAGAAGGTAAGCAGTTTCTCGCAGCGATTCGTACTCGGTATAGCTAAACATTTTCACAGCGCACCCCTACAGAGAACCAGCAGCGGCGCGCTCGGTCCCAGTAGCTCGGCGGTCCGTGAAATACCGGACCGTATAGTACGCTGCGGCCACCACGACGAAGGCCACGCCCAGGAAGGTGAAGGCGCCCTGCCACAGCGGGTTATCGTGAGCCACGCCCTGGCCGAAGAAGCCGAACCTGCGGGACGTTGCGTTGCTGACGAAAGGCAGGAACACAACTGTCAGGGCCGCCACTACGGCAAAGCTCAGCAGCTGTTCGAGAACCCAGCCCGGCGCGCCCTTCACCTTGTCTGAGACCGCCCGTACGAGCTGGAACCCGGCGTCCAGAAAAACGACAAAGAGCGGCACCAAGAACACCCAGTGGTGATACCAGCTAAACGGCGAGATGATGCAGGCAACAACCCCGCCGAGGGCCATGATCATCGAGTAGTTACCGCGGCGATAGCAGCCCAGGACCACGATACTGTACAGCGCCAAGATGACGACCACGCAGGCGAGCCACAGTACCGTGCTGTCGTAACCCAGGCGGTGGAAGACGGCGCCGAGGGACTGCGCGCCCGGGTTGTCCTCGCCGCCGATGCGCTGCGTTTCGAAGATTTTGGTCTGCCAGAAAGACTTGGCGTCCGGGACGAAAAGGAAGCCGATGACGATGGTCGCGAGGATCGTGAGGGTCATGTAAACCATTGCGTGCCAGCGCCTGCCCAGCAACAGCGGCAGGTAGAAGAAGACCGGGGTGAGTTTAATGCCGGCGGCCAGGCCGCTGAAGATGCCGCCGCCCTTGTTGCCGGTGCGCCTGCGCAGGAAATCCAGGGCAACCAAGCCCATGAGGAAGATGTTGATCTGGCCCCAGAAGAAAGTACCGAAGACCGGAGCCAGGTTGAACGATGCGACTAGTGCTGCCAGGGAAACGAGGATCAACCCCGGGGACCAGGCATAACCGCGCTCGCGGAAAACCCCGACGATCACCGCAAACAGCACCAAGGCGGTGAGGCCTAGCCAGATACTTGCCGCAACCTCAAACGGTGCAAGCGGCAGCAACCTAAAAATCACGCCAGAAAAGGGCGGATACGTAAATGGAAGGCCCCCGACGAAAGGCTGAGAATACAGCTCCTGGCCACTGTTCAGTGCCACCGCCGCGTTGTAATAGACCTTGAAATCCGTCGGCCACTTAAAGAGGTTCGTGAACCAGTAAGCACGAACCTCTGGCAAAGTAAGCCGGTACACCGCATACGCAGCGAGAAGAGCGAAAGCCACGAACGCACCAAAAGCGCCCGGCAGCCTCTTGGAGGTGCCGCGCGAACTGGTGGAAGCTATAACACTCATCTCGTTTACTTTAAAACGCAAATCGTTGCTTTTTGGTTACCACGACCAAGCAAGGAAAAAAATTTTGCAGAGCTTATGACAGCCCATGACAAACGTCATGGCTCAATTCGTGATGAACGGTATGCGCGGTCCCTACTTCGGCGAAATAGCGTAAAAACCATGAGTACAACAAAACTGGCACAGGCCATAGAAGTAAGAGGAATCAGCAAGACCTTCAAGCCACGTTCCAACCAACCGGTGCACGCGCTGAAGGACGTTAGCCTCAGCGTTCGCCCGGGCGAGATCATCGCACTGCTCGGCACCAACGGCGCGGGCAAGACCACCCTCGTGGACCTGATCCTAGGGCTCACTTCCCCGACCGCCGGCACAGTGAAAGTTATGGGGCAAACCCCCAAGCAGGCCGTGTACAACCAGAACATCAGCGCACTGTTGCAGACCGGTGGCCTGCTCCACGATCTGACCGTGAAGGACACTGTGGAGATGATCGCCGCCGCCTTCCCCGAGCACCTACCGCTCGACGAGGTTATCGAGCAGGCCAACCTGGAGCCGATCTACAAGCGCCGCGTAGGCAAGTGCTCCGGCGGCGAGCAGCAGCGCCTTCGCTTCGCCCTAGCAATCCTCGGCAACCCGGACATCCTCATCCTCGATGAGCCCACCGCTGGTATGGACGCCGGCGCACGCCACCGCTTCTGGGACTCCATGAAGCATCAGGCGCAGCTGGGCCGCACTATCATCTTCGCGACCCACTACCTAGAGGAAGCGGACAACTTCGCCCAACGCATCGTGCTTATGCACGAAGGCGAAATTGTTGCCGACGGCACCACCGACGAGCTGCGAAACATGAGTGCCAACCGCGTGGTTAGCGCCGAGTTCCCGGGTGGATTCCCCGAGCTATCGAGCCTTAGGGGCGTCATAAAGAGCGAAGCAAACGGCCGTCGCCTTCGTATCACTACCAACGACTCTGACGCGCTTGCCCGGTACCTGTTGACGGAAACTGACGCCCGCGATCTCGACATCACTAGCCACAGCCTGGAGGACACATTCCTTGCGCTGACGAACGAAAACGAGGAGGCCTAACAATGAGCACCACCCTAAAATTCGCCGGTCACGAGCTACTACGCCTGCGCCGGGACATGACCACCTTGTTCTTCAGCGTCGGTCTGCCGATCTTCTTCTACCTGATTTTCGGCGCAATGCAGGAATATGGCGATCAGGAAATGAACGGCGGAAACGTCTCCGCGTTCGTCATGCTGGGCATGGCCTTCTACGCCGGCGTAGTAGGCGCCGTCGGCGCAGCGGGTACTTCCGTGACAGATAACCGCAGTGGTTGGGGCAGGCAGCTGGCCCTTACTCCCCTGCGCCCGTGGCAGCTAGCCTTCGCCAATGGCCTGAGCATCGCCGTGCGTGCGGTGCTGCCGATCGTGGCCGTGTTTATAGTCGGCGGGCTAACCCGGGCCCACATGCAGGCCGACCAGTGGGCGCTGAGTTTTGTCGCATGTGTACTGTGTGCCATACCTTTCGGCTTCTACGGCTTGGCGTGGACACTGACTATTCCGAAGGAGAACACGGTGGCCATCGCCACTGCCTCCATCGTGATCCTGGCCTTCGCCGGAAACGTTTTTATGCCACTCAGCGGATCGCTTCTGCAGGTGGGCCGTTTCACTCCCATGTACGGCGCGATGATGCTAGTTCGCTGGCCGCTGGCCGAAGGCGCTCAACTGCTCGACCACGGATTCATCAACGACCCGATGTGGTACGCCTGGGTTAGCATCGCGGTATGGACGGCGATTTTCGTGGGAGTCTGCTTGCTCATGGGCAAGCGCGACAAGGAGCGCAGCTAATGCGCCCTTTTGACGGGTTTCAGTTGAACTCCGCCATCTTCGCCTCGATATGGCTGATATTCCTGGTGCCCGTCGCTCTGCAGGTTTACACAGGGGAAGGATTCGCCACTACGGCGAAAGCCTGGATGACTATATGCCTGCTGGCCTTCGGCACGTTCTACTTCTACGCCTTCGGCTCGCTGGGATACTTTCCACGCGGCTGGGGAACACTAGCGCGGGCACTTCTGCGCTGGGGCATACTGCTAGCCATTGCGTTGGCCAGCGTGCCAGCGATGCAGGCTGGCGCGGTGGCCTTTGCCCCCTACCTAGCCGCGATGTTGGGATTCACGGTGACGCTGCGGAAGGCACTGCCGATCGTGGTGGCAACGGGTGTACTCGGGACGGTTGCAGTGTGGAACTGGTGGCCGGACGACCTTACCTGGGGCGCATTCACCCTTTTCGTCATGCCGTTGTTACTCGTCGCTCTTGGGATTTTCAGCCAATACGATGAATCTCGCCACAAGCTGCGGCACGAGCTGGACCTGGCGCAGCAGCGGGAGGATATCGCAACGGACGTGCACGATCTGCTGGGTCACTCGCTGACGGTGATCAACCTAAAGTCCGAGGTCGCCAGACGGGCAATGGACAACAACCCCGAGCAGGCTAAGCAGGAACTCAAGGAAATCAGCGACCTCTCCCGCCTAGCCTTGGCGGAGGTGCGTTCGACGGTCACCCGAATGCGCACACCCACCTTCGCCGGTGAGCTGCAGGCGGCGCGCCGGGCTTTGGAAACTAAGGGCGTCACTGCACATTTACCCGAACTCCTGCAGGCACCGGGCGCACACGACGCGGTGTTTTCCTGGGGGCTGCGTGAGCTCACGACAAACGTGGTGCGGCACTCCGGGGCGAGCGCGTGCTGGGTGAGCGTCAATGCCCACAAGCTGCAGGTCACCGATAACGGTTGCGGGCTCAACGGTGAGGTCACACAGGGTACAGGCGGTCTGGCCGGTCTGCGCCAAAGAGTCGAGGAAGCCGGCGGGAAGCTGATTGTGCGCCGCGAACGGGGCCTGAGTACCGTGCTGATCGCGATGGAAGACGACGACGAGCTGATCGACGATAGCGCAGTGGCAGAGGAGGCCGCCCGATGACGATTCGTGTACTACTTGCCGAGGATCAATCACTGGTTCGCGGGGCACTGATCGCACTACTGAACGCGGAGCCGGACATCGAGGTCGTTGCCGAATGCGCGACCGGGACCGAGGCCGTGGCACTGGCGCTGGAGCAGCCGATCGACGTGGCTCTGCTAGACATCGAGATGCCTGGGATGAACGGCATCGATGCTGCGAAGGAGCTTGCCGGGAATCGGTGCCGCTGCCTGATCGTCACGACATTCGGCAAAGCCGGGTACGTCAAACGTGCGATGGAAGTGGGCGTGGACGGATTCATCGTTAAGGACACGCCTCCCGAGGAACTCGCCGATGCCATCCGGCGCGTCCATGCAGGCCTGCGCGTTATCGACCCGACGCTTGCCCAGGAAAGCTTATTGACGCCCGATAATCCCCTTAGCGAGAGGGAAACCGAGGTGTGCCAGCAGCTTTTCGAAGGAAAGAGCTCCCCTGCCATCGCCAAGGCGCTGCACCTCTCGCCGGGGACTGTGCGGAATCACATCTCCAGCATTATGACTAAGACGGGCGCGGGGAATCGCTACGAGGCGGCGCACGTGGCGAAGACGAATGGGTGGATCTAGCTCGTGCTGCCGAGTAGCTGAGCGACTGTTAGGTTTGTGTGAGTTACTTCACGACTCCACCGCAGCACTCACAACTCGCAGTAAGGAAAGTATGAAGACACCCCTCACCTGGCGCAAGACCGCTGCCGCAGCAGTGGCCGCCATCGTTTCCCTCGGTTCCGCCGGCACCGCAGTTGCCGCGCAGGGTTCCATCGCCGGATCCTCCTTTAGCTTCGGCTCCTCCATCGCTGGATCCTCGAAGCCTGAGCCAGCCAAGCCACAGGGCTTCGACTTGCAGTCCCACCGTGGTGGACGTGGCGAGTACACCGAGGAATCTCGCAAGGCATTCGAAGAGTCCGTGAAGATGGGCGTATCCACCCTGGAACTGGATATCGTCCTGGCCGAGGATGGCACTCCGGTCGTTTGGCACGACCCAGAGATCCAGGCCGACAAGTGCACCGACACCAAGCCCGCCACCGAGAATGACCCGGAGTTCCCCTACGTAGGCAAGCTCATCCATGAGCTGAACTGGAAGCAGCTGCAGACTCTGAACTGCAACAAGGTGCTGAAGGACTTCCCGGATGCGAAGGCCGAGGAAGAAAACAAGCTGCTGCAGCTGCAAGATGTGTTCGACATCGCCGCTGCCGACCCGCAGATGCGCTTCAACATCGAAACCAAGATCGAGGCAGAGGATCGCGAAAAGTCCGCCGAGCCGCAGGAATTCGTCGACGCGATCCTGCCGGTCGTGCGCGCCAACAAGGCCACATCCCGCACCACCATCCAGTCCTTCGACTGGCGCTCGTTGCCGCTGGTACGCAAGGCCCAGCCGGATATTTCTCTGGCGCTTCTTTATGACGCCACCACGTGGAAGTCCGACTCCCAGTGGATCGGTGACGTTGACTACGACAAGGTTGGCGGCGACGTAAACAAGGCCGCGACCCAGCTGGGTGCGGAGATCCTCTCTCCTCACTACAAGCTGGTCACTCCGGAAAGCGTGGCCTCTGCCCACGAGGCAGGCCTGCAGGTTCTGCCGTGGACCGTCAACGAGAAGCCCGACATGCAGGCGATGATCGACGCGAAGGTCGACGGTCTGATCACCGACTACCCGACCCGCGGCATGGAGGTTCTCAAGGAGAACGAGCGCCAGGTCCTCTAGGCGAGTTTGAGCTCCCGGTAGCGGTTTGCCGCAGCCAGGATTTCCGCCCCGCGCGGGCGACTCAAGTGGCCGGGGTGATCACGCCCCGGCGTCAGCACGGCCAGACCCTTCTCGGTGATCTGCTGCTCCAGACGAGCAACCAGATCCACCAGCGGGGTCTGGCCATCGGCGTTCTTAGACAACCACGCCAGCGCAGCCGCGATCGCCGCTGTCTGAGATGGCGCAACAAGCTGCCCGACGGCGCTTAGGTCAATGTCCGAACGATCCACGCTGATAGTGGATAGCCCGCGAGGTTTTGGAGGCTTGCGAGACGACAGAGTCCCGCGCGCCAGGACACGCTCGGCGGTAATGTGTTGGAACTCCCCCGCTTCTTGCGCATCTTCTGTGTCTACCGGGGTCTGCCTCTCCAGCGCGATCTCATGTGCACGTGCGGTCACCTCGCTGGGACGGTAGGCATCCATCGCAATGACAGTATCGGCCAGCCGCAGATAGGCACCCGAGCCACCAGCGATTAGGACGGTGGAGACCGAGGTGGCGTCATATAAAGAACGAACACGCTGCACAAACGGGGTGATGGGCTCCTTGTTGTTCGGTACGAGGCGCTGCATGAGGCGGTCGCGGATCATGAAGTTAGTGGCCGAGGTGTCCTCGTCGATGAGCAGCGCGCAAGCGCCTGCGGCATGCGCTTCGACGACATTGGCGGCCTGGGAGGTGGAGCCCGATGCGTTCGTGGTGGAAAAGCGGCTCGTGTCGGTGCCAGTGGGCAGATTGGTGATGAACGGCGAAATGTCGTCGCCGGTGATGGGGCGGCCATCCTCAGCGCGGACACTGGCAACGTCGGCACGGGAGATAACCCACTCGCGGCCATCGCCGGAGACGTGCGGGTAAATGCCGCGTTCCAGGGCGCGCAGAAGCGTTGACTTGCCGTGGTAACCACCGCCGACGATGACGGTGAGGCCCTCCGGTATGCCCATCCCCGTGACCGTGCGGCCGCTGGGGAGCTCGAAGGTTTGGGAAAGCGACTCCGGGGATTCAAAAGACGTTGCCCGGTTGGCGGCCAGTGGGCGGTCGCTATCTCCCGCCGCGCGCGGAAGGATCGCGCCGTTGCCGACGAAGGCGACGAGCTTGCGGGACTTCAACTGGGCGCGCAATGCCTCCTGGTCGCGCAGGAGTGCCACGTGATCTTCGAGGGCCTGCACATCGGCGGGGTCAAAGCGATCGTGGCGCAGGCAGTCGTCAGAGAGGTTCGGCAAATCATCGGCCAGCAAATGTGCTGCCTGGCGGCCGAGAATGCGGCGACCTTTGGCGGGGAGGCCGACGAGTAGGCGGGCCTCTACGCGATCCGGGGTGACCAGCACGTGGGTGCGCTCGAGAACCTGCTGACCGATATCGCCGACATGGACGTTGCGCGGTCGGTTGGGATCGGCCTGGATCCGCCGGGCCAGGAAGTCGGCTACCGCTACCCTGCCGGTGGCATCGTCAACGAGGTGCTGTGGGATGCTCGCAACCTTCGTGGGAAGGATGAGCCGCACCTTGGAGGGGCTGGCATAAGGATCGGCCTGCACGCGGTCGATGGAAACCGTCAGACCCGATTCGCTATACGCGCCCTTCAGCTTCTTGTAGGCTCCGTAGCCTGCGCCGTCGAGGCTTTTGGTGCGGGAAAAGAGATCCGAGAGAGTATTTCGTGCCATGTACCCCAGCCTAGGGAAAAAATTTTGAGGCCTCTCACCTGCTAAAAGAATGTCTTTCACAATTTTTTCGAAAAAATTGTATCTAGGACGTAACGCTTAGAGAGCACAAACGATTGTCAGTGTGAAGGCGCTAACAAACTCACATACTTCCCTAGCGCCCGTCACTACACAATGAAAGGATCACTCCCATGATTGAACTGATTGCAAACTTCTTCCAGGGTCTCGTTAACCTGATCGGCGGCGCACTCGCCGGCCTGGCTGGTCTGATCTCCGGCAAGTAAAAACCGGCTACTCAGAAAGTCCTAATCTGAGGTTTCTCTTGGGTCCCCGCTCACCTCGTGTGAGCGGGGATTTCTCTATAGGATCGAGAGCATGCTGGCATTCCTTGCTGAAAACCCGCTGATCGCCCTAGTCATTATCCTCGCCCTCGGTTTCGCCATCGGCAAGATCCGCCTCGGCGGCATGTCGCTGGGCACCGCGGCGATTCTCTTCGTCGCCATTGCCTTCTCCACGGCGGACCCCAACATCCAGCTGCCCCCGATTATTTTCCAATTCGGCCTGGCAATCTTCGTCTACGCTATCGGCCTGACAGCCGGGCACGCCTTCTTCGCCGACTTCCGCGAGCGCGGCTGGCGCATGATCCTCTTCGTTGTGGTTCTACTCGTCGGCCTAATGGGCATGACGTGGTTGCTGGTGCCACTCTTCGGAGTCGAGGCCGCCACGGCCACCGGTTCCTTTGCCGCCGCGTTGACGTCCACCCCCGGCATGGCGGCCGTCGTGGACATGTTGGAAGGCACCCACCCCGAGCTAGCCGCCGACCCCGTCGTCGGTTACTCCCTGGCCTACCCCGGCGGTGTGCTCGGCGCCATCGCCGTAGCCGCTATCGGAACCAAGCTTTTGAAGGTAAACCACCGTCAGGACGCGATCGACGAGGGGGTGCTGCACGCACCACTGGAGCACCGCGGCGTGCGTCTGCGGGAGGGCATCGAAGGATGTGTACGCGACCTGCGAACCATCGCGGATGCGAAGATCATCGTCACCCGCTTGGTTCGCCCCCACCACGCCACCGAGGACGTCCAAGAGAAGGACCACAAACTCGCCTACCCAGATGCAGAGGTGTACCCCGGCATGATCGTGGTGATCACCGGTACGCCGAACTCTCTAGACAAAGCCACGGCCGCACTGGGCGAGCAGATCGACATCGACGTGGATAGCTCCTACATCGGCTATCGCCGCATTACCGTTTCTAACCCGAGCATCGCCGGACGCAGCATCAAGGACATCGACCCGATCAGCCATGGATTCATCATTGCCCGCATCCGTCGCGGCGACGAAGACCTAGTTCCCGGCCCGAACGACGTGCTCCACTACTCTGATCGCGTGCGAGTGGTTACCCCCAAGCACCGCATCGACGAGGTCTCCCAATTCCTGGGCGATTCCGAACGCTCCCTGGCGGACGTTAATCTGCTGCCCTTTACCCTGGGGCTGGCCATCGGTCTGCTCATCAGCGCGATCCCCATCCCTCTGCCTGGCGGCACCACGCTCAACCTAGGCTTCGGTGGCGGCCCCATCGTCATGGGCCTCATTTTCGGAGCACTCGCCCGCACCGGCCCCATCGGCTGGCAAATCCCCTACCACGCCAACAAGGCCCTCAGCAGTCTGGGCTTGGCCATCTTCCTGGCGGGTGTAGGCACTATTGCGGGCACGGGCTTCCGTGACGCACTGACGGACATCACGTCCCTGAACTACATCGCCCTTGGCTTCATCATCACCGTGACCTCGGCCATCGTCTGTGGCCTGGGCGGGATGTGGCTGCTGCGCCTGAAGTGGGACGAGGCGATGGGCATGGCCGCTGGCGTCTCTACCAACCCCGCGGTGATTAGTTATCTCAACGATCAAGCGGATACGGAGCTGCCTATGCGCGGCTACGCCACCGTCTATCCGGCAGCGATGATCGGCAAGATCATCGGCTGCCAGATGCTCTTGTTAATGCTGCTGTAACCCAGCACCAGCACTGGCGCTAGTGCTGGTGTCTAATTACAGGTCCTGCGCAGCAGCACGCTGCGGCAGCACGCGCGGACGCACGCCGGCGATCTCCTCAACAATGCGGATCACCTGGTTCGAGTAGCCGAACTCATTGTCGTACCAGACGTACAGCACCAGGTGGTTGCCATTGGCGATGGTGGCCAGACCGTCAACGATGCCCGCGTGGGTGGTGCCGACGAAGTCGGTGGAGACGACCTCCGGGGACTTAATGAAGTCGATCTGCTGGCGCAACGTGGAGTGCAGGGAGACGCGGCGCAGGAAGTTGTTTACCTCGTCGGCCTCAACATCCTGGTTCAGAGTCAGGTTCAGCACTGCCATGGAGACGTCCGGGGTGGGCACGCGAATAGCGTTACCCGTCAGCTTGCCCGCGAACTCCGGCAGAGCCTTGGCAACGGCCTTCGCCGCGCCCGTGGCGGTGAGCACCATGTTCAGGCCCGCAGCGCGACCACGACGATCCCCCTTGTGGAAGTTATCGATCAGGTTCTGATCGTTGGTGAAGGAGTGCACGGTCTCCACGTGGCCGTGCTCCACGCCGTAACGGTCGTTGATGACCTTCAGCACCGGGGTGATGCCGTTGGTAGTACAGGACGCCGCAGACAGAATGCGATCATCCTCAGTGATGTCGCCGTGGTTGATGCCGTAGACGATGTTCTTGATGTCGCCCTTGCCCGGAGCAGTCAGCAGGACCTTGGCCACACCCTTGGACTCCAGGTGCTGAGACAGGCCGTCTCGGTCGCGCCACACGCCAGTGTTGTCCACCACGATTGCGTCGTTGATGCCGTATTCGGTGTAGTCGATCTCCGCCGGGTTGTTGGCGTAAATGATACGAATCGGGGTGCCGTTGGCCCAGATCGTGTTGTTTTCCTCGTCCGTGGTGATCGTGCCGTCGAACGCACCGTGGACGGAGTCGCGGCGCAGCAGAGAAGCACGCTTGATCAGGTCGCCCTCACCCTTGGAGCGGACGACGACGGCACGCAGGCGCGCACCGCCATAGGTCGCCTCGCGGGCAACCAGGATGCGGGCCAACAGGCGACCGATGCGGCCGAAGCCGTAGAGGACGATGTCGCGAGGCTCGACCTGCTCCGGGCCGCCGATAACCTCCGCCAGCTCACGCTCCAGGTACTCGCGCAGGGTCAGCCCCTCGGAGTCCTTGTTGTAGCGGCTGGCCAGGGATCCAATGTCGATGGAGGCAGTGCCCAGGTTCATCTCCACCAGCTCGCGTAGGACCGGCAGGGTCTGCTCCAGCGGCAGCTCCTTTTCCACCACGCGGCGAGCGTAGCGGTGGGACTTGATGATCTCAATGTCGGTGACGTTGACAAGCAGTCGGCCGAAGATGGAAGTCACCACGTTCTTATCGCGGTGCAGGCGGCTGATCAGCGGCAGCATTTCCTGCGCCAGGGCCAGCCGCTCGTTCCAATCGCTGTGCAGGGCACTCTTGGTGTGTGCGTTGTCGGTCATCTATACCTCACTACCTCACTGGAAGTAATCGTTTTGCGAATATTCGGGGGGTTACCCTCTTACCCCCCTGAAGTCTAGTTGCCCCCACGCTTACACCCGCTATTACGGGGGCGATAAGGGGTAGATGTTTATTCTGGGAATATGACTAACTCTTCTGCAACCAGCAATCCCCAACCCAGCGACGTCGAAATCGCACAGGCCCACTCCCTGGAGCCCATCACCACGATCGCGGAGCGCGCCGGCATCCCGGAGGCCGCTTTGATTCCCTACGGCCGCACAAAGGCCAAGATCGACGTTCCCGCTCTGCGGGCGGAGCGTGAGGGCGTCAATAGAAAGGGCAAGCTCGTGCTCGTGACCGCAATGAGCCCGACCCCCGCGGGTGAAGGCAAGTCCACGGTGCTGATCGGCTTGGCGGACGCGGTGCGCACGGCAGGGCGCCAGACGATGGTGGCGATCCGCGAGCCGTCCCAGGGGCCGGTCATGGGCATCAAGGGCGGCGCTGCTGGCGGCGGTTATGCGCAGATCGTGCCGATGGAAGACATTAACCTGCACTTCACAGGCGACATGCACGCCATCACCGCCGCGACGAACACTCTGGCGGCGATGGTGGACAACCACGTGCAGCACGGCAATGCTCTGGGCATCGACCCGCGGCGGGTGACGTGGCGGCGCTGCCTGGACGTCAACGACCGCTCGCTGCGCCATGTGGTCACAGGCCTAGGCGGCCCTGGTCAGGGCACGCCCCGCGAGGGCGGATTCGATATCACGGCGGCCAGCGAGATCATGGCTATCCTCTGTCTGGCCACCGACCTGGAAGATCTAAAGAAGCGCATCGGGCGCATCGTGGTGGGCCAAACTTATGATCGCAAGCCAGTCACCGCGGGCGACCTGAAGTGCGCGGGCGCTATCACCGCCCTGCTGCGCGATGCGATCAACCCGAACCTAGTGCAGACCCTGGGTGGCACCCCCGCACTGGTGCACGGTGGGCCTTTCGCCAACATCGCGCACGGATGCAACTCGCTGATCGCAACCACCACGGCGCTGGACCTGTCGGAGGTTGTGCTGACCGAGGCCGGCTTCGGCAGCGACCTGGGTGCGGAGAAGTTCTTCGACATCAAGTCCCGCGCCGGTGGCCTCGACGTCGCCGCAACGGTCGTGGTGGCCACCATCCGCTCGCTAAAGCACAACGGCGATTCCGTACTAAAGGCCGGTTTGGCCAACCTGGAGCGCCACGTCAGCAACATTCGCAAGTTCGGCGTGGAACCCGTGGTCGCGCTAAACCTGTTTAACTCTGACACCGCCACCGAGCGCGCTCAGGTCGCCGACTGGGGCGAGCAGTTCGGCGTCCGCGTGGTGGAGTGCAACGTGTGGGCCGAGGGCGGTGCCGGCGCGACCGATCTGGCCTCTGCGGTGCTGGAGGTCGTTGATGGTGTTTCTGATGAGGACGCCCCCAGCTCCAGCCACCAGATCTATCAGCCGGTCGATGGTGTGGAAGCCACCTTGCGCACACTTGCCACGGAGATCTACGGCGCGGCGGACGTACAGTTCGGCCCGCAGGCTCTGAAGGACCTGGCGTTTCTGAAGGATAACGGCTGGGACAAGCTGCCGGTGTGCGTGTCGAAGACGCAGTACTCCTTCAGCGATGACCCTAGCGCGCTGGGCGCGCCAAGCGGCCACACCCTGCACGTCCGCGAGCTGGTACCACGTATCGGTGCCGGATTCGTGGTGGCACTCACCGGCGATGTGATGACTCTGCCGGGCCTGCCGAAGAAACCCGCGGCCGAGCGCATTGATGTTAACGCGCAGGGGGTTATCTCGGGGTTGTTCTAAACGTATATGCGCGTAAACTTTCTTTCGTGCATAAAACTCAAGTGCTAACGAAGAAGCCCCCTCGCCCCGCGTTCGACCGCGGCCCCCGCCCGTATATGCGGGGGCGGTTGCACACCGCCGCCGCATGGTATTTCGGCGGCATGGGCACGGCACTGACCATCGTTGCAGCCTCCAAGTTTCATCTGTCCTGGATGACCATGGCCACGGCGCTGTACGCACTGTGCCTGGCCGGGATACTCACCGTCAGCGCGCTGTACCACCGCGTGCCGTGGCGCTCCGAGGGCGCGGTAAACAGCTGGCGGCGTGCCGACCATGCCATGATCGCGGTCTTCATCGCCGGAACCTACGGGCCGGTGACAGTCGGCGCATTCGGCGCGCGATGGTTCACCGGCTGGGGTTGGTTTAACACCGGCGGGCTGTGGATCTTGGCCGTGTGCTGGCTGGCTGCCACCGCGGCAGTGGTACTGAATTTGGTGTGGATTGATCACCCGCGGTGGCTGGATGCCACCACTTACCTCACCCTCGGCTGGCTGGCTGCCATCGGCGCCGTGGGCTACTACCAGCAGTTGGGCGTGGCCGTGAGCCTGCTGATGCTGTTGGGCGGAATCGTCTACTCCGTCGGCGCGGTGATCTACGCCAAGCAGTGGCCCAATCCCTCCCCGCGCTGGTTTGGATTCCACGAGGTCTTCCACGCCGCCACGATCCTGGCGGCGCTACTACACCACATCGCTATCTGGATCCTGGTGCTGCGCTAGCGCCTATTTCTTGGCGCCTATTTTTGGCGCCTACTTCTTACGCTTCTTCTCGCGCACGCGCACTGCGATGCGCACCGGCGAGCCCTCGAAGCCGAAGGATTCACGCAGCTTGCGCTCCAAAAAGCGGCGGTAGCCGTGCTCCAGGAAGCCGGTGGTGAACAGCACGATCACCGGTGGCTTGGTGGAGGCCTGGGTGGCAAACAGCACGCGTGGCAGGCGGCCGCCACGCATCGGCGGCGGGGTCTCCGCAATCACCGCGCGCAGCCAGGTATTCAGCTGACCGGTGGAGATGCGCTGATCCCAGCTCTCCAAAGCCTCGATCATCGCGGGCTCCAGCTTCTGCAGCGCACGGCCCGTCTTTGCGGAAATGTTCACGCGGCGGGCCCACGGGACGTGGGAAAGCTGCAGCTCGATCTCGCGCTCCAGAAGGTCGCGACGGTCCTCATCCACCAGGTCCCACTTGTTGTAGGCCACCACCAGGGCACGCCCCGAGTCGAGGATCATGCGAAGTACTCGCTGATCCTGCTCGGCGATGGGCTCGCTGGCGTCAACAAGAAAAACAACGACCTCCGCCGCGTCGATGGCGGAGCGGGTGCGCAGCGAGGCGTAGAACTCGTGGCCGCGCGCTTGCTTCGTCTTCTTGCGAATGCCGGCGGTATCGACGAACTTCCAGGTCTTTTCCTCCAGCTCCACGATGGAATCGACCGGGTCGACAGTGGTGCCTGCAACGTTGTTGACCACGGAGCGCTCCTCGCCCGTGATCTTGTTCAGCAGAGAGGACTTGCCCACGTTCGGGCGACCGACCAGGGCCACGCGGCGCGGGCCGGAAACGACCGAAAGCTCGCGCGGGTGCTCCGGGAAGACCCGCAGGACCTCATCCATGACGTCCGCCGCGCCCTTGCCATGCTGCGCGGACACCGGGTACGGGTTATCCAGGCCCAGCGCCCAGAACTCGGCGACGTCGCCCAGCTGCGCGTCCGCATCGCACTTGTTGGCCACCACGATCACGGGCACCTTACTGCGCTGCAGCTTGCGGGCGATGACCTCGTCCGTGGAGGTGATGCCGACCTTCGAGTCGACCACGAAGACGATCACATCGGCGGTCTCCATGGCAGTCTCCGCCTGGCGGGCGATGGCCGCGTGGATGCCCTTCGCATCCGGATCCCAGCCGCCCGTATCCTGCACCCAGAAGCGGCGGCCGGACCACTCGCCCAGGTAGGAAATGCGGTCGCGGGTGACACCCGGGAAGTCCTCCACCACAGCCTCGCGGCGGCCGATGAAGCGGTTCACCAGGGTGGACTTGCCCACGTTCGGACGGCCGACGATGGCGACGGTGCACAGGGCCTCCTGTTCGGCCTCCTCGTCACCGAGTACGCCGAAGGCCTCCTCCAGGGCTTCCCAGTCCTCGTCGGATTCCGGCATGTCGCCGCCGCCCTCGAGGGTGAAGTCGTCCGGGCCGGTGATGAAGAATTCGTCGGGGGCGGACTCGTTGCCCTCGTCGAACTCGTCATCGTCGTACTCGGAGAACTCGGCGGCGGAGAAGTCGGACTCCCCCAGCACCTCGCCATCAGCCGTGCGGAAAACCAGCTCTTCGGGGGAATCCAGGCTGTCCGGCTTGGCGCTGGCCAGGGTCAGCTGCGCCAGCTTCTCCAGTACCTCGTCTATGTCCATCTCGCCGGTGTCCACAATCACGGCATCCTCTGCCGGGCGGAGCGGAGAAGTCTTGCGTGAAGAGTCGGCCTCATCACGGCGCTGCACATCCGCGAGTACAGCCTCGTAGTCCGCCTCTCGGCCAGCTTCCAGATCCTGATCGTATCGGCGCTGGGCCCGCACCTCGGCGGAGGCGGTCATGAAGATCTTCACTGGGGCGTCCGAAAGAACAACAGTTCCGATGTCGCGGCCCTCGACCACGCAGCGACCAGCGGCGAAGGCCAAAGAGCGCTGCAGTGCGACTAGGTTCTCGCGCACCTCCGGGATGGCGGCGACGGCGGAGACGTGTGCGGTGACCTCGGGGCCGCGGATCTCGCCGGAAACGTCGGTGCCGTCCAGTAGCACCTCGGTGGAGGTGGGATCCTCGTTGATTTCCAGGGGCAGGTCGGCGGTGGCGGCGATGATCGCCTCGCGTGCGGACTCTTCGGAAGGGTCGATGCCCTGGCGCAGAACATGCAGCGTGGCGACGCGGTACATAGCGCCGGTATCCAAGTACTTCGCGTCCGCGGCGGTGGCCAGGCGGCGGCAGACGGTGGACTTGCCGGTGCCGCTTGGGCCGTCGACTGCGACGATCAGGCCGCCATCCTCAATGTTCTTTGCACTGGCGAGCTGATCCAGGGCGGAGCCTGGCTCGAAGAAAGGTGCGTTCGTCATAAAAAGGTCGTTCCCCTAATTGATTGTGTGTTTACGTCGGCTGATCTAGCTACAGCCCGACCTTCTTGTACATGCTCTGCAGTTCCGCCTGGTTCAGTGCGCGAATCGTGCCCGGCTTCTGTTCGCCCAGCTGAACGGTGTGGATCTTGGTGCGCACCAGCGCCTGCACCGGGAAGCCGGCTTCCTTCAGCATGCGGCGCACGATGTGCTTGCGTCCCTCATGCAGCTCCACCTTGATCAGCGACTTGCCCTGCCACACGTCCACGATCTGCACGCTGTCGGCACGCGCGATGCCATCGTCCAGCTCCACGCCGTCTTTCAGCTCGCGGATCAACTTGCGGCTCGCCTCCCCGAGCACCGTGGCCATGTAGGTCTTCTTCACCTCGTACTTGGGGTGCATCAGGCGGTTGGCGAGTTCACCGTCGTTCGTGAGCAGCAGCAGACCTTCGGTCTGGGCATCCAGACGGCCGACGTGGAATAGTCCCTGGCCTTCCTTAAGGCGCGTACCAACCAGGTCTCCCACGCACGGGCGGCCCAGGTCGTCGCTCATCGTGGAGTGCACGCCGCGGGGCTTGTTCAGAACGAAGTAGACCATCTCTTCGTTGACCTGCACGCGCTCGCCATCCACGCGGACGATGTCGACGCTCGGGTCGATGCGGGTGCCCATCTTCACCACGACTTCGCCGTTGACTTCCACGCGACCGGCGGCGATCAGCTTCTCGCTCATGCGGCGGCTAGCCACACCCGCGGAGGCCAGCACCTTTTGCAGGCGCACCTGCGCTTTCTCCGATTCTGGCTTATTGAGAGCAGCCTCCGCCTCCTGCGCCGTTACGTGCTGACGCTTGGCGGGCTTGGCCTGGGATAGGTAGATGTCTTTCGGAGCGGTCTCCGGTGTGCCGTCTCGGCGAGCGGGTGTGTCCACGGTGTTTCTAGCCCTTCGAACTAAAATCTTGAATTATCAGCCCGAACTATACCCTTCAACCTGCTTAATTGTCGATATTGTCAAGGCTGTCGATGCTGTCTACTTCTGGCAGCAGCGGCGCCAGATCCGGCAGTTCCTCCAGCGATTCGATGCCGATCTGCTCCAAGAAAAGCTCGGTCGTGGAGTACAGGTGTGCCCCGCCCTGCTCCCCTGTCTCGGCGATCAGCCCACGTAGAGACAGTGTGCGCATCACGCCGTCGCAGTTCACCCCGCGCACGGCGGCCACCTGGCTGCGGGTGACGGGCTGCCGGTAGGCCACCACCGCCAGGGTCTCCAGAGCCGCGCGGCTCAGGCGCTGCTGGGTGCCATCCAGCAGCTTCGCCTCCACCACGTCCGAGTTCGCGCGCCGCGTGTACAACCGGAAAGCGCCCTCGTGTTCACGCAGTTCAAAGCCATTTCCCCTGGCTTCGTACTCCGCTGCAATCTCGTGGAGAGTACGCGCCACCTCGGCCTCTGGCACCGCCTTTTCCTCGTTGGAAAGCACGCGGGCAAGCTCTGTGGGCGTCACTGCCTCGTCGCTCACCAACAGCAGAGATTCCACGCGGCTGCGCAGCACCGACACCTGCGGCAGCGGCGCGGGGTTGGGGTTCATGTCGCTCATGGTGTGTGCCTTTCTGTTCTTTCTTTGTGACGCCTATTCCCAGTTGCTGGCCGCCACAACAGCCGGGTCGATATCCAGCCCGGTCCAGGCCACCGACATGTCCTGCAGTGGCTCGGGCTGTTCGATGCCGATGGCGCGGGCCTTATACAACTCCAACAGCGCCAGGAAGCGCCCGACGACGATCATGTTCAGCTCCGCGTCGGCGATGAGCGCCCCGAAGGTCACCCAGGTGTTCTCGCCTGCGACCTTGAGGGTATTGAGAATTCGTCCGGCCTGCTCTGGCACAGATACCGCCACCTGGTGGATGTGTCCAGTGTCCACGTGGTCGGGCTTGGGGCGGAACACTGCCGCAGCTAGCTCGGCGAACTCGTCGGCATTCTTGCCGATCTTCACCTCTGGCAGCAGATTTGCGTGGTGTTCCTCCAAGGACAGGGTTGCCGGATAAGCGCGGGCTGCGTCTCGCTGCCAGTCGGCGAAAAGATCCGCCACCTGCTTATAGGCGCGGTACTGCAGCAGGCGGGCGAACAGCAGATCGCGGGTTTCCAACAACGCGAGATCTTCCTCGCTGTCCACCTCGCCACGCGGCACCAGGCGGGCTGCTTTGAGATCCAGCAGAGTGGAGGCGACCACCAGGAACTCCGTGACCTCGTCCAAGTCCTCTGCGCTGGAGCTGAGGGTTTTGGTGTAGGCGATGAACTCGTCGGTGACCTGCGCCAGCGCGACCTCGGTGATATCCAGCTTGTGGGAGTGTATCAGCTGCAGCAGCAGGTCGAAGGGGCCATCGAAGTTAGCCAGTGCCACCCGGAAGCCGGTGATTTCCGGCTGCTCGGGCTGCTCTGGCTGCCCTGGCTCCTGCACGGGCTGGCTAGATTTGCTGAGCGACGCGCTCAATGACTTCCTTCGCCAGATTCGAGTATTGCACCGCGCCAGAAGAGCTCGGCGCCCAGGTGTTGATCGGCTCGCCGGCCACCGAAGTCTCCGGGAAGCGCACGGTGCGGGTGATGACGGAATCGAAAACCTTATCCCCGAACGCTTCCACCAGCCGCTCCATCACCTCGCGGGCATGGAGGGTTCGGCGGTCAAACATCGTCACTAGAATGCCCAGCACTTCGAGCTTGAAATTCAGGCGGTCGCGGACCTTATCCACCGTGTCCATCAGTAGTGCCAGGCCACGCAGGGAGAAGTACTCGGATTCCACCGGAATGATCACCGAATCCGCACAGCTCAGGGCGTTGACCGTCAGCAGGCCGAGGGAAGGCTGGCAGTCGACGATGATGAAGTCGTAGTCGCGCATCACGGGCCGCAGCGCGCGAGCCAGGGCTTGCTCACGGCCGACCTCGTTCACCAACTGGATCTCCGCAGCCGACAGGTCGATATTCGCCGGAACAACATCCAGACCGTCGACGGGGCTGGAGTGGATGGCGTCCAGAATAGAGGCAGAAGAATCGACCAACAGGTTGTAGACCGTAACGTCCAACTCGTCGTGGCTAATGCCCAGGCCTGCAGACAGGGCGCCCTGTGGATCCAGATCCACCAGCAGTACCTTTCGGCCGAACGCGGCCAGCGAAGCACCGATGTTGATCGTCGAAGTGGTCTTACCCACCCCGCCCTTCTGGTTGCACATCGCGATGATGGAGGCCGGACCGTGGCGATCCAACGGTTCGGGGTCCGGCAGTTCCTTGATCGGTCGTCCGGTCAGGCCGATGCGCTGATCGGGCTTATCAAACAACGCATCCGCGTGTGACTGTGAACGTGACATCGGCGATCCCGTCAAGCCCTTTCCCTTGATTGTGATAAATAGCCTTTAATTACACCCTAGAGATTATCAGGCGCACTAGGTACGGGGGTGAGATGAGGCCCAAATTTCCCTCAAGTGCTCAGGGCTGACCTTGGTGTAAATCTGCGTGGTAGCCACGCTAGCGTGGCCGAGAAGTTCCTGCACCACGCGAATATCTGCGCCGCCCTCCAATAGGTGCGTGGCGAAGCTGTGTCGGAGGCTGTGCGGCGAGACGTGCTCCAGCCCCGCCGCCTCCGCCGCCTGCGAAACGATCTTGAAGCCCGATTGGCGACCCAGGCGCGCCCCGCGGTTGTTGAGAAACAGCGCCGGGCTGCCTTTCTTGTTCAGGCTCGGCCGCGCCCTCACCAGGTAGCGCTCCACCGCCTGCAGCGCGGGGCGCCCGAGCGGCACAATGCGTTCCTTGCCGCCCTTGCCGCGCACGAGCAGCACGCGCTGTTCCCGGTCGAGGTCGTCGACGTCGAGGTCTAGAAGTTCGGTGATGCGCGCGCCGGTCGAGTAGAGCATCTCGAGCAGCGCACGGTCGCGGATGTTTATTTGTGACGCCCCATCGCCCGCCGGCACCGCATTCAGCAAAGCCTCGACCTGTGCCAGGCTTAGGGCCTTCGGGATGGACCCGCCCTGCGAGGGTGTGGGTACGTCCGCCGCAACGTCGAACGCCAGTCGGCCATCGGTATGGGCGAAGGAGTGTAGGCCGCGGATCGCAGCCAGTCCGCGGGCTGCGGAGGATGCCGCGAGGTTCAGATCCTTGCGGAGGTAAACCAGGTGATCCTCGATGTCTGTGGCGGTGACTTCCTGCAGCGCCTTGGAGCCTAGCCACACCAGGTAGCGGTCGAGGTCGCGCTGGTAGTTCGACAGAGTGTGTACGGAAACATCGCGCTCGGTCTTCAGATGCCGGATGTAGGCCGTGACGAGTTTGCGGTTGGCTTCTGCGCTCAACGGATGAACTTCATGTCCGTGCCGGGCTTGGCTTCCGCGCTGGCGGAGCGGCGATCGGCGAGGCCGGAGTGGTAGTTGAATGGCTCTGAAACGTCCCGGCGGGTACCTGCGGCCAGGTGCAGCAGGGCGATGGTGGCGATGGAGTTTTCGACCTTGCCCGTCTGCACCCATTCGATGGCTTCGGGGATCGGCACCCAGCGGGTTTCAATCTCCGCCTCTTCGAATTCTGCCTCGGGTAGGTCGATGCCGGAGAGGTCATCGTCCAAGTCTTCGGCCAGGTAGATCCGGCACATTTCCTCACTGAAACCTGGGGAGGTCACGACATCCCCCAGCAGGTGCCAGGTGTGGGCGCGCAGCCCTGCTTCCTCTGCTAGCTCCCGGCGGGCGGCTTCCAGGGGATCCTCCCCCACCAGGTCCAGCAGGCCGGCGGGAATCTCCCACAGGTGGCGGCCCACACCATGGCGATACTGGCGGATCATCATCACGTGGTTATCGCGCACAGCGGCGACGGCGACGGCGGAGAAGTGCTCCACGATCTCGCGCTTCGCCTCGCCGGTGGCGGTGGTGATCGTATCGCGGCGCACGCCGATGATCGGCGCGTCCAGCAGCAGTTCGCTATCTACAACGCGGTACGGGGTGCTGTCGTTGCTCATGACTCCCTAGTTTAGGAGTGGAAGCTTAGGCGCGCTGAATTAGGAGCGCTCAGCCTGGTGCTTCAGCGCAGCGTCCACCAGTCCCTGGAACAGCGGGTGGGAACGGGTCGGGCGGGACTTGTACTCCGGGTGGGCCTGAGTGGCAACGAAGTACGGGTGTACGTCCTTCGGGTACTCCACGAACTCGACCAGGGTGCCGTCCGGGGAGGTGCCGGAGAACTGCAGGCCGGAGCCCTCGGTGATCTGCTCGCGGTACGCGTTGTTCACCTCGTAGCGGTGACGGTGGCGCTCCGACACGTCGTTAGCACCGTACATCTCAGCGACCAGGGAGCCTTCGGCCAGGCGTGCTGGGTAGGCGCCCAGACGCATGGTTCCGCCCAGGTCTGCCTCGCCCGACACAGCTGCCTTCTGCTCCTCCATCGTGGAGATCACAGGGGTGGAGGCGTTGGCGTCAAACTCGGTAGAGGAAGCATCGGTGAGCCCTGCTGTACGCGCGGCCTCGATAACGATGCACTGCAAGCCCAAGCAAATGCCCAGCAGCGGAAGCTTGTGCTTACGCGCGTAGGTGATAGCGCCAATCTTGCCCTCGATGCCGCGGTTGCCAAAACCACCGGGGATGACTACACCGTCGACGTCCTTCAGAGCCTCGGCGGCGCCCTTCTCGGTCTCGCACTCATCGGAGGCGACCCACTTCACGTTGGCGCGCACGTTCGCTCCGAAACCGCCCGCGCGGATCGCTTCCGCGACGGAGAGGTAAGCATCCGGCAGATCGATGTACTTGCCGACGATGCCGATGGTGACTTCACCCTGCGGGTTGTGGACGCTCTCCAACAGGTTGCCCCAGGTTGTCCAGTCCACGTCGCGGAACGGCAGGTTCAGGCGGCGGATGATGTAATTATCCAAGTGCTGGGAGTGCAGCACCTTCGGGATGTCGTAAATGGAAGGTGCATCCGGGCAGGAAACCACGCCATCCTCGTCCACGTCGCACATCAGGGCGATCTTGGATTTCATAGCCTGCGGGACCTCGCGGTCGGCGCGCAAAACAATCGCGTCCGGGACGATACCGATGCTGCGCAGCTCCGCTACGGAGTGCTGGGTCGGCTTAGTCTTCAACTCACCCGACGGCGCCAGGTAAGGCACCAGAGAAACGTGAATGAAGGCAATGTTCTCGCGGCCTGCCTCGTGGCGGACCTGGCGGATGGCCTCTAGGAAGGGCTGGGATTCAATGTCGCCGACGGTGCCGCCGATCTCGCTAATGACGACGTCCGGGGCCTGGCCGTTCTTATCCGGCTGGCCCATCGCCAACACGGCCGACTTAATCTCGTCAGTGATGTGAGGGATCACCTGGACGGTCTTGCCCAGGAACTCACCGCGGCGCTCCTTGGCGATGACATTAGAGTACACCTTGCCGGTGGTGACGTTGCCAGCGGCGGAGAGGTTGCGGTCCAGGAAACGCTCGTAGTGGCCTAGATCCAGGTCAGTTTCCGCACCGTCTTCGGTGACGAACACTTCGCCGTGCTCGAAGGGGTTCATGGTGCCCGGATCAACGTTGAGGTACGGATCCAGCTTCTGCATGGTTACCCGCAGGCCACGGGAGGAAAGCAGCTGCCCTAGGCTTGCTGCCGTGAGCCCCTTGCCCAGCGAGGACGCCACACCACCGGTGACGAAGATGTATTTAGTGCTGCTCTTTGCACGATTAGTGGCCAAGGTAACTCCCGAATCAACGACGCTTGAACTTCGCTATCTACGGGGTTTCAGCCTAACACAAGCCTACTCAGGCGTAGCATTCGACGCGTTCGCGGCGGCGCCGTAGTGGCCCGCCTTGCCGTCCTTCTGCTGGCCCAGCGCACGAACGGTGGCGATGCGACCGGCAACGGTGTCCACGTTGTCCACGGTAGAGACGGCTTCCTTCGCAGCTCGGTTCGCACGAACCTGCCCCACCGCGCCGTCATCTTCAGCACTGCCCGCCTGAGCGGCCAAAACGGCGCCCTTCATGCGGGAATCCAGGCCTGCGGCGAAGTCGGCGACAAACTTGGTGCCGTAATTGCCACGGTCCTTGTCATCTGCTGTATCCCCGCCCACGACCAGGGCCAGATCGGCGGTCTTCGGCGCTTCTCCCTGGTAGGCGATGAAGTCTTCGTTGGACAGTGCGCCCAAGGCCACGCCTCGGTCCGGTTCGCTGGCTTCCTTTTCGCCGGCACCCAAAGCCGCGCCCAACAGCTGGCCGGTGTGCATACCCGGGTCCAGCTTGTCCTCAGAAAGCTTTGCACCGGCCGGCAAGGAGTTCGCAGCGATGGACTTCAGGGTGTCTCCATTGTTGGCGTCCAGCGCCTTCTCCGTCACCTCGATCACACCGTGGACTTCCCCACCGGCCATTTTGACCAGGCGCTTGAGGCTATCGACGTTGGCCTGGTCGGCGTCCGGAAGAACAAAAAGATCTACTGACGAACCGCGCAACAGGTTGCGTACCGCCGGCCCCGCGACGGATCCCAAGACCTTGTCGCTGGCGGTGGACTGCCCCTCGGCCTTCTCGCGTGCGGTCTGCTCGCTCTTTAGCTCCTGCTCGGCGGAGGAATCCTTCGCCACGGGTCCGCCCGGCACGTTCGGGGCGAGGGCGAAAAAACCCAGTGCAGTGCCGACGGCCACGCCGAAGCCCAGGCCGGCAATCACTTTGCCGGCGGAGCCCTTCGAGTTTTTGCTCATGCTTATGCCTCTTGTCTCCCTGCTACTTTCGCGTTACTTCTTGAACAGATCCTGTACGCTCAGCGCGAAGTTATTCCAGGTGTTCACGAGGTTGTCCACAAACTCCCCATCACCGGAGAAGCCGATGATTACAACGATGACTGCTAGGGCGACCAAGATGCCCAGTAGCGCCCAGAGCCAACCGCCGCCGGAACGGGATACGCGGTAAAGCTCCGCCACTGCTGTGGAACCCACCAGACGGGGGCCGACGCGCAGACGAGACATCAGAGCTGACGGGGTCTCCGGCGACTGGGCCCGCTGGAACACGCGGTCCAGATCCTCCGCATCGCCGAGGTTTACCACCATGGAAGCGCCGTGGTAATTGGCCAGCAGCAGCGCCAGGTCGGTCGGATCCTGGGTAGCGGCGGGGAAAGTCATTGCGCCCACGCCGAGGTCCTGGATACGCTCCAGGCCCACCGCATGGCCGTCCGGGTCTGCGGGCAGCACCACGGTGGCGCCACAGCGCAGTGCCTCGTTGGAGATTTTCTCCGGGTCGCCGATGATTACGTTCGGGCGGTAGCCCTCTTGCATCAGACTGTCGGCTGCGTTTTCCACGGCAACGATGATCGGCGAGTACTCGCGCATGAAGTAACGCAGGTCTTTGAGCTTCTGCTCGATGTTCGCATCGGGGCTGGCCACCAGCACCTTACGATCGTCCATATCCACGTCGACATCCGGGATGCCAAGGCCGTCGACCAGCAGCGGGGCCTCGGAGCGGACGAACTCGGACATGTTTCCAGATAGGGCTTCCATGTGGTCGCCGAGCGCCTCGCGGGCGTCCTCGAAGCGGGAGGCCGCGGTATCCATGTCCAGGATCTCACCGCCACCGATGGAGCGGTCGCCGTAGTAGACCTTACCCTCGTCAATGCGCCCCTTCTTGCCGTTCTTCACCTTCGAGAGCAGTTCCTCGCCGGCGTTTTCGATCAGCAGAATGTCAGCGTCGAGCATCATCTGCGGCCCGAAGTTCGGCACCTGGCCCGTGGTGAACTGTTGTGCGTTCACCACGGCAGCCACGCGCGCGTCAATGAGCTTCTGGCAGTTAGCACGACTGATATCGGGTTCGTCGACAATGGCAATGTCGCCCTCGGAGATCTTGGCCTTCGTAAATCCCTTGGGTCCGGTGAGGTCACGGGTGGCGCCGTTGATTCCGGGCTGGTCGCTACGGGAGAAAATCATGCCCACCATTGTGGTGTTCATGTGGCCAGTGTTGCGTTAGGCGCGCCGGTGAAAGGCCGTTTTCGCTCTAACGAATCACCTTTTTCACCGTCTGTTGTGTCGCGGCTCCCTCCTTGTCGGGTCCCTTACGCCCGCGTGCCTTCTTCCCAGCGATCACCGGATCTTCGCCGCTGAAGAACAGGCGCCGGAAGTACGAACGATCCTGCTTGCCGTAGGTCACCGCCGACCCGCGCAGACCACTCTTCGACCCCTTTCCTGCTCGGCCGATGTTTGTTCCTCTCCCCATTGCTGTGGACGCCACGTGCCCGCCGCCCTTCACCCCAGCACCACCTTTAGAGCCAGGAGTGCCGTGGACCGCAGAAGTTGCTCCCTTGCCAGAGTTAGGAGTGTTCGCGTGAGCGTGCTCGCCGTGCAGGGCATTAAGAGGAGTCGAGGAGATTGCTTTTAAGCTGCCGGGGAGATTAGGCCGGGGTGCTGTGGCAGACACCTTGCGCAAGTCCGCCTTCGGCGCACCAGTGACAGAGTTCGTGCCAGTTCCGGCACCACCGCTGATACTGCGAAGCTGCGGGCCGTGCCCCTTGGCGCCCAATTCGCTAACCACGCCGGGCCGCCCGGAAGCAATGCCTCGGTTTCCAAAACGGTTCTGTGCGTTGATGAGGTTTTCCGTCCCAGTCAAGGAAGTGCCGCCCTGGCCGGGAACTGTGGCAGTAGCTGCTGTTGTTTGGTGCGGCGTGATCGTCGACACCTGCGACGGTGACGTGATGCCTCCAGGCGCGAATCCAGGTGTCTGCGGCGCTACCGCGGCTGCGGCCGGTTGAACGGGCGCCGGTGTATTGGCCGGAGTGTGCAGTCCCCCTGGAGTGGGCGCAGCGTGGGCGGCCGCTGGAGCTGCAGTTGGCTTCGGTGCATTTGTGGCGGCGGAGGCTGCTTGCTCGCCGTGAGCCGTGGCGCTTGCGGGAGCTGCTGCGTTTGTGTGGCCGTTGATGTGCGTAACCGTCGGTTGTGCGGAGGCGGTGGAGACGGTGGTGGCGTCCAAAGTTCCTCCACCAGAGTGTCCAACGATTGGAACCCCGAGGTTGGAGACGGGTGGGCGGACCATCTCAAGGGATGGCTGCAACTGCGAGGAAACGAAGTTGGCGACGGCGGCTTGTTCGGCGAGCAGACGTTCCGCTGGGTCCGCGATCAGGGAGGTTGTGGCTTGGATGGTTTCGAGTGCTTGCAGATTGGTGCTGCGGACGAGCGGGAATTGGCGAACGGAGCCCGCCATCGCGGTGGTGTTGGAGGCGACGACGAGGCCGGTTTTGTGGACATCGTCGATAGCCTCGCGGGCTGTGTCGAAGGAATAGCCTTCGGAGGAGCTTGCCAAGCCGGTTGATGCGCTCTTGAGGTTATCCATGGAGTCTTTGAGCGCCTTGGCCGCGTTCTCCCAGGAATCCGCGACCGCAAGTGGCGCGGAATCGTCTCCCTGAAATGCTGAGATCAGTGACGCAAGTGGCATCGAGGCTTCCGCGACAGTCACGGGCGTGTTGTACATCAGATTGTCGATCGACCGGGAATCTCGGTTCGGGATAAAGAATCTCCGCCTATTACTATCGGCGACCGAAACCTGGGAATTCACCTGGTCGAAGGATTGCTTGCTGAAATACTCCTGCAGGTCAAACCCGTCCATTTGGTTGGAGAATACCTCTTGGAGCCATTCAATGTTTGATTTCAAAATATCGAGAACGTTTTCAGCTGACCCTGATTGCCCCACCCAAAACGAATGATGCTGAGAGAACGCGCCAGTAACTGATGGCGCACCGGTGTAGCTTCCCAAGCTTCGACCAGCAGATTTTAATCCTTTCAACGCAATCAATGAAGACCGCAGGCTCTGCTGAACGGCTCTTAATCCAGAAACATCGAACTTTATCATTCCCCACCCCTAAATATCATCAAATACTAATTATGTTGTCGTAAATCTGAAAGAAATATTCTGAGTACACACATAGTTCTCGAACACTACTACCTGACCCCCCAGAAAGTATCTCGACAGCCAACCTACCATTATTCACGTTCTTGGAAATAGCACATTCACGAGAATTTCTATTTCCGCCCCCAAGGGGAACTACATCCTCTCGACGGGGGTCATAGTGCGCCTCCTTACCGCTATCACCTTGCTTTTCACTTTCAAGTGAAACTTGAAATAGCGCTTCAGAAAAAGATCCATTGACCGGCTCTACCTCATAAAAATTACACGTATAGATTAGCGGTGAATCAATAGATTCTTCTTGGTCAAAGCCTATCTCCTTAAGTCGTGCCGAAACTCGACTATCACAAATGTCTGGAATCCCCTGGAGACTATCCTTATTCCCCTTCCCCTCTAGCTTCGGAAGCTCAATTGGGTCTCCCACGAACTTCTGCGATGCCCACACGTAGTGTTCCCACGGATCCGTCGGCTCAGTCTCGAACCACATCCCCTTGTGCCCCTCAGGTTTTAGCATACGGCCGTCGCCTTCAGCCCCTCCTGAATGCGAGTTATCCACAGGCCCGTCGCCTGTAGGTTGCTCCTCAGTCTCAGCAAAAGCGCCGGTCAGGACAGGTTCGTCACTCTCCCTGCCGCACGCAGTCAAAGCGAATCCAAAAAATATTAGAAACACACTTGCCGCTACACGCTTCACCGCTCTAGTCCCCCTCACACTGCACGCAGATCGCTGCGGGTGCGCGCTCCCCCTCTTAACACAGCACCACTGTAGCGCCGATCACACCCCGTCGCCCGCTTGCCAAAAAATTTTCTACAGCTTCGCTTTCGCTTCCGTAGCCATCGCCATCAGCTCTTCAGCGTGAGCCCGCCCCGTCTCAGACTCCAAGCCTGCCAACATGCGCGACAATTCCTCCACCCGTTCATCCTCGCTGAGCGTGCGCACCGAGGAAGTTACCGAGTCCGCGGAGGTCGCCTTAGCCACGTACACGTGGGCGTCACCAAACGCAGCAACCTGGGGTAAGTGAGTAACGACAATCACCTGATTGTCAACAGCCAACTTCGCCAGACGGCGCCCGATCTCCACGGCAGCTTTACCGCCAACACCCGCGTCGACCTCATCGAAGACCATCGTCCGGCCGCCCTTGGTCCCCGCGGCCAACACGACCTCCAGCGCCAGCATCACGCGCGAGAGCTCACCGCCAGAAGCCGAACCCGCCAGCGGATTCACATTGCCGCCCTGCACCAGCTGGAACTCCACCTCGTCGATTCCGTGTGGACCCAGCTCGCCCGCCTTCTCACCAGGCTGCCGCACGTCCACGCGAATTTCGGCCGACATATGCAGGCCCCGGATCTCTTCGGTGACGGCCTTCGAAAATTTTTTGGACGCCCTCACACGCGCCGAAGACAAATCCTCAGCCACCTCGCGCGCCGCATCCCGCGCCGCCGCAACATCATCCTGCAGCTTTTGCAACGCCTCATCGGAAACGTCCATGGATTCCAGACGCTCGCGTGCCTGATCGCGCCATGCCAGCGCCCCATCCACATCAACGGCATACTTACGCAGCTCCCGCAGCTGGGTCTGGCGCTGCAACAGCCCATCGAGCTCATCGGGGTCGGGAACGTCCAACAATGCTTGCCCGATCTCGGAGGAAATATCGGCCAGCAGTACGCTCACCTCGCCCAGCCGATCGGCTAGGTCAGACAGATTGCCACCCTCTGCCTCGGTATCGGTCAGGTTGGCCAGTTCGTTGGCCGCCTGCCCAACCAGGGCACTCGCGCCTTCAGAATCACCAAAATCGTCCCCGGAAAGACCGTCCATGCCATCAAGGGCAGCTTGGGCCCGCTGCAGGCCTGCACGGATCTCATCAGCAGCCTGCAAACGCTTTATCTGCGCCTTAACCCCCACGTCCTCGCCAGGCTGCGGATCGATCTCGTCAATAGCCTCCACCGCGCGCTGCAGGGTTTCGCTCTCCAGAGCCAGATCGCGGCGTGCCTCCATGCGACGGCGCAGGTCCTTGTCCAAACGCAGCCATTCAGCGCGGCGGGCTTGGTAGGTAACAACCTTCTCCCCCAGCCCCGCGTAGTCATCCAAAGCGCCGAGCTGACGCACCGGATCCAATAGGCGAAGCTGGTCGTTTTGCCCATGGATCGTAATGACGTGCCCGGCGAACTCCCCCAGCACTCCCGCAGCCACCGTCTTGCCCGCCAGATGCGCACGCGAACGCCCTGTGGCGTTCACCGTGCGGGAAGCAATAACTTCCCCGTCGTCGACATACCCGCCGACCTGCTCAACCAGCTCATCCACTGCGGCGGAATCCGCGGAGAAAATCCCCTCCACGCTGGCCTTGTCCGCACCATTGCGCACGCGGGAGGCGTCCGCGCGGTGTCCAGAGAGCAAACGCAGGGAGCTAACCACCATCGTCTTACCCGCACCGGTCTCGCCGGTGACAACGCTCAAGCCCGTGGAAAACTCCGCCGTCGCCTCCTCGATTACACCGAGGTTGCGAATGTGTAGTTCATGCAGCATTGCTAGTGGCGCGGACCCCTCCAGCCCGTCACGGGCAAGCGGAACTTGTGTACCAGGCGGTCGGTAAACGGCGCGGAGTCCAAGCGCACCCAACGCACCGGCTGCGGGCCACGCCGGATCTCCACGCGTGCGCCCGGGGGCATGTGAATCTGGCGGAAACCGTCCATCACCACCGTCGCGGGCGAGGTCGACGGGTTCGTCTCCACCGCCACCATTGAGTTCGGGGAGACTACCAGCGGGCGGCTAAACAACGTGTGCGCGTTACTGGTTACCACCAGAATTGCGTCCAACTCCGGCCACAGAACCGGGCCACCTGCGCTGAAGGCGTAGGCGGTGGAGCCTGTGGGCGTCGATACCAAAACACCGTCACAGCCGAACGAAGAAACAGGGCGTTCGTCGACCTCCAGGATCGTATCCAGCACACCTTGGCGGTTCAGGTTCTCCACGGAGCATTCATTCAGCGCCCAGCCGGTTCCCAACACGCGACCGTCCATGTCGCGGGCAGTGATCGACAAGGTCATGCGGTCTTCGATGCGGTAGTCGCGGTCGATCACCCGGTCCACAGCCTCCTGCAGGGATTCCTGCTCCCACTCCGCAAGGAAGCCGATGTGACCCATGTTGATGCCCAACACCGGAACATCCGCCGAGTGCGCGATGTCGGCTGCGCGCAGGAAGGTACCGTCGCCGCCCAGAACAATCACCATCTCCACGCCCGTGGCGGCCTCCTTGGTGTGGCCGAAACGCTTGAAACGCCCTAGAACCTCATGACGGGCCACTGGAGCCGGGTCGGCGGTAGCCATCACGCGAACGTTGATGCCGCCCTTTTGCAGACGGGACGCCGCCTCTGCAGCCAGGCCCAAGTTCTCGTGCACACCGGTGTGCGCAACAAGCAGAACCTCTCGTTCGGTCTGTGCGCCAGAAGCAGCCTTGGTGGCCTTGTCGCTAGAATCCGCGCCCTGATCCGCGTTGTGGTCAGTCCCCGGTGTGGTCACTGCGGGCCCTCCTTAATAGCGGTTGCGATCATCTCGTCCAGGCCGGTGTGGTCAGCCTCTTCAACCATGCTAGGTGAAACCGCAGCACTGTCCTTGACCAACCAGAGAAAATACTCAACATTGCCGCTTGGCCCCGGCAGCGGGGAGGCGACAACGGCCTTCGTACTCAAACCATACTTCATCGCCTCGACGGCCACCTCGCGGGTCACTTCCGCACGCAATTCAGGGCTGCGGACCACCCCGCCGTGGCCCAGGCGATCTTTGCCAACCTCAAACTGTGGCTTGACCATGGGCAGTAGATCCCCACCCTCCTTTACACACGCGGCCAGCGCGGGCAGAACCAGGCGGATGGAAATAAAACTCAAGTCGCCGACCATCAGGTCCACTTGGCCCCCAAGGTCTTCGGGGGTGAGGGTGCGCACGTTCGTACGGTCCATGACGTCCACCCGGTCGTCGTTCTGCAGGCGCCAGATCAACTGGCCGTAGCCCACGTCCACAGCCTTTACCTTCGCCGCCCCACGATCCAGGCACACATCCGTAAAGCCGCCCGTGGAGGCGCCGGCATCCAGCACGGTCTTGCCCTCAATGCTGAGGCCCTGGGGCTCGAAAGCCTCCAGTGCGCCCAAAAGCTTGTGTGCGCCGCGGCTAGCCCAGCGGTCGTCCTCGGACTCTGCGACCTTGATGGATACGTTTCCGTCCACGCCACTAGCCGGCTTCTTCGCCAGCATGCCGTTGACGGTCACCCGCCCCGACTTGATCATCTCCTGGGCGTGCTCGCGGCTACGGGCAATCTTCCGCGCTACCAGTTCCGCGTCCAGCCGCTGCAGTTTCGGCCCCCGCTTGGCCATCAGCGTTCGCCTCCCAGAGCTTCGTTTACAACCCGGTGAGCTTCCTCCAGCACTGCGGCTTCTTCGGCGCCGTGCACGTCGCGTGCGAGTAGTTCGTCGACGGCTTGTGCCAGCTCTTCTTGTTGACGCCTACTGTCCCCCGACAACATCGAAGGTTTCGGTTGTCCCTCGCCCACTTACTTCCAACCTCCCAAGGCTTCCACGGCTTGCGCATCTGCGCCTACAAAGTCGATGTTCTCGACCCTAGCGACCTGCGGGAGATCCGGGTCGTCGATCAGCTTCCACGCAAGCGGCGCGGCCACGGCCAAAGCTTCGGCTGCCATGACTTCGACGTCCCCAAGCTCCCCGGCAGTCACGCGGATGCGGGCTGTCCCCTCATCCACGCTTGCGGACCAGCCGGGCAGGTGGTCGCGTAGGTTGCCGGCAATAAACGTGGGTCGTTGAGACGAGGGGGCGTCAATAATGTCGGTGTGGGTAGACACTCCAGTGACGGTGCAGAGCGTGTCCATTCCCGCCGCATTGCCACCAACGATGTCGGTATCCAGGCGATCGCCGACGGCTAGAGGCTTTGTGGATCCAATGCGGCTAGCAGCGACTTCGAACATAGCGGGGCCGGGCTTGCCAGCGGACTCGGGCGTGACTCCCGTGGCAGAGGTCACGGCCGCCACCATCGAGCCATTGCCGACCAAGAACCCGCGCTCGGAGGGCAAGGTGGTATCCAAGTTAGAGGCGAAGTACCGGGCTCCGCGTTGGATAGCCAGGGCACCTTCTGAAAGCCGTGTCCAGTTGTTGTCGGGGCTGTGTCCGTGGAAGACAACGTGAGGCTGGTCGTCGGCGGTCTCCGTTACTCTAAAGCCAGCGTCGGCCACCAGCTGCTTGAAGGAGTCGTGGCCGATCACGTAGGCCACAGGGCTTTCGATGCCGGCCTCGGAGATATATCGCTTGCCGAGGTCGCAGGCGGCCATAGCTGAGGTAACCACGTTATCGGCCTCTGCCGGGAAGCCCATTGAATTCAGGTGCTCGGCGACCTGTTGCGGAGAGCGCGAGGCGTTGTTGGTTACGTACATGACTTTACGGCCGGCCAAGCCCTCTGCGGCTCCAGGAACTGGGGTGTGGCCCGAGAATACAGTGCCGTCGAGGTCGGCCAGCAAAGCGTCGTAGTTATCCAGCAACGGGTGTGCCATGGGCTACTTATCCTCGATCTGCTCTGCACCGTTGGAGTCCGCGCCCAGTTCAGCCAGGCGATCCGGGACGTCCAGGACTTCCTCGGTATCCATTTCGCCTGCACGGGTAAACCAGTCGGTAGCCTCTTCGTTGCGCTTGGCCGTGGCCAGTGCGTCTGCATAGGCGTAGTACAGGCGCATGCGCGTTACTTCCGGCGCTTCGGCATTGTCCAGCTGAGCTTCCAAGGCCAGCAGAGCTTCGTCGGGCTGGCCAAGGTCCTGGTGGGCGCCGGCGACGACAATGGCCAGTTCTGCCTTGGATTCCGCATCTAGTTTGTCGGCCTGCGGATCGTTAGCTACCTCCAAGGCCTTCTCCGGGCGGCCAAGACCACGCTCGGCGTCAGCGAGGACGGGCAGTAGTCCGGGGCCTCCCGACATGCGGCGCGCGGCGCGCAGCTCGGAGATGGCTTCCTTCCATTCGCCTGCGTGGTAAGCGACGATGCCACAAGTTTCACGAGCAACAGAGACGCGCCCCGCACGGTCCTTAGCTGCGCGAGCATGGGCAAGTGCCTTCTCCGGTTCGTTGTCCAGAAGTGTGACGGCCATGATTAGGTGCTTTGCCACCATGTCCGCGTTGTCTTTGGAGAGGCTACGGAGTTCCTGGCGCACCGAAGGATCAAGCTCCTTCGGGTCGAGGTCCTGGGGAACTTCTGGTTCATTAAGGCGCTTGTTAAGACGCTCTTCACGATAGCCTGAGCGCTGCGGGCCACTGTGCGGGCCGCGCTGGGTCTCCCAGTTGGAGCCACGCTTCTTGTTGGAGTTGCGGTTCGGGCGGCCGCCGCGATTGGGTTTAAAGCCACCCTTGTTGCGGAATTTGCCCTCCCCCTGGGGCCGACCACCGCGTCCGCGATTGTTGCTTGAGTTCTCAGCCATGCTTGGGGGTACACCTTCCGTCGTATTCGTCATTTCGGGTTGTAGGGCCCGTCCCGTGAACCTTATCAATCCTAGTTTTGCTTGCTGCAAAGGCGCAATGTTGTTGCATTCTACTATTGACGCCCACGCCTGCCGGGCTTAGCGATAAGGCATAAAAAAATGAGGTGTGGGTTGCCGCAACCATAAAAGGTTACAACGACCCACACCCCAAATATTCTTTTAGTTTTAGTGCCGGCGGTGACTTACTCTCCCACACCCTCCCAGGTGCAGTACCATCAGCGCAGGTAGGCTTAGCTTCCGGGTTCGGAAAGGGACCGGGCGTGACCCCACCGCTAACAACCACCGACAAACCACAACAGAACAAAACACACACCCAACCAAACCCCACGGGTTTGCTGGTGTGTAGTGCCGTTCCAGACACTGCATAACAGACGCGAGCACAATTTAGCGACAATTCGAAATCGTCTCAGCAACAACCACACAACAAAAGTGGCTTTTGTGTTGAACATCGGCTAATTAGTACCGGTCACCTCCATCACTCACATGACTTCCAGATCCGGCCTATCAACCCCATAATCTATAGGGAACCTCAAAAGAAACCTCATCTCAGAACAGGCTTCCCGCTTAGATGCTTTCAGCGGTTATCCCTCCCATACGTAGCCAACCAGCCATGCCACGGGCGTGACAACTGGCCCACCAGAGGTATGTCCGTCCCGGTCCTCTCGTACTAGGGACAGCCTTCTTCAAGTTTCAACGCGCACGGCGGATAGAGACCGAACTGTCTCACGACGTTCTAAACCCAGCTCGCGTGCCGCTTTAATGGGCGAACAGCCCAACCCTTGGGACCTACTCCAGCCCCAGGATGCGACGAGCCGACATCGAGGTGCCAAACCATCCCGTCGATATGGACTCTTGGGGAAGATCAGCCTGTTATCCCCGGGGTACCTTTTATCCGTTGAGCGACACCGCTTCCACAAGCCGGTGCCGGATCACTAGTCCCTACTTTCGTACCTGCTCGACCTGTCAGTCTCACAGTCAAGCTCCCTTGTGCACTTACACTCAACACCTGATTGCCAACCAGGCTGAGGGAACCTTTGGGCGCCTCCGTTACACTTTGGGAGGCAACCGCCCCAGTTAAACTACCCACCAGGCACTGTCCCTAACCCGGATCACGGGCCGAGGTTCAGATGCCCAATCCGATCAGAGTGGTATTTCACCAACGACTCCACAACCACTAGCGTGGCCACTTCACAGTCTCCCACCTATCCTACACAAACCGAACCGAACACCAATACCAAGCTATAGTGAAGGTCCCGGGGTCTTTTCGTCCTGCCGCGCGTAACGAGCATCTTTACTCGTACTGCAATTTCACCGGGCCTGTGGTTGAGACAGCAGGGAAGTCGTTACGCCATTCGTGCAGGTCGGAACTTACCCGACAAGGAATTTCGCTACCTTAGGATGGTTATAGTTACCACCGCCGTTTACTGGGGCTTAAATTCTCCGCTTCGACCACAAGGATCTAACAGGTCCTCTTAACCTTCCAGCACCGGGCAGGCGTCAGTCCGTATACATCGACTTACCGTCTTCGCACGGACCTGTGTTTTTAGTAAACAGTCGCTTCCCTCTATTCTCTGCGACCACCACCAGCTCAACACGTCGTTCACCAGCAGTGGCACCCCTTCTCCCGAAGTTACGGGGCCATTTTGCCGAATTCCTTAACCACAGTTCACCCGAACGCCTTAGTATTCTCTACCTGACCACCTGTGTCGGTTTACGGTACGGGCCGTACATGCACTCACTAGAGGCTTTTCTCGACAGCATAGGATCACCAACATCCCCACAACGGGTACGCATCACGCCTCACCCACATGCAGGACGGATTTACCAATTCCTGCGGGCCACACGCTTACACCACAATCCAATAAGTGGCTTGGCTACCTTCCTGCGTCACCCCATCGCTTGGCTACTACCAGATCAGGTCCCACGCATCCACACACCACACACACAAAGTGTGAGTGGCATCCTTCAGGGCGGTTAGTATCACTGATTCACCATTGGTCGCACACACACGGGTACGGGAATATCAACCCGTTAACCATCGACTACGCCTGTCGGCCTCGCCTTAGGACCCGACTCACCCTGGGAAGATTAGCTTGACCCAGGAACCCTTAGTCATCCGGCGGATACGTTTCACACGCATCATTCGCTACTCATGCCTGCATTCTCACTCGCATAACCTCCACCACACGGTCACCCGGCAGCTTCAACGATCACACGACGCTCCCCTACCAACCCAACCAAAAGATTGAGTTCCGCGGTTTCGGCGGTGTACTTGAGCCCCACTACATTGTCGGCGCAGAACCACTCGACCAGTGAGCTATTACGCACTCTTTCAAGGATGGCTGCTTCTAAGCCAACCTCCTGGCTGTCTTCGCGATCCCACATCCTTTTCCACTTAGCACACTCTTAGGGGCCTTAACCGGCGATCTGGGCTGTTTCCCTCTCGACTAACGAAGCTTATCCCCCGCAGTCTCACTGCCGCGCTCTGACTTACCGGCATTCGGAGTTTGGCTGACGTCGCTAAGATGATAGTCCCGCTCAACCAACCAGTAGCTCTACCTCCGGCAAGAAACACACGACGCTGCACCTAAATGCATTTCGGGGAGAACCAGCTATCACGGAGTTTGATTGGCCTTTCACCCCTACCCACAACTCATCCCCTCAGTTTTCAACCTAAGTGGGTTCGCGCCTCCACAGCCTCTTACAGCTGCTTCACACTGGCCATGGGTAGATCACCCCGCTTCGGGTCCAGGACATGCCACTACAAACACCCTAATTAGGATTCGGTTTCCCTACGGCTACCCCACAACACGGGTTAACCTCGCGACATGCCGCTGACTCGCAGGCTCATTCTTCAAAAGGCACGCCATCACCCTCTAAAGGCTCTGACGGCTTGTAGGCACACGGTTTCAGGTACTATTTCACTCCCCTCCCGGGGTACTTTTCACCATTCCCTCACGGTACTCATACACTATCGGTCACAATAAGTATTCAGGCTTACCGGGCGGTCCCGGCAGATTCACAGCAGATTCCACGAGCCCGCTGCTACTCGGGTAAATCATGTCAACCCCAACACCACATGCTTTCACGTACCGGACTCTCACCGTCTACGGCAGGCCATTCCAAACCACTTCCGCTAACACACAATGCCGGGGCACGGCATGGCAGCACCGCACAACACAACCCCACAACCCCACACACGCAACCCCTGCCAGGTATCACACGCATGCAGTTTAGCCAAAATCCACGTTCGCTCGCCGCTACTAGCAGAATCATTATTATTTTCTTCTCCTGCGGGTACTAAGATGTTTCACTTCCCCGCGTTACCACCACACAGACTATGAATTCATCCATGCAGCGACCACACACAACTGTGGCCAGGTTTCCCCATTCGGACACCCTCGAATCAACGCTCGATTGACAACTCCCCGAGGACTATCGCGGCCTTCCACGTCCTTCATCGGCTTATCATGCCCAAGGCATCCACCGTGCGCCCTTCACAGACAACACACAATACTAAGACACCCACACACCAACCACACAAACAAAACATTCATGTAATCAGCGCGTGAACAAAAATGATTTCAAACAAAAAATCACAAAAAGAAGATACTCGCGTCCACTATACAGTTCTCAAACAACACTGAACACCCACAACACACCAACGAAACACTCCGTCAGCCCATCGAAAGCATCCACAATCAGGAACAACAGATTGTCCCAGACACCCAACAACATGACAAACCAAACAACAACTCTGCCAACCCCAACACTGTGCCAACCCCAACACACAACATCCACACTTCAACAAAAAGCGACCTGAACAAAAACAGTACCCAACAACCACCACCAACCGATGGTTGAACCGGCTACCTATTCACCCAGAAACAAAACAAAAATAATAAATACTCCTTAGAAAGGAGGTGATCCAGCCGCACCTTCCGGTACGGCTACCTTGTTACGACTTCGTCCCAATCGCCAATCCCACCTTCGACAGCTCCCTAACAAGTTTGGGCCACTGGCTTCGGGTGTTACCAACTTTCATGACGCGACGGGCGGTGTGTACAAGGCCCGGGAACGTATTCACCGCAGCGTTGCTGATCTGCGATTACTAGCGACTCCGACTTCATGGAGTCGAGTTGCAGACTCCAATCCGAACTGAGACCGGCTTTAAGGGATTAGCTCCACCTCACGGTATCGCAACCCACTGTACCGACCATTGTAGCATGTGTGAAGCCCTGGACATAAGGGGCATGATGATTTGACGTCATCCCCACCTTCCTCCGAGTTAACCCCGGCAGTCTCTCGCGAGTCCCCACCATAACGTGCTGGCAACACAAGACAAGGGTTGCGCTCGTTGCGGGACTTAACCCAACATCTCACGACACGAGCTGACGACAACCATGCACCACCTGTACACCAGCCACAAGGGAAACTACATCTCTGCAGCGATCCGGTGTATGTCAAGCCCAGGTAAGGTTCTTCGCGTTGCATCGAATTAATCCACATGCTCCGCCGCTTGTGCGGGCCCCCGTCAATTCCTTTGAGTTTTAGCCTTGCGGCCGTACTCCCCAGGCGGGGCGCTTAATGCGTTAGCTACGGCACGGGAATCGTAAATAAAACCCCCACACCTAGCGCCCACCGTTTACGGCATGGACTACCAGGGTATCTAATCCTGTTCGCTACCCATGCTTTCGCTCCTCAGCGTCAGTAACTGCCCAGAGACCTGCCTTCGCCATCGGTGTTCCTCCTGATATCTGCGCATTTCACCGCTACACCAGGAATTCCAGTCTCCCCTACAGCACTCTAGTTATGCCCGTATCGCCTGCACGCCCGAAGTTAAGCCCCGGGATTTCACAGACGACGCGACAAACCACCTACGAGCTCTTTACGCCCAGTAATTCCGGACAACGCTCGCACCCTACGTATTACCGCGGCTGCTGGCACGTAGTTAGCCGGTGCTTCTTATCCAGGTACCGTCACCACACAGTGGCTTCTTCCCTAGCGAAAGGAGTTTACAACCCGAAGGCCGTCATCCCCCACGCGGCGTCGCTGCATCAGGCTTGCGCCCATTGTGCAATATTCCCCACTGCTGCCTCCCGTAGGAGTCTGGGCCGTGTCTCAGTCCCAATGTGGCCGTACACCCTCTCAGGCCGGCTACCCGTCGTCGCCTTGGTAGGCCATTACCCCACCAACAAGCTGATAGGCCGCGGGCTCATCTTGCACCGAAAAAACTTTCCACCACACACACTAAAGCATGGTCCTATCCGGTATTAGACCCAGTTTCCCAGGCTTATCCCGAAGTGCAAGGCAGATCACCCACGTGTTACTCACCCGTTCGCCACTCGAGTACCCCTTGCAAGCAAGGAGCCTTTCCGTTCGACTTGCATGTGTTAAGCACGCCGCCAGCGTTCGTCCTGAGCCAGGATCAAACTCTCCATAAAAACTGTCATCAGACACATGGTGAGCCTGAAAACCAGGCAAACAAAAAATTACTGACAAAAGAATTGAAAAAAGGATAAATAAATCACATCAACCAACACCAACAACACTCAAACAGTCTCGCCGGCTATTGATCAGACACAACATACATCCACAACTTTCCAAAACTATTTATCAGCCCAACAAGCACCCGTAAGAAAAAGGCACCTCTCGTTGGGATACGCACATTACATATCGTGGAGACGTTAAAACCACGCTGGCGTAACCACCACCAACCCACAATCCATAGGGGCCAGTGGAGCACTGAAACAAGTCACAAAAAAGTGAACAGACATACAATGCATCAGAATCAACACAAAGGTTGGTCAACAAAGTATCTAAACTTGGTTCATCACGCTATTGAGTTCTCAAACAACCTACGCACACCGATTAGCTCAAGCCGGTTTTTATTTCCCCGCTCGCTCTCGGCGACTTGAATTAATGTACACCCAACGCCGAGAAAGACACAAATCCCCTGGTAGAAGCAGAAAAATGCAACTACCAAGGGATCGGTTTAGCGCATACAGGCCGTGCGGGTGGCGTCACTAAGAAGAAGCACCTACACGCGCACCGGCGAAACGCTTCTTGCCCTTGCGAAGCACCAGCCACGAACCGTGCAGCAGATCGTCGGCGGACGGGGACCACTCGATGTCCTCGATGCGTTGGTTGTTGACGTAAGCGCCACCCTCCCCGACGGTTCGACGGGCGGCACCCTTGGACTTCTCCAGACCGGACTCGACGAGCAAGTCCAGGATGGTGGCATCGGCGCCGACCTCGGCAACCTCGGTTTCCTGTAGTGCGGAAGCCAGGGTGGGCTCGTCCAGATCCTGCAGCTCAGCCTTGCCGAACAGCGCCTGGGCGGCCAGCTCCACAGCCTCGGTGGCAGCCGCGCCGTGCACCAGAGTGGTCATCTCGCGGGCCAGAACACGCTGCGCCTCGCGCTTGTAAGGCTCCTCGGCAACCTTGCGCTCCAGCTCCGCGATCTCTTCCTGGGAAAGGAAGGTAAACCAGCGCAGGTAGTCGATCACCACGGTATCGCCCGCGTTGATGAAGTACTGGTACCAGGAGTACGGGCTGGTCAGCTGGGGATCCAGCCATAGCTTGCCGCCGCCGGTGGACTTGCCGAACTTGTTGCCCTCCGCGTCCGTCACCAGCGGTACCGTCAGTCCGTGCACCTTGGCGCCGTTCACGCGGCGGTTCAGATCTACGCCGGAAACGATGTTTCCCCACTGGTCGCCGCCGCCGATCTGCAGCACGCAATCAAACTCGTTGTGCAGGTGCACGTAGTCGTTGGCCTGCAGCAACATGTAGGAAAACTCGGTGTAGGAAATGCCGTCGGATTCCAGACGGCGCTTCACGGTATCGCGGTCCAGCATAGTGTTCAGCGAGAAGTTCTTGCCGACATCGCGCAGGTACTCGATGACGTTCATCTGGCTGATCCAGTCCGCGTTGTTCACCATCACGGCCGGGCTATTCACGTCGCTGTCCTCGGCGAAATCGACGAATGCCTCCAGCTGCTTCTTGATGGCCACCATGTTCTCGCCGATCTGCTCCTCGGTGAGCATGGAGCGCTCGCCCACGTCGCGCGGGTCGCCGATCATGCCCGTCGCGCCGCCGGCCAGGGTGATCGGACGGTGGCCGAACTGCTGGAAGCGCTTCAGCATAATCAGCGGCACCAGGTGGCCCGCGTGCAGGGAGCTGCCCGTCGGGTCGAAACCGCAGTACAGCGTGATGGGGTTCTGCGTGGCCTCCTTCAGCGCCTCCAGGTCGGTCGACTGGTTAATCAGGCCGCGCCACTGCAGCTCGTCGATGATGTTCTTGTTGTCGCTCATGCGTATTCGTTCTCGTTCCTCTTTTATGCGTTGTTACTTGATGGGGTTACTTGACCGGCCAGTCTTTAGCTTCTTCGACCAGCAGTACCGGGATGCCGTCCTGCACCGGATAGGCCTTGTTCAGGCGGGGGTTCACCAAATAGTCACCGTGATCCTCCAGCGGCTGCTTGTCGATGGGGCACGCGAGGATCTCTAGGAGCTTCTGGTCAATCATGCTGTCTACTCTAACCGGTGGCTTGGGCTTCTTTCTTAGTGACGCCCCCTACGTAGCCCAATACTTACTGGCCCTGTCCAGGGCAGTGGCCAGGCCGCCCTCTTTGGCCTTAAAGACTTCACCGCCGGTCTCTTCAGCAAGACGCTGCATGTCCTCTGCGTTTTCATTGCCGTAATGGACGATGTATACGGGGAAAATTACCCCCTCCTTGCGCTCCCTGTCCCTCAGTTCGTTCGACCATTCCGCATAGTCCACACCTTTGGCAGGTGTTCCACTGGTCAGCAAGACTATTGACTGTCCTTGAATCAAGTTTCCTCTTCGCGGAATTCGCAGGTATTCCCTGTACAGCTGGTAATAGATATTGGCCTCTTGCCGGGGCGCCATACGGTCTACGTAATCCTTTAGAGCGCGTGCATGCTTTGGATTATCTGAGGAATAGTCCTTTTGGGTGAACGCTTTGCTCGAGGATGTACTGGATGCTGTGATATTTACCGCTCTGCCATCGACCCCCGCTTGTTCACCAAGCAAATCGAGTATGTCTTTCTTTGCTTCCCTGAATTTTTCCCCTTGCATGGAAGCGGAAACGTCGACTAGCAGGTTGATGTCTCTGGGGCGAAGCAGCTCCTCCCGATAGAAGCGCAATGTGTTATCGAACTCCTGCTTGGAGCTAGGGAGTTTATAAGTGGTTGTATCAGCACGGCGTTGCCCAGGTGAGTCGCCCAATTCAACTCGTGTTTTATTCCGGAGTTCGTTGCCATGTTGAGTGATCCAATCAGCGAAGGCTTTCGTCTTAGCATGAGCAGAAGCCTCAGCTTCTTCGTCATCTGGATTCTTGATCACCGAGACCGGAAAGTCGTTAAACCCGATCCTGTCAGCGGGGATAACAAAGGTAATTTCTCCGTTACCCTTTAAAAGTTTGTCATCAGAAGAAAACGCGAAAATTGCTTGAGCAACATTATCTGTAGCAGAGAATTTGTCATACAATTCATCAGAAGTATCGCTTAAAAACGCCTGAGCGCCGAAAAACTTCTTCAATTGAGGATGAACTTTACCTGCAACCTCTTCTGCTAAGTCACCTGATTGCAAGCCCCCGATCTTGTATAGCAAGCCGATCAGAGACTGCATCCCCAGGTTGGATTGGCTCGGATCTGCCATACCAAAAGTTAGGTCTCCCCTTGTGACCACTTCCCGGACATCGTTCCACGTAACTTGTTTCTTCCGCCATCCCAAACGATCCAGGTCTTTGCTCCTTAATGCGAGCCCCAACGTATCCGAAGCCAACCCGTAGCTCTCTCCGAGCGCCTCATTGTTTTGCAGGTTCACATACGAGTTAGTCGCCAACCAGACTGCATCGTACTCATCCCCTAGCTCCCCATTAGCAATCTTCCGGGAAAGCTCAACTGTGTCTCCCCCGCGGTCAATTTCGACTTGCATTCCGTAGTCACGCTTCGCTTCTACCCACAGGAACGAACTGAATGGAATGTCATTCGCCATCACTATCCGCAGCGGGCGCTCATCTTCTCCTCCACCACGCTTTTTGGCTACAGTCCCCACAGCCACAAGAAACACGGCAAGGATCAATACGAAGAGAATACCGGCGGTCTTTTTGGAGAAAGCATGAGTCATTTCTTCAACTCTATTTGTGCGCTAACCGATGCATTATCTTGAAACCTAATTGATTTATACTCATTCCTCGGGTTTCCGTAGCACGCCGAATTCTAGTTCTAGGAATGTGCGATTGTCCTTCAGCTCTTGGAGGTTGTCCTGCATGATCGCTTGGTGGACTTTGTCCATTTCCGATTGCAAAACTGCCAGCGAAGCACGGAAATCCTCAACGGCCTGGTTATGCGTTGCAGTCGGCATGTCATCAAGAATTCGGCAGGTCTCTGGGAAATAGACGTCCAAAATGCGGCGAACCTTGTTCTCTTGCGGTGGATCCGCAGCCAAGTGATCCCACTCGTGCACAACGTCCTTGCACGTGCTGTAGAAATGATCGAGATCCGCGTAGAACTCTTGGCGCTGCTGGCCGGAGACGCGCACAGATTCTTTGAGATGCTTAGAGTGGGTGCGGATGCCCTGTAGGGACTCGGTAGGAACCTCATAGAACGCGGGAGCTGGTTTACTAAAAGGTTCGTGCCGTTTCTTTTCCAGAGAGTGCTTCCCATCCTGGACTGGCTTCCCCTCTAGCGACTTTTGTTCCTGTCCTTCCGGCATGAGCATCCCAGCAGCACCGGCGAGGGCTCCCGCCACGACGATCCACAAAGATCCTAGATCCACCGCAGCATGCAAGCCCACGATCGCAACGAAAACGACAAGCCCAGCAACGATTTTCGGAAAGTACTTGGAGTTCATGGTTTCTTTCCTACCCTGTCCTACTGATTGCAGCCCACTGATTGCGGCCTACTGGTAACTGCGGATCTCTTCGAACGCCTTAGACAGATCACCGCTACGAGCGTTGAAAACCTTGCCACCGGTGAAGTCCGCCAGGAAATTCATCTCATCCTCGCTGGCCTCCCCATAGAGGATGACGAACACCGGGATCTTGCGGTCAGTCTCGGCCATCTTGCGCTTCATCTTGGTGATGAACTCCTGGCGATTCGTGCCGGAGTTCGACTCACCGTCGGTCATCAGCACAATCGAATTCAGGGAACCGCCGCCTTCGCCCACACGGTCGTAGGCACGCAACACGGCGTCATAAATCGCGGTTTCACCACGGGGCTGCAGACCATTGACGTAATCCCGCAGGCCTCGACTCTGCTCCGCACTGTCTGGGTCGTAGTGCTCCTGGGTGTATCCATCGGCAACCTTGCTACTGAAAGGCATAAGGGTGATCGTTTCGCGACGGCCGAATCCCTTCGGATTACCGGCTTCGCCTGCGGTGCCGTCGATAAGCCTGTTCAGGATGCCCTTCAGATCTGCCAGTCGGTTGCCCCGCATCGAGCCGGACGTGTCGAGCAGGAAGTTGCTGTCAGCGGGGCGGCGAAGGTCATCCCGATACAGGCTGACAAGAGATCGAATGTGATCCTTCGACCTCGGATACTCGTAGTAGTTCTGGGTGCCCTTGTTTTCCGCGTCCTTGCCCGAAACGATCAGGTGGGTTCGCTCCCCTACCTCTTCGCTGTGCACTTTAAACCAATCGGCTAGGGCTTCAACCTTCGCTACGGTGTCCGCCTCAGGCCCCGTTTCTCCGGGCTTCGTGAGCGCCGAGAGGGGGTAATCGGCAGCGCCCGCGGCATCCCCGGGGACGATTACTTCAATATCTACCCCGTCGTTTTCCTTCATCGATTGCAGAACGGATTGATAGTTGAAGATGCCATCCGCCTTGCCAGGGTTCTTTACGAAGGTATCGCGTAGCCAACCGGAGGATCCGGAAGTGATCGTCTGGCCGGAGAAGAAGTCCTTCATACGTGGCTTGTCGAGAAACGCCGTCGAAAGATCGAACTTCTGCCCCTGCGGAGAGTTGCTCAGTGCCGCCGCGACCGAAAGAAGAGTAAGGAAACCGGAGTTGGATTCCTGCGGATCTGTCATGCCGAACGTAAGATCACCGTGCTTTACGGCCTCAGCGATGTCCGCCCACTTGACGTCCTTATTGCGCCACCCCAGGCGATTGACCGCGTCCTGTTTGAGCCCCAGAGCTACCGGCGAACGGGCAATGCTGTGATCTTCGGACTGCTGGGTTGAGCCCTCCGCTCTGGCAAAAGCGTTGGTTGCAAACCAGGTGGCGTCATACTTATCCCCATAATCACCATCCACCAGGTTACGAGTGTTGACGAGAGTGCCGCTGTCGTATTCCATTTCAATCTCGAACCCCAAGTCCGAGGAAGCCTGTTGGATAAACGGTTCCATATCCGACAGCTCTGTAGCAGCGACAATCTTCAAAGGCTTGCTGGTGTCATAAGACTTCCCGCCAGATCCGGTAAGACTGCCGGGGAAATTCCCCGAGCCAACCACATAAGCAACCGCTGCTATCAGCAGCAACACAACTACAAGGAAGAACTTTGAACTGCTCTTTTTGTCGTTATTGGCGTTCAAGCTGCTGGGGTATGGGCTCGTCATAGGCCTGATCCTATTTCACGCGCAGCTACTTTTCAGGCCAAACCGAACAAGCTGACAGGGCGAAACTACACGCTTGTGAGAGGTGCGTTACAGTGGGAAGCACAACCGAACACGGGCGCCCGAGGTATCGGGCTGAGATCGCGCTGTATCCCGCGCGAGTACCGCTAGAACCTGTCTGGTTAGAACCAGCGAAGGAAGAGTCAGGAGAGTCTTAATGACAGATACGTCTACCCAAAACACTGCCACCCCCACCGACGAGTACGGCGCGGAGATCCACCCGAAGCACAGCTTTTCCCCCATCGAAAAGACCGTGGAATCCTTCGGCAAGACCTTCACGCTGCAGGTACCGGAGACGGAGATCCAGCTAGACGACTCCCCGACCGGTCCGAACGAGCCAGTCCGTATCTACCGCACTCGCGGCCCATGGGCCGAGCCGACCGAAGGGTTGGAGGGCCTGCGCAGCGAGTGGATCGAAGTCCGCGGCGACGTAGAAGCCTATGAAGGCCGCCGCCGTAACCTGCTGGACGACGGCAACCGCGCGGTCAAGCGCGGCGAGGCCAGCGAGGAGTGGAAGGGTTCCACCCGCCCGACTTTGCGGGCCAAGGAGGGCAAGCGCGTCACCCAAATGCACTACGCCCGCCAGGGCGTCATCACCCCGGAGATGGAGTACGTAGCACTGCGCGAGCACTGCGACGTGGAGAAGGTTCGCGAGCAGGTAGCCTCCGGCAAGGCCATCATCCCGAACAACGTCAACCACCCGGAGTCCGAGCCGATGATCATCGGCAACGCCTTCACTACGAAGATCAACGCCAACATCGGTAACTCCGCCGTCACTTCCTCCATCCGCGAAGAGGTCGACAAGCTGCGTTGGGCCACCCGCTGGGGTGCGGACACCGTGATGGATCTGTCCACCGGTAACGACATTCACACCACCCGCGAGTGGATCCTGCGCAACTCTCCGGTGCCAATCGGCACTGTGCCGATCTACCAGGCCCTAGAAAAGGTCGATGGCGTGGCCGAGGACCTCACCTGGGAGATCTTCCGCGATACCGTCATCGAGCAGTGCGAGCAGGGTGTGGATTACATGACCATCCACGCAGGCGTGCGCCTGCCTTTCGTGCCGCTGACCACCAAGCGCGTCACCGGCATCGTCTCCCGCGGTGGCTCCATCATGGCCGGCTGGTGCCTGGCGCACCACAAGGAATCCTTCCTCTACGAGAACTTCGACGAGCTGTGCGAGATCTTCGCCAAGTACGACGTCGCGTTCTCCCTGGGCGACGGCCTGCGCCCTGGCTCCATCGCGGACGCCAACGACGCAGCCCAGTTCGCAGAGCTGAAGACCATCGGCGAGCTGACCCACCGCGCCTGGGAGTACGACGTGCAGGTCATGGTGGAAGGCCCCGGCCACGTGCCGCTGAACATGGTTCAGGTCAACAACGAAAAGGAGCAGGAATGGTGCGGCGGCGCGCCGTTCTACACGCTGGGGCCGCTGGTCACGGACATCGCTCCGGGCTACGACCACATCACCTCCGCCATTGGTGCGGCGAACATCGCCATGGGAGGCACCGCAATGCTGTGCTACGTCACCCCAAAGGAGCACCTTGGCCTGCCGAACAAGGACGACGTGAAGACCGGCGTGATCACCTACAAGGTCTCCGCCCACGCCGCCGATGTTGCCAAGGGCCACCCGGGTGCCCACGAGTGGGACGACGCCATGAGTAAGGCTCGCTTCGAGTTCCGCTGGCACGACCAGTTCGCCCTCTCCCTGGACCCGGACACGGCGCAGGCGTACCACGACGAAACACTGCCCGCGGAGCCGGCGAAGACAGCGCACTTCTGTTCCATGTGCGGCCCGAAGTTCTGCTCCATGCGCATCAGTCAGGACATCCGTGATGCCTTCGGCGACGAGATCGACGAGGCGCTGGCCACCGACCAGAAGCAGTCGCTGGTCAAGGACCTGGGCCTGCCGGGCTTCGGCCGCCAGAGCGTAGACGGCATCGACAGCCTAAGCGCCGCGGGCGAGGAGGAGATGGCGGAGGAGTTCCGCCGCGCGGGCTCCCAGCTGTACTTGAACCGCGACGAGGCGAAGGAAGTCGCCGAGGATCTGCAGAAGGAGGCGGCAGCGCACGGTGAGCGCTAGCTTGGATCTGCGCTGTTACTTGGTTACAGGCGCTCCGCACGAGAAGGTGGTGGACGTGGCCGCCGCCGCTGCCGCCGGTGGCGCGGGCGTGGTGCAGGTGCGCAGCAAACCGATCAGCGTACGCGACCTGACGGCACTGGCCGTTGAGGTCGCCGCCGCAGTGCAGAAGGCCAACCCGGCTACCCGAGTGTTGATTGACGACCGCGTGGACGTTGCCGCCGCCCTCATGCCGGAGCACAACATCCACGGCGTGCACATCGGCCAGGACGACCTGGACCCGCGCTTGGCTCGCCAGTTGCTGGGCAAGGATGCCATTATCGGGCTGACCACCGGCACCCTGCCCCTGGTGCAGCAGGCCAACGAGTATGCGGATGTAATCGACTACATCGGCGCCGGCCCTTTCCGCCCTACTCCAACCAAGGATTCCGGCCGCGAGCCGCTGGGGCTGGAGGGCTATCCCGCACTGGTAGAGGCCTCGCGGGTTCCGGTGGTTGCCATCGGCGACGTTCATGCGGAGGATGCAGCCGACCTGGCTGCCACGGGTGTGGCCGGGCTGGCGATCGTCCGCGGAATCATGCAAGCAGAGAACCCGAAGGCCTATGCCGAGAGCGTGGTTTCCCAGTTTTCGGAAGCCAACGAGCGTTAGATAGGGTCTATGAGCACACCCGGAACAAGCACACGGAGAGTTTTTATCAGCGTCGCCGCCCTCCTGCTCACCGCGGGATGGTCGGCGAATCACTTCGCGTCCGTACTCGTGGCGCTGCGGGAGCAGCTCAACTTATCGCCACTGCTGGTCAACGGCGCGTACGGGATCTATGCGCTGGGTTTGGTGCCGAGCCTCCTCATCGGGGGTGCGCTGGCCGACCGCTTTGGCGGACGGCTGGTGGCGTTGGCGGGCTCGCTGATCGCGGTGGTTGGCAACACCATCCTGATGCTCTTCCACGGGGCTCCTGGGCTGCTCAGCGGCCGCTTCGTCGTGGGGCTGGGCGTGGGGCTGGTGGTCAGTGCGGGTACCGCGTGGGCGGCGCGGCTGAATGGGGCCGCAGGTTCGACGCTCGCCGGCATCGTCCTCACCTCTGGCTTCGCGCTGGGGCCGGCGATCTCCGGGCTCGCAGAGTTCGCGTTCTCCCCGCTCTGGCTGCCCTTCATGCTGAGCATCATCGCCTCGCTCGTGGCCGTGGTGTTCTCGCTGCGCACTGGTGACATGCCCCGCCGGATCCTAGCTGTGGCGAAGGATCCGCAGGTTGATCCGAGCGCCTCGCCCCGCAAGGCGCTGGCGACCTCGGTGCCGGTGGCGATGTGGGTTTTCGCGGCGATCACCACCGCCTTCGTGGGGCTCGCCGCGCGGGTGGCCGAGTACTTCGAGACCGGGGTGTTCCTGCCGGGGGTCGCGGCCGCGGTTGGTTTTGGCGCGGGTCTGGCGATCCAGACGGCGGGGCGCCGCTGGGCCTGGGGTCCGCGCTCCGGGGTCGTCGGGATCCTGTGCGCAGGAGCCGGCTTCCTCGTCGCCACCCTCGGTGGCGAGGCCCCCTCGCTGCCGCTCTTCTTCCTGGCCACCGTTCTGCTCGGGCTCGGCTATGGCCTGTGCCTGCGCGACGGGCTGCTGGACGTCAACGCCTACTCCCCGGCCTCCCACCGCGGCCGCATCCTCGGGGCCTACTACGTCGCAACCTACGTGGGCTTCGCCCTACCGCCCCTGATGCAAGTGCTGGAGCCGCGGGTTGGCCCGTCGCTGCCCTTCGCCGTCCTGACCGGCATCGCAGTTGCCGCCGCGCTGCTGCGCAGCTGGCAGATCCGAACCGGCTACCTCAACCGCACATGAGGCGGTCGCACACCTTGCCCGTTATCCGAGAATCAATACCGCAGACCATGGGCTGCAGTTCCGCAGCCCATCCAATTCGTGACGCAAGCGCGCCACTAGAAAGAACAAGACCTTGAGCAGCTACGAGCATGTGATCATCGGCGCCGGGATCATCGGTCTCAGCACCGCCGTGGAGCTGACCCGTGCCGGGGTACCCGCGACCGATATCGCGATCATCGACCCAGCCCCGATCAGCGGTGCCTCCTGGGTGGCGGGTGGCATGCTCGCCCCCGTCGCCGAGGTGCAGTACGGGCAGGAGGAGCTCTACCCCCTGATGATCCGCGCCGCCGAGCTGTGGCCGGCGCTGCGCGAAGCCGTGGAGTCAGACACGGACCTTCCCACCGGTTATCGGGAGGAGTCCACGCTCGTGGTCGCTGCTGACCGCGCCGACGCCACCCACCTCGCCGAATTGCTGGAGCACCAGCACGCCCACGGGATGACGGCCACCCGGCTGCCCGTGCGTCAAGCCCGCAAGCTTGAGCCTGGGCTGCACCCGCAGCTCGCCGGATCCGTGGAGATCCCCGGCGACCATCAAGTCAACCCCCGGTTGTACTGCGCGGCGGCCGTCGACGTCCTGAAAAAGAAGGGCGTAACCTTCGTGGAGCAAGAAGCGACCGGGCTGGTGCACGGCAGCGAAGCGGCGGGTTCTGAGGCCGACCACCGTAACGCAGGACCGGACAGCGGGTGCACCGCGGTACACCTCGCCGACGGCACGGCAGTGGACGTGAGCGGGAGCGTCTACGTCTGCAACGGCGTCGGAGCAGCAAAACTCGACGGCGCCCCTGCCCTGCCGGTGCGGCCCGTGCGCGGGGACCTGATTCGCCTCGGGGTGGCTGAAGGCCGGCCCGCCCCGGTGGAGCGCGTGATCCGGGGTTTCTTCGAGTACCGACCGATCTACGTCATCCCCCGCACCGACGGCACGATCGCCGTGGGCGCAACGACACGGGAGGACGAACGGCGGGCACCCGCTGCCGACGGGGTCTACACCCTGCTGCGCGACGCCATCCGCGTGGTGCCGGGCATCGAGGACTGCGAATTCATCGAGGCGCTTGCCGGGGAGCGCCCAGGCACTCCCGACGACCTACCCCTGATCGGCAAGACCAGCGGGAATGTGGTGATCTCGGCGGGATACTTCCGGCACGGCATTCTGTTGTCTGCACTCGGCGCTAAGGTGACGGCACACCTGGGGCTCAGCGCTGGCGATGGTGATGTGGCGTTGGGTGAGGCCGCAGAGGCGGCCGGGGTGAGCCTCGACGCTTGCCGCTGGGAGCGCTTCGCGACCGAGACGCACTGAGCCAGTGGCACGCGACTGGGAGATAATGGGCCAAGAGAACGCCCGTAACAAGACGAGCGAGAGGACGCTGAGAATGAACTACACGGTGAACCAGGAAGAGCGCCAGGGCAAGGCGGGACTCACGATCGCCAAGGTCGTTGCCAACGAGACCGGCGAAAAGGATGCCACGGGCATCGCGATCGCGCTGAACCAGGCGGTCGTGCCACGCAGCCAGTGGGACACCCGCGAGGTGTCCGACGGCGACGAGATCGACATCCTCGTCGCGGTCCAGGGCGGTTAGGGCTACCGCTTCCGGCTTCATCGGCTTTAACGAGCCACGATGACCCGGAACGACGGCACTAGTAGACGCAGAAGGAGAAGAAGGCATAGATGCTTGAAATCGCAGGTAAGAAGTTCGACTCGCACCTGATCATGGGTACCGGCGGGGCAACCAGCCAGACGCTGCTCGAGAAGGCGCTGGTGGCCAGCGGCACCCAGCTGACCACCGTGGCAATGCGCCGCTTCCGGGCAGGCAACACCCCTAGCACCGCTGGAGCCTCGAACGGCGCTGCGGGAGGCGAGAGCGTCTTCGGGCTGTTGAACCGCCTGGGCATCGACGTCCTGCCGAATACCGCGGGCTGCCGGACCGCCAAGGACGCGATCCTCACCGCCCAGCTCGCCCGCGAGGCGCTGGGCACCAACTGGGTGAAGCTGGAGCTCATCGCCGACGACCGCACCCTGCTGCCCGACGTGGTGGAGCTGGTAGACACCTGCGAAATGCTGGTCGCCAACGGCTTCGAGGTGCTGGCCTACACCAGCGACGACCCCGTGGTCGCCAAGCGACTGGAGGACGCCGGTGCGGCAGCCGTGATGCCGCTGGGCTCCCCGATCGGCACGGGGCTAGGGATCCTCAACCCGCACAATATCGAGCTGATCTGCGCCCGCGCCTCCGTCCCGGTGCTGCTGGACGCCGGGGTGGGCACCACATCGGACGCGGCGCTCGCCATGGAGCTCGGCTGCAGCGGTGTGCTGCTCGCTAGCGCTGTCAACCGCTGCCAGGACCCGGTCGCCATGGCCACCGCCATGAGGCACGCGGTCGAGGCCGGGCGCCTGGCCGCTGCGGCGGGTCGCATCCCGAAGCGCACCCACGCGCAGGGCGCGCTGGCCAGCTCCAGCTTCGAGGGCCTGGCCTCCTGGGACGAGGACTGGGCTGAGGAGGTGCTCTAAGCGTGGCTGGAAGCTCACACACTTCTTCCCCGCGCACAGCGGGAACCGATCAGGCCTTCCCCGCCGGGGACTTCGTCTCCCTTCCTTACCGGGAGCAGCGGCGCACCGCCCGCCACCTGAACCTGCCTGGCTTCGGACCCACCGAGCAGCAGCGGCTGCACGACGCCCGCGTGCTCGTCGTCGGAGCAGGCGGGCTAGGTTGCCCCGCGATGCAATCCCTGGCTTCGGCCGGGGTGGGCACGATCGTGCTCTACGACGACGACACGGTGGATGTGACGAACCTGCACCGCCAGATCCTGTTCTCGGCCGAGGACGTCGGCCGGGCAAAGGTTGATGCGGCCACCGATGCGCTGAAGCGCATCCAGCCGGATATCCGGGTCGAAGCACACCGCTACCGCCTGGACGCGAATAATATCGTCGAGGCTTTCCAGCAGGTCGATCTGGTCATCGACGGCTCCGATAACTTCGACACGAAGTTTCTGGTGGCCGACGCCGCCGAAATCTCCGGCACTCCCCTGGTCTGGACCACAGTGCTGCGCTTCGCCGGGCAGATCTCGGTGTTCAACTCCACCGCCAGCGGTGAGCGCGGCATCGGTCTGCGGGATCTGTTCCCAGAGAAGCCAAGCGGGGATTCGATCCCCGACTGCGCGAGCGCCGGGGTGTTGGGCGCGACCACCGCGGTGATGGGCGCGCTGGCGGCCACCGAGGCCATCAAGTGGGTCACCGGGGTCGGCCAGCCGCTGCTCGGCACGGTTGTGAGCTACGACGCGCTGACCGCGCGCACCCAGAGCTTCCGCATCGCCCCCGACCCGAGCCGCCAGCCAGTCGTGGCCCTGTCCCCCAACGACAACGCCGCAGCCTCCATTACCGCCTGCGCAGTCCAGCCCCCGGAGGCCTCGCACACCACGCCAGACCAGGACCCAGGCTCCCACCCGGCGAAGGCACCGGGTAACGCCGCTCTGCACGAGCTCGTCCGCACCGGCAAGGCCTTCACGGTGGACGTCCGCGAGTACCACGAAACGCTCCTCGCCCAGCCGAGCTTCATCGGCGAGCAAGGCGCCGACGAGCACCTCGCGATGTCCGCGCTCGCGGATCCCGCAGGCACCCTGGACGTGGCCTCCCCCGCAGTGGCCGAGGCCTTCGCCCGCCACGAGGGCACCGAAGCGGTGGTCTACTGCGCCTCGGGGGTGCGCAGCCAACACTTCGTTGAAAAATATAGGCAGGTTGCTAGCGAGTATGGAATCACGCTGCACAACCTGCCCGGAGGGGTGCGGGGCTAACCCCCGCAAGCTCTTTCCTTAGCCGCGGACCGGCGTTTCCGCCCACCCGCGCAATTCGCCGGAGAGCTTTTCAACGCGCTCCCGCTGCTCGGCTACCCGCACACCGGCGGTGCCGCCGCGCGTCGACCGGGACGCCACCGCGCCGTCGATAGTGAGCACCTCGCGAACCTCCGGGGTGAGGCGGGAGTCCACAGAGGCCAGCTCCTCGTCGGTGAGGTCGATAAGGTCCACACCGCGGGACTCCGCGATACGCACGCAGGAGCCCGAGGCCTCGTGGGCCTCACGGAACGGCACTCCTTGGCGCACCATCCATTCCGCCAAATCCGTCGCAAGTGTAAAGCCCGCCGGGGCCAGTTCGCGCATGCGGTTCTCGTGGAAAGTCAGAGTAGACACCAGACCCGTCATTGCCGGCAGCAGCAAGTTGAGTTGAGCCACCGAGTCGACAATCGGCTCCTTGTCCTCCTGCAGGTCGCGGTTATAAGCCAGCGGCAGACCCTTCAGGGTGGCCATCAGTCCAGAGAGGTTACCGATCAGGCGGCCCGTCTTGCCGCGTACGAGCTCAGGCACGTCCGGGTTCTTCTTCTGCGGCATGATCGAGGAACCGGTGGACCAGGAATCCGAGAGCGTGACGTAGCCGTACTCCGGGGTGCACCAGTAAATGATCTCCTCAGCCAGGCGGGACATGTCCACCGCGATCTGGGCGAGGACGAAGGCTGTCTCGGAGGCGAAGTCGCGGGAGGAGGTTCCGTCCAGGGAATTATCCGCCGCGGAGTCGAAACCGAGTTCTTCCGCAATGGCCTCTGGATCCAACTTCAGGGAGGAACCAGCCAGCGCGCCCGAACCATATGGCGAGACAGCCAGGCGCTTATCCAAGTCCTGCAGACGCTGGATATCACGCAGTAGCGGCTGAGCGTGAGCTAGCAGCGAGTGAGCCAACAGGATCGGCTGGGCAGCCTGGGAGTGCGTCTTACCCGGCATAATCGCATCCGGGTGCGCCTTCGCTTGTTCAGACAGCGCGTCGATTAGCTGCGTGACCTGGACGGCAATGTCGCGGATCGCGTCACGGATCCACATGCGGAACATCGCAGCCACCTGGTCGTTGCGGGAACGCCCCGCACGTAGGCGACCGCCGACCTCCGGGCCGACGCGGTCGATCAGGCCGCGCTCCATCGCACCGTGGACGTCCTCGTCGGAGGATGCTGGGACTAAGGAACCGTCCGCGACATCCCGACCCAGCTGGTCCAGCCCACCCAACATGGTCTCCAGGTCGGCGTCCGAGAGCAGACCGGCCTTGTTCAGCACCTTGGCGTGTGCCTTCGATGCGAGCACGTCATAGGGGGCGAGGACCCAGTCGAAATGGGTGGATACGGACAGCGCAAACATAGCCTCCGAGGGGCCACCGGAAAAGCGACCGCCCCAGAGCGCGCCCTCGTTCGTGCCGTGCTTGTCCAGCGAGCCGGGGTTGGACGCACCGTGATCTGCCATTGAAAGGATTCCTCTCCGTGAGTGACGTCGTAAAAGAATGTCGGTCTTAAAGAAACCAACGGCGGGCAGCCCCAGCGAACGGGACTCCCCACCGGGAAGGGGTGTATTACGGGGTGCCAGTGCCTAGTTAGCCAGGTCGCGCTTAGCGGCGATCTTGGAGGACAGGCCGTGCAGCTCCACGAAGCCGCGGGCCATGGACTGGTCGAAGGAGTCGCCCTCGTCGTAGGTAGCCAGGTTGAAGTCGTACAGGGACTTGCCGGAGCGGCGGCCGTTGACGGTGATGGAGCCCGCGTGCAGCACCAGGCGGATGTCGCCGGTGACGTGCGCCTGGGTGGAATCGATGAACGCATCCAGGGAGCGCTTCAGCGGGCTGAACCACAGGCCGTCGTAGACCTGGTTAGACCACTCTGCGTCGATGCCGCGCTTGTAGCGGGCCAGCTCGCGCTCGACGGTGACGGCCTCAAGGGCCTCGTGGGCACGGATCAGGGTGATAGCGCCCGGAGCCTCGTAGATCTCGCGGGACTTGATGCCCACCAGGCGGTCCTCAACCATGTCCAGGCGGCCGACGCCCTGCGCACCTGCGCGGCGGTTCAGCTCCTCAATGGCCTCCAGGACAGTGACCTTCTTACCGTCGATGGCCACTGGCACGCCGGACTCGAAGGAGATGATGACCTCGTCCGGAGCCTGGCCCAGGCCCGGGTCCTCGGTGTATGCGTAGACGTCCTTGGTCGGGGCGTTCCACAGATCCTCCAGGAAGCCGGTCTCCACGGCGCGGCCCCACACGTTTTGGTCGATGGAGAACGGGGAGGACTTGGACTGCTCGATCGGGATGCCGTTTTCCTCGGCGAAGGCGATGGCCTTTTCACGGGTCCAGGCGTAGTCGCGGACCGGGGCGATGATCTCCAGGTCCGGGGCAGTATTGGCAAAACCAACCTCGAAACGCACCTGGTCATTGCCCTTGCCGGTGCAGCCGTGGGCGACGGCGGTTCCGCCGTGCTCCTTGGCTGCATCCGCCATGTGCTTGACGATCAGCGGGCGGGAGATCGCGGAGACCAGCGGGTACTCCTTCATGTACATGCCGTTGGCCTTGATGGTCGGCAGGCAGTAGTCGTTGGCGAACTCGTCGCGGGCGTCCACAACGATGGACTCCACGGCACCGGCGCCGAGGGCGCGCTGGCGGACGGTCTCCATGTCCTCGCCGCCCTGACCCAGGTCGATGGAGACGCAGACGACCTCTGCGTTGCGCTCCTTGGCGATCCAGCTGATGGCCACGGTGGTATCCAGCCCGCCGGAGTATGCGAGTACTACGCGATCCTTCATTCTTCTAAGCTTCCCTTCGAAACTCTTCTTGCGTTCTAGTTGTTGTATCCGTTATTTGATTTTAGCTATGTGCCAGCTGGAAGAAGTACTCCCCCAGCTCCTTGCCGTTGAGCGGCTCTCGCGCCAGGACGAAAACCGTGTCATCACCGGCGATGGTGGCTACCACTCGGTTTACGTCCGAGCGGTCCAGGATGCTGGCCAGGTACTGCGCGGCACCGGGTGGGGTGCGCAGGACAGCGATGTTCCCGGAGTGGTCGTGGTCGACCAGCAACTCGGCCAGGACGCGCCGCAGCTTATCCGGGCCGTCCACGCGCACGTCGTCGGACAGGGAGTAATAAACCTCCCCGCCCACGCGCACCTTCTTCGCGCCGAGGTCCACCAGGTCGCGGGACAAGGTGGCCTGGGTGACGTCGATGCCGCGGTTCACCAGGATTTCCAGCAGCTCTCGCTGGCTGCCAACTTTCTCGGCACCAATGATCCGCCCGATCATGTCCTGCCGGGCTGTGCGAGTCAGCGAAGAAGCCATACCAACAGTGCCTTCTGTGCGTGCAGGCGGTTTTCAGCCTCATCGAAAACCACCGACTGCGGGCCGTCGATGACCTCCGGCGTCACCTCATTTCCGCGATAGGCCGGCAGACAGTGCAGGAAGATTGCATCGTCTTTGGCGGTGCCCATCAGCTTCTCGTCCACCTGGTAGGCCCGCAGCGCGCTGCGGTCTTCGGAGGCATCCTGCCCCATGGACAGCCAGGTGTCGGTAATCACCACGTCCGCCCCCGTGGCGTCCACCTTGTCGGTGACGGTCACAGTCGCACCGGTCAGCTCGGCGCGCTGCTGGGCGCGCTCCACGAACTTCGCCTCCGGTTGGAAACCCTCTGGCGCGGCGATAGTGATGTTCACTCCCGCCGTGGCGAAGCCCAACATGTAGCTGTTGGCCATGTTGTTCGCGCCGTCGCCGAAGTACACAGCGTTCAACCCCTTGAGCTCGCCCTTGTGCTCCTTGATGGTCACCAGGTCCGCGAGGATCTGGCAGGGGTGGAAATCATCGGATAGGGAGTTGACGATCGGTACGCCCGCGGTCTCTGCCATCTGGTGGAGGTTGTCGTGCGCGCCGGTGCGCCAGACGATCGCAGTGACGTAGCGGGACAGGACCGCGCCGGTGTCCTGGAAGGTCTCTCCCTTCCCCATCTGCGAACTTCCACTGTCCACGACGATGGCGTTGCCACCCAACTCGGTGATGCCGGCGTCAAAAGAAAAGCGCGTGCGCGTAGAGGTCTTGTCGAACAGCACGGCGACGGAGCGGCGCTCTAGCAGGTTGCGGTAGCCGTTGCCGTAGCGGTTGTCCTTCAGTTCCTCGGCCAGCGCCAGCACTTCGGCTTGCTCTTCCGGGGTGAGGTCGTCGTCGGCCAGCATGTGGCGCAGCGGCCCCTTTTTCTGCAGGTGCAGGTTTGTCATGTGGTGTCTTCCGTTCTTTCTGTGGTTACTGGTTCTGCGCGCGGTTGTCGTCCAGCATCTGCCTAATCTTTGTGACGCCCCGCTGCACCTCATCCGCCGAGATATTCAGCGGCGGAACCAGGCGGATCACATCGGGCTGGGGCTTGTTGATGATCAGCCCGTAGTCCAGTGGATCCAGGTTAAGGGGCGCATCCAGAACGATGCCCAGCATGAGCCCGCGGCCACGGATGGTCTGCACGCTGGGGTGATCGGCCAGGCCATCGCGGATTGCCTGCGACTGGGTGGCGACGTTTGCCAGAAGGTCCTCGGCTTCGATCGTGTCGATGACGGCGTTCGCGGCCGCGCAGACGACGGGGTTTCCGCCGAAGGTGGTTCCGTGCATCCCCTTGGCCAGCAGCTGTGCCTTCGGCAGGGCGAGGGTGGCGCCGATCGGCAGGCCACCGCCCAGTCCCTTGGCCATAGTGATGACGTCCGGCAGCACCCCGGCCTCGTGCTGGAATCCGAACCACTGGCCGGTGCGCCCCATGCCGGCCTGTACCTCGTCAACGACCATGAGGATGTCGTGGGCATCACACAACTCCCGCACGGCGGCGAGGAAGCCGTCCGGGGCGGGGATCACGCCGGTTTCGCCCTGGATGGACTCCAGGAAGATCGCGGCAGTGTCGTCGTCTGCCATCTCCCGCAGGGCTTTGATGTCGCCGTAGGGGTAGTACTCCACGCCGCCGGGCAGGGGCTTGAAGGCCTCCTGCTTATCCGGCTGGCCGGTCAGAGCGAGGGCACCCATGGTGCGGCCGTGGAAGCCACGCTCGGCGGCCAGGATCTTGGTCTTACCGGTGGCACGGGCGATCTTGAAGGCGGCCTCGTTGGCCTCGGCGCCGGAGTTGGAGAAGAACACGCGGGCACCGGCCATCGCCTCGGCTGCCTCCCCACTCTGCACCCCCAGCAGGCCTTTCAGCCGCTCGGCGAGTTTGATCACCTGCGGGTGGGCGAAGAGGTTAGACGTGTGGCTGAGCGTGGCGATCTGATTCGTCACGGCGTCAACAATGGCAGGGTGAGCGTGCCCCAGAGCATTCACGGCGATGCCGGACAGCAGGTCGAGGTACTCGTTGCCTTCTGCGTCGGTGACGATGGTGCCACGGCCAGAAACCAGCTCGCGCGGCGGGGTGCCGTAGGTTTCGAACAGCGCGGCGTTCCAGTGGCCCTGCCAGTCGTTGGTTGCGTTCTCTAGGTTCTGGGTCATGGGAGGTCCTCCCGATAGTTGATGTCGGGGCTGGCAATGTCTTCCCAGCCCGCGGGGCAGATCATGGTGCCGATACCGCCGGTGGTCATCAGCTCCAAGATTACGGAGTGCGGAATACGGCCGTCGATAACGTGCGCGGCCTGCACGCCACTGCGCAGCGCGTCCAGGCAGGCCTCCATCTTGGGCACCATGCCGGAATCGAGGTTGGGCAGCAGATCGGAAAGCTGCTCCGGGGTCAGGCTGGATACCAGCGATTCCTTGTTTGGCCAGTCGGTGTACAAGCCCTTGACATTGGTGAGCATCACGAGCCTCTCGGCGCCCAGGGCACCTGCCAGCGCACCGGCGGCGGTGTCTGCGTTGATGTTGTAGATCCGCCCCTGGTCATCCGGTGCGACCGTGGAGACGACGGGGATGCGGCCGGCGTCGATGAGGTCGATCAGGCTTTCGGCGTCAACGTGCTCGATCTGCCCCACCCGACCCAAGTCGACCTCTTCCCCATCGACGGTGATCATGCGCTTGGAGGCGGTAAACAGGCCGGCATCCTCGCCCGAGGCACCGACGGCATAGGGGCCGTGCTCGTTGATCAGCCCGACCAGCTCGCGGCCGACCTTGCCGAATAGCACCATGCGGACGTACTCCATCACCTCCGGTGTGGTCACACGGAAGCCGCCCTTGAACTCGCCTTCCAGTCCGACGGTCTTCAGCATCTCGTTGATCTGGGGTCCGCCGCCGTGCACCACGACCGGGCGAGCACCGATGGCACGCAGGAAGACCATGTCGGCGGCGAAAGCGCGCTTCAGCTCTTCGTCGATCATCGCGTTGCCGCCGTACTTCACCACCACGATCTTGTCGCGGTAGTGCAGAAGCCACGGCAGGGCTTCGGCCAGCACATGGCTGCGCAGCTCGGGGGTCAGCCCGGTGGTATCGATGGGGGTGTGTTTGGGGTTCATCTGGGGTTTTCCTGGTTGGTCCGTTGTGCGGGGTGGTTCAGGCGGCTCTGGTGGCTCAAGAGTCTTAGGTGGAGTACTCCGAGTTGATCTCCACGTAGGAGTACGACAGGTCGGTCGTCCACACCGTCGCACGCCCCTCGCCCACTCCGAGGTCCACCTCGACGGCAATGTCTGCGCCCGAGAGATCCACGGTGCGAGCACCGGGGGCGCCCGTGGAGTTGATGCACACCGGATGGCCATTGAAGGACACACTGATGGCCTCCGGGTTCATCTTCACCGGCGCCATGCCCACGGCAGCCAGCACGCGGCCCCAGTTCGGGTCGGAGCCGAACATCGCGCACTTAAACAGGTTGTCGCGGCCGATGACGCGCGCTGCGGTTTGTGCGTCTGCGTCCGTTTCTGCGCCGCCGACGGTAATGGACACTCTCTTTGTGACGCCCTCAGCGTCCGCCTGCAGTTGCATCGCAATATCGAGGCACACTTGGTGGATCGCAGCGTTGAATTCTTCCGCGTCCGGGGTAATGCCGGAAGCGCCGGAGGCCATTAGCAGCACAGTGTCGTTGGTGGAGGTCGCACCGTCGATGTCGATGCAGTCGAAGGTGGTCGGGGTGGCGCCCGCCAGGGCCTCGTGGGCCATGTCGGCGCTGGGAAGGTGGGCGTCCGTAGTAATAAACACGAGCATCGTAGCCAGCGACGGGGCCATCATCCCGACGCCCTTGCCCATGGCGCCGATGGACCAGCCTTCGCCGTGGTAGACGGCTTCCTTAGCAACGAGGTCGGTGGTCATGATGGCGCGGGCAGCATCGTTGCCGGCGGCGATGGACTGGTCGAGCTTGCCGGCGAGCTCGTCGACGCCGGAAAGCACCTTATCCATCGGCAGCACGTCGCCGATCAGGCCGGTGGAACACACGGCAACATCTCCGGGTTGGCACCCCAGCAACTCGGCGGCCTTCTCTGCGGTAGCGCGCGCATCCTTGTCGCCCTGGGCTCCGTTGCAGGCGTTGGCGTTGCCAGAGTTCACAACAACGGCGCGGAAAGTGCCGTCGTTATTTGCCTTGGTATAACGAACCGGAGCGGCGGTGACCTGATTGCGGGTGAACATGGCGGCGGCGATGTCATCCGGCCCATCGTTGCGGATCAGAGCCATATCCGACTTGCCGGAGGGCTTGATCCCCGCGGTCACGGCAGCGGCGCTAAAGCCCTTGGGAACGGTCACACCGAGGTCTGCAGAGGATCCCTGGGCAGTGCTGGTATCCGGATTGTTCTTGTCTGCGCTGGTCATAGTTTTGAATCAGAGCCCCGTCTGCGGGAGTCCCGCGGTTTCTTCCCAACCGAACATCAGGTTGAGGCATTGGATGGCGGCACCTGCGGTGCCCTTGGTGAGGTTATCGATGGCGCTGGTGGCGATGACCATGCCATCGGCGACTTCTACTTGGATGTGCACCATGTTGGAGCCGACGACGCTCTTCACCTCCGGCTGCTGGCCCTCCGGCAGCAGGTGGAGGAAGGGCTCGTCGGCACAGAACTCCTCGTAAGCACGGCGGATATCGCGAGCCTGGCCACGCGCGGGGGCGGTGACGGTGGTGAGGATGCCGCGGGTCAGAGGAGCCAGCACCGGGGTGAAGGTAACGTGCACGTCGTCCGAGGAGTAGCCGGGGGCCAGCAGCTCTTCCACGCTCTGCTTGATCTCCGGCGCGTGGCGGTGGGTGCCCACGCCGTAGGCGCGCAGGTTACCTATGGTTTCCGAACCCAGTAGGTTCACGGCGGCCTTCTTACCAGCGCCGGTAGTGCCGGTGACGGAAACCACGCTGATCTGCGGTGCCATCAGGCCGCTAGCGATGGCGGGCATGAGGGCCATCGTGGCGCCAGTCGGGAAGCAACCGGGGGCGGCGACGTAATTAGTGGCCGCGATTTCCTCCCTGCGACCGGGCATCTCCGGGATGCCGTAGGTGCGGGTGCCGGCGTGCGGGGTGCCGTAGAAGCGCGCCCAGTGGTTGGCATTCTTCAGGCGGTAGTCCGCGCCACAGTCCACGATCTTCATGGATTCCGGCAGGTCCAGGGAGGCTGAGACTCCGTGAGGGAGGGCCAGGATTGCAGCGTCGTGTCCGCGGAGAACTTCCTCGGTCGTCTCTTCGAGCACGCGATCCGCCAGGGCGGGTAGCCCCGGGTTAAGATCGCCGAATCGCGTGCCCGCGTTGGAACCGCCGGTCAGCGAACCGATTTCGAAGTCCACGCCGTAGCCGGGGTGATTTAATAGGAGGCGAAGGGCCTCACCACCCGCGTACCCGCTGGCGCCTGCTACTGCAATTTTCAACATAGGGCGATTCTGCCCTACTCGAACCCAAAATGCAAATTATTCAGGTTTGTGGGAATTATGCAGCTAGGCGCGAAGCTGCGCACCGACCTTTTCAGTGGCGGACTGCAGAGCCGCCTCGCGGGACTTGCTGGCCTCTTCCTCCGTCAGGGTGCGGTCGGGCGCACGGAAACGCAGGCTGAAGGTCAGCGAGCGCTTGCCCTCACCCAGAGCCTCGGAGTGGTAAACGTCGAACAGTCGGATCTCCTCCAACAGCTCGCCAGCGCCAGCGCGCAGAGCATCCTCAACATCCTGAGCCGGGGTGGCCTCGTCAACGACGACCGCGATGTCCTGCAGGACCGCCGGGAAAGCCGACAGCACCGGGCGCGGGAAAGTCTCCTCCAGCGGCAGCGCGTCGAGATTCATCTCCATGGCCACGGTGCGCGGCGGCAGCTCTGCGCGCTCCAAGACCTGCGGGTGCAGCTCGCCAGCGTGACCAACGACCTTGTCGCCCACCAGGATCTCAGCGCAGCGGCCCGGGTGCCACGGCAAGTACTCTGCATTGCGCACGGTGATCTCCACACCTGCGGCACGGGCGACCACACGGGCGGACTCGATGGCGTCGGCCGCCGTGAAGGATTCCGGCTCGCCCCAGATACCCTGCAGCTGGCGGTTACCCGTGGCCACAACGGCCACGTGCAGCGGCTGGGCGGGCAGGGAATCCAGTAGCTCCTGCAGCTCCTCAGTCCCCGGGCGCTGCTTCACAGAAGGCATCGGCGAGAACGGCTTAGTCGACTTCGGCAGGGACACCTGCTCCACGCCGTAAAGGGCGACGTCGCGCTGGCCACGGGTGACGTTGCGGCGCAGGGATTCGATCATGGACGGCAGCAGAGTGGTGCCGATGCAGGCGTAGTCGCTTTCCAGCGGGTTCTGCACCTTCACCGTCAGGCGGCGCGGGTCATCTGCGGGCAGGTTCCACACGTCGAACACGTCGTTGGCGATAAACGGGGTCGGCAGGATCTCTGCATAGCCCGCCCAGGCTAGAGCCTGGCCCACGTTGCGACGCATCCGCTGGCGCGGGGTGTAGCCGCGGCCAGCCGGGGCGGTCGGGACGATAGAGGGGATGTCCTCCAGCCCCTCGAGGCGCAGGACCTCCTCCACCAGGTCGGCAGGCATCGTCAGATCCGGGCGCCAGGTCGGCGGGGTGACTTCGATCTCGCGGGCACCGTTATCGTCGCGGGAGCCGGTCTCACGCACCTCGCAGCCGACCTCCCGCAGGCGAGAAATGGTGGTGCCGTCCGGGTAGATCTTGCCTGCGGTCTTACCCGGCCGGGAGGTGTGGATGGTGATCATCGGCATCTCCGGAACCACGCCGACCAGGGTGCGCCCCTCCTCTACTTCGCCGCCCGCGATGTTCACCAGCAGGGCGACGGCGAAGTCTAGGGCATCCTCGATGATGGCGGCATCCGTGCCGCGCTCGAAGCGGCGGGAGGCCTCGGAGGAAAGCTTGTGGCGGCGGCAGGTGCGGGCCACGGTGATCTGATCCCAGTGCGCAGCCTCGAACAGCACGTTGGTGGTCGTCTCGGAAATCTCGGAAGTCGAGCCACCCATCACGCCAGCCAGCGACTGCACACCGGAGTCGTCGGAGATCACCACGTCCTCGGGGTCGAGGGTGCGCTCCACGTCGTCCAGCGTGGTCAGCTTCTCCCCCTTCTGTGCCAGGCGAACGTGCAGCTCTCCGCTGACCTTGTCTGCGTCGAAGGCGTGCATCGGCTGGCCCAGCAGGAACATCACGTAGTTCGTCACGTCCGTCGCCGGGTTCACTGGGCGCTGGCCGCACAGCATCAGCTCGCGCTGCAGCCACAGCGGGGACTCCGCCTGCGGGTCGATGCCGGTGACCTTGCGCATGCCGAACTTAGAGCACTTCGTGTCCTCGTCGACCTTCAGCGCTTGCACCTCGCCGTCGGTGCCGGGCAGGCCGGCGAAAAGGTCGTTGCGCATCGCCGCTGCTGCCGGATCCTGCGCCGGGTCACGGAACTGCAGGTCGAAGCTGGACGCCAACTCGCGGGCGAGTCCCCTGGCCGACAGCGCGTAGCCGCGGTCCGGGGTGATGTTCACGTCGAAGATGGTGTCCTGCAAACCCAGCAGCTCACGCGCATCGTCGCCTACCTTGAGGTTGGCACTGGCGAGATCGGCGTCAGAAATAGTCATGATTCCCGCGTTCTGCTGGCTGGCCAGGCCCACCTCCATCGCAGAACAGATCATGCCCTCGGAGATCTTGCCGTAGGTCTTACGTGCCGAGATCTCGAAGGGGCCGGGCAGCACCGTGCCGGGCAGGGCGATGACGACGTTGTCGCCCTCGGCGAAATTCCGCGCGCCACAGATGATGTGCTGCAGCTCGCCGGTGCCGTTAGCCTCACCGACGTTGACGTCGCAGTAACGGATCGGCTTCTTGAACTCGGTGAGTTCCTCGATCTTCTCGACGCGACCGATCACCAGCGGGCCGGTGGTTTCGGGGATCGCCTCGTACCCCTCAGTCTCGAAGCCAACGCGGACGAAGCCGGCGTCGAACTCCTCGGCGCTCACGCTCCACTGTGGGTTGGAGGTCTGCAGGATTCGGGTCAGCCACGACTGGGAAATAAGCATGATTTTCGAAAGATCCTTGATTGGGGCTTTAGATGGGGTGCTCTGGGATGCTCTGTTGCTCTGGGGTTTTAAGTTTCTCTAGCGGCGCACGCCGAACGGCAGGGTGAAGCGCACATCGCCCTCAACCATGTCGCGCATGTCGGGCAGGCCGTTGCGGAACTGCAAGGTGCGCTCGATGCCCATGCCGAAGGCGAAGCCGGAGTACTCCTCCGGATCTACGCCCGCGGCGATCAGGACGTTCGGGTTGACCATGCCGCAGCCGCCCCACTCGATCCAGCCGGCGCCGCCCTTCTTGTCGGCGAACCAGACATCCACCTCTGCGGAGGGCTCGGTGAACGGGAAGTAGTTCGGGCGGATGCGGGTCTTGGCCTCCTCGCCAAACAGCGTCTTGGCCAAGTGATCCAGCGTGCCCTTCAGGTGCGCCATCGTCAGCCCCTTATCCACTGCAAGGCCTTCCACCTGGTGGAACACGGGGGTGTGGGTGGCGTCCAGCTCATCGGTGCGGAACACACGGCCCGGGCAGGCGATGTAGATCGGCAGGTCGCGGGAGAGCATCGTGCGCATCTGCACCGGAGAAGTGTGGGTGCGCAGCACCTGGCCGGAGCCCTCCGGAGCGATGTGGAAGGTGTCCTGCAGCGTTCGCGCGGGGTGGTCCGGGATGAAGTTCAGGGAGTCGAAATTGAAGTACTCGGCCTCGACCTCCGGCCCGTCGGCGATCTCCCAGCCCATGCCGACGAAGATGTCTGCGATCTGCTCGGACAGGATGGTGATCGGGTGCTGGGCGCCGCGCTGGCCGCGGGTGGTCGGCTCGGTGACGTCGATGCGCTCGGCGCGCAGGACTTCCTCGTTGCGCTTGCGCTCGAGCTCGGCCTTGACCTGGGCGAAGCGCTTTTCAACGCGACCCCGCGCCATGTTCACCAGGCGGCCAGCGTCCTTGCGCTGATCCTTCGGCAGGCTGCCCAGGCTACGGCGGGCGGCCGGAATGGGGGCATCGTCGCCCAGGTGCTCGCGGCGAGCGGCCGCCAGTTCCTCCAGATTTGCAGCCTCGGAAAAGGCCTTCTCGGCTGCGTCTGCTGCGGCGTTGAGCCCCTGCTCCGAAAGCTCTACCTGGGGAGTGTCCGCGGAATCCGTCACTTCAGTGCGCTCCTCTTTCTACGTGCACGGCTTAACCTCGTTAATAATACCCGGCTGACCCACTGCCGCACCGAGTTGGGGCTATCAGTCTTCGACTGCTCCCCCGGCAGTCTCACGGGCCGCTGCCTGGATGCGGGACGATTCATACATGCAGATGGAGGCCGCGGTGGCAAGGTTGAGGGATTCCGCGCGCCCACGAATAGGAATGGAAACCCGCAGGTCCGCCTCGGCCAGCAGCTCCTCGCCCAGCCCGTGCGCCTCATTACCGAACAGCCACGCGGTCGGCTTGGTGAGGATCTCCCCGGCGTCATCCAGGCTGACCTCACCGTCTGCCGCGGTGGCGAGAATCTGCAACCCTTGGGCACGCAGCTGACCCAACACGTCCTTCACGTTGGTGGAGCGGGCCACCGGCACGTGGAACAGGGAGCCGGCCGAGGCGCGAGCGGCTTTGCACGACTGCGGATCAGCAGTCTCTCCGGCGAACACCACGGCATCCGCGCCCATGGCATCGGCCACTCGGATCAGGGTGCCGGCATTGCCGGGGTCGTTGGTTTCCACTGGGACGCTTACCAGTTGAGGCTGGGGCGTCAAAACCTTACCGACAGACCACAGCACCGGCTTGCACACGGCAAACAAACCTGTAGTCGTGGCGGTATCAGAAAGGTGCTTGGCGGCCTTGTCCGTGATGTAGTGCACGTAGATATTGAGGTAGCCGGCGGTGCGGATAATCGGCTCGAAGCGCTCCGCGGCGGCCAGCGTGACGTACACGTCCGTGGCACTTCCGGTGGCAATGGCGGCCTCTACGCTGTTCTCCCCCTCCACAAGGAAAACCCCCGCCTTCTTGCGTGCAGCCGACCGGTGAAGCTTGGCTGCGTTGACAATGCGAGGGGTTCTTTCGGTGAAAAGCTCTTGGGCATCCTGCGGGTTCATACCCCACAGCATAATTGACCTAGTTTTCGAACAGGGTCATCTGCTCCTTCTCCGTCGTGGTAACGCCGTTCTTGGAATGAGTACGAGTCATCGTCCCATCCTTGGCCTCGTGTGCAATGTCGATGAGGTACTGGCCATGAATGCGAAGCTGGCCGCCGTCCACGACAACGGCAAGGGGCTCCTGCTGACTCGCCTCGATGCCATGCATGTGCATTTCGAGGGAACCCATCGGGAACTCCACCTTCGTACGAGCACTATCGACTTTCGCCTTCTCCGGATGTGCCTTCACCTCCATCGCGCCGTGGCCACCAAAAAACCGCCAGACACCGTCGAGGCTGTAATTCAGACCAACAACTACCGCACCGCGGTCTTCATCGCTCATGTCATCAACCCCCGCGATGAAGTGACGCACGTTGTACACCTTGTCGGCTACTTCGAAGAGTTCATCCTTCTCTTCGTTGGAGAGCTTCTCGACGTTGGCCACCGTGTTAGCCCGCTTGAGCAGCTCCTTATCCTCGTCGGGGAGCCTTTCGATTGTCTTGACCAAAGCGGAATCAAAGTTGGTTTGAATGAACTCCTCGACAGTTTTTGCGGCCTTCGCTGCAAAGTCCTCCTCTGGCATATCGGCATAGGAAAGATCCTCATCACCGGCCCTTTCCGAGCCTCCTGAGCTTTCCGAGGCTTCCTGCATGGCCCGTTCGGCGTCTTCGTTAGTGCTCATGTTGCAGGATGCTAGGGAACCGCTGAGAGACAAAGCCAGGACTGCTGCCAGTGCGGCGCGTGTGTAGGTCTTCAATGCGGATTCTCCTTAGCTTTTAACGGACTTCTGCCCGGCTATATCCGGGGCTGCCCCTCCAATCTATCGGGAATCGCAGCTTGCATATGACCCTATACGACAAAACCCCACCCTGGATGTCCAGGATGGGGTGCGCGTTACGCGTTTAGGGCTGGCTTTAGGAAGCAGCCGGTGCGTTAACGTCCTCCGGCAGGGCAGCCTTTGCAGCCTCGCACAGAGCGGTGAATGCGTCGAAGTCGTTGACGGCCAGCTCAGCCAGGTTCTTGCGGTCGACCTCGATCTCGGCCAGGCGCAGGCCCTGGATCAGACGGTTGTAGGTCATACCGTTCTGGCGAGCACCAGCGTTGATGCGCTGGATCCACAGCTTGCGGAACTCGTTCTTACGAGCCTTGCGATCGCGGAACTCGTAAGTCTTGGAGTGGAGCATCTGCTCCTTTGCCTTGCGGTACAGGCGGGAGCGCTGACCACGGTAGCCCTTGGCGGACTTCAGTACTTCGCGACGCTTCTTCTTGGCGTTCACTGAGCGCTTGACACGTGCCACGGTGATACTTCCTTTTCTTTAAGAGTGCGCGCCTCGAACCAGCACTTTCTCAAGCGCTGAATCCACTCGATGGCGCGGTTGGGTGTATAGGGGTGGAAAAGCGGGCTTTAAGTTATGCCTTGCCCAGCAGACGCTTCATGCGCTTGACATCGGCCGGAGCGACGTCCTCGGTGCCCTTCAGGCGACGGGTGCGCTTGGAGGGCTTGCCCTCCAGCAGGTGGCGGCGGTTAGCCTGCTCGCGACGCAGCTTGCCGGAACCGGAGATCTTGATGCGCTTTGCGGCACCCTTGTGAGTCTTCTGCTTCATTGGTGAAAAACCTCTAACAACTAGTTCTGTTACTACTTCTTGCCCTTGCGGACCGGGCCCAGCACCATGGTCATGTTGCGACCGTCTTGCTTGGCACGGGTCTCAACTACGCCGTATTCCTCGACGTCGTTTGCCAGTCGCTCCAGCAACCGGAACCCGAGCTCCGGGCGAGACTGCTCACGCCCGCGGAACATGATCGTGACCTTGACCTTGGAGCCCTTTTCCAGGAAACGGATGACGTTGCCCTTCTTGGTCTCGTAGTCGTGGTCGTCGATCTTCGGACGGAACTTCTGTTCCTTCACCACGGTCTGCTGCTGGTTCTTACGAGCTTCGCGGGCCTTCTGGGCCTGCTCGTACTTGAACTTGCCGTAGTCCATGATCTTTGCCACGGGCGGCTTGGCGTTCGGTGCAACCTCTACAAGGTCGAGGTCAGCTTCATAGGCCAGCTTTCGCGCATCGTCTGTTTTGACGATACCGACCTGTTCGCCGCCTGGACCGACGAGTCGGACCTCAGGGACTCGAATACGGTCGTTGATGCGAGCTTCTGCGCTAATGTGAACTCCTCAGTAGCAGTTTGGTTAATGTCTTACCGACCCCTGCAGTACTGAAGATCCCCTATGTTCCCCCACAATCACAGCCACTTTGCGCCGGCGGGAACAACTGCCCTGCATCACGCATTACACTTCTGGATTCTCTTGAACCCATCCGTGCCTGTGGCTACGACCCGAGCCCTTCCTTAAAGGAGGTCTCCAGGTGGGAGAAGGAATCTCCACTTGCAGCCCGTTTCCGTTTGTTTAAGCCAGATTTGAGATAAAAGCGACTCAAACCGACGGAACGAGACGGTAGTGCTTGGAAGTATAACAATCGTCCGGGCAATTACCAAAACCATTACTGCGCCCTGGTGCGCCAAGAGAGAATAAACTTTTGAGCCATGAACAACTCTTCTAATAGATCCGCACAACCCACCAACGACCTCATGAGGCGTATCGATGACCTTGCCCGCTCGCAGGTGCAGGCGCAAACGCAGATGATCCGCATTCTGCGGGAGGTCGCCATGAATCAGCAAAGGCTCTCGCAGGCGCAACGAGCTGCTTCTTCTTCCTTAGTGACGCCCCCAGCCTCACCTCCTCCGCGCCCCAAACCGGGCTTACAGGCTCCACCGGCTCACCCTCCACAGAAGCACTCCCCTGCGCCAGCTGAACGCAAGATGGAGCGACCTCAAGCTCCCAAGCCTCGGTTCGCACAACCTCAACCCACGCCGACTCAGCGTCAGCAGCAGCCACAACAGGCGCAGCACCACCCGGCGCGCCCTGCACAACCGCCGCGCCAGGAGCCCACACCGCCGCAGCAGCAAGCGCCAACGCGTCCGCAGGCTCCCCGTCCGCAGGCGTCGCGACAAGCTACCCCTCAGCCACAGCCCCAACCAGCTGCGAAGCAGCAGGAGCCAAAGGAGCCGAACAAGCTGCAACAGTGGTGGGAAAAGGAGGACCTGGTCACTCGCCTGCTGGCGATCATCGGCGGCTCCATCACGGTTGTCGGCCTCACCTTCCTGGCTCTATTGGCCTACGCTTCCGGAATCCTTACTCCGGAGGGAGCGGTCATTCTCGCTGCGGTGATCTGTGGCGGTTTGGCCGTGACGTCGACAATCGTGCACAAGAAGCAACCAGACGGAGTGAGCTCCTCGGCGCTATTGATAGTTGCCACTCTGGGCGGTTTGGCGGACCTCTGGGTCGCGGTGTTCAACCTGGGATGGTTCGGTGAGGCGCTCGGTAGCGTGCTGACGGTGGTCATATGTGCCGGCTCTTTGGCACTGGCTTATGCCTGGAAGAAGGAAGTCCTCGCGGTGGTTGTCACCGCCTTTGCGCCTCTATTCATCCTGCCGGCGGCAGCGAGCTTCCTCTCTATGTTCCCCGCCGACCAGGAAGTGCAACGCGAAATTCACAATGGTTACTTCGCTGGCAGCTTGATCGCCGCCGCTATCTGCGGCTTCGCAGCCCGTTGGGGCCGCCCGTGGTTCAAGCTTCAGACCACCGCGACCATTACTTACATCTGCGCGATGCTGCTGAGTGCACCCTTCATACTTACGACGTTCCTGCTCGGCGTGGTGGGCTTCGCGCTCGTGACGATTATCAGCTTCGTCCCACCGTTTGCATCCCGCCAGCTTCACCTCAGCGGCGTAGTAGCCGTGGTAATCATTCCGTCGGTGTGCCTGTTGTCCAGCAATTCCTGGGCGGCCGTCGCCTTTATCTCCCTAGTAACTGCGTGCGCATACATCATCGCTCGCGTCAACGGCGGCATCTTCCAAGCGGACTTCCAGATTCCAGGAACAGAACCGCTTCCACCACAGCTGGCCAACGCGTTCGCTTTCATAATCTCCGCCGGTACTCTCCCCATTGTCTTCATCATCCGCTTCTTCCAGTGGTACGCATTGGATTCTGAACTACGGCATTCCCCCGCTGAGGCCTCGGTGTTTGGATATGGGAGCATCATCGTCGCTGTGGGGCTGCTGCTATACACCGCAGCCGTTGTATGGGGATTGCCGCGCATGCCTAAGAATGTCGCATGGATCTCACTAATGTGCTCTTTCCTAGCGGTGTTCACCTACGCACCGCGCAGCTGGGTCGGGGCAGGTAACATGCGTGTTCCGGACTCGGCGATCGTCCTGGTAGTCAGCCTCGCGCTAGCGGTGGCGCTTCTGTACCGCCACCAATACCTCCTCGAGACCGGCCTGCGCGGAATTGCTGGACGCGAGATTCCGGGTAAGCAGTCCAACTCGGAAGTGACGATGTTGGTTATCGGCGTAGTCACCCTTGTGCTCGCCTCCTCCGCAATCCCCGCCGTCGCTATGGCTATCTCCACCACGAAGCTGTCATTCATGGTGGCGCACGTGCTGATCTCCGTCAGCTGGATGTTGGGCGCCGTGTACCTGCTGTACCGCAACAACTCGAAGCCCGGCCTGATGCTGGCGATCATCGCCACCGCCAAGCTTGTCTTCTACGACCTGTCCGTCCTCGGTGGCCTTGTGCAGGCCCTGGCGTTCCTCATCTGCGGCATGGTGCTACTGGTTGCCGCCATCACCCGCGAGAAGCCAAACAAGACTCCCCCGCAGTCGCGAGTGCCGCAGCCTCAGCCGCCGATGCCACAACAATCTCAACAGCCACAGCCGCCGATGCAGCAACAGGCTCAGCAACCCCAGCAGCCCCGGATGCAGGATCAGAGCATGGACCGCAGGTAGCGGCCGGTGTGGGAGGCCTCCACTTCCGCAACCTGCTCCGGGGTTCCCTCGGCAACAACGGTGCCACCGCCGGAGCCGCCCTCCGGCCCCATGTCCACAATCCAGTCGGCAGCCTTAATGACGTCCAGGTTGTGCTCGATGATGAACACGCTATTGCCCTTGTCCACGAGCCCCTGGATCACCAGCATCAGCTTGCGGATGTCCTCGAAGTGCAGGCCGGTGGTCGGCTCGTCGAGGATGTACACCGTCCGGCCGTTGGAACGCTTCTGCAGCTCGGCGGCTAGCTTCACGCGCTGTGCCTCACCACCGGACAAGGTGGTGGCCGCCTGCCCCAGGCGGACGTACCCCAGGCCCACATCCACCAGGGTGTTCAGGTAGCGGGAAATCGAAGTAACGGGCTCAAAGAACTCCGCTGCCTCGGAAATCGGCATGTCCAGCACCTCGGCGATGGACTTGCCCTTGTAGTGGACCTCCAGCGTCTCGCGGTTGTAGCGAGCGCCCTCGCAGACCTCGCAGGGCACGTACACGTCGGGCAGGAAGCTCATCTCGATCTTCAGAGTGCCGTCGCCGTGGCAGGCCTCGCAACGCCCGCCCTTAACGTTGAACGAGAACCGGCCCGCGGTGTAGCCGCGTACCTTGGCCTCCGTCGTCTCGGCGAATAGCTTGCGAATCTTGTCGAACACGCCCGTGTACGTGGCCGGGTTGGATCGCGGGGTACGGCCAATCGGGCTCTGATCCACCTGCACCAGCTTGTCCAAGTGCTCCGTGCCCGTGATCTTCTTGTGGTGCCCCGGCACCTGGCGCGCCTTGTTCAGGGTGTTGCTCAAAGACTTCGCCACAATGCCGTTGATCAGGGACGACTTACCGGAGCCCGATACGCCAGTGATGAGTGTCAGCACGCCCAACGGCAGGGTGACGTCCACGTTCTTCAGGTTGTTTTCCTGGGCGCCGTGTACCGTCAGCACCCGGTCCGTATCAATCGGGCGGCGCTTCTCCGGGACAGCCAGCACCCTTTCACCGGACAGGTACTGGCCGGTCAAGGAATCCTTCGCCTCGAGGATGCCCTTGGGCTCGCCCTGGTACACGATCTCGCCGCCGTACTCGCCAGCTCGCGGACCGATATCCACCAGCCAGTCGGCCGTGCGGATCGTGTCTTCGTCGTGCTCCACCACGATCAGGGTGTTGCCCAGATCGCGCAGGTGCTCCAGGGTGCGGATCAGCCGCTCGTTATCGCGTTGGTGCAGGCCGATCGACGGCTCATCCAGCACGTACAGCACGCCCGCCAGACCGGAACCAATTTGCGTAGCCAGACGGATGCGCTGGGCCTCACCGCCGGAGAGCGTGCCCGCGGAGCGGGACATCGACAGGTAGTTCAGGCCAACGTCCAGCAGGAACTTCAGGCGCGCCTGGATCTCCCGCAGAACCGCCCCGGCAATCATCTCCTCGCGCTTGCTTAGAGAAAGGTTATCGAGGAAGCTGCTGGCGTCCGCAATAGAAAGATCAGAGACCTCGGCGATGGACAACTCCTGCTCGCCCGAGGCAATAGTTACGGCCAGAACCTCGGGCTTCAGGCGCGTGCCGTCGCACGTCGGGCAGGCGACCTCACGCATGTAGCTGCGGTAGCGCTCCTTGGACCAGTCGGAATCGGTTTGGTCGAGCTTGCGCTTCAGGAAGGGCATCACGCCCTCGAAGGGTGCGTTGTAGGTGCGCGAACGGCCGTAGCGGTTGCGGTAGCTGACCTTAATCTGCGTCTTGTGGCCGTTCAGGATGGCCTTGCGGTGGGTGGCCTTCAGGTCCTTCCACGGGGACTTCGGGTCGAAGCCCATCGCCTCGCCCAGTGCGTTCACCAGCTTGGTGAAGTACTTGCTGTTCGGGCTGGACGACCACGGCGCGATCGCGTCGACCACGGCTGCGTCCTCGTCCGGGATCACCAGCTTCTCGTCGACCTCCAGGCGCGTGCCCAGGCCGTCACAAGCAGGGCAGGCACCGTAGGGCGAGTTGAAGGAGAACGTGCGCGGCTCCAGCTCGTCCAGCTGGATCGCGTGACCGTTCGGGCAGGCCATTTTCTCGGAGAATCGGCGCGTGCGGTGCGGATCGTCATCCGGCAAGCCCACGAAGTCCAGGATCACGATCCCGTCGGCCAGCTGCAGAGCGGTCTCGATCGAGTCGGTCAGGCGCTGCTTCTGCGATTCCTTCACCTGCAGGCGGTCCACCACCACGTCGATGTCATGCTTGACTTGCTTCTCTAGCGTCGGCGGGTCAGACAGCTGATACACCGCACCGTCGACCTGCACGCGGGAGTAGCCCTGCGCGGCCAGGTCCTCGAAGAGGTCCACGAACTCGCCCTTTCGGGTGCGCACTACCGGCGCGAGCACCTGGAACTTCAGCCCATGCTCCATCGCCAGAATCTGGTCCACGATCTCCTGCGGGGTCTGCCGCTGGATCACGCCGCCGCACTCCGGGCAGTGCGGGATGCCAGTGCGGGCGTACAGCAGGCGCAGGTAGTCGAAGATCTCGGTAACCGTGCCGACGGTCGAGCGCGGGTTGCGGTTCGTGGACTTCTGGTCGATGGAAACTGCCGGGGACAGCCCCTCGATCAGCTCCACGTCCGGCTTATCCATGCGCCCGAGGAACATGCGCGCATAGGAGCTCAAAGATTCGACGTACCGGCGCTGGCCTTCCGCGAAGATCGTGTCGAAGGCCAGGGAGGATTTACCCGAGCCGGACAGCCCCGTAAACACGATCATCTTGTCGCGCGGCAGGTCGATATCCACGCCCTTGAGGTTGTGTTCGCTGGCTCCACGGACAATCAGCTGATCGGCCACTATCTACTCCTTAATTGTTGAAGCATCAACCCTGCTAGTCTACGCCATCGCCGAGACATCGCTAGTGTGGTGCCATGCAGCAAGTTACCGAATTTAGCCATCTTTCCGCACCGCGCGACGTGCAGGTTCTTAGTTCTGACGCCCATACGTACGCAGTCACGACCGTAGGTTCTATGGACAACAATTGTTGGTTGCTATGCCGGGGCGGTGAGGCGCTGCTGGTGGATGCCGCCGACGATTCAGAACACCTGCTGGACCTGGCCGAACAGCTGGGTGTGCGCATCACCGACGTGCTCACGACCCACCAGCACGCAGACCACACTCGCGCGCTGGCGGACGTCCTCAAGGCGACAGGCGCCCGCCACCACGGGCCGCGCTTGGATGCCGAGGCACTGCCCGTGGCGCCGGATCGGGTGTACGGAAACGACGAGGGATCGCTGGAATCGCTGGACCTGGCTGGCGCACAGCTGCCAGGGCTGGGCTTGCAGGTAGTCGAGCTGCGCGGCCACACCCCGGGCGGCTTGGCGGTGCTGGATCTGGCCGACGGGCGCGTGCCACGAGCGTGGGTGGGTGACAGTGTTTTCCCCGGTGGCGTTGGAAAAACAAATAGCTCCGAGCAATTCCAACAGCTCCTGGGCGACGTGCGCGACAGGATCTTCACCCTCCCCGACGAAACCCGAATCCACCCTGGTCACGGGGATTCCACGTCCGTTGGGGAGGAAAAGGGCAAGGTCGATGAATGGGCAGCGCGAGGCTGGTAGATGACTGCAGGTTTCCGCTCGGGGTGAGATTGATTCAGGTAACCTGGGAGATTGTTCGAGCACGACTAAACGCAGTCAAGGGTCGTGCCACCAACTAAAGAGGAGTGTGTAGACCCAAATGTTCCGTACCCTTGCCCGCCCGCTGCTGGCTTCCGCTTTCGCCGTTGACGGCGCCCAGATGCTGCTGAACAGCAACGAGTATGCAGAAGACGCAAAGGCTATCAACGGCACTCTGCGCTCCGTGCTGCCGCAGGATAAGGCCGGCCTGATTCCTGACGATGCTGAGACCACCGTGCGCGTGGTCGGCACCACCAAGGTCGTCGCCTCTGCCCTGCTGGCCACCGGCAAGGCTCCGCGCCTGGCCGCCGCTACCCTGGCCGCCGTACAGATCCCGACCGCGCTGTCCCGCCACGCATTCTGGAATGCTTCCAATGGCGCGGAGCGTAAGGAGGAGATCCGCGGCCTGGTCACCGACCTGGCGCTGCTGGGTGGTCTGGTTATCACCTCCGCAGATACCGCCGGCAAGCCGGGGCTGAAGTGGCGTGCGCAGCAGGCAATGCCGGGCAAGACTGAGCAGCAGAAGATGCTGGAGAACGCTCAGACCCAGTCCAAGGCTTTCGCCGCCAGCGCTTCCGACCAGGCCCAGGGCTTCTTCGCCAAGACGAAGGAAGTTGCCGGCCAGGTACAGGATAAGGTTGCCGACTACGTTGACGAGCACCAGGATGAGTGGAAGGAAGCAGCCGACAACCTGCGCGAGCGCGCGGCTGAGTTCGGCGATCAGGCTTCCGACTACGCACAGTCCGCTGCTGCCAAGGCGCAGGACGCATGGGACGACTTCGACACCGAAGGCCTGAAGAAGGACGTTCAGAAGGCCACCAAGAAGTCCCGCAAGCGCGCCCAGAAGGCACAGAAGCAGGCCCAGAAGCGAGCAAAGAAGGCTCAGAAGCAGGCGCAAAAGCGCTTCAAGTAAGAGCTAAATACACTTAGAGCCCCTGGTTAGTTCAGCTACCAGGGGTTCTTTGCTATCGAAAGCATCGCGGAGGGAGTAAACTAGCGTGCTCTATCCTTAAAAACTCACGATTAGCCAACCACGCCGACCCCACCGACTACGCAGAAGGGAACTCCCACCCACCTTGTCGCCCACCGACGACATCGCTGCCGAGCAGCACTACCTCGATGACCTCCTAGAACGGGTAGACCAGGCCCGCGAGAAACTGGAACAGCGGCTCAAGGCTGTCCGCCTGGAGGCCGATATCGACGACCCACAGGGTTTGATGGTGCGCGACCGCGAGGCACGCGACATTGCTCAGCGCCTTGATTCCTACTCCGCGGCAGAGGTTGGCCTGATGTTCGGGCGCATCGACGTGGAGGATGCGGAGGCGGAAAACCCCGTCCCCGGAAACGAACACCTGGATCGCCGATACATCGGGCGCATCGGCCTGCACGATGACGACGAGCAGATGCGCACCCTGCTGATGGACTGGCGTGCTCCCCTGGCCCGCCCCTTCTACCTGGCCACCACCCTGCACCCCGACGGGGTGCACACGCGGCGGCACATCACCACCCGTGGTCGGACGGTGCGCAGCGTGGCAGACGAACAGCTATCCATCACGGCAGGACCGACCGATGCGGTAGGTACTGGGCCGCGAGGTGGCGTCGCCAAAGAAGAAGCGCTACTCGATGCCGTCAATAGGGCGCGCACGGCCTATATGCAGGACATCGTAGAGACGATCGCGGCGGAGCAGGACGCAATCATTCGCGCAGCACACCGTGGCGTGACCGTAGTCCAAGGCGCACCCGGAACCGGCAAGACAGCCGTGGCACTGCACCGGGCGGCGTATCTGCTGTATACGTGGCGCGAGCAGCTCGATAACACGGGCGTGCTGATCATCGGCCCTAACGACCGCTTCCTTTCCTACATTTCGCAGGTGCTGCCCTCGCTGGGCGAAACCGGCGTGGTGCTGGCAACCCCCGGCACCCTGCTACCGAACCTGCACACCGTGCCGGAGACGAACCTGCTGGCGCGCGAGGTCAAGGGATCGGCGGAGATGCTGACGATCCTGGGCGATGCGATCAAGACGTACCAGACCGTGCCGGAAGACAGCATCGACATCAGCATCGACGGGCTCAACGTGCAGCTCACGCCGAAGATGGTGAGGGCGGCCAGGACTCGCGCGCGCCGCTCCCGCAAGCCGCACAACCATGCGAGGGCGGCCTTCCTGGACCACGGGCTGAATTCGCTGGCGGAGGCTCTGGGCGAGAGCATCGGCGCCGACCCGCTGGGAGGCGAGAACCTGCTGGGCAAGGGCGACATCGCCACCCTGCGCGAGGAACTCGGTGCGGATCCGGCAGTCGTGGACGCACTCGGGCAATTCTGGCCCGAGCTGCGCCCCACCCAGGTGCTGGAGCGGCTATACGCGGACCCGGCTAGCATCGCCGTCGACTACGACGAGGACACCTGCCGCGGCCTGGCCGCCCACCCCAGCGGCGAATGGACCGACGCCGACGCGCCCCTCATCGACGAACTGATCGACATGCTGGGCTACGTCTCCGACGAGGAAACCGCCGCCGAAGAACGCGAGCAGTGGCTGGAGAAAATCACCGAGGCGCAGGAAGCGCTGGACATCCTGACCGGCTCGGCCAGCCAGGACCTGGACGACGGCTTCGCGCCCGAAGTGCTGATGGCCTACGACGTTATCGACGCCGAAACGCTGGCCGCCCGCCAGCGAGTCCGCGACCACCGCACCACCGCTGAGCGCGCGGCAGCCGATAGCCGGTGGGCGTTCGGGCACGTGATTGTGGACGAGGCGCAGGAGCTCAGCGAGATGGCCTGGCGGATGGTGTTCCGCCGCTCGCCGAACAAGTGGATGACCTTGGTGGGCGACCCGGCTCAGACCGGCAATCCAGGCGGGGTGGATAGCTGGGAGGAGGCGCTCTCTCCCTTCGTGGCCGACCGCTGGCAGCTGCACCAGCTGACGGTGAACTACCGCACCCCGAAGGATATTGCGGACCTTGCCGCGCCGCTGTTGCACGAGATCGACCCCTCCCAGCCTTCTCCCCTGGCCCTGCGCGAATCGGGCACCGGGGTGCGGTACATGCCGGCTGAGGGCGCCAAGCTCGGTTCACAGGTTCAGGCCGCAGTTGAGCAGGCTCGAGAGCTCACGGGTGACGCTGGCCTGATCGGCGTGATTACCGCGAACCCTTCGCGCCTAGAGGACGTTGTAACGGAGCAGGCAGCGGAGCAGTCCGAGACGGAAACAACTGGCGCGGAGGTTGTGCTTGTGGATACCGCCGCTGCGAAGGGCCTGGAGTTCGACGAGGTGATCTTGGTCGAGCCGGCGGACATTGTTGAGAGCTCCCCCCAGGGGCTCAACGACCTCTACGTGGCAATGACTCGTGCCACCCAGGGACTGACGGTTGTGAATGCCCGCCCATTGCCTTGGGATTAAGCGGGCCTAGCGCGGATCAGGAAGGGCTAGTCCCTGGTGCCGACGGTGTGGACGATCATTACGTCGCACTCCGCCTGACGTGCCGCATCGGCTGGCACACTGCCCAGCAGGCGCCCGGTCAGCGAGTTAATGCCACGGTTGCCGACCACCAGCAGGTCCGCCTCCTCGCTCTTGACAATGCTCATCAGCGCCTCCACCGGGTCGCCTTCCTTCAGAACCGCGCGAACCTTCTTCGCGCCTTCCCCTTCGGCTTCTTTTCGTGCGGACGCCAACACCTCAGCCGCAGACATCTCCCCGTCCACCGCAGTAGTCTGCTTGGTCGCGGTATCCGCGTGCTCCCCCACATACGCGCTGGCCAGGACGAGTTCCGCGTCCATGGCGGCGGCTACGCCCGCGGCGCGTCGCACTGCTAGAAAAGAAGATTCTGACCCATCGGTTCCGACCACGACTGTGTTGTACATAACTCTAATATTACAACCCAGCTTCGATCATGCCCCGCAGTTCCTTTTTTAGGTCCGCGATTTCATCGCGGAGGCGGCCGGCAAGCTCGAACTTCAGCTCCTTCGCCGCGGACTTCATCTGCTCTGTCATCTCCTGGATCAGCTTCTCCAGCTGCGGGCGTGCCATGGGTTCGTCGCTGGAACCGCGCACCAACGCCCAGTCGGCCTCGGGCGATTCGCCCCGCCCGCCGGCACTGGACTCGGCGCCGGAGCCGCCTGCGGCGTCCACACCAGACTCCGCTTCGAGCTCAGCGACCTGGTCCAAGATATCGGCGATCTTCTTGCGCAAAGGCTGCGGGTCAATGCCGTGCTCTTCGTTGTAGGCGATCTGCTTGGCGCGGCGGCGCTCGGTCTCGTCGATGGCGTACTGCATCGAGTCAGTGACTTTGTCGGCGTACATGATGACCTCGCCGGAGACGTTACGGGCAGCGCGGCCGATGGTCTGGATCAGCGAGCGTTCGGAGCGCAGGAAGCCCTCCTTGTCTGCATCCAGGATAGCGACCAGCGAGACCTCCGGCAGGTCCAGGCCCTCGCGCAGCAGGTTGATGCCCACGAGCACGTCGAACTCGCCCAGGCGCAGCTGGCGGAGCAGCTCCACGCGCTTGAGGGTATCGATGTCAGAGTGCATGTAGCGGACCTTTACGCCGTGCTCCAGCAGGTAGTCGGTGAGGTCCTCGGCCATGCGCTTGGTCAGTGTGGTCACCAGCACGCGCTCGTTCTTCTCGGTGCGCTGGCGGATCTGCTCGATCAGGTCGTCGATCTGGCCTTCGGTCGGGCGCACTTCCACCTTCGGGTCCACCAGGCCGGTGGGTCGAATGACCTGCTCGACGTACTCGCCCTGGGCGGCGGCGATCTCGTAATCGCCGGGGGTGGCGGACATGTAGACGCACTGGCCCTTGCGGTCGTCGAACTCCTCCCACGTCAGCGGGCGGTTATCCAGCGCGCTGGGCAGGCGGAAGCCGTGTTCCACCAGGTTGCGCTTGCGGGACATGTCGCCTTCAAACATGCCGCCGATCTGCGGGACAGTCACGTGGGACTCGTCGATGATGGTGAGGAAGTCCTCGGGGAAGTAATCGATCAGTGTGGCGGGCGCGGAACCGGCAGCGCGGCCGTCGATGTGGCGGGAATAGTTCTCGATACCGCTGGTGAAGCCCACCTGCTGGATCATCTCCAGGTCATATTCGGTGCGCATGCGCAGGCGCTGGGCCTCCAGCAGCTTGCCGCGGTTCTCCAGCTCCTCCAGACGTTGCGCCAGCTCCTCCTTGATGGCCTGCATGGCCTTTTCCATGCGTTCCGGGCCGGCGACGTAGTGGGTCGCCGGGAAGATGCGCAGCTCGTCGACCTGGCGAATCACGTCGCCGGTCAGCGGATGGATGTAGTACAGCGCATCGATGTCATCGCCGAAGAACTCCACGCGCACCGCAAGCTCCTCGTAGGCCGGAATGATGTCCACCGTGTCGCCCTTCACGCGGAACGTGCCGCGGGTAAAGGCGACGTCATTGCGGGAGTATTGGATATCCACCAGCAGGCGCAGGAACCGATCGCGTTCGACCTCTTCGTCGACCTTCAAGACCACAGAGCGGTCCAGGTAAGACTGCGGGGTGCCGAGGCCGTAAATGCAGGAGACCGAGGACACAACCACCACGTCCCGGCGCGACAGTAGCGCGGAGGTCGCGGAGTGGCGCAGGCGCTCCACGTCCTCGTTGATGGACGAGTCTTTCTCGATGTACGTATCCGTCTGCGCGATATACGCCTCTGGTTGGTAGTAGTCGTAGTAGGAGACGAAGTACTCCACCGCGTTGTTCGGCAGCAGGCTGCGCAGCTCGTTGGCCAGCTGGGCGGCCAGCGTCTTATTCGGCGCCATCACCAGGGTGGGGCGCTGCTCCTTTTCGATCAGCCAGGCGGCCGTCGCGGACTTACCCGTACCGGTGGCGCCCATTAGCACCACGTCACGTTCGCCGCGGTCAAGGCGCTGGTGCAGCTCTTCGATCGCCTTCGGCTGGTCACCGGCGGGTTTGTAGTCGCTGATAACCTCGAACTTCGCATTCGAGCGTTCGACCTCCCCCACGGGGCGGAACTCGGAGTACGACAATTCGGGACGTTCTGCTGCAAAGGCCATGCGCACCAGTCTACTTACCGCACCGGACACCACCTGCCGTGCTGTCACCCAGCGCTTTTGCTGTGGCCGTTCTAAGGTTAATCACATGAAGCTCTTCTCCCGCGGTCGTGCCGCTATCGCCCCTGTCATCGCTCTTTCACTGTGGCTCACTCCTTCTGCCGTTGCCGCGCCAGCGCCGGCTGCGCCCGCCGTCCCGCCGATCATTGCCGGTTCTGCGCCGATCGGCCCCAACACCGTCGTTATTCCTGGCGAGCTGTTGCCGGTTGGTCCCACCGGTGCGCGTACTGCTCGCACTGTTGATGACGCCTACTCCGCGGCCGCCATCGCTGCCCAGTATCTGAACCAGGATCCGCGCCCGGCGTTGGACCGGCTCTCCCCCGCTCGGCGCACCGAGGTTAGCCACATTCTCAAAGTGCTGGAGGCTCCTGTGAAGGCTCCTGGCAAGGCCACCAATCCACGCGCAACCGTGGTGGTGCTGGGCAATGGACTGAACCCGGATGGCTCCGTGCACCCGAACCTGCAGCGCCGCTTGGAGGTTGCCCGCGATTATGCGCTGCGGCACCCGGCGAGCCCGATCATCACTTCCGGTGGCAAGACCGAGCACGGGCACGTGGAGGCCGAGTCGATGAAGAGGTGGCTGGTTCGCGCCGGAATCTCCCCGCAGCGCATTCACGTGGAGGGTAATTCCTGGTCCACCATCAGCAATGCGTGGCACAGCGCGAAAGTGTTCGGAAAGATGAACGAGCAGGCCAAAAACGCTCCCCATGGCAAGCCACTGCCGCGCGAGCTGGTGATTGCCACGACTGATAGCCACCTGCACCGTGGAGTGAGCGACTATCGCATTGCCTTCGGGCCGCGCACCACCGTCTACGGCCTGGCCTCCAAGTCCGATCCCGTGCAGCAGCGGAACCTGGCCAAGGAGCGCACCTCCCGCTACCGCGACGCGGTGGGGCTATTCATCTTCCCGGAGACGATTGTGGCCGATGGCCTGCCGCCGATCTTCGGCGCCGGCATCCCGCGTTTCTGGTAAGCCTCTAGAGCCCGTCCCAGAAGCCGTCGACCTGCTCGAGTAGCTGTTCCACGGTTCCGGAGTTATCCAGAACCGTGTCCGCCGCATTGAGGCGGGTCGCGCGGTCGATCTGGGCGGCAATTCGGCGGCGGGCGTCGTCCTCATCCAAACCCCGGTGTTGCACTAGCCGGTCGATGCGCAGCTCGTCGGGAGCATCCACCACCAGCACGTGGTCGACTTTGTCGACCTCACCGTTTTCGATGAGCAGCGGCATGTCGTAGACGAGCACCTGCGCGCCGGACTCCCTGCCCTCCTTAAACAGCTCTTCGGTACGGGCGCGGATGCGCGGGTGGGTGATCGCGTTCAGCTTCTCGGTAGCCTCCGGCGTGGCAAAGGCCTGCCGGGCCAGCTCCGCCCGGTTTAACGTGCCGTCGGGGTTCAGCACCCCGTCAAAGGCCTCCGCCAGCTCGGCCAATGCTGGCTGACCTGGTTCGACGATCTCGCGCGCCACCAGGTCGGCGTCAACAATAAAAGCACCGAGCTCCGCCAACCGCGAAGAGACGGTTGACTTGCCCGATCCGATTCCACCAGTCAGCCCAATTGTGATCATGAGGCCATGCTAGCGCCTAGAGCGAGCCGGCCAGAGTGTTTCCCGCCAGGCGGCACTGGTAGTAGCTGGCGGCGAGGTTGCCGAACTCCATGCGCAGGCCATTGGCCTTGTAGATGTCCTGCTCGGCGACTGCGTCGTCCCACTGCTTACGGACCTCTTCGATTTGCTGGTCCAGCTTCTGGCAGGCTTTCGGCACGCGCGAGGAACTGCCCAAGCTGCCCGACGCAGGCGCCTTGGGGGTCTCGACGGTCGGCAGCGGCTGGAGGGTTTCAGAGGCGGAATCAGCGTCCGCGGCGCCAGCGATGCCCGCGGCGCTGGACAGGGTAAGAACGGCAGCGACGGCGATGGAAGCAATGCGAGAGGAATTAGCCATAGCCGAGAATATAGCGGAGCTCGACAAGCGCCGCAGGACAGCGTATGCAAATATAACTTGCATGCATAAGATTTCCGCCTCTCGTCGCACCCTCGCCGCTACCCTGACCGCAGGTTCGATCCTGGCTACCGCCACTGCCGTGACCGCACTGTCCACGGGTCACGCCGCGGCGGATCCATGCTGGACGTACGCTCCCACCACCAGCGATGGGCTGGCCGCCAGCAGCAGCGGCTCGCTTGCAGGCAGCCTCGGACAGCCACAGTGGCTGACCGGCAAGCCGGAGGGCATGCCGAAAGTCACCGGTAATACCGAGGCGATGCACATGCTCACCGGCCGCTTCGGCCCCGACCGCACCGACAAGACGGGCCTGAGCTCCACCGACTTGGGCATTATGTGGGATTCCGGCGATGGGCGCGTGCTGGCGGCGTTCGGTGATTCCTTCCGTTGCGGTGCCGGCAACAACGGCTGGCACTCCAATGCTCTGTACGAGACCGACGATATGGATCCCTCCAATGGCATCCACATGGGTGGCCCTGCCACGGGGGCGAACTCCGCAGAATTCCTACCTGAATCTCTAAAGATCGACGGTGTGGAGAAGACAATCATCCCGACCGCAGGCATCGAGGTAAATGGTGCGCAGTACGTGGACTTCATGTCTGTGCGCGACTGGGGCAAGCCTGGACAGTGGCGCACGAACTACGCCGCGACGGCGAAGTCCACCGACGGCGGAAAGACGTTCTCCGTGGTGCCGGACTCCTACCGCACCAGCTCGGTGGCTTCTAAGGACAGCCGCCTGCCTGACTTGCCAGCACACAGCCGTGGCAACGACTACTTCCAGATGACCGCCTTCGCCAAGGCACCAGAGGGCGCAGCTGCAGGCGACGACGACTACGTGTACGTCTACGGCACCCCGTCGGGGCGCTCCGGCCAGGCGCGCTTGGCACGCATTAGCGAGGCGGAATTCCCTAACTTCAGCTCCGCGGAGTACTGGGACGGCAGTGGCTGGACCTCCCGCATGGACGCTGCAAAGCCGGTGCTCGACGGGCGAGTTTCCGAGCTATCAGTGCAGTACAACGAGCACCTCGGCAAGTGGTTGGCACTCTACGAATCCACTCAAGGAATGGTGCTGCGCCAGGCCGATAGCCCAGAAGGACCCTGGAGCAGCGCGAAAACGCTGATCTCCAGGGCCCAGGTGCCGGATATTTACGGCGGTTATATGTACCCGCATCAGACCGATGGGAACTTGTACTGGGTGGCCACCTCGTGGCACAGCTACAACGCGGTGGTGTACAAGACCGATCTGGCGAAGGTGTTCTAGCAACCGGCGGCGCGCAGCCGCTGGCCGCTAGAAGCTAGCGGCTAACTAGTAGCTAGCGGCTAGCGGCGCTTTAGCGCTCGACGATGGCGACGATGCCCTGACCACCTGCAGCGCAGATGGAAACCAGGGTGCGACCGCCACCGTTTTCCTCCAGCACCTTCGCTGCGGTGGCGATGATGCGGCCGCCGGTAGCGGCGAACGGGTGGCCGGCTGCCAGGGAGGAACCCTTGACGTTCAGCTTCGCGCGGTCGATGGCACCCAGGGCGCCATCCAGGCCTAGGCGCTCGCGGCAGTACTCGTCGGACTCCCAAGCCTTGAGGGTAGCGCAGGTCTGGGAGGCGAAGGCCTCGTGGATCTCGTAGAAGTCGAAGTCCTGCAGGGTGAGGTTGTTGCGCTTCAGCAGGCGAGCAACCGCGTAGGTCGGGGACATCAGCAGTCCGTCCGGGGTCATGCCATCGCGGCCGTTGATGAAGTCCACAGAGGCAACCTCGGAATCCACCAGGTATGCCTTGACCGGGATGTTGTGCTCTGCCGCCCACTCCTCGGAGGAGATCAGGACTGCGGAAGCACCGTCGGTCAGCGGGGTGGAGTTACCGGCGGTCATGGTGGCCTTGGTGCCGTGCTGCTCGGCATCCTTCTTGCCGAAGACCGGCTTCAGCTTGGCCAGCTTCTCCACGTTGGAGTCCGGGCGCAGGTTGGTATCGCGCTGCACGCCCAGGTACGGGGTGATGAGGTCCTCGAAGAAGCCCTCGTCGTATGCCTTGGCCAGCTTCTGGTGGGACTCGGCTGCCAGCTGGTCCTGCTCCTCGCGGGTCAGGCCGAACTCACGGGCGGTGATGGCCGCGTGGTCACCCATGGAAAGCCCGGTGCGGGGCTCACCGTTGTTCGGCTGCTCCGGGGCCAGCTGGGAGGGGCGGATCTGGCCGACCAGCTTCAGGCGGTCGGTAGTGGTCTTCGCGTTGTTCAGCTTGATCAGAGTCTTGCGCAGCTGATCGTTGACGGCCAGCGGTGCGTCGGAGGTGGTGTCCACGCCGCCGCCGATGCCGGACTCGATGCGGCCCAGGGCGATTGCGTCCGCAACCTGTACCAGGGCAGCCAGGCCGGTGCCGCAGGCCATCTGCAGGTCGAAGGCCGGGGTGGTGGAGGACAGTGCGGAGCCGAGGACGGTCTCGCGGGTCAGGTTGAAGTCGCGGGAGTGCTTCAGCACGGCGCCGGCGACGACCTGGCCCAGCTCCTCGCCCTGCAGGCCGTAGCGTGCGACCAGGCCATCGATGGCGGCGGTCAGCATGTCTTGGTTAGACGCGTTCGCGTACTCCTTGTTGGAACGGGCGAACGGGATGCGGTTGCCGCCGAGGATGGCGACCTTGCGGGGTGCTCCGTTAGTCATATTTTTGTGTCACTCCATCGAAGAATGTGAATTGAAAGAACGTTTTCCTACACGGTGTGCTCGATCACACCGTATGGTTATACATGAGAACATACATTGTCTCGGCAACGCGCGTGTGCGTATCGCCAACAAGACTTGTATATTTCGCGCCGACTTGCCACCCACTGTGGCCAATTTATAGATATGAGGAGTTAAAGCTAGTGCCTGAAAACCAGGATGCATACCTGAAGTTCATCAACTCGGACCTCGGCAAGAAGATCTCCAAGCAGGCTGGCCTGCCGGTACCGACGAAGCTGCGTCGTTACAAGGAGGGCGAGCCCGCACTGGACGGCCGTGTTCTGCTGGGCGGTTCCGGTCGCCTGGTCGGCCGCATCGAGGAGCTGCTCGCCGACGACTACAAGGTCTCTACTTCCGCTGGCGATAACAAGTACGCCGGTCTGGTTTTTGACGCCACCGGCATCACCAAGCCGGAAGACCTCCGTCAGCTGTATGACTTCTTCCACCCGGTCATGCGCCAGCTGCAGCCCTGCGCCCGCCTGCTGGTCATCGGCACCACCCCGGAGCTGATCGACAACGCTGACGAGCGCATCGCCCAGCGTGCCCTGGAGGGCTTCACCCGCTCCGTCGGTAAGGAGCTGCTGCGCGGCGCCACCGTCCAGCTGGTGTACACCGCCCCGGACGCTTCCGCCGACCTCGCTGGCCTGGAGTCCACCCTGCGCTTCGTCCTGTCCGCCAAGTCGGCCTTCGTGGACGCTCAGGTTATTCGTGTTGACGCCCAGTCCGCGACCGCCCCGGCCAACTGGGACAAGCCTTCCGAGGGCAAGATCGCCGTGGTCACCGGCGCTGCCCGCGGCATTGGCGCCACCATCGCAGAGGTGCTGGCTCGCGACGGTGCGAAGGTCATCTGCGTGGATGTTCCGCAGGCTGGCGAGGGCCTGGCAGAGACCGCCAACAAGGTTGGCGGCACTGCCCTGCCGCTGGACGTCACCGCTGCCGACGCCGCGGAGAAGCTGAAGGAGCACGCAGAGGCTCGCCACGGCGGCCCGATCGACATCATCGTCCACAACGCTGGTATTACCCGCGATAAGCTGCTGGCCAACATGGACGAGGGCCGTTGGGATTCCGTCATCGCCGTCAACCTGGCTGCACCGGTGCGCATCACCGAGAAGCTGCTGGATAACGGCGGCCTGGCCGACAACGGTCGCGTTATCGGCGTGGCTTCCATCGCCGGTATCGCCGGTAACCGTGGCCAGACCAACTACGGCGCTACCAAGGCCGGTGTGATCGGCTTCGTGGATTCCTTCTCCGAGAAGCTGGCTGACCGTGGCATCACCGTCAACGCTGTGGCTCCGGGCTTCATCGAGACCCAGATGACCGCCGCCATCCCGTTCGGCACCCGCGTCGGTGGCCGTCTGCTGTCCTCCCTGCAGCAGGGTGGCGAGACCGTGGACGTCGCCGAGACCATCGCCTACTTCGCCGCTCCGGCTTCCCAGGCTGTCACCGGCAACGTTGTTCGCGTGTGTGGCCAGGCAATGCTGGGCGCCTAAGACGAACCCGTCAAGCGAACTGTAGAGAAAGGAGCCACGACCAGTGGTTGACTACAAGAAGCTGGATTCCATCCCAGTGCTGATGGACGAGTACCGCAACGCCGTCAAGGATGTTGTTCCGGGCGTGGGTAGCCCCCGCAGTGCCAAGGACAATCCGAAGACTGCGTTCAAGGTTGAGGGCGTCAAGATCAAGGTGCCGGAGCTGGCTGCCTACAACGCGGCAACGGGCCTGCGGCTGCGCAACGAGCTGCCGATCACGTACCCGTACGTGCTGAGCTTCCCGATCGTCATGAAGATCCTGACTGCATCGGACTCCCCCGTTAATGCCGTGGGCCTGGTGCACCTGACCAACCGCATCGAACAGACCCGCGACCTGACCGTGGACGATGTGCTGGACATCCGCGTGCACGCGGAGAACCTGCGTCCGCACACCAAGGGTGTGCTGCTGGATGTCGTCACCGTCGTCTCCGTCGACGGCGAGGACGTGTGGAAGCAGACCAGTGGCTTCCTGTCTAAGGGTGCGAAGCTTTCCAGCTCCTCGCCTTACAAGGACAAGCAGCCGACCGACGGCCGCATTCTGGAGCCGGTTGAGTTCGATGAGTACGACGCGACCCCGTCCGCGAAGTTCCGCGTCACCCCGGCGGACATCCAGGAGTACGCGCAGGCTTCGGGTGATAAGAACCCGATCCACGTCTCCAGCGTTGGCGCGAAGGCATTCGGCTTCCCGGCCGTCATTGCGCACGGCATGTGGTCCGCTGCCACGATGCTGCGCGGCCTGGAGGGCTTGCTGCCTTCCGCTGCACGTTTCAGCGTGGAGTTCGCCAAGCCCGTTACGCTGCCGACCACCGTGGCATTCTTCGCCGAGGCTGCGGGCGACAAAGCCTACCCGCGCCCCAGCGAGTGGGACTTGCAGCTGCGCAAGGCTTCTAAGCTAAAGACCCTGCACGCTGTGGGCAAGGTCGAGGCGCTGTAAAGCACGCCTAGCGCTACACGCCTAGATCAAGGGCGCGCAACCGGAGAGCAACCGGGAGCGCGCCCTTTCTTTGTGTCCGCTCCAAAAAACAGAATCAACCCCCGGCCTCCCAGCAAAGGGAAGTCGGGGGTTAGTCGCTTAAAGCTCTACCGAACTAGCGGTGTCGAGTGATTTACTCGCCGCCGGCCAGCTTCTCGCGCAGAGCAGCCAGCTGCTCGTCGGAAGCCAGGGTGCCAGCGTCCTGAGCCGGTGCCTCGGAGGAAGCCGGTGCGGACTCGGTCTGAGTCTCGGAGGAGTAGCCACCCTCGCCGTTTGCAGCGGCCTCGGCAGCTGCGGCGCGGTTGCGCTCGATCTGGGCGGTGTGCAGGCGGTGGCGACGCTCGGACTCTGCGTAGCGCTCCTCCCATGCCTGACGCTGCTCGTCGTAGCCCTCGAGCCACTCGTTCGTCTCCGGGTCGAAGCCCTCCGGGAAGATGTAGTTGCCCTGCTCGTCGTAGGAGTCAGCCATGCCGTACTTGGACGGGTCGAACTCCTCGGTGTAGTCCTCATCAGCCTGCTTCAGGGACAGGGAGATGCGGCGACGCTCCAGGTCGATGTCGATGACCTTGACCATTGCGTCCTGGCCAACGCCAACAACCTGATCCGGAACCTCGACGTGGCGCTCGGCCAGCTCGGAGATGTGAACCAGGCCCTCGATGCCCTCCTCGACGCGGACGAATGCGCCGAACGGAACCAGCTTGGTGACCTTGCCCGGCACGATCTGGCCGATGGCGTGGGTGCGTGCGAATACGCGCCACGGGTCCTCCTGGGTTGCCTTCAGGGACAGGGACACGCGCTCGCGGTCCAGATCCACATCCAGAACCTCGACGGTGACCTCGTCGCCGACGGCGACAACCTCGGACGGGTGGTCGATGTGCTTCCAGGACAGCTGGGAGACGTGAACCAGGCCGTCGACACCGCCGAGATCGACGAATGCGCCGAAGTTGACGATGGAGGAGACAACGCCCTTGCGGACCTGGCCCTTCTGCAGCTGGTGCAGGAACTCGGAGCGAACCTCGGACTGGGTCTGCTCGAGCCATGCGCGGCGGGACAGCACAACGTTGTTGCGGTGCTTGTCCAGCTCGATGATCTTGGCCTCGATCTCCTGGCCGATGTAGGGCTGCAGGTCGCGGACGCGACGCATCTCCACCAGGGAGGCGGGCAGGAAGCCGCGCAGGCCGATGTCCAGGATCAGGCCGCCCTTGACGACCTCGATGACGGTACCGGTGACCGGCTCCTCGTTCTTCTTGAGCTCCTCGATCGTGCCCCAAGCGCGCTCGTACTGTGCACGCTTCTTGGACAGGATCAGGCGGCCTTCCTTGTCTTCCTTGGTGAGAACCAGAGCGTCGATCTCGTCGCCGACCTCAACAACCTCACCCGGGTCAACGTCGTGCTTGATCGACAGCTCGCGGGAAGGGATGACACCCTCCGTCTTGTATCCGATGTCCAGCAGGACCTCGTCGTGATCGACCTTGACGACGGTGCCCTCGACAATGTCACCATCGTTGAAGTACTTGATGGTGGAGTCGACGGCAGCGAGGAAATCCTCAGCAGAGCCAATGTCGTTAATGGCTACCTGAGGGACGTTGTTGGTGGGCATATGTTGAATGTCTTTCGAAACGAATAGAAATAGAAGATGGACAGTTACTCTAGTTCTGCAAACCCTTCTTTTTGACGCCACCACCAGCGTCAATTACCTGGCGGTTAGCCTCTAGGAGCTCCACGTGGGGGCGTCCCAAAGAATCAAAAAGAGAGCGCACAACGCGCATAACGCTACACGACCACAGTGAACAGCGCAAACATGGACTTTCGGCCGCGAGTTGAAGCTGGGTTGTCCAAGACGTGCAGTACGATTGGGCGCGATGAAGATACTGCAAATACTAGTAAATATGGTCCGTGGCGGGTTGATTGGCATGGCCGAGCTCGTCCCGGGCGTTTCCGGCGGCACGATCGCGTTGGTTACCGGCGTGTACGAGCGCGTCCTGCACCAGGCGAACCTGTTCCTGGATGCCACGAAAAAACTGCCGAAAGATCGCAAGGCCGCGTTTGCCCAGTACAAGACACTGGACTGGTTGCTGTTGCTGCCGATGGTAGTTGGTATGGCGGCCGTGGTGCTCTCGCTGGCAGGTGTGATGGAAAGCTTCGTGACGGACAAGCCGGTGCACTCGCGCGCACTGTTCTTCGGCATGGTGCTGCTCTCCCTGGCCGTGCCGATTGGCATGACGGATAAGGAGGACGCGCGCCGGCGGCTGCCGATGGCGATCCTCGGCTTGGTTGTGGCGGCAGTGGCCACGTTCTTCCTGACGGGCGTTACCAGTGCCCCACAATCCGACCCGAACCTGCTGTGGGTTTTCGTGGCCGCGGCGATTGCAGTGTGTGCGCTGGTGCTGCCGGGTGTTTCGGGTTCCTTCTTCCTGCTGGCCGTGGGCCTGTACTCCGCGACGATGGCGGCGGTGGACGATAGGAACCTGGTCTACCTGGGCGTGTTCTTCCTGGGCGCTATCACCGGCATCGTGTGCTTCGTACGCCTGCTGGAGTACCTGCTGAACAACCACCGCACCATCACGCTGTTCGTGATGACGGGCCTGATGCTGGGCTCCCTGCGTGCGCTGTGGCCGTGGCAGGACGGGGATGCGAACCTGCAGGCGCCGGGCGAGCACCTGGGCGCCGCCATCGGCCTGTTCCTGCTGGGCGCGGTGATCGTCGTGGCGATGCTGGCGGCCGAGAAGGCCTCGAACGCGAAGGCCAACGCTAGCTAACCCGGCTGGCGCGCGCGACTAATGCGCTGCCAGGTCCCAGCTATCGCCCGTGCCGGCGGAGACATCCAGCGGTACGCGCAGCTGGGCGGCGGCATCCATTTCCCGCTCGACTAGCTCGGTGATCTGCTCCAGCTCGCCGGGCGCGACCTCCACCACGAGTTCATCGTGGACCTGCAGCAGCACGCGGGAAGCCAGCTGCTGGCGCGTGATCTCCCGATCCACGCGCAGCATGGCCAACTTGATGATGTCCGCAGCCGTGCCCTGGATCGGGGCATTCAGGGCGGCGCGTTCGGCATTCTCCCTGGCCACACGGTTAGAGGAGTTCAGCTCCGGCAGGTAACGGCGGCGGCCGTAGAGAGTCTCCGTGTAGCCAGTCTCCTTGGCGACCTCCACCACGTGGTCGAGGTAGCGCTTCACTCCACCGAAGCGCTCAAAGTAGTTATCCATGATCCTCTTCGCCTCCCCCGCGCTGATCTTCAGCTGCTGTGAAAGCCCGAAGGCGGACAGGCCGTAGACCAGGCCATAGCTCAGCGCCTTCACCCGGCGGCGCAGTTCCGGGGTGACCTCATCGACCGGCACATCGAACACGCGCGAGCCGACGTAGTTGTGTAGGTCCTCGCCGCTGGCGTAGGCCTCGATCAGGCCCGCATCCTCCGACAGGTGCGCCATCACGCGCATCTCGATCTGGGAGTAGTCGGCGGTCAGCAGCGTTTCGTAGCCCTCCCCGACCGTGAATGCGGCGCGGATCTTGCGGCCGGCGTCGGTGCGCACGGGGATGTTCTGCAGGTTCGGGTCGGAGGAAGACAGGCGGCCTGTCGCCGCGCCCTTCTGGTTGAAGGTGGTGTGGATGCGCCCGTCGTCGCCCACGGCCTCGATAAGTCCGTCAATGGTGGACTTCATCTTCTGGTACTCGCGGTGGGCCATGAGGTGGCCCAGGAACGGGTGGTTGGACTGGGCGGCCAGCTTCTCCAGTTCTGCGGCAGCGGTGGAATACCCGGTCTTGGTCTTCTTCGTCTTCGGCAGGTCGAAGGTCTCGAACAGGACCTTCTGCAGCTGCTTCGGGGAGGAAAGGTTGAGCTCCGGCTCCCCCGCCAGTTCGCGGGCGGCGGCGATCTCCTCGTTAAGGCGCGCGCCATAGTCATCGGAGAGCTCCTGGAGCGCTGCGTCGTCCACAGCAATGCCCGCGTGCTCCATGGCCGCCAGGATCAGGGCCAGCGGGACTTCCAGGTCGAAGTACAGCTCAGCCTGGCCGGCAGCCTCGATCTCTGGGGTGAGGGCCCTCACCAGTTCGGCGACGGCCTGGGCGCGCTCGGGGCCGGTGGCGTTTTCCGACAGTTCGTGGCCCACGTGGCGCTGCACTACGTCCGCCAGGCCGAGGGTGCGCACGTCGGGGCGCAGCAGATACGCCGCCAGGGACGTGTCGTGCTCCACGCCGTCAAGCTTTAGACCTTGATCCTGCAGTGTGTGATACGTCTGCTTGGAGTCGTGCAGCCACTTCGTGGCCTGAGGGTTGGCCAGCCACTCCGCCAGCACCTTCTCGTCCTTCGGGTCCACGTCGGCGAGGTCCTGAACGATGGCGACGTTGTCGCGGTCCAGCAGGGTCAGCTGCTCGCCATTCACGTCTACCACCGTGCCGCGGGTGCGCTTCTTCAGCCACGCACCTAGCTTCCCCGGCTTCAGCTCCTCCACCGTGACGGGGATAGCTGCACTATCGGCGAACTCCACGCCCATGATCTTGAATGCCCTATTGCGCAGCCCCGTGCCAAACTGCAGCTCCTCGAACATGCCGAGCGCCTCGTTGGGGTCGATGTCGCGGGGGCTGAGGGCGTCCAAATCATCAACGAGCTTAAGATCCCGCACCATTTCCGTAATGTCGCGCGCGAGCACCACATTGTCGATGTTTTCGCGCAGGTTGGCGCCGACCTTCCCGCCGATGTCATCCATGTTGTCGATCACGCCCTGCAGGCTGCCGTACTTGGCGATCCACTTCTGCGCGGTCTTCGGGCCCACCCCGGGCACGCCGGGCATGTTGTCGGAGGTATCGCCGCGCAGCGCCGCGAGGTCCGGGTACTGGGTGGGGGTCACGCCGTACTTCTCTTCGACGGCCTGTGGGGTGAAACGATGCAGTTCAGAAACACCCTTGAGCGTGTACAGCACCGTCACATCCTCGGTGACCAGCTGCAGCGAATCCCGGTCGCCGGTGCAGATCAACACGTCCATGCCGTCCTTCGCACCCGCGGTGGCTAGGGTCGCGATGATGTCGTCGGCCTCGTAGGACTCTTTGTCTAGGGTCGTGACGCCCAACGCTTCGAGTGTGCGACGAATCAGCTCGATCTGGCCCTTGAACTCCTCGGGCGTGCTCGGGCGCTGCGCCTTGTACTCCGGGAAGGATTCCTCGCGGAACGTGGGGCCGGACAGGTCAAACGCGGCGGCCACGTGGGTGGGCTGTTCCTTATCCATAAGGGTGAGGAACATGCCAAGAAAGCCATACACCGCGTTGGTGTGCTGGCCACCGACGGTGGAGAAATTGGCTGCGGGCAGGGCGTAGAAGGCGCGGAACGCCAACGAATGCCCGTCGAGGAGAAGGAGTTTAGCCATGCGATCAACTTTAACGGAGTGCGGTTTTGGTTGGCTGAATGGCCGTGACGTATTATGCTCCGGTAAGCACTTAACGCCCCAGTAGCCCAATTGGCAGAGGCAACGGATTCAAAACCCGTCCAGTGTGAGTTCGAGTCTCACCTGGGGCACGATTTCACCCCCGCCCCCCGACCGGCGTAAATGCTGGTCAGGCGGGGTTTTGCTTTAGTTAAAAGAGGGAGCGTTTTCCGCTCGACGCGTGGCAGGGCTCAAACCCGCTTTCTTGGATGCAGACTGAATGGGGGATAGTCGGTGCCAGTGCGCGGCATTGGGAGGCGCAGCGACACTCCCCTTTTGTTCGCATTCTGCTGGTTGGCGTTCCTCGAAGATTTCCAGCACAGATTGATGAATGTTTCCAACAAGCATATGGAAGCAAACCCACTAGATTGAGCTAGCCGCAAGACATAGAAACTAAGGTGCTTTTAAGATTCACGTCATGATATTATTATCTGCATGGATCTGCACCCCCTTTCGCAGATTAAGTCGGCTCAAACGCAGCCGTCGATTTCTGCTTTAGATGTCCAACGAGTCCGTCGTCAACGCCGACTTGCAAAGACGGAAGAAGAGTACGGCGCCGTACGCGCTCAGATGCGGGACCTAGCTGGCGAGCTTCGCTCTACCCCAGTGCGAGATACCAAGCTGATGAGAATCGCAGGCATCATGATCATTTTTGTTGGGATTATTGCTGGTGCACTTATCTTCTACGGCGCTTACCAGCTGTAACCAGGTTTTCCTTGCAAGTGGAGGTTATCTAGTGGCGCGCAACTCTTCCGAAGAAAATGACGGAAACTCTTCCAGCCTTGAAGACTTCTTCGTCATGGTCGGATTGACGATTCTCTTTTTTGGAATAGTTTGTTTTAAACCTACCGTTATAGTTTTGGCTGGCGTTGTAACTCTCGGGTCGATCACAGTCGGAGTCTTCTTCATACTCCGTTCCTATACGACCGGAGATAAAACGTTTCAAGCGATATCAAGCGAAATTGAGCTGATGAGCAATGATGCTTCGTTTGACATCTCTGAAGAACTTATTACCTGGGACAAGCTGAAATACACTAAGGGCATCGGCACGGGAATGGAAGGTCAGGATAGCGACATTGAAGACATTCATCGCAGACTTGTAATTGCCCGCGATGAGCTCGTCCAAGCAACTACCCCAATCCACCGCATTGAAGCAGTTCTCTCTGCAGACTCGGTTCTCTCAATTGCGCGAGAACTTCGTAAACCAGCGCAATCCTGATCTATTTCTATCGTCCCGCCCCAAGCTATTCGGTTGGAGAACCACGCGAGCGGGGGCACTACCTTTTGAAAGACCCGGAAATTTGAACCTTCGGAAATCGCTTGTAGCTACCCTCGCAATTCCTCTACTCAGCCTAGCCGCCTGCTCCAGCAACGAAGCCGCCCCCAGTTCAAGCAGCTCTTCCCCCACGGGCAGTTCATCGTCTGAGACTGCGAAAGAAACTACGACTATCCCGGCGAAGGAATCTACTCCAGCATCGGCTCCGCCAGTCGCAGCCAGTACGCCCACACCTCAACCAACCGCGGTAGAACCCTACGTCATTGAGTGCCTACCCGGCACCCCTGGGCCTTCCCGCATGTCGGACGGCACGGTCCGGAACACAGAGTATTGCGGCAACCAACCCGGAGCTGCCGAAATTCTTGAAGCGGAACGCAACGCAGGGCTCGACCCTTCCGAAATCCCCTATGCAAACGGTGGAACCTGCCCTGCTTACAAATGTGGATACGGAACCGCACCCGACGGAACCCCAAACCGGAGCAGCGGCGAAATCCAGTTCGAGTACGGCTGCCGTGAGGGCTACATCGATCCTCAACAGTGCGCGGCAACCGGATACTAGTAACCCACTGCGCTCTGCTAGGTCAGATCCTCACGAAACTCGTTGAAATGTAGGCGTCAATAAAACAGAGCACCACCCCCGACGTGCCGCGACCAGCGTAACTGTTGTTCAGGCGGGCGTTTTACTTAAGGCGCTACCTGCGGTTGCGCATGCTGGATAAGCGTCTATATAGCTTGTCCAGCTCCTCACGTTGGATCCGCTGCCACTGTTCCGCCTTCGCGATGCGCTCGTTCTGCTTCGACGGCAATAACCAGCTGCGCCCCTGAGAGCGCACTTTTTCATAGTGCGCATCTGCGTCCCGTACCGCCTGCTCTTTGTCCCTGATGGCCTGCTCAAGGTGCCTGATCGCATCCACATTGTCTTTCGGCCTCCATGCTGGGTCATCTTGAATGGCCGATCGAGTGCCTTTTCCACTCGCCCATTGCTCTTGGCCTTGTGCGAATTGCGCATCACGTCGTGAGTAGAAGCGATCTTTAGCAGACCAGAAGCGGCGATTTAACTCTTCACGGTCTTCTTTCTTAAGTGGTCCACGCTGATCTCTCCATATCTGCAATAACGATCGCATATCGTTGCTCATGCTTCGCGGATCGGGATGATCCGCTATGAATTCTGCTTGTTGCACCAAGCGCAGCCTGTCATTTTTGTTCAGCTCCATCTGGGTAGCTAGTTGCTCCCAGTGACGTTTCGAATTCTCATAGAACTCGTTACGAGCGGCGTAATACTGGTCATTCAGCAGTTGGTTTTCCTCCCGCCCAGCAAATCCAACTGACTTCCATTCCGAATGCAGCGTTTTAACCCTCTGCCCAGCTTCCCGGAAGTCCTCAACCCCGAGGAGCGGCTGCAGTTCAGAAATCATGCGCCTTTTCTGCGCGGCATTATCCCGTGCTTCAATGTTAAGGCGCTCATAGTACTGGTTCCGTCGGTCATAGAAAGTACTGCGCGCCTGGGAGAACTCATCCCATAAACGCTGGTTCTGGTCTTTACCCGCGAAACCTGCATTTTTAAATTCCGATCCCAGCTGCTTCATACGGGCTCCGGCCGATCGAAAGTCGTCACTATGAGCCAGTTGTTGAGCCTCTCTAACCAAGCGCTCCTTTAGACCCGCTGATTTTCGAAACTGCTCCTGTTTCGCCTGCCAGTCGTCATTCTTCCAGCTCATAGCTTAAAGACTAGCGAACCAAGAGCCACTACAGCTCGCCCTGCTAGGTCAGATCGCCATGCAACTCGTTGAAATGTAGGCGTCAATAAGAAAAGAACAGCACCCCCGACATGCCGCGACCATCACCAAACCCGTCGGGCAAAAGGGTTGTCCGTTAATATAAGTCGCGAAGAAATCACGCAGCCCTTTCTTAAGGGGGTGCTAAGACAATTTCGTGACGCGAGGAGAACCATGACGGACGAGAACTTCGGTTCCAACAACCCGGCCGCCAACGGCAACAACGGTGCACCGCAGCAGCCGCAGGGCCAGGACTGGAACCAGAACCCCTACGGCCAGCAGAACCCGGCACCGCAGCAGCAAGGCCAGAACGCCTATGGTGCTCCGCAGCAGGGTGCACAGAACGGCTACGGCCAGAACAACTTCCAGAACCAGAATCAGCAGAACGGCCAGGGCGCGCAGTTCGACATCAAGAAGTACCTGGACTTCTCCAACAAGTCCGTTCTGTGGCTGGTCTGCGCCGCAGGTGCTGCTCTGATCAGCTTCATCGGCAGCTTCATGCCATGGGGCAAGGTCTCAGTTCCCTTCTACGGCACCATCACAGTCTCCGGCACCGACGGTGACGGCATTCTCACCATGTTCCTGTCCCTGATCATCATCGGCGGAATCGCAGCCTACCTGTTCGTAGAGCAGCTGACCCAGAAGTGGTGGCGCGCCATTCCGGTGATCGCCATCGGCGCCATCATGCTGCTTATCTCCATCATCGACTGGGCTAGCATCGGCTCTAAGGCCGGTGATTTTGACAAGGACGTTGTAAACGTAAGCGTCGGCGCAGGCCTGATCCTGATCCTGCTGGCTTCCCTCGCCATCATCGCCTTCGGCGTGCTCGCACTGCTGAACGACCGCAAGAACAACCCGCAAGCTCCGAAGCAGGCCTTCGCCCAGCAGGGTTACGGCCAGCAGAACTTTGGTCAGCAGGGCTACGGCCAGCAGCCGCAGAACAACTTTGGCCAGAACAACTACGGTCAGAACAACTTCGGCCAGCAGCCGAACCAGGGCTGGCAGGGCAACGCCCCGCAGGACCCGCAGAACCCCCAGAACCCGCAGTAGTCTAAACGGCTAGAGTGGCACCATCGTCGCCCCTGTTCTTTAACTGTTAAAGAGCAGGGGCTTTTGCTTTAATCTTTTCGGGGGCACCTGTTAGCAACAAAAATTAAAAATGAACTAATGTTCACTGCATGTCCACCCCGCTTCCCTCGGAGGGAAAACGCCCTCACCGCAAGACCGGCCCGAAGCCAACCTTTGACCGCGAAGACGTCATCAACCAGGCTCTCGCGATCGGTCTTGATAAGTTCACCATGTCTGAGGTCGCCAAGGGACTAGGAGTGGCCACGTCTGCGCTGTACCGAATCTACAGCCGCGACACACTTCTGATTGCCTGCATCGAGCACATCACCGAAGCCACATCACTTGCCACTGAAGGCGATTGGAAGGAACTACTCCGGGACTACGCCTATTACCTAGCGCGGATGTGCGCCACCTACCCGGGGCTCGCACAAGCTCTACTGAGCTACCCCAACAGCCTTTTCGCCTTCCGGGATAGCGTCACAAACGTTCTTGGAAGACTTAATGACGCCGGCTTCAACCGCGGACAGGCGCTGTTCGCCATCGACGTCATCACGAACTTCGTGTTCAGCTCCGGGCCTTTCAGGCACTCCTTTGAGCTCTTCGCGATGACGGATTCACTGCCTGCAGACCGGGAGGACGACGAGGAGATCACGCTGCGGATCCTTGACCAGAAGCTGGATTTCGTGATCCAAGCACTGGAGACGAACCGGCCCTCCTACTAGACCCCCCGAGCGCTACCCCGCTCGTCGCTATTGGGAACCGATTCCGCCAAGCATGCGACTAATGGAGCATGTCTCGCAGAATTATTCGCAGAGTCCACACTCTCGCTGGACTCTTTATCGCACCCCTCATCCTCGTAGCCGCCTTCTCCGGCTTCTTCTACGCCCTCGCCCCCACCATCGAAACGTGGGTCTACAAGTCTGAGCTGACTGCCACTTCCAGCAGCCCCGCGCAGCCAGTAGCCAAACAAATCGAAGCAGCAAAGCGGATCCACCCCGACCTTGACGTCGCTAAGGTGCAGATCCCAGACGAAGAGGGCAAGACCACCCGTGTGCTCTTCGCCGACCCAACCCTGCCCTCGGAAAGCTACACTCGAGCAGTTTTCGTCGATCCGGGTGATCTGCACATCACTGGAGAACTAACCCAGTACGGTAGCGCCGCCTCGCTTCCATTCCGCGCCTGGCTATCCGAAGGCCACCGCAACCTGTGGCTGGATGAGCCCGGCCGCATCTACTCCGAAACCGCCGCGACGTGGCTAGGCCCAATGGCCGTCACCGGCGTGGCCATGTGGTGGTTCATGCGCAAACAGAAAAACCAGCGCAAGCCCAAGAAAAAGTCCCGCCGCCAGGCTATGCAGCGCCACACCCTCATCGGACTGGTAGCCGCACCAGGACTGATCTTCCTGTGCATCTCCGGCCTGACCTGGTCCCACTTCGCCGGTGACAATATCGCAGCTGTCCGCGAAGAACTGAACTGGATGGCGCCCGAACCGAATACGAACATCAGCGGCGAACAGTCTGCGCAAGACGGCGGCTCTGGTCACGCGAGCCACGGCGAGCACGCAGGTCACGCGGGGCACGCAAGCCACAGCGGAAATGCAGAAATCGATCAGACACAGGCCGATACGGCCCTCCAGGTTGGCCGTAACGAGGGACTCACCGGCACGCTGCAGCTGGCTCCCCCGAGCGAAGCCGGCCAGGCCTGGACCGTCAGCGAACCCCGCCAGGCGTACAAGATGCACAACGATGCGATCACCGTAAACGGTGAAAACGGCGAGGTTATCGACCGTCTGCCGTTTGGCTCCTGGCCCATCGCAGCCCAACTAACCAGCTGGATCATCCAGCTACACATGGGAACCCTGTTCGGGCTGGTCAGCCAGATTGCACTGGCCCTGCTAGCTCTGGGCATCGGCGCTCTCGTGGTCTACGGATACATCATGTGGTGGCGCAGGCGCGGCGGCAAGAACAACGGCGCCCGCTTGGACCTCCGGGAACTCAACTGGAAGCACTGGACAGCGCTGGTGATCCTGCTCGGCGGATACAGCGTGATCGCTCCCCTCTTTGCTGTTAGTGGTGCCGTCCTGTTCGTCATTGCCCTAGCCCTCGACTTCCTCGGCAAAAACAAGACCGACAGGCCCAACGCAGAGGCTCAATGCACGCAAGACAACGGACTAGACGGCGAAAAGAAGGTTCCCGTGACTATCGAGAGCCATTAAAGAATATTCACATACTCCGATATAATCCACGGTATGAAACATAGCCACCCGCGCTCTCTGGCCCGTACCGTGGCCAAGGGCACCCTTGCGATCCTGCTTTCAGCATCGCTGGCGGGGTGTGTGACCAACGAAGAACTCGGCAATCCGGAAGGCTGGGAGGAAATCCTCCCGGCGAAGAACCCGCAGCTCGCCGCCCTAGTGCCCCCGGACGTCCAGGCCAAGGGAAAAATCACCGTCGGCACCAACCCGCCCTACGCACCCAACGAGTTTAAAGACTCCGACGGAAACATCATCGGCTTCGAAATGGACCTCATCCGCGCCGCCGGTGCCATGATGGGCCTTGACGTCGAAGTCAACCAAATGGACTTCAACCTAATCCTGCCGGCCATCAGCGCCGGATCCGTCGACGTCGGAGCCAGCGCCTTCACCGACACTGAAGACCGGCAGACGAGCTACGACTTCGTCGACTTCTACAGCGCCGGCATCTCCTGGGCCACCCAGCCAGGCAACGAGGAAAGCATCAACCCCGACAACGCCTGTGGCCTGAAGGTCGCCGTGCAGAAGGGCACCTACTCCGACACGGACGAGGTGCAGGGACGCTCCGATGAATGCGAAGCCCAGGGCAAGGAGCCGATTGAGAAGCTGGTCTACGAAAAGGCCGACGCCGCTGCCACCGCAACCATTCTGAAGAAGGCAGACGCCTACAGCTCCGACTCGCCAGTGATCGACTTCGCTATCGCACGCTCTGACGGCAAATTGGTGCGGGTTGGCGAACCTTTCGATACCGCCCCGTTCGGTATGGGCGTCAAAAAGAACAACCCGCTTGGAAAAGCCCTGGCCGCAACGATGCAGACCATGATGAACGACGGCACCTACGAGGCCATCCTCAAACAATGGGAACTCGAAGACGGAGGGCTAGACGCAGTGACGTTTAACCTCAAGCCCTACCAACTGCCGCACACGCTCGAACCGAAAGAAGGCACCAAGTGAGCAACCAAAACGCCTCCTCCGCAACGCAGCGTAGGCGCCCCACCGAGAACAAAGCGATCCCGCTTCGCCACCCCGGCCGCTGGATCGCGGCGGTAATCCTCGCAGCACTCGTGGTGTGGTTCATTATTTCCGCGGCCCGAAACGACGCTTACCACTGGGACACCTACTTCCAGTACCTGCTGGATACGCGCATCGTAAAGGCGGCGATGCACACCATCGCGCTGACGATTCTGGCGATGATCATCGGCGTGGTGATCGGTGCGATCGTCGCGGTTCTGCGCATGTCGCCGAACCCCGTGCTGCAGGGTGTGGCGTGGCTGTTCCTGTGGGTCTTCCGCGGCACGCCCGTGTACGTGCAGCTGGTGTTCTGGGGTCTGCTGAGCTCCCTGTACCAGTCCGTGAGCGTGGGCTTCGCCGAAATCGACCTGGAGCAAGTACTGCAGAATGCCTTCATCCTGGCCGTGCTGGGCCTCGGCCTGAACGAGGCCGCCTACATGGCCGAAATCGTCCGCGCCGGCATCCAGGCCGTGCCCGAAGGACAGTCCGAAGCTTCGAAGGCACTGGGCATGACCTGGGGGCAAAACATGCGCCGCACCGTGATGCCGCAGGCCATGCGCATCATCATCCCGCCGACGGGCAACGAGTTCATCTCGCTGCTGAAGACCACCTCGCTGGTCATTGCCGTGCCCTACACCGCCGAGCTTTACGGCCGCGCCACCGACATCTCTAACTCACTGTTCCAGCCCGTCCCGCTGCTACTCGTTGCCGCCACCTGGTACCTGGTGATCACCAGCATTCTGATGGTTGTGCAGTTCTACGTTGAGCGTTACTACTCTCGCGGATCGTCGCGCCAGCTCACGCAGCGCCAACTCGCCGCCCTTGCTGACGCCGAAGGCGTGCCCCCGCGCAATATCACCGTCGGGCCGAACGAAAAGAAGGACTAGTAACCACCATGTCTGAAACCAACGCACCGATGATTGCCATCAAGAACGTGTGGAAGCGCTACGGCCGACTCGACGTTCTGAAAGGCATCGACCTGGAAGTGCCCCGCGGCGGCGTGACCTGCCTGATCGGCCCCTCCGGCTCCGGTAAGTCCACCCTGCTGCGCTGCGTGAACCACCTGGAGAAGGTGACCTCCGGGCGGATCGAAGTGGACGGCGAGCTGATCGGCTACCGCGAGAAGAACGGAAACCTCTACGAGCTGACGCCGAAGCAAGCAGCGGCGCAGCGCGTGGACATTGGAATGGTGTTCCAGCACTTCAACCTGTTCACCCACCGCACCGTGCTGGAGAACATCATCGAGGCGCCCGTGCAGGTGCGCGGCGAAAACAAGAACGACGCCATCGAGCACGCACACAAGCTACTGGACCAGGTGGGGCTCGCCCACAAGGCCGACGCCTACCCGGTGCAGCTCTCCGGCGGACAGCAGCAGCGCGTGGCCATCGCCCGCGCACTGGCGATGAGGCCCAAGCTGATGCTCTTCGACGAGCCGACCTCCGCGCTGGACCCCGAGCTGGTCGGCGAAGTGCTGAACGTGATGCGCCACCTGGCTGACGACGGCATGACGATGCTGGTCGTGACCCACGAGATGGGATTCGCCCGCGAAGTCGCCGACGAGGTTGCCTTCATGGATGGCGGGGTGATCGTGGAGCACGGCCCGTCCGCGGAAGTCATTGGAAATCCGCAGCACGAACGCACCCAAGAGTTCCTATCGAGCCTGCTCTAGGGGTGAAAATGAGGGGGCGTCACTAAGAAGGGTAAGGGGTTGTCCGGGGCCGTGTGTAAGGTAAGCGGCGCTCGGACAAGAAGGGGGCAAAAATGGATGCCGACGAGATGCGGCGGATGTGCAACAGGGTCGACGCGGCGTATGCATACAGCGTGATCGACGACCCGACCGTGGCGCGGATACAAGCGCTGCGGAAGGCGGGGATGGCGGATGCGATAGTGTTCTCGCACGCGGCGCAGATACTCGCCGTGATGAACATGCTCGGGCTGGCGGCGCTGAAAGCCGGGGTGATCGGCGTGCGGCACCTCGAGCAAGTGTGGCGGGTGCGCAACGCCTACGCGACACAGCTGACGGAGCCCGACGAGGCAGGGCAGGCGATCATGGACATGGAACAGTTCAACCGCTACCTGGAGAAACACGCTGTGGACTGCATCAGCGCACGCGAGGAAGGGCCCACGGCGAAAGAACTGGGCGAATACCTGTGCGAAGTGATCGCGCGGGACTTCCCCACCCCATTCGCGGAAGGCGAGAAGGCTGCGGCGAAGGAACGGTCCGCAACTAAGGGGTCCGTGACGACGCTGGGCGGGACCGCCGAGCTTTCCCGGTGGACGCTGAACATGCCGAAAGACCAATCGCAGCGCATGTGGGAAGCAGTAACGAAGAAGGCGAAGGTGCTGGCCGGGGAGCTAGACTGCGACCTCGCACAAGCACGGATGGACGTGATCGCGGGGCTGATCAGCGGCGAAGAAACCAACACGGTAGTGCACGTGCACGTCTTTCGGTGGGAAGGCGGCCCAGGATTCATCCCGGGAGTCGGGGCGATCAGCACCGAACAGGCCGACATTTACGAAAGCTTCGCCAAGCGCGTGGACAGCGTGACTGTGCCGCCGGCCGTGGAGCAGTACACGCCAAGCCGAGAAATGAAAGAATTCCTCGTGGGTAGGGACGGAACCTGCCGCTTCCCCGGGTGCGAACACCCCGCGCCGATGTGCGACAAAGACCACATCGTGCCGTACAACCACTCGGACCCGTCGACGGGCGGAGCTACGGATGTGCGAAATATGCAGTGCTTATGTCGCGCCCACCACAACCTGAAAACTAACGGGCAGTGGAGAGCCAGCACTAGCGACGGCGGCTGGACGATCAAGTGGGTGAACCACCACGGAGAGCAGTTCACCACCCACGCGAGAGGAGTTATACCGAAGCCACAGTGACGTGCCAAGGCACGCGGGGCGCGCCAGGGTCGTCCTGGACCTGGCGCAGAAGCGGTTCGGCGGGTTCCTTCTCGCGAACGGTGAGGAGCTCGGCGAAGTGCATGGCTAGGCCGGAGACGGAGCCGATGTCGTAGCGGACAACCTCGACGGTGAGTTCGGCGCCGGTGGCGGGGTCGTTGCCCTCGTCGGGGCTCTCGCCGAAGAGCTCCACCCAGGTAGTGACCAGTTCGGGGTCTGCAGCTTGCCCGGACTGGAGATTCAGCGTGCCCTCGAATGCTTCACCAAGGGCGGAGATCATGGAGCGGAAATCCTGCTCGATGGCGGCCAGCTGCTCCTGGTTAGCCAGCAGCCTGAAAATAATCTTTGGCATTCCCCTAGTGTGGCAGCACGCAGCAGCGAACAGCAAGCACGGCGGCACATCAGCAGAGTACACGGCGGTGTGATCGACAAAACAGGAAACCTACTAGAATGTTTGCCGTGATTGGTTCCCATGCTTCGCACCCCGCGCCCGTACCTCCCCTGACCACCCTGCCGGACGGAACGATCAAACAGGTCAACCCGTTTTCCGGCACCGAGGTGTGGACCGTACCCGGCCGCGGCAACCGCCCCATCGCAGAGCACCGACCAGAGGTGCGCACCGTAGGCGACCGGGACTCCGCCACCGCATTCGGCCTGAACCGCAAGCTCGACACTCCGCCGGAGAAATCTCGCCTGGTACTCGACGAGGACGGCCAGGCACACATCCTGCGCGGACTGCCCGTCAGCCAGCTGGAGGAAACCGAACCGCTGTTCCGCCGCGTGGCGAACCTCTTCGAGATCCTCACCTACGACTACTGGCTCCTGAACTACGGCTACCGGATGAACCCCGCCGCCGCCAAGCACATGACCGACTATCTGGCCGAGGAGGCCGGCCAGGACCACGTCGAGCAGATTCTCCGCGCCAAGTGGTCCGCCGGCGGCACCACGCAAGAAGAACTCGACGAGCTTTTCTCTCCCGAGAATCGCATGCAGACTCTCTACGAAAAGAGCGCCGGGCTCTTCGCCGGCGGTCACGACGTGATCATCGCCCGTGACCACTACATTCCCGGCGCAGACACCACCGACCAGTTGGCCTCCAGCGGCACTCTCGGTTGGAAGAACCACCGCCACTTCATCGCCTTCACCGTCGACGGCATGGATCGCCTCTACCGCGCGAACCGCTACGTCCGCTACGTCGCCGCGTTCCAGAACTGGCTCGCCCCGGCGGGCGCCAGCTTCGAGCACCTCCACAAGCAGCTCGTCGCCATCGACGAGCACGGCCTGCAAAACGAACTCGAGATCGCCCAGGTCCGCGCGAACCCGAACATGTACAACGAGTGGGCCGTCGATTACGCTGCCCGCCACAACCTCGTCATCGCCGAGAACGACCACGCCATTGCGTTTGCTGGTTTTGGGCACCGCTGGCCGACCCTCGAGGTTTTCTCCAAGTCCGCCACGACCGAACCTTGGCTGATGTCTGACGCCGAACGCGATGCCGTCTCGGATCTAGTTCACGCCTGCCACGTCGCCGCCGGGCCACACATCTCCTGCAATGAGGAGTGGCTGCACCGTCCCCTCGACGTTGACGTCCCGATGCCTTGGCGCATCGTCATTAAGTGGCGCGTATCCACCATGGCCGGGTTCGAAGGCGGCACGAAGATTTTCATCAACACCATCTCCCCGGCTGACCTCCGGGAGCGCGTGCTCAATGCCCTGGTTAAGGCTCAGGAGGAAGGCCAGCTGGCCCCGGGTATCCGCCTCGGCGACGACTGCGCCACCCGCCCCAACATGCTGAAGTACAACCCGGCAATCCGCTAATCCGCTAGAAAGGACAAGTCTCGCAATGCGCAACGCGAATATTGCAGAGTTCATCGCAAACCACGGTGTGGATCTGAGCTGGCAGGATAGCTTCTACCAGTGGATGCACGAGAACCCCGAGTTGTCGCTGCAGGAGGAGCAAACCGCCAAGCACATTACCGCGCGGTTGGCGCAGATGGATTGTGAGGTGACCACGGGTATCGGGGGTTATGGCGTCACCGCCGTGTTCCGTAACCCGAGCAGCGAGGCAACCAGTGCAGACGAGCCGACCGTCCTCATGCGCGCCGACTTCGATGCCCTTCCCGTGCAGGAAACAACGGGGCTGCCCTATGCCTCCAAGAACGACGGGGTGATGCATGCGTGCGGCCACGACATGCACGCCGCGGCGCTGATGGGCCTGTGCGCGGTTCTTGACGAACGTCGCGATTCCTGGCACGGCACCTTCATTGCGCTGTTCCAGCCCGCGGAGGAGGTCACCGCCGGTGCCAGCAACATGATCAACGACGGCCTGGCGGAGAAGATCCCCACCCCCGATGTGTGCCTGGGCCAGCACGTCCTACCCGGCCGCCTCGGCACTGTGATGTCCGCGCCCGGGCCGGTGTTGGCGGCCTGCGACACGATCACCATCAAGCTCTACGGTAAGTCCTCCCACGGCTCGCGCCCGCAGGAATCGATCGACCCGACTTTCCTAGCTGCAATGATCGTTGTCCGCCTGCAGGGTATCGTCGGCCGCGAGGTCGCCCCGTCGGACTTCGCCGTCATTACGGTCGGCACTCTGTCCTCCGGGCACACGAACAACACCATCCCGGAAGATGCCACGCTAGTGCTGAACTGCCGTTTCTACGACACGGACGTGCGCGACAAGACTTACGCCGCCATCGAGCGGGTCGTCCGCGCCGAGTGCGATGCCTCCGGCTGCGAGCTTCCACCCGAGTTCGACTACTCCGCCCACGGCGAGCTCACCGACAATACCCCCAGCACGTTCGAGCACGTACGCCCGGTGTTTGATGCGGTCTTCGGGGAGGATTCTATTGACGCCGAACCCTGGACAGCCTCCGAGGACTTCTCGGAGATCCCCCGTCACTTCGACGTGCCCTACCTTTTCTGGACGATCGGCACCACGGATCCGGAGCTGTGGGCCTCCGGGGATCCGGTGCCGGGCAACCACCACGGTGCCTTTGCCCCGCGCATTGAGGCGCTGGGCACCTCCACCGACGCGGCGTTGGCCGCGACGCTGAGCTACCTCTTCCGCTCCTGACCCAGCAGGTGCACCTGGATCATGTTGGTGTTGCCGGAAATCCCGGGTGGGGAGCCGGCGACGACGACCATCATGTCGTCGTACTTGTACTCCGGCATGGCCAGCAGGTGGTGGTCGACAGTATCCATCATCTCGTCGGTGGATTTCACGTCTTCGATGAGGAACGTCTCCACGCCCCACGTCAGGGCCAGCTGGGAGCGCACGGCCTGGGAAGGCGTGAACACCAGCAGCGGCAGGTGGGAGCGTAGGCGCGCCACGCGCTTGGCTGTATCGCCGGAGGAGGTGAAGGCCACCAGTGCCTTCGCGTTCAGGCGCTCGCCGATGTCCTTGGCTGCGTAGGAAATCACGCCGCGGCGGGTGCGCGGGCGGTGCGTCAGCGGCGGCACTTCTCCGTCGATCTCCGCGGCGCGTACGATGCGGGCCATCGTCTCCACGGTGGTGATCGGGTGCTTGCCGATGGAGGTCTCGCCGGAGAGCATCACGGCATCCGCACCGTCGAGCACGGCGTTGGCCACGTCGGAGGCCTCGGCGCGCGTCGGGCGGGAGTTCTCGATCATGGAGTCCAGCATCTGCGTTGCCACGATCACCGGCTTGGCGTTCTCGCGGGCAATCTGGATGGCGCGCTTCTGCACCAGCGGTACGTCTTCCAGCGGCACCTCCACGCCCAGGTCACCGCGGGCGACCATAATTGCATCGAAGGCCAGAATAACCGGCTCCAGCGCGTCGACTGCCTCCGGCTTCTCCAGCTTGGCGATCACCGGCACGCGGCGGCCAACTTCGTCCATGATGTCGCGCACCAGCTCCACATCGGAGGGGCTGCGCACGAAGGACAGAGCGATGAAGTCCACGCCCAGCTGCAGGGCGAAGCGCAGGTCTTCGGTGTCCTTCTCGCTCAGCGCCGGCACGGAGATGTTCATGCCTGGAAGGGAGACACCCTTGTTGTTGGAAACCGGGCCGCCCTCGGTGACTTCACACACGACGTCATTGCCGTCGACTTCCTTGCACACCAGCGCGATCTTGCCGTCGTCGACCAGCAGGCGGTCGCCGGGGCGGGCGTCGCGAGCCAGGCCCTTGTATGTGGTGGACACGCGATCGTGCGTGCCCTGCACGTCGTCGACGGTAATGCGTACCGTCTCGCCGGTCGCCCAGACGGTTGCGCCCTCTGCGAAGCGTCCCAGGCGGATCTTCGGGCCTTGCAGGTCGGCGAGGACACCGACGGCCTTGCCGGATTCATCGGTGGCCTGTCGAACCCAGTTGTAATTCTGCTCGTGGTCTGCGTGCTCGCCGTGGGAAAAGTTGAGGCGCGCAACGTTCATTCCTGCGTCTACGAGCCCGCGAATCTGCTCCTTCGAAGCGACCGCAGGGCCCAGGGTGCAAACAATCTTGGTTCTTCTATTCACGGACTCGAGGATAGTCCCGCGCCGTTGTCCCCGCTACTTCGCTTCTTCTTTTGTGATGCCCTCAGCCTTGCGCTGCTGCACCGTCCACCAGATGAACAGTGCTGTCGCAGCGAGGAACACCACTGCGGAAACGACAACGTTGATGCGCACGTCGCCGAACACTGTGGTGGCAGCGTCTGTGCGGATGTTTTCGATGAAGAAGCGTCCGAACGTGTAGCCCATGACGTAGAGGGTGAACAGCCTGCCCCCGCCAACGCGCCAGTAGCGTTCCGCGACTAGCAGCAGTACGACCACGAGCAGGTTCCAGATCAGCTCGTAGAGGAACGTCGGCTGGACTGTGGCCAGCACTTCCCCGGTGGAGTGTCCGGTGATGGGTGCGGAGTAGCCGCTTTCGTCCACACGGCGGTAGATTTCCAGCGCCCAGGGAGAGTCGCTGGGTCCGCCGTAGAGTTCCTGATTGAACCAGTTGCCCAGCCGGCCGATGGCTTGCGCCAGCGGCACTGTCGGCGCCACGGCGGCGGCGAAGGTCCCCAGTGGCAGCCCTTTGGCCTTGAATAGCAGCCACACAGCGAGGGAGCCCAGGACGACTCCGCCCCAGATCCCCAAACCGCCGTTGGTGATGTTGAATACCTGGGTAGGGTCTTTGCCCTCGCCGAAATACTTATCGTGATCGGTGATCACGTGGTAGATCCGGGCGCCGATGATGCCCGCGGGCACGGCTACGAGCAGCGCGTCGACAGTGACCTCCGGGTTTCCGCCAAGCTTCGCGTAGCGGCGGCGGGTCCAGAAGTAGGCCACGATCACGCCTGTGAGGATGCACAGCGCGTAAGCGCGGATGGGAATGGGGCCTAGCTCCCAGACCCCCTGTGGTGGCGAAGGAATGGCCGCCGCGATCATGCGCGAACGCCTCGCGCCAGCTCTGCGGCCAGCTCGCCCAGGTTGCCGTCGGATGCGGCCTGGATCAGCGCGGAGCCGACGATCACACCGTCGGCGTAGGAGGCGATGTCCGCCGCGTGCTTACCGGTTTTCACGCCCAGTCCCACTGCCACCGGTAGGTCCGTGGCCTCGCGAACGCGAGCGACTAGCTCCTCGGCGGAACTGGAGACCTCGTCCTGCGCGCCCGTCACACCCATGTGGGATGCGGCGTAAATGAAGCCGTCGCCGGCGTCAACAGTAAGGGCCATGCGCTCCGGCGTAGTAGAGGGCGCGACGAGATGGACCGGCGATAGGTCATTGGCCTTGCAAGCCTCCGCCCAACGCTCAGCTTCCTCCGGCAGCAAGTCCGGGATGATGGAGCCCAGTCCCCCGGCGGCTGCCAGGTCGGCGGCGAACTTCTCCGGGCCGTACTGCAGCACGGGGTTCCAATAGGACATGATGACGGCCTGGCCGCCCGCTTCTGTGACTGCGCGGACCACGTCGAGCGTGTCCTTCACCCGGAAGCCATTGGCCAGTGCTTCGTTGGCGGCGTCCTGGATGGTGGGGCCGTCCATCATCGGGTCGGTAAACGGGATGCCCACCTCGATCAAGTCGGCATGCTGGGCCAGCTCGGCGACGAACTCCTTGGACTTCGCCACCGTGGGGTAACCGGCCGGGAAGTAGGCCACGAGTGCGCCCCGCCCCTCGGCGCGCGCGTCAGTGAAAACCTTAGAAAGTCGGGAGGTCATGGGTTAGCCGTCCTTCTCGCTCTTCTGGTCCAGCATGTCGAACCACTTCGCGGCGGTGTTGACGTCCTTGTCGCCGCGGCCGGAAATGTTCACAATCAGCGTGGCGCCCGGCTTCTCCGCGGCCACCTTGATGGCGGCGGCCACGGCGTGAGAGGACTCGATAGCGGGGATGATGCCCTCCAGGCGGGTCAGCTGCTTGAAGGCGTCCATGGCCTCGGAGTCGGTAATCGGCAGGTAGCGAGCGCGCCCCTCCGCGTGCAGCTTAGAGTGCTCCGGCCCCACTCCCGGGTAGTCCAACCCGGCGGAGATGGAGTGAGATTCGATGATCTGCCCATCCTCGTCCTGCATCAGGTCGGCGAAGGAACCCTGGAACACGCCCTGCAGCCCCAGGTTGATCGGCGCGGCGTGGCGCCCAGTCTCCACACCGTCGCCCGCGGCCTCAGCGCCGACGATGTCCACGCCTTCGTCCTCGATGAACGGGTGGAACAGGCCGATCGCGTTGGAGCCGCCGCCCACACAGGCCACCACGGCGTCGGGTAGCTTGCCGGTCTCGGCCAGCAACTGCTGGCGCGCCTCCACGCCGATGACGCGCTGCAGGTCACGCACCATCTGCGGAAATGGGTGCGGGCCGGCGGCGGTGCCGAAGCAGTAGTAGGTGTCGTCGGCGTTGGAAACCCAGAAGCGCATCGCCTCGTTGATGGCGTCCTTTAGGGTGCGGGAGCCAATCTCCACTACCTCCACGTGGGCGCCGAGCAGGCGCATGCGGGCAATGTTGAGGGCCTGCCGTTCGGCGTCCACAGCCCCCATGTAGATCCGGCATTCAAGGCCGAGCAGCGCGCATGCCGTCGCCGTGGCCACACCGTGCTGGCCGGCGCCGGTCTCCGCAATCACGCGCGTCTTGTCCATACGCTTGGCCAGCAGCACCTGCCCCAGCACGTTGTTGATCTTGTGGGAGCCGGTGTGGTTCAGGTCCTCGCGCTTCAGCCACACTTCTGCGCCGACGGCCTCGGAGAAGCGGGCCGCATAGTACAGCGGTGATGGGCGGCCGGTGTAGGTGCGGTGCAGCTCGTCGAGCTGGTCCAGGTACCCCTGGTCCGAGCGAGCCTTCGCCCAGGCATCGGTGATCTCCTCGATCACGGCCATGAGGGCCTCGGGGACGTAACGGCCGCCGAATTCACCCCAGTGTCCACGCTCGTCGGGCTCGTGGTGGGTGGCGGTCGCCAGGATCTCGCCTACCGTCGGCAGGCGCTTGCCCTGCGCGTCGGTGTTCTTGAAGGTCTTCTCGGTAGTCACAGGTTTATATGCTATCGCTTAGGATTCTTTTTGGGGGAAGGCGGGGTGTTTCCCCGCTGCGGCGAGGTCCCGGCACGCCTGGGCGGGGTTACCTGCGGTGACCAGGCCTTCGCCGACGAGCACTGCGTCCGCGCCCGCTGCGGCATAGGCGCTCAAGTCGTTTTTGTTCTTGACGCCCGACTCTGCGATCTTGACTACGTCGTCCGGAAGCAACGGGGCGATTTTGCCGAACACCTGCGGGTCTACGTCCAACGTCTTGAGATTTCGGGCGTTGACGCCAATGACCTTGGCACCGGCGGCAACAGCGCGCTCGGCCTCTTCGGCAGTGTGCACTTCCACCAGGGCGGTCATGCCCAGGGACTCGGTTCGATCCAGCAGGGATTCCAGGCGCTGTTGTTCGAGTGCGGCGACGATGAGCAAAACAATGTCCGCGCCGTGCGCCCGGGCCTCGTGGATCTGGTACGGGTTCACAGTGAAGTCCTTGCGCAGCAGCGGGATGTTCACTGCGCGGCGCACCGCGTCGAAGTCTTCCAGGGAGCCCTTGAAGCGGCGCTGCTCCGTGAGGCAGCTGATAGCAGTGGCCCCGTTGTCCTCGTAGGCCTTCGCCAGCACTTCGGGCTCGGCGATCTCGGCTAGGTCCCCTTTGGAAGGGCTGGCGCGCTTCACTTCAGCAATGAGGCTGACCCCGGGGGCGGCCAGCGCGGCGTGGGCGTCGAGCGCCGGCGGTGCGTCCAGGGACATGGCCTTGATCTCCTTGTATGGGATCTTGGCTTCCCGCTCGGCCTGGTCTTCTAGCACCCCGGCGATGATCTGGTCGAGAACTGTCATGTGTGTCACACCCTTGACCTTATCGCCCCTGCTTGGTGCGGGAGAAATCGGATTCTTCGGTTGGATCCACCCCCGCATCCAGGGCATCCCACAGCACGCGGGTTGAATCTGGATTCTCCGCGAGGTCCTCTTCCGCGTCCGCGCGGCGCACCTCCGGGGTCTCGTAGCGGCTGTGTCCCTTGGACTGCTGGCCGGGGCGCAGAATCAGGATCGCGCCGCCGACCACACCGATTGCCGCCGCTAAAAGAACCAACACGATGCCCAACGAGTGCACCTCACCGCTGACAACTCGCGCCCACTCGGAAATCTGCACTGGGTCGGATTCCTTCTGCGTGGCCGCGCCACTTCGCAGTAGGCTCTGCGCGCGGGCCAGGTCCACGTCGCTGCTCAGCAACTGCACCGCGCGGAAGCTGGCCGTGGCCGCCAAGGCCCCGATTACCACGCCCAGTACCCTGCGGACCATGGGTTGGACGGCCATTGACAGGATCAGCGCGGCCACCATGGCAAGCGCCAGCGGTACCAGCGCGGGATCCCAAACGGATCCCACTAGCTCCTTGGTGGAGGCCCCGGCCTTGTCATCGTCGACGGCCACAGTTACGAACTTCAGGCGGCTCGCGCCCCACAGGCCCGCCGCGCTCAGAACCACGCACAGCAGCGCGATCTGCCGGATGCGCTTGGCCTTTTGCGTTGCGTTTTCTGCCTTGCTCACTGCTTCTCCCCTGCGTTCTTCATGGTCTCCGCCGCAGCCACCGCCCGCAGCACCGCCGCGGCCTTGTTGCGGGTCTCCAGGTCCTCCGCCTCCGGGTCGGAGTCCGCGACGATTCCGCCACCGGCCTGGACGTACACGGTGCCGTCCTTGTACAAACCGGTGCGGATAGCGATGGATTGGTCGGTGTTGCCGGAAAAGTCGAAGTAGCCGACTGTGCCGCCGTAGACTCCGCGGCGCGTGTCCTCCAGCGTGTCGATGATCTTCAGCGCCGAGGGCTTTGGCGCGCCCGACAGGGTTCCGGCCGGGAACGTCGCATTGAACGCATCCACCGCCGTCTTGCCCGCTGCCAGTTTGCCGCTAACACCAGATACCAGGTGCATCACCGCCGAGTAGCGCTCCACGTGGCGGAAGTCGTGCACTTCCACTGTGCCGGGTTCGCTGATCCTTCCGAGGTCGTTGCGCCCCAGGTCCACCAGCATCAGGTGTTCGGAGTTTTCCTTCTCGTCGTTGACCAGCTCGCGTTCGAAGGCAAAGTCCTGCTCCACCGTCTCGCCGCGCGGCCTGGATCCGGCGATGGGGAACGTCGTGACATTACCGTCACGGACCTGCACCAGCGATTCCGGGGAGGAACCAATGATGTGGAACGCGGTGGCGTCAAAACCCTCGGTAGGTACGTTAACCAGGAACATGTAGGGCGAAGGGTTCGATACCCGCAGCATGCGATAGATGTCTATCGGGTCGACGTCGGTCTCCATTTCGAAGCGCTGCGAAAGCACCACCTGGAACGCATCGCCGGCCTTGATGTGCTCCTTGACCTTGCCGATGCGCTCGCAGTGGTCGTCGTAGGTGCGCTGCCTGCGGTACTCGGGCGCGGGGGTTTCGAAGGTAGTGACGCCCCCTGCCGTACCCGTGGCCAGCCGTTCCACCATGGTGTCTAGACGTGTGACTGCCTCGGCGTATGCCTCGTCCACACGCTCGTCGGAGTTATCCCAGTTGATCACGCTGGCGATCAGCCAAATGGTGCCTTCGTAGTGGTCGACGACGGCCATGTCCTCCACCAGCAGCTGCACCATGTCGGGAATGTTCAGGTCGTCGGTGCAGGTGTCCGGCACATTTTCGATGTAGCGGATCATGTCGTAGCCCATGTAGCCCACCAGGCCGCTGGTCAGCGGTGGCAGTCCGGGCATCGGGGCGGTCTGCAGGTGTTCCAGTGTGTTGCGGATCGCATCTAGCGGGTCGGTGCCTGCCGGGATGTCCACCGGCGGCTGGCCGATCCAACGCGCCGCGCCGCCGTCCACGCTGCTCTTGGCGGTCAGCGCACAGCGGGCACCGGTACCGATGAAGGAGTAGCGATCCCACGACTGTCCGTGCGCTGCCGATTCCAGCAGGAACGTGCCGGGGCGGCCGTCGGCGAGCTTCCGGTAGGCGGACAGGGCGGTCTCTCCGTCGGCGAGGACCTTGCGAACCACGGGCACCACGCGGTGGTTTGCCGCGAGCTCGCGGAAGGTCTCAAGGCTTGTCAGGTCGCCGATGGACTTACTGGAAGTGTTGTCACCCATGTCTGACATGTTAGGCCAAGCGGTCGGCGTCAAAACAAGTGCGGTCACCGGTGTGGCAGGCCGCGCCGGTCTGCTCAATTTTCAGCAGCACCGTGTCGCCGTCGCAGTCCAGACGCACTTCCTCGACACGCTGAGTGTGGCCGCTTGTCTCGCCTTTGATCCAATAGGACTGGCGCGACCGGGACCAGTAGGTGCCCTTCTTGGTGGCCAGGGTGTGAGCCAGGGCGTGGTCGTTCATCCACGCCATCATCAGCACGTCGCCGTTGGTGACGTCCTGGACGATGGCGGGTACTAAGCCGTCAGCGTTGAAGCGGACGCGCTCGGCGATAGCGGGGTCTAGCTCGTAGGTTGCCGGGTCTGTCTTGCTCACAGCCGGACCTCGTAGCCCGCATCGGCCAGGGCCTGCTTGACCTCGCGGATCTCGACCTCGCCGAAGTGGAAGATAGAGGCCGCCAGCACGGCATCCGCGCCGGCCTCCACGGCGGGAGGGAAGTGCTCCGGGGCGCCCGCGCCACCGGAGGCGATAACGGGGATGGAGACGGCCTCACGCACGGCCTGCAGCATCCCGATATCGAAGCCGGCCTTGGTGCCATCGCCGTCCATGGAGTTCAGCAAGATCTCCCCCACACCCAGCTCCTCGCCCCTACGGGCCCACTCGATGGCATCCAGGCCGGCGGATTTTGTGCCGCCGTGAGTGGTGACCTCAAAGCCGGAGGGGTACTTGTCCGTCTCCGCGGGGTCCTTCACGCGGCGGGCGTCCACGGATAGGACGATGCACTGCGCGCCGAAGCGCTGGGAAAGCTCGCGCAGCAGCTCGGGGCGGGCGACAGCCGAGGAATTGACGCTGACCTTGTCGGCACCGGCGCGCAGCAGGGCGTCCACGTCCTCTTCGCTACGCACTCCCCCGCCAACGGTTAACGGGATAAACACCTGGTCGGCGGTGTGGCGCACGACGTCCAGCATGGTGCCGCGGCCGTCCTTGGAGGCTGAGACGTCCAGGAAGGTCAGCTCGTCGGCGCCCAGCGCGTCGTAGCGCTTGGCCAGCTCGACGGGGTCGCCTGCATCTCGCAGGCCCTCGAAGTTCACGCCCTTGACAACGCGGCCGTTGTCCACATCCAGGCACGGGATAACGCGCACGGTAACACTCATCGAATGCCTCCCCGGTCGCGAATCTCTTGGGCGTTGCGGGCGGCAGTACCAATCGGCACGGCCTGAATGTGCTGCAGGAGCGTGGCGTGCACCTCCGGCTCGCCCGCGACCAGGCCGGAAACGCCCGGACGCCACGGGTTGCCAGCGAAGTCGGTGGCAACGCCACCGTTTTCCTCCACGGCGAGGATGCCCGCCGCATTGTCCCACAGGTTGGGGCTGAAGGTGACAGTGCCGCCGAACACTCCGGCAGCGGTGAATGCCAGGTCGATGCCCACCGAGCCGGTGACGCGCATGCGCGGGTAGGACTTTCCGATCTCATTGAGCATGTCCTGACGATAAGAAATTGGCAGGTTACCACGGCGCTGCGACAGGATGGAACCGAAGCTGATCTGCGTCACGCCCGGGTCCGATGGTGGCATAGCGCGGGCCGGGTGCCCATCCACCAGCAACCCCTCGCCACGGCGGGCGGTGATGCGCTTGCCCAGAAGGGGCATCTCGGTGACGGACACCATGGTCTGCCCCTGGTGTACCAAGGAAACGAGGATGCAGGCAAAAGGATTGCCCACCGCGTAGTTGGCTGTGCCGTCGATGGGGTCTACCACCCAGAAGGTCTCCGGCAGTTCCTGGTCTCCGGCTTCGAGCGACTTGCGGCGCGGGCCGTCCAGGCCGTCCGCCATCGCGTCGTTAGGGTTCGGCTCGGTGATGTTCTCCCCCGGGATCTCGCCGGGGCGCACCGTACCGAATTCCTCGCCGTGCACGGGCAAGCCGGTGTATTGCGTCAGCAGCGTGCGCAGCTGGCGCTCGACGCTCAAGTCCGCCTCGGTGGCAAAGTCGCCGGGAGACTTGATGACCTCCGGTTCCGCGCCGACGGCGGCGGTAAATGTCGTCTCAGCCTCGTCTACCGCCGCCTCGGCGATGGCCAGCAGAGAGCGCGTATCCAGTTCCTCCGGGGGCAGTCCGTGGAAGGCCGTCATTAGATGTCGCTCCCCCTTGCCACTTCCTGAGCCGCTTCCAGAGCCTCCTCCAGGGTGAACTTACCCGCATACAGGGCCTTGCCCACGATCGCGGAGTCCACGCCCTCGTGCACCACCGCCGCCAGTGCGCGGATGTCATCCAGGCTGGAAATTCCGCCGGAGGCCACAACCGGCGCGTCGGTAGCTGCAGCGACCTCACGCAGCAGGTCGATGTTCGGGCCGTTCAGCATGCCGTCACGGCTGACGTCGGTGACCACCAGGCGGGAAACGCCCTGGGAATCCAGGCGCTCCAGTACCTCCCACAGCTCGCCGCCGTCGGAGGTCCAGCCGCGGCCGCGCAGGCGCCATTCGCCGTCGACCTCGCGGGTATCCAGGCCGATGGCCACCTTGTCGCCGTAGCGGGAGATGACGGACTCGCACCACTCCGGATCCTCCAGCGCAGCGGTGCCGATGTTCACCCGGCGGCAGCCGGTGGACAGGGCCCGCTCCAGCGACTCGTCATCGCGGATGCCACCGGATAGCTCCACGTTCACGTCCAGCTGGCCGGTTACCTCCTTCAGCAACTCGAAGTTGCTGCCCCTACCGAAGGCAGCGTCAAGGTCCACCAGGTGGATCCACTCCGCGCCTGCGTTCTGCCAGGCCAAAGCGGCCTCAATCGGTGCTCCGTAGCTGGTCTCCGTGCCCGCCGCGCCCTGTACGAGTCGGACGGCCTGGCCGTCGGCTACGTCGACGGCGGGAAGCAGGGTCAGGGCACGGGAGTTATCAGTAGAAGCCATAGGGAGAATCCTAACGTGTATCGAGGTCGGCGAAGATCAAATCCATGAAACTAGTGCTATTTCTAGAGCTAGAGCGTGTCCACCCAGTTCTGCAGCAGCTTTAGTCCTGCGTCACCGGACTTTTCCGGGTGGAACTGCGTAGCCCACAGCGGGCCATTTTCCACGGCTGCGACGAAGCGGCTGCGGCCGTGGCTCGCCCAGTGCACCAGCGGCGGCTCGGTGCGTCCATCGGTCAACAGCTCCCACTCCTGCACGCCATAGGAGTGGACGAAGTAGAAACGCTCGGTCTCCTCGATCCCGGCGAACATCTTCGTCGGCTCGGCCGCGGGTTTGCCGAGCGCACTGGCGGATGAGCCGTCGCCGACTTCTACGGTGTTCCACCCCATGTGCGGCAGCACGTCAGCATCCAGCTTCTCCACGGTGCCGGGCCACTCGCCCATGCCCTCCGTAAAGGCTGCCTCCCCCGCGCCAGCTTCTCCCGTGCCTTCCGCGAACTCCACTCCCCGGTCGAAGAGGATCTGCATGCCCACGCAGATGCCCAGCACCGGGCGCCCGCCCGCCAGTCGCTGGCCGATCAGACGATCCCCATACACGCTGTGCAGCTGCTTCATGCACGCACTGTAGGCTCCCACACCCGGCACTAGCAGCCCGTCGGCCCGCTGTACCGTCTCCGGGTCGCGCGTCACCTCGACCTCGGCACCCGCCCTTTCAACCGCTCGCTGGGCGGAGCGTACGTTTCCGCTGCCGTAGTCCAGGAGGGCGACATGTGGGCGTCGAGAAGAAAGAGAAGAATTCATAACTGGTAATCCTAGCCGGACTTACCCGGGCGCAGTTCACGTCGTCGCACTCGACGCAATGTTTCGCGCACATTGCCGTACTCGGCGACGCGGTGACGCCCCACAATCCGGTCGAGGATAGCCACCACGAAACCAAACGCGGCGACCACCCCGGCGGTGATGAAGGCCCCCTGGTAGGTCAGCGCACCGGCCACAAAGCCCAACAGGATCGCGCCCACACCGGTACCGCCGTCGAAGGTCATGTTCCACAGCGCCGAGGCCTTGGCGGACTCAGCCCTGGGCAGGCGGTCGAACAACATCAACAGCGCCTCGGTCTGGTTGATGCCAAAGCCCGCGCCAAAGAATGCTGCGGACAGCAGCGACCAGAGCAGCAACAGCCCACCCGTGGGGTGCACGGCCAGCATGATGGCCGCGGAGGCCAAGCCCACCACGCACAGCACCAAGCCCAGCGCGTTCAGGCGGCCCGGCTCACCTACCCGGTCGGCATACCAACCGCTAAACAAGCGGGAACCGATCTGCATCAGGCCCACCACGCTCAGCGCCAGGCCAGAGATGGTGGCGGCAACCGTAGCGTCGATCTCGCCGGCGGCGGGGGCCAGGAACGTGCTGAATCCGGCGAAGCCCACGGCAGCCGCACCGATGGAAAGCCCCGGCACGGTGGCCAACTTCCACGTGGCCACGCGCGGTGCCTCCGGCGTGTAGTCCGTCTGCGAGGTTGCGTTATCGGGAATGTCGGCGGCCACACCGGGCGAGTTCTCGCGCTCAACCTTCGGCAGCTGCAGCGCAGCCAGGGCGCCCACGGCCGAGTACAACGCCGCGGCCGAGCACACTCCGGCCAGGCCGAAACTGCCGTAAAGCCACATGCCCAGCGGGAAGCTAATCAGCTGCGTTACACCCACCGTCGCGCCGAACACACCGGAGGACCGGCCCACCAGGCGTGGCGGCACCAGCTCCGCGATCAGCGCGGCCTCCGTCACCGTCACCGCGCCGAAGCCCACGCCACGCACAGCGGCGATGGCCAGCACAGTTACGGCGGACATATCGGCCACATACGCCAGTGCCGGGAAGCCCAGCAGCAGCGCGGCACCCAGCATCACGGGCGCATAGCCCACGGCGCGCAGGAGGCGCGGGGTGAAGGCCTGCGTCAGCACAGTGGCGGCCATGAACACGCCCGTGGACAGGCCCGCCACGCTATCGGTTCCGCCCCCATCGATCACGGCCAGGGGGATGACCGGCAGGAGTAGCGCCCAGCCACCGAACGCACAGAAGACCGACACCAGTGTGGCGATCAGGCCGGGGGCCTTCCACACGGAATCGATCTTTTCTAGTTCTTCAATGGTCAGCGCCTTCGGGCGCGCCATTACAGAGTTCCCTTGGTCGACGGAACCCCGCCCACGCGCGGGTCGTCCTCCACGGCGGCGCGCAGCGCGCGGGCCACGGCCTTGAATTCCGCCTCGGTGATGTGGTGCGGGTCGCGGCCGTACAGGCAGCGCACGTGCAGGGCAATGCGCGAGTTCAGCGCCAGGGTCTCAAAGAAGTGCTGGTTGATGACGGTGGCGTAGTGCCCACCGATCACCGCGCTGAGCATCTGCTCAGGCTCCCCCACGCCCACGTAGTACGGGCGGCCAGACACGTCCACAGCAGCGTGCGCCAGCGTCTCGTCCATCGGGATGAAAGCATCGCCGAAGCGGCGGATCCCCGCCTTGTCGCCCAACGCCTGCGCCAGGGCCTGGCCCATGACGATGGCAGTGTCCTCGACGGTGTGGTGTGCGTCGATCTCCACGTCGCCGCGGGCGTGCACCTTCAGGTCGAAGGAACCGTGCGCGCCGAGGGCGGTCAGCATGTGGTCGAAGAACGGCACTCCCGTATCGATGTCGGTCTTGCCGGTTCCGTCCAGGTTCCACTCGACCTGAATGTCTGATTCTTTGGTGGCGCGCTGGGCCTTCCCGATGCGCGGGGTGGGGTTCGTGGCCACGGTGGCTTTGCACCTACCTCTCTGTTCTTGCTGTCTGAAACTCTTAAAACGTCTGTCTGGTGTGTCTAATCGTCCATCATCTTGGCGGCGGCGGCAAGAAACGCATCGTTTTCCTCCGGCAGCCCGATGGTTGCGCGCAGCCAGCCGGGCACACCGACGTCGCGGATCAGCACCTCTTGGTCCAGAAAGCGCTGCCACACAGTGGGCGAATCGCCGATGTGGGTGAATCCGCCGAAGAACACGAAGTTCGAGTGCGAATCGATCACGTCGTAGCCCAGTTCGCGCAGGCGGGCAACCACTCGGTCGCGTTCCTGGCGCAGCTTCGCCACCGTCTGCAGCGTGGCCGCGGAGTGCTCCAGCGCCACCTCCGCCGCCGCCTGCGACAGGGTCGCCAGGTGATACGGCAGGCGCACAAGCATCACGGCCTCGATGAACGCCGGGTGGGCCACGAAGTAGCCCAGCCGCCCGCCGGCGAAGTCGAAGGCCTTGGACATGGTGCGGGAAACCACCAGCTTCGTCGGGTACTGCTCCAGCAGCCCCACCGCACTGGGCTCGTCGGAGAACTCCGCGTAGGCCTCGTCGACGATCACGATGCCGGGGGCTGCCTGCAGGATCCGCTCGATGTCGGCCAACGGTGTGCTGTTGCCCGTGGGGTTGTTGGGCGTCGTAATAAAGATGACGTTCGGCTGGCGCTCGTCGATGGCGGCGAGTGCCTCGTCCACGTCGATGTCGAAGCGGTTCTCGGCGCGGCGCTCGACCGTAACGAACTCCGTCTGCGTGCCTGCGGCCAGGATCGGGTGCATGGAGTAGCTCGGTACGAAGCCCATCGCGCTACGCCCGGGTCCACCGAAAGCCTGCAGGAGCTGCTGCAATACCTCGTTGGAACCGTTGGCTGCCCATACCTGTTCTTTAGTGACGCCCACACCCGTCTGCTGGCTAACGTACGCCGCTAGGGCCTCGCGCAGCCCCACTGCGTCGCGGTCTGGATAGCGGTTCAGCTGCTTGCCCAGCTCCGCCACGCGACGGGCGATGTCCTCAACAATCTCCGGCGACGGCGGATAGGGGTTTTCGTTGGTGTTCAGCTGGTTAGCTACGGAAAGCTGCGGGGCTCCATAGGCGGACTTGCCGCGCAGCTCCTCGCGCAGCGGCAGGTCGGCCAGGGAGATCTGGTTATTCTGCTCGGCCATGGTCTAGCCCTCCGTTCCGTTGGTGTTTGCGGTGCTGGTGCGCGCACTGATGGCTTCACCGTGGGCGGGCAGCCCCTCGGACTTCGACAGGGTGATTACCGTGTCGGCCACGCCCCGCAGGCCTTCCTCGTTGTAGTCGATGACGTGCACGGACTTCAGGAAAGTCAGCGTGGAAAGCCCCGAGGAGTGCCGCGCCGTGCCGGAGGTCGGCAGCACGTGGTTGGAGCCCGCGGCATAGTCGCCCAGCGGTACCGGGCTGAAGCGGCCGATGAAGATCGCACCGGCGTTTGTGATCTGCGCTGCTACCGCGTGGGCATCCTCGGTGTGGATCTCCAGGTGCTCGGCGCCGTAAGCATTCGCCGCGCGGATGCCCGCAGCGATGTCGTCCACGAGCACCACGCCGGACTGCTGCCCGTTGAGTGCTTCGGCGACGCGCTCGGAGTTCTGGGTGATGTGGTAGCGCTCGTTCATCTCAGCCACGACCTCGTCGGCCAGCTTCTCACTGTCCGTGATCAGCACGGAGGCCGCCATCGTGTCGTGCTCCGCCTGACTAATCAGGTCGTAGGCGATCTCCACCGCGTTGGCGCTCTCATCGGCCAGCACGGCGATCTCGGTCGGCCCCGCTTCGGAGTCGATGCCCACTACGGAGCGACACAGCCGCTTGGCGGCGGTGACGAAGATGTTGCCCGGTCCGGTCACCATGTCCACCGGCTCCAGCTCCTCGCCGCCTTCCGCGGTGGAGCCGTGCGCCAGCAGTGCCACGGCCTGCGCACCGCCGACAGCCCAGACCTCGTCCACGCCGAGCAGCTTGCAGGCTGCCAGCACGGTCGGGTGCGGCCAGCCGCCCTCCTGCGGTGGGGAGGCCACTACGAGGGACTCCACTCCGGCCTCCTGAGCTGGCACGACGTTCATGATCACGCTCGACGGGTACACCGCGTTTCCGCCCGGCGCGTACAGGCCTACGCGCTGGACGGGGATGAAACGCTCGGTCACAATGCCGCCCGGCGCGACCTCCACCTGCTTGTCTTCAGGCCGGATGGCGGAGTGGAATGCACGCACCCGCTTGATGGCCTCCTCGAGTGCTGCGATGACGTCGTCGGCCAAAGTCCCCACGGCGGCGTCAATAACCTCGGCAGGGACCCGCACCGAATCCGGGGTCACGCCATCGAAACGCTGTCCGATCTCCAGCGCCGCGCGTGCCCCGCCCTCGCGCACCTGGTCGACGATCGGTGCGACGGTGGGGATCACCGAGTCCACGTCCGTGCCCCCGCGCGGCAGCCGATGGCGCAGCTCGGCGGTAGTCGGGGCCTGCCCCCGCAGATCGATCCGGCTAAAGTCCAGCTGGGCGCTAGTCATCGTGTACGCAGCTTCCTTACTGATTAATTCTGAATAATTATTTACGGTTATGTACTGGGCTAAAGTTTACGCCATGGCCCAGACACTCCTTTCACTGCTCCGGGACAGCCGCACCGCCGCACAATCGGGTGCTTCTGCCGCGATAAGTTGGCGTTTGGCCAGCGACTTCGCGAGGCAGTACTGGCTGGCTACTCCCGACGAGGTGCCGGATGAGCTGGTGGGCGAGTTCTACAGCATGCGCGCCAGCGTCGCGGATCATCTGGGTTTCGCCGACGAAGCCATCGCCGCCTTGCGGGACCTGCGGGCCTGGGCACGCAGTAACGACGATCACGCGCTGGCTTTGGAAGCTTTGGCGCTGTTGGCGCACCAGTCGCTGACTCTGGAGGAGCGCCCCGCCACGTTGGCTGAGCTGCATTCGCCGCGGGAAATGCTGGCACAGCTGGCCCAGGGCTTCGCCGACTTTCGCCCGGACCCGGATTCCCCCACCCTCGCCGAGGCGCCGCACATCACCCACCGCGACCTGCCCAGGTCGATCGCCGCGCGGTTGACCTCGGCCGCCACGACGGGCTTTGCTGTGGCCACGAATCTTTCTGGTTCTGCTGATGACGCCACAGCCTTCGACTTCGCCGACACCTTTGCCCAACTCGTGCGGAGGTTCGGCTCGAAGCCCCCGAGCACGGCCGACCGGCAGCTGTGGTTCGCCCAGGAGGCCTGGTTCCGCGGGCGGCGCGAGGAGGCCTACGACCGGGTGACGGCGCTGATCGGCCGGTTGGAGGAAGACTCCCTGCTCGGCGGCGGCAGCACGGACGCACAGACCGTTTCCCTTTACGAGGCGCACGACATGCTGGCGCACTTCGAGATGTTCCGCGCCACCGAAAGCGTCGGCGATGATTCCTCCCTGGCCGCCGTGGCGGACCACTGGAAGGAATGCGTGCGCCTAGCTGGGAAGCTGGGCGCGGAAGTGATCGCCCTGCAGTGCGCGGGTCTGGCGGCGATGGCTCTACTCGGCGAGGGGCGCGAGGGCGAGGCCTGGGAGCTCGCCAGCGCGGAGCTGGCCGCCACGGAGGGCTGCCCCCTATCTCCCGCCATCCTGAACCTGCGCTACACCCTGGCAGAGGCGGCCCTGAACTGCGGACTTTTTGAGGAAGCCCTGGCGAACGCGCGCCTGGTGGCGGAGTGGTCGGAGTTCAGCGCCGACGACGAGCGCACCATCGGCGGCTATTCCATGGCGCTGGTCGCCGCCGCGGAGCTGGGCTACGCGGAAATAGCCGCAGAACTCGACGAGCGCCGACGGGCGGCGCTGGAACGCTGGGAAGCCTAAAAGGCCAGGACCCTAGTCCAGGCCGATGTCCAGTGCCCGCACGCTGTGGGTCAACCCGCCCACGGCCACGGACTCCACGCCCGCGGCGGCGTAGTCCCCGGCGACGTCCAGAGTGAGCCCGCCGGAGGATTCCAACAGCACCTGCGGAGCCAGCTGGTCGCGCAGCTCCACGGCCTTGCGCGTGTCCTCCACCGTGAAGTTATCCAGCAGCACCTGCGGCGGGCGAGCCTTGCCCTCCGCCAGCAGGTCGGAGAGCTGATCCAGGGTATCCACCTCGACCTCTACCCACGTGGTGGCGTCCTCCCCCAAGAACTCCCGCACCCGGGCATACGCCTCGGCTGCATTCGAGAGCTCCACGTGGTTGTCCTTGACCATCACCTGGTCGCCCAGATTGTAGCGGTGCGGGTAGCCACCACCGTGGACGATCGCACGCTTTTCCAGCATGCGCATGCCGGGCAGAGTCTTGCGGGAATCGCGAACCTTGCAGCCTTGCGGGCTGGTGGCCGCGGCCTCGACCGCATCGACCCACGCGCGGGTCTGCGTGGCGATGCCGGAGGCGTGGCTCAAGATGTTCAGCAATGTGCGTTCGAGCATGAGGATGTGCTGGATCTTTCCCTCCACCCGGGCAACCTCGTCCCCGGCCTCCACGCGGTCACCGTCAGCGACCAGCGGGACGAGCTCCACGTGCCGCTCGTCGGCGACCTCCGCGACGATGGCCAGCGCATCCAGCCCGCTGATCACACCGGCCTGGCGGGCGCGCATGACCTTCGTGCCGGTAGCGTCGGCGGGTACGGTCGCCAGGGTGCTGACGTCCGCGCCGTCGCCGAAGTCCTCCTCCAACGCGACCTTCGCCATGCGCAGATACGCTGCGCGGATGCGGGTGGGATCGGTCAGCTGTGCCGGGTAGGGAAGTTCCACTGCTTGCTCTTCCACGCCTACTCCCCGCTTCCCGGGTTGCCGATGGCGATCATGCGCTCCACGGAACGACGGGCCGCTGCGGCGGTCTCCTCGTCCACCGTCACCTCGTCCTCGCCCAGCGCCAGGCAGCGCAGCAGGGCCGCCGGGGTGATCATCTTCATGTACGTGCAGGCCGCCCGGTCGTTCACGGCGCGGAAGTCCACCTCCGGGTTGGCCTGGCGCAGCTGGTGCAGCATGCCGACCTCGGTGGCGACCAGCACGGTGGACTGGTTGGTGGACTTGGCCTGCGAGATCATGTCGCCGGTGGAGAGCATCTTCACCCGCTCCGGCTCCACAATGCCCTCGCCCGCCAGGTAGATGGCGGAGTTGGCGCAGCCGCACTCCGGGTGGATAAACAGATCCGCCGTCGGGTTATCGTGCGCCTGCTGGCTCAGCTCCTGGCCAGAGATGCCGGCGTGCACGTGGCACTCGCCTGCCCAGACGTGGATGTTGTCCCGCCCGGTCTCGCGGCGCACGTGAGCGCCGAGGAACTGGTCGGGGCCAAACAGCACCTCCTGATCCTCCGGCAGGCTGGCCACCACGTCCACCGCGTTGGAGCTGGTGCAGCAGATGTCCGTCAGGGCCTTCACATCGGCGGTGGTGTTCACGTAGCTGACCACCACGGCCCCCGGGTGCTCGGCCTTCCACTCACGCAGCTCGTCGGCTGTAAGGGAATCGGCCAGGGAGCACCCCGCGTTGGCGTCAGGAATAAGAACAGTCTTTTCCGGCGACAGGATCTTCGCCGTCTCGGCCATAAAGTGCACGCCGCAGAAAACGATCACGTCGGCGTCCGTCTCCGCCGCGATGCGCGACAGCGCGAGGGAATCGCCGGTATGGTCGGCGATGTCCTGGATCTCCGGTAGCTGGTAGTTATGCGCCAGGATCAGCGCATTCTTCTCTTCCTTCAGCCGGCGAACTTCCGCGGCCCACTCGTCGGTGGAGATGCCATCCGGCAAGGTCCAGAGGCCATCCACGCGACTGATACTCTCTATGGTTTTGTTAAGCATTCCCCCACTTTAGTCCCTGACAAGTCCATAGCAGCGCGTTTCTGCCTAAAGTCCCCGGCTAGTCTTCAAAGTCCTCCGGGTCCGCGAAGGTCGCCGAAATCCAGTAAGCAATCAGCGCCAGCGCCGGAGCTACTACCAGCCCCACCGAGGGGTTTACGGTCTCCAGGATGTGAAAGACATCGCCGGCCTGCGGGTCCTCCGGGATCGGGTCGGCGTGTAGTTTTTCGGCCACGCTGACCCCCACCGTCCAGGCCGCAACGGTGCCCCACAGTACGGACAGGGCTGTCCACAGCATCATCAGCAGCCCCCGCATGCGCGTGCGAAAGGCCCACAGCGCCACCGCGATACTCGCCAACGCCGTCAGCACCACGAAGTAGGCAAATCCACGGAAAGAGGCATCCTCGGTTCCCGGAGCCATGTCTGCCCCGCCATCAGTGGCCACCACTAGTTCGGAGGTCGGGTGAATCACGCCCCAGAGCACGCCTAGCAGCAGGAAGCTTACGAGCGTAATGAAGAGGACCTGCGCTGCTTCCCCGATCGGGCGGGGGATTCTAAAAGTTCTGCTCAACGCGCTAGTCCTACTCGCCATCCTGGGTTTCCGCGGTGTCTGGAACGCCCACGGCGTGGCAGAACTTCCACTTCTCGTCCTCGCGCTTGAAATACATGCGGTTGGAGTCTGTGCGCTCGGCCTCAGAGATCGTGACCGTGGCGTGCGCATTATCCCCCTCAGCCATCACCTCCTGAATGTCGGTGATATTCGGTGTTCGGCCCGGCTGCTCGTCGAAGTTGCCCTGCCCTGCCGAAGCGTCGGCCTGTTGACGCGCGACCTCCTCACCGCCCTGCTGCTCGATGTCGGCTTTGCAGGTGTTGTCGATAGTCCAATGCAGATATTCGTCCATGGGACGGGCACCATTGCTCAGCCCGTGCAGCAGGTCGGTGATCTGCTGCTTGTCTTCGTCACTGGCCGGGTTTGTGTAGACCGGCCCTTCGGGCAGAGACTCTTGGGCCTGTTCTGTTTGACTCGACTCGCCGCTGTTATCGCTGTTGTCTCCGTCGTTCGACCCGCACGCCGTGAGCGCGAGGGGTAACGCGCACAGCGCAACAACGCATGTCTTACGAATCTTCATGTCGCTCACCCTACGGCAATGTAGTCCACTACCCTTGAATACCGTGCAGTTAAACCGCAAGAAAATCGTGAGTACCGCAGTCGACATTCTGCAGCAGTACGGCCTGGCCGACCTCACGATGCGGCGGCTCGCCCGCGCCCTCGACGTTGCACCCGGCGCCCTGTACTGGCATTTCCCCAACAAGCAGGCGCTTCTGGGAGGCATTGCCGAGTCGATCCTCACCGCGGTGCCCGCCCGCCCCGGCAGTGCGGCAGATTATTGTTCTTTTCTTTTTGACGCCCTTACCTCCCTGCGCGACGGTGCCGACATCACGCTGGCGGCGGTAGCCAGCGGGACGCTTGATCGGGACATGGCGGAAGAACTCAGCGTAGAACTCAGCACAGAGCTCAGCGCCGAACCGGATACGAACCCCAGCGCGCTTGACGGCGCGAAGCTTCTCCTGCGCTTTGTTTTCGGTTCTGTCCTGGAACTCCAGGCACGTCAGAGCGTCGCCATGAATCTGGGAGGACCAGCAGGCGAGCAGGAACAAGACGTGCCTTCCGAAGCTCGCGCACGCCAGGAAGTAGTGCTGGGAGTAGAAGCAATACTGCGCGGCCTTAGCCGTTAGAATGGTGCCCATGACTTTCGGACTGTCAGATAAAAGTGGATTGCGTGCGCCCGGCGAGCCTTTGGTCGGATGGCCCGGTAAGCCCTACCCTCTCGGCGCCACTTTCGACGGCAACGGCACCAATTTTGCTCTGTTCACAGAGGTCGCGGAATCCGTTGAACTCTGCCTCTTCGACAGTCAAGGCGCTGAGACCCGGGTGAAGATGGAGGAGGTCGACGCGGACATCTGGCACTGCTACCTCCCTGGCATCGTCCCTGGCCAGCGCTATGGCTTCCGCGTTGACGGTCCGTGGGACCCCGCACGAGGACTGCGCTGCGATCCTTCCAAGCTGCTGATGGACCCCTACGGCAAGTCCTTCGACGGCGCCTTCGACGGCGATGCCTCCCTGTTTAGCTATGACATCAACGACCCGGAAAACCCGGAGGGGCGTAACCAGGAGGATTCCGCCCCGCACGCGATGCGCTCGGTGGTGATCAACCCCTACTTCGACTGGCACCACGACCGCCGTCCGAACATTGAGATGCACAAGACCGTCATCTACGAGACCCACGTCAAGGGCCTGACGATGACTCACCCGGACGTCCCGGAGCACCTGCGCGGCACCTACGCCGGACTGGGCCACCACTCCATCGTGGAGTACTTCAAGGACCTGGGTGTCACGGCCGTGGAGCTAATGCCGGTGCATCAGTTCGTCCACGACGACCGCCTGCGTGACCTCGGCTTGCGCAACTACTGGGGCTACAACACCCTGGGCTTTTTCGCCCCGCACCGGGATTACGCTGCTTCTCCTAGCGCGGAGGGCGCAATCGCGGAGTTCAAGCAAATGGTCCGCAGCTACCACGAAGCGGGCATCGAGGTGATCCTGGATGTGGTCTACAACCACACCAGCGAGGGCAACCACATGGGCCCTACCCAGAACTTCCGCGGTATCGACAACGCCGCCTACTACCGCCTGGTCGACGGCGACGAGGCGCACTACATGGACTACACGGGCACGGGTAACTCCCTGAACGTCCGCCACCCGCACACTCTGCAGCTGATCATGGATTCCCTGCGCTACTGGGTAACGGAGATGCATATCGACGGCTTCCGCTTCGACCTGGCCTCCACCCTGGCCCGAGAATTCCACGACGTGGACCGCCTTTCCGCATTCTTCGACCTGGTCCAGCAAGATCCGGTGGTCAGCCAGGTCAAGCTCATCGCCGAGCCCTGGGACGTCGGCGAGGGCGGCTACCAGGTGGGTAACTTCCCGGCCCTGTGGAACGAGTGGAACGGAAAGTACCGCGATACGGTGCGCGACTTCTGGCGTGGCGAACCCTCCACCCTGGGCGAGTTCGCTTCCCGCCTCACCGGCTCCTCGGACCTGTACACCGGCCGGCGGCCCACGGCCTCCATCAACTTCATCACCGCCCACGACGGCTTCACCCTCAACGACTTGGTCAGCTACAACGACAAGCACAACGAGGCCAACGGCGAGGACAACCGCGATGGTGAGAGCCACAACCGCTCCTGGAACTGTGGCGTGGAAGGCCCCACGGATGACGCAGAGGTTGTGCAGCTGCGCGACAAGCAGCGCCGCAACTTCCTGACCACCCTCATGCTCTCCCAGGGCACACCGATGCTCTCCCACGGCGACGAGATTGGCCGCACCCAGGGCGGAAACAACAACGTCTACTGCCAGGACAACGAGATCGCCTGGATGAACTGGGAGAACATGGATAAGGATCTGCACGCCTTCACGCGCTACCTCATCCACCTGCGCCAGGCGCACCCGGTGTTCCGCCGCCGTCGCTTCCTGGCGGGCGGCCCGCTGGGCCAGGACGTGGCCAAGCGCGACATCGCGTGGCTCACCCCGGATGGCGATGTGATGTCTGATTCCGATTGGAACGCGGACTTCGGTAAGTCCCTGATGGTTCACCTCAACGGCATGGCCATCGAGGAGCCGGATCCGCAGGGCCGCCCGGTGGAGGACGATTCCTTCATCTTCTGCTTCAACGCCCACCACGAGCCGATCACGTTCACGCTGCCGCGCCGCCACAAGGTGATGCACGTGGAGCCGAGCGAAGAGGAAAGCTGGACCGTCGTCGTGGATACCGCGGAGCCGACTGGCGTGCCGGAGGAAACCCGCCGCTTCGCCGGTGGCGACACTCTGGAGATCGCCGCGCGCAGCACCGTGGTTCTGCAGCGCCCGATCACCACGGAGGTCAAGCTCTAGGCATGGCCGCCGCTTCGTCCCCCTCCCCCGCAACCTTCCCCGCCCGTGGCGCGGAGGTCACCGTCTCCACCGAGGAGATCCGGGTGACCCGCTCGCCGCTGGCTTCCTCACTGCACCCGGATGTCGCCCGCCCCGCCGACGAGCTCATCGGCTGGTACAAGCAGGCACCCGAAGGCTGTTCGCCGGGGTACATCCAATTGCTTTTTGACGCCGAACGTCCCCGCGTGAACTTCTCTCCCTCACAAGCCGAGGAGTTCGCCGCGCTGGATCTTCAGCTCACCAACCTGCAGGCGGGCTACCCCCTAGAAGCCGGCGCTGCGGGCACCGGGGCTGCCAAGGCGGGCGGCACTGAGTCCGCCGAGAGCACCGCGAGCACAGAGATCTCCGCCGCGGAATGGGTCAGCTCCGCTGGATCCGCCAGCGGCGGGGACGAGGGGGCGTCACCAAAGAAGCAACAGAAGCGCTCGCCGGCGCCGTGGGCGAAAGTAGCCACCCCGGACGAAGTCCCCGAGACAAACGAGGAGGCGGACATCGACGGGCCCATCTACGGGCAGACGGTGTGCGTGACCGGCGACGTGGAGCCCTATGACAAGGGCGAGGTGTGGGACATGATCGCCTCCCGCGGCGGCGTGGTGGCCAAGAACGTAACGAAGAAGACGACAATGCTTATCGTAGGCGAATGGCATTCCATGACCTCGAAGGAAAAGCGCGCCCGCGAGCTGCAAGATAAGGGCCAGGAGCTGCAGATCATTGGGTTCCAGGAGTTCCTGCAGCTGATCAAGTAGGCAAGTAGCCTAGAGGGCATGTCAGCGACCTATCGCCTTCAGCTCCGCGGACCTGGATCCGACCCCGCCCAAGCCTTCACTTTCGCAGATGCAGAAGAGCACCTGCCCTACTTTTCCCGCCTCGGGGTTTCGCACCTCTACCTCTCCCCGGTGATGCAAGCGCCGCAGGAATCCACCCACGGCTACGATGTCACTGACCCGTCTGTCATTAACCCCGAACTCGGAGGCATCGACGGTTTGCGGTCCCTGGCCGAAAAGGCCCACGAGGCAGGCATCAAGCTGCTGCTGGACATCGTGCCGAACCACGTTGGCGTGGACGATCCGCAGCTGAACCCCTGGTGGTGGGACCTGCTGAAGAACGGCAAGGAGTCCGAGTACGCGGAGTACTTCGACGTCGACTGGTCCGAGGACAACGGCGCAGGCGGGCGACTAGGTCTGCCGGTGCTGGGCAGCGAGGACGACGTCGCAGAACTGCGGATTGAAGAGGGCACAGAGAACACTGAGCCGACGCTGTGCTACTACGACAACCGCTTCCCCATCGCCGAGGGCACACTCGGCGGCACCCCACAGGAAGTGCACGATCGCCAGCACTACCGCCTGATGTACTGGCGCGACGGGGTGATCAACTACCGCCGCTTCTTCAGCATCAATGGGCTGGCGGGCTTGCGGCAGGAAGACCCGGTGGTGTTCGAGCACTCCCACCGCATCCTGAACCAGCTGATCGCGGCGAACATTATCGACGGCGTGCGCGTCGACCACCCGGATGGTCTGGCGGACCCCTTCAACTACTTGAAGCAGCTGCGCAAGCTGATCGGCGACGAACGTTGGCTGCTGGTGGAGAAGATCCTTGGGGTCACCGAGCCGCTGGATCCCCGCCTGACGGTTGACGGCACCACCGGCTACGACGCGCTGCGTGAACTGGACGGCGTGTTCGTCCACCGCCCGGCCGTGGGAACCATGGCCAACCTCGCGCTGGACATGACCGGCTCCAAGTGGGACGCAGAGGCCTTCGAGAAAGCCGAATACGAATTGAAGTCCGAAGTGGCCAATAAGGAGCTCGCAGCCGAGGTCCGCCGCCTGGCCCGCGCCGTGCGCAGCGATAACTGGTCCACCTCCGGCGAGGCCGTATCCGACGAGGAGTTGCGCGAAACCCTGATCGAGTTGATCGCCTCCATGCCGGTGTACCGCGCGGACTACGAGTCTCTGTCGCGTGTGACCAGCAGCGTGATCGCCCAGATGATCATCCGCTACCCAGAGCGCGCCGATGCTTTGGACCTGATCTCTACCGCCCTGATCTCCCGCGGCGAGGCGAACGTCCGCTTCGCCCAGGTCTGCGGCGCGGTGATGGCCAAGGGCGTGGAGGATACCGCCTTCTACCGCGGCTCCCGCCTGGTGAGCCTGCAGGAGGTCGGCGGCGCCCCCGGCCGATTCGGCGTTTCCCCCGCCGAGTTCCACCTGCTGCAGGCCGAACGCGCCCGCCTGTGGCCGAAGGCGATGACCACCCTCACGACCCACGACACGAAGCGTGGCGAGGACGTGCGCAGCCGCATCAGCTGCATCACCGAGTCCGCCGAGCGTTTCGCCGAGCTCTGCGACGGCATCGAGTACGTCGACGGCGGCACCTGCCACTTCCTGCTGCAGAACATGATCGGCGTGTGGCCGGTGGACGGCAACGTGACCGACGAGCTCCGGGAGCGCATTCACGCCTACGCAGAGAAGGCAATGCGCGAGGCTGGCGTGCACACCACCTGGTTCGACGTGAACGAGGAGTTCGAAACCTCCATCCACCAGTGGATCGATTCCACCATCGATACTCAAGGCGAAGAAATCACCGCGTTCGTCGCGGACATCGCCCCGGCGGCGGAGGTGGTCTCCATCTCCAAGAAGCTGCTGCAGATCATGGGGCCCGGTATTCCGGACATCTACCAGGGAACGGAGTTCTTCACCGACTCGCTGGTGGACCCGGACAACCGCCGCAAGGTGGACTTCACCGAGCGCATGGAGGCCCTGGATCGTGTTTCCCGCGGGGACGTGCGCAGCACCGACGACGAGCGCCTGTACGTCATCGCCACCGCTCTACAGGTCCGCAACCAGTTCGAGCTGGACGAGGCCAGCTACCTGCCCGTCATGGCCACCGGCGCCATGGAGCGCCACGTTCTGGGCACCTTGCGCGGCGAGGACGTCATCACACTCGTCACCCGCCGTCCGCTGGACATCCTGCGCGACGGCTGGGCCGAAACGACGGTCGCCCTGCCCGAGGGCGTGTGGGAGGATCGCCTCTCCGGCAGCATGTGGGAGGGCGAGGTACCGCTGGACAGCCTGTTTAGCGAGCGCGGCCAAGCAATCCTCACACGCATGGGGGCTTAAACATTGACCAAGAAAGCCCGCAAAGCTCTGCAGGACTACGACGCCTGGATCCACGCGCACCCCACCGTCGCCGCCGACCTGGAGGCACATATTATTGATGTTCTTGATGACGCCGGCCTGACGTTTGACCGCGTGAGCGTTCGCATTAAGGACCGGACGAGCTTCGCCCGCAAACTCTCCAACGAGAAGTACCCGGAATACGACTCGTTTACGGACGCCCACGACGTGATCGGCGTCCGCGTGATCACTTTCCACTCCTCGGAGATCCCACAGCTCAAGGACGCACTATCCGGCCTGTTCACAGTGGTACGAGTGATCGACAAGGCCGCCGAAACCGCACGCGAGGGTCGCTTCGGGTACGCCAGCCAACACCTGATTGTCTCCGCTAAGGATGAGCCGTGGGCAGCTGAGAAAGGGGCGTCACCAAAGTACATAGAGATACAACTGCGCACGGTGCTGCAGCACGCATGGGCCGAGTTCGAACACGATGTGCGCTACAAAAACCAGCAGCGACCAGAAAGCAGCTCCCCCGAAGTACAGCGCGCATTTACCCTGGCCGCGGGGCTCATCGAGTTGGCGGATGAGCAGTTCGACAAAATCGCGGGCATCATCGACACCGCCGGTGAAGAGGTCGAGGGGACGCTCGACGAGGAGTCGCTACCGCGCGTGCTGAGCCGCATCGTGGGTTCGGAGTACCCGACCTCGCGCGTGGACTACTACCACTACGCCATCGAGATGCTGGCCGCCCACGAGATCACGACTGTCGCGCAACTCCGCAAGCTGCTGGCGCCGAAGCGGCTGAAGGCACTGCGCAAGGCGATGGACTACCCCTACTTCCCCGGCCAGGTGCGTCTGGTGGACGACATGCTGCTGTTCGCCTACGGGCGCGAGCACATCCGCAAGACGGTACACATTGGCGACAATGCGCAGTCGCGCCCCGGCAGGCTGGGTAACAGGTGGCAGCAGCTGGGGCAGAAGACTGGTTAGCCCCAGCTAAAGCTGGGGCTAGAGCTCGCCGCGCTTGAAGCGCTCCAGCTGGCGGCGCTCCCGCTTCGTCGGGCGGCCGGCTCCCCGATCCCGGCGCGGCATGGCGGGGATCACCGGCGGGGGCGGCGAATGGTCGATGTAGGCCTTGCGGGCAAGCTCCGCGCCCACGCGCTTGGAAAGCAGCTGCGTGACCTCCACGATGTGCTCGCGGTGGTGGATCCACACGCGCACCGTATCGCCCACCACGACCGGCTGGGCGGGCTTAACCGAAACGTCGTTGATCTTCACGTGCCCGGCGCGGCAGGCCTCCGCGGCCTGGGCGCGAGTCTTGCATAGGCGAACGGCCCACACCCAGGCATCGATGCGGACTTTACTGGGAGTGTTGGATGGGCTAGAAGTTGCAGGGCTGGCCAACGGGGTGCGTCACCACTGATCTTCGTGCTCGACGATGCCCTTGATCTTAAAGCCGCTGTAGGCAATGAACGCCACCGCCAGGATCGGCACGATAATGGCGAAGAAAGTGGTGGGCAGAATCGTCAGTCCACCGATCAGGCTTACCGCGCCGATGCCACCCGCGATCTGAATGTTCCGGGTGTGCTTGCGAACCTCCGCCTTGCGCTGGGAGATGGGATCGTTGCCCGGGCGGCTGGCGGGCAGGTTTCCGTAATAGCTCATGGTTCTCCAGTGTAGTTAGTCAGCTTGTGGTTAATCAGCTACTGCGCGTCCTCGATCCAGCGCTGCCCCTCCAGGTGAGCCTCCACTGCTCCGCTGGTGATGCTGGCCAGGAAGTCAGGCAGTGGCGCGCCGGGTTCGCAGGCGATCGCCAGCTCCGCTGCGGCCTTGTATTCCACTCCCACCACGGTGTATCCGGCGGCGCGGACTTCGGCTTCCACGCGCCCGGCGTCTGCGTGGGGTACCTCGCAGGTGTACAGGTCCAGTTGGCGGCGCAGTGCCAACGGCACCTGCTGCAGTACCTCGCGAGTGGCTTCCTGGTAGGCGCGTACCAGCCCGCCGGTGCCTAGCTTCACCCCGCCGAAGTAGCGCACCACCACGACCGCCACGTCCTGCAGCGGTTCCGGCTCGTGCCAACCTTTCAGCACCTCCAGCATGGGCTGGCCTGCGGTGCCCGCGGGTTCTCCGTCGTCGCTGGAACGCTCGATCGGCTGCGCGGCGTCCACCTGCACCACGAAAGCGCTGCAGTGGTGGCGTGCGTCCGGGTACTCGCGGCGGATGCCGCCAATAAAGTCGCGGGCCTCTTCCTCGGTGGCGCAGCGTGCGGCCAGGGCGATAAAGCGGGAGCGCTTGATCTCCACCTCCGCGGTATACCTACCCGGTTGCGGGCGGACGTACGAGGGTTCGGGGTGGGAGGCGCTCTGCGGCGCTGTATCGTCAGGCATGTTCCCATTATCGCAGCTAGGGTTGAACACATGTATTCCGTGTGGGCTCCCCTGGCCGAGAACGTAGAACTGGTCCTGCAACCTGCGCAAACAAGCACCGGTGCCGAACAGCGCATCCCCATGACCCGCGAGGCGGATAACTGGTTCCTCGCCGAGGTACCTGCCAACCCCGGCGACCGCTACGGCTTCTCCGTCGACGGCTCCCCCGTCTTCCCCGACCCGCGCTCCAAGCGCCAGCCCGACGGCATCCACGGCCTGTCGGAGGTGTGGAGAATCGACAAGCCTCGCAAGCAGCTGGGCCGTCCGCTGCGTGGCGAGGTTCTCTACGAGCTGCACATCGGCACATTCACCCCGGAAGGCACCTTCGACGCGGCGATTGAAAAGCTTGACGAGCTCAAAGCTGTGGGCGTCACCGCCATCGAGCTCATGCCCGTGCAGCCCTTCGGCGGCGAGCGTAACTGGGGCTACGACGGCGTGATGTGGCACGCGGTCACGGACGTTTACGGTGGTCCGGACGGATTGTTGAGGCTTATTGACGCCGCCCACGACCGCGACCTGGCCGTGGTGTTGGACGTGGTGTACAACCACTTCGGCCCCGACGGTAACTACACCGGGGTGTTCGGCCCCTATACCGCCGGCGGCTCGACCGGCTGGGGTGACGTGGTTAATCTGCAGGGCCGGGATTCCGACGAGGTGCGCACCTACATTCTGGAGGCAGTGCACCAGTGGACCCAGGAGTTCGGAGTGGACGGCCTACGCCTGGACGCGGTGCACGCGCTAGACGATACGGGCGCGGTGAGCCTGATCGAGCAGATCCGCGATGCAGCCGAGCCCGCTTGGATCATGGCCGAATCGGATCAGAACGATCCCGTGTACACCGAGGGCTACAAGGTCGCGCAGTGGAACGACGACATCCACCACGCGATCCACACCGTGATCTCCGGCGAGGGTCACGCCTACTACTCCGACTTCGGCACGGTGGAGGTACTGGCCACCACATTCCAGCGGGTGTTCTGGCACGACGGGCGCTATAGCTCCTTCCGCGGGCGCACACACGGCAAGCCGGTGACGGACCCGGAGCTGTGGCGCTTCGTGACGTACACGACCACCCACGACCAGACCGGCAACCGTGCCGCGGGCGATCGGCCGAGCATGAACCTGTCGGTGAACCAGCAGCTGGCGAAGGCCACACTGGTGCTGACCAGCCCGTTTACCCCGATGCTGTTTATGGGCGAGGAATGGGGTGCCTCCACCCCGTTTGCGTTCTTCGTCGACCACGAAAACGAGGAGCTCAATCAGGCCACCCGCGAAGGCCGCATGCGCGAGTTCGCCCGCGCCGGGTGGGATCCGAAGGAAGTTCCGAACCCGGCGGCGGAGGAAACCTTCCGAAACAGCGTGCTGAAGTGGGCGGAGCGCACGGAGCACCCACATGCGGAGGTGCTGCGCGCGTACACGGAGCTGCTAGAGTTCCGCCGCACCCACCGCCTGGCCGAGGCGGAGCTGCTGGACATCCGCTGGTGGGCCGACGGCGAGGAGCCGGTCAGCGAGGATCTGGCGGGAGTGAACCCGACGGTGCCTCCGGTCGACGCAGCCGACGAGCTGGCGCACGGCCGCTGGATCGAGCTGACCTACCAGGCACCGGAATCGCTGGTGAAGGTAACCGTGAACCTGGCCGACGCGCCCCACGATCGCCTGGGGCTCGGCCCGTGGGAGGCGCGCTACAGCGCCCAGTAGCTAGCCGCAGCTGGCCGGTTAGTTGACCGGTTATTGCCAGCTGCGCACGTGGTGCAGCAGCATACGGTTCTTACGCTGCGAGCGGTCCATCTTCACGCCGATCTCCCGCAGGATCGCGATAGCCTCCGGAATGTGCGGCCCCTTGTTCAGCATGATGCACTCGGCGCGTAGTGCCCACGCCACGTCGGTAATCTCCGCGCGGGTCGGCAGCCCGGACTTCGCCATCGATTCCAGCACCTGCGTGCCGATGATCAACGGCACGTGCGCGGCCTCCACCATCGCCATCACCTGTCCGGGCACCTCCGCCATCCGGGCGAAGCCCATCTCCACGGCCAGGTCGCCGCGGGCAAGCATCACGCCAAGCTTCGCGTGTTGCATGCCCTCCAGCAGGATGGTGGTCAGGTTCTCGAATGCGGGGATCGTCTCAATCTTCAGCACCAGGCCGAGGTCGTCAGCACCCAGCTCGCGGAACTTCTCCAAGACGTAGGCCACATCCTCGCGGGTACGGATAAAGCTCACCGCGGCCATGTCCGCGTGCTCGGCTACGAACGCCAGCGCGGCCTCGTCCTCCTCGGTCAGGCTCGGCAGCGGCAACTCCGTGTCAGGCAGGTTAATGCCCTTGTACTCCGCCAGCTTCGCCCCGCCGCGGGTGACCAGCAACTCCGCCTCGACTGTGTCCTCTGGGGCCTCTGGGCTCTCTGTGTCCTCTGCTTCCCGAATCTCCACTACCTTCGCCGCGATCGCCCCATCGTCGAACAGCACCTGCTGGCCCACCTCGAGCGCCCGCACCGCCTCCGGCAGCGTACAGCTGATCTTCGGTATGCCACCGGCCTGCGGGTCGCACACCACGTCGGCGCTGGTCAACACAATCCTGTCCCCAGTCTGCGGCCGCAGCTTCTGCAGCACCTGTGGCACCGCTCCCACCGCCGTCTTCGCCTTCTCCGTTTTCAGCTCCGCGCCGAGCTGCAGGTAGATGTTCTGCTGCCCCTCCGCCAGGGCGCCCTCGCTGTCTTTCTTAATGACGCCCAGTTTCCGCTTCTTGCCGCGTGCATCCACGACACGGACAGTCTCTCCAACCTCCAGGGCATCAAAGAACTCCCGGGACACGTGCACGCTCACGATTGGGCGGCCCAGCGTGTTCTCCGCCATGGGGGCCTCGGCCAGCTCTTGGTCCTCCGGGATCATCCACAGGCGGCAGGGCTGGATCACCGTGCCCGCGTCGTCCCGTTGCACGCGCACACGCACCACCGCCGGGCCCGGCGCGATGCGGCCGGTGCGGATCTTCGGCCCGGCCAGATCCATGCTGATGGGAATGTAACGCCCCGCAGCTTTGCCTGCCGCGCGGACGTTGTCGATCATCCGCTTCCACACCTCCGGCCCGTCGTGGGCGCAGTTGATGCGCGCCAGCTCCATGCCGGAATCTACCAGCCGGGCGACCAGTTCTTGATCGTAGGCGGCCTCGATCGGCAGGGTGACCATGATGTACGAGGAGTCCCCTGGCAAAGCCTCCGTCCCGAAGAGAGCCTCCGTGTGCTGTTCAAGCAGCTCATCGGCCCCCACGATGGCGTCCGCAACGTCCTCCTCAGCGAACTGCGGCGAGCGACCATCCAGAGCCGAGACCACGTTGTGCGCGGCTTGTAAGCGCGCCTTAACCGCCGGCTCCGCGGTAGACAGGCGCGTGGCACCCAGGCTCTCCAGGTTCCCCTGCAGGCCGCGGCGGTCGCTGGTGCGCAGCGTGGTGTAGTGCACCAGGTTGCGGGCGCCGACGAAGTGGGTCGGCGCAGTAGCGCGGATCTCCGGATACCAGTGCAGGGTTTGGCTATCGAGTTCGTCGAGGAGCTCCTCGATCGCTTCTAGGACGGTTTGCTTGTTGACCTGCATGGTGAAGGGACATCTCCTAAGGAAGTGCGCGGCTGCGCGAGCGTTGTGTCCCTTCTATCGTGACAGGTCGGCGGGGGTTGCGCTCGGCAAAGATGATGCGGGGCTATAGCTCGGCAATAGCTCGGCAGCAGCTCTAAGAGAAAATGCCCTCCCACGTGGAAGCCTTCAGCGCCCCCATCAAGGACGGAGACTTGTTCACCCGCATCTCCGGGGCCAGCAGGAACTGGACCTCCTCCTCGCCGTCGATGAGGGTGAGGTACACATCCGAGTCACCCTTGTTCTGGCTGAGCACCCGGCGCAGGTTGGCCATGTTGCCGGGAGTGGCCTGATCCACGCGGATGTTCAGGCGCAGCGGCACGCCTGATCCCGCGCCGACGGTGAGCTCTGCGGACTTGATGTCCTGGCAGAACAGGCGCATATCGTCTTCCCGGTAGTTGATCTTCGCCTTGGCCAGCACGATGTTGTCCTCGACGATCTGCGGGGCAACCATCTGGTACGTCTTCGGAAATACCAGCAGTTCTACCTGCGCGCCGTGCTGATCCTCCAACGTGGCGATCGCCCAGGGGTTTCCGTTGCGGTCGATGCGGCGCTCGACGGCCGAGATGATGCCACCGATCTTCAGATCCTTGTTGTTCGGCAGTTCGCCGGACAACACGGTAGTCAGAGGCGTGTCGACCTGCGCATCCAGCGCGTCCTCGAAGCCGTCCAACGGGTGACCGGAAACGTACAAGCCCAGCATGTCTCGCTCGAGTGCCAGCTGGTGCTTGCGCTCCCACTCCTGGTCGGGCACCTCCACGCGGAAGACATCACCCGCGTCATCGTCGCCGCCCAGGCCGGCAAACAGGTCGAACTGGCCCTTCGCGGCGGCCTTCTTGGTGGCGGTGACGGCATCCACCGCGTCCTCGTGAACCAGCACCATGCCCTTGCGTGGGTGCCCCAGCGAGTCGAAGGCGCCGGCCTTAATAAGGGACTCGGTGACGCGCTTATTCGCCGCTACCAGGTCGATCTTGTCCAGGTAGTCGGAGAAGTCGGTGAACGCACCCTTTTCCTCGCGGGAGGCGATAATGGAATTCACCACGTCCTCGCCCACGTTGCGCACCGCGCCTAAACCAAAGCGGATGTCCTTGCCGACGGATTGGAAGGTGTAGCGCGAATCGTTCACATCCGGCGACAACACGCGAATGCCCAGGTGTCGGCAGTCGGCCAGGTAAATCGCGGACTTGTCCTTCTTATCCGCCACGGAGGTCAGCAGCGCGGCCATATACTCCGGTGCGTAGTTGGCCTTCAGGTACGCGGTCCAGAAAGAAACCAGGCCGTAGCCCGCGGCGTGGGACTTGTTAAAGGCGTAGCCGGCGAACGGCAGGATCGTATCCCACAGCGTCTTAATGGCATCGGCGGAGTAGCCGTTGGACTTCATGCCCGATTCGAAGGTGACGAACTCCTTCTCCAGCACCTCCGGCTTCTTCTTACCCATCGCCTTGCGGAAGCCATCGGCCTGGCCGGCTGTATAGTTCGCGACCTTCTGGGAGATCTTCATGATCTGCTCCTGGTACACGATCAGGCCGTAGGTCTCCTCGAGGATCTCGTGCAGCGCCTCTTCCAACTCCGGGTGGATCGGCACGATCGGCTTGCGGCCGTTCTTGCGGTCGGCGTACTCCCAGTGCGCGTCCACACCCATCGGACCCGGACGGTACAGCGCCAGCGCGGCCACGATGTCGTTGAAGCCCGTGGGCTTCATGCGCTTCAGCAGCTTCTGCATGCCCGCGGAATCCAGCTGGAACACGCCCAGCGTCTCGCCGCGTGCCAATAGCTCGTAGGTGGGGTCATCCACCGTGTCGAGGTTTTCCAAGTCCAAATCGAAGTCGCGGTTGGCCTTGATGTTTTCGAGGGCGTCACCAATAACCGTAAGGTTTCGCAAGCCCAGGAAGTCCATCTTCAGCAACCCGATGGCCTCACAGGCGGGGTACGGCCAGCCGGTGATCAGTGCGCCGTCCTGCTTGCGCTTCCACATGGGGATGCAGTCCAGCAGCGGCACGCTGGACATAATCACCGCACAGGCGTGCACACCGGCTTGGCGAATCACGCCCTCCAGGCCCAGGGCGTCCTTGTAGATCTTCGCCACGTCCGGGTCGGTTTCGATCAGCTGGCGGACCTCGGCGGCCTCGGGGTAACGCTCGTGCTCGGGGTCGGTAATGCCGTGCAGCGGGATGTCCTTGGCCATGATCGCCGGCGGTAGGGCCTTGGTGATCCGGTCGGCCATCTGGAAGCCCGCCTGGCCGTAGTGGGCGCGTGCGGAGTCCTTAATGGCTTGCTTCGTCTTCACTGTGCCGAAGGTGATCACCTGGGCGATCTTGTCCTCGCCCCAGCGGTCGGCGGCGTAGCGGATCATCTCGCCGCGGCGGCGATCGTCGAAGTCGATATCGATATCGGGGGCGGACGGGCGCTCGGGGTTGAGGAAGCGCTCGAACAGCAGGCCGTGTTCCATCGGGTCGATGTTCGTGATCGTCAGGGCGTAGGCGACCAGCGCGCCGGCGGCCGAACCACGGCCGGGTCCCACGCGGATGCCGACGGAGCGGGCGTGCTTAATGAGCTCGGCGACGATCAGGAAGTAGGACGGGTAGCCCTTCATGTCGATCACGCTGATCTCGTACTTCGCCCGGTCGATGTACTCGGCGGGCACCTCCTTGCCCGGGAAGCGCTCCTCCAGGCCCTTCATCACTTCGTGGGTCAGCCAGGTCGTCGGCGTGTGGCCTTCCGGCACGTCGGCGATGGGCATGCGGTCGTGCGGGTGCTCCTCCCATACTTCGGAGTAGTCCTGCACACGCTCGGCCACCCATAGGGTGTTGTCGCAGCCCTTCGGCACTTCCTTATCCCACTGCGCGCGGATGTCTTCGGCGCTGCGCACGTAGTAGCCGGTGCCGGAGAACGCGAAGCGCTTACCGCCCTGGTCCAGGGTCGGCTCGTCCAGCGTGGAGCCAGTCTGCACACACAGCATCACTTCATGCGCCGGGGCCTGCTGCTCCAGCACGTAGTGGCAGTCATTGGTCACCAGCGGCGGCAGCTCGAGCTTGCGGCCGATCTCCAGCAGATCATCGCGGACCCGCTTTTCGATCTCCAGGCCGTGGTCCATCAGCTCCAGGAAGAAGTTGTCCTTGCCGTAAATGTCCTGCCACATTCCGGCGGCTTCCAGGGCCTTGTCGAACTGTCCCAGGCGCAGACGCGTTTGCACGTCGCCGGAGGGACAGCCGGTGGTGGCGATGATGCCCTCAGAGTGCTGGGCGATCAGCTCGGCATCCATGCGGGGCCACTTGCCCAGCTGGCCTTCGTAGCTGGCCATAGAAGACAGGTAAAACAGGTTCCGCAGTCCGGTCGCGTTCTCCGCGATCATCGTCTGGTGCAGGTAGGCACCGGAGGCCGACACGTCGTCGGATTTCTGTTCTGGCTTACCCCAGCGCACGCGCTGCTGGTTAAAGCGGGATTCCGGGGCGATGTAGGCCTCGATGCCGATGATGGGTTTTACTCCAGCGGCCGTCATTGCTCGGTAGAAGGCATCCGCGCCGTACATATTTCCGTGGTCGGTCATCCCGACGGCGGGCATCCCCTGCCGCACCACCTCTTTAGCTAGAAGATCAACCTTAGCCATGCCGTCGAGCATGGAGTACTCGGTGTGATTATGGAGGTGGACAAAGGAGGAACCGCTCATGGTTGGCCATCATAGCGCGTCGTAAAAATCGCATTTTTCGACACATGTGATTCCTTATCCCTATACAGTTATTTTTCATGAAGAAAGAGACCCGCCTCGCAGTGGCGCACCTGGACGCACCCTTTGCGGTTCTGGACCTGGATGCCGCCAGAGCCAACGCTCGAGACATGGTGCACCGTTCACGCGGCACCCCGATTCGGGTGGCCAGTAAGTCACTCCGCATTCGCTCGCTGATCTCGGAGGTCCTCACCCTCCCCGGCTATCGCGGCATTTTGGCCTATAACCTCAACGAAGCCCTGTGGCTGTGCCAGGAGCAGGTCAGCGATGACATCCTCGTCGCCTACCCCTCCGCTCACCGAGAGGGACTGCACCGCTTGATCCACGATGCGCGCGCGATGGAATGCGTGACTCTCATGGTGGATTCGGTCGCTCACCTGGATTTTATTGACGCCGTGGTGCCGCCCCGCGAGCGCGGAGATATTCGGGTTTGTATTGATATTGACGCCGCACTGCGCGCCGGCCCCGTTCACATCGGAGCTCTGCGCTCCCCTCTGCACACAGCTGAGGAGGTTCGCAACATCGCCCGGGAGGTCCGGCAGAGGGAGGGTTTCCGCCTGGTCGGCCTGATGGCATATGAGGGCCAGGTGGCGGGCACTACCGACACCTCCCCGGCGATCGCTGCAATGAAGGCGCTGTCCGTCCGCGAGCTGGCCAGCCGCCGGGCCAAGATTGTCGACGCAGTCGCAGAGGAACTTCGGGTAGCAGGTCTGCCCCCGCTGGAGTTCGTGAACGGCGGCGGTACCGGTTCCATCGAAACCACCAGTGCGGAGGCCGCAGTCACCGAGATCGGCGCGGGCTCCGGCATTATTGGCCCGGCTCTGTTTGACCACTACCGGCAGTTCCAGCCCACTCCGGCGGAGTGGTTCGTAGTGTCGGTCGTGCGCCGTCCCGCGGAGGACACGGTGACGGTGGCCGGTGGCGGACGCATCGCCTCCGGCCCGGCAGGCAAGGATCGCCTGCCGGTAGTCGACTGGCCCCGCGACCTGAAGATGGCACCGCTGGAAGGCCCCGGCGAGGTGCAAACGCCCTTGACCGGCCCCGCCGCCCGCAACCTCCGCCTTGGCGACCACGTCTGGATGCGCCACGCAAAGGCTGGAGAGGCAACCGAATACATCAACACTGTGCTGGTCGTTTCGGCCGGAGAGATCATCGCGGAGTGGCCCACTTACCGCGGCGAAGGAAAGAGTTTTGTCTAATGAGCACCACTACTAAAAACCGCAAGCCCGCCTACTACTCTCGCTGGGTCAACTGGTCCGGTGTCTCCACCGCCCAGCCACGCAAGCAGGTCGCACCGCGTGACGAGGCTGAGCTGATTCAGATCATTCAGCGAGCAGCCGTCTCCGGCGAGAGGGTCAAGCCCATCGGCGCTGGCCACTCCTTCACGTCCGTAGCGGCGACCGATGGCATCCAAGTGAGCCTGGACAACCTGGCTGGGCTGATCCGCTTCGACCCGGAGAAGATGACCGCCCGTCTGCGCGCCGGCACCCGGCTGCGAGACGTGCCGGGCATCCTAGCTCCCCTGGGCGTGGCCCTAGCCAACCAGGGCGACGTGGACCCGCAGTCGCTGGCGGGTGCGATCGGCACTAGTACCCATGGGACAGGCCTGGGCTTTACCGGCTTTGCAGGCATGCTGCGCGCTTTCCGCATCATCACCCCGGACGGCCAAGCGCACGAATGCTACCCCGGCGCGGAGGGCATCGCCGGTGAACTGTACGACATCGCACGTGTTTCCCTGGGTGCCTACGGCATCATCACCGAGGTGGAGCTGGACGTAGTTGATACCTTCGTCCTCCACGCGGTGGAGCGTGCCGAGCCGAACGACGAGGTGGTGGAGAACTTCGCCGAGCGGGTGCGCGGCAAGGATCACCTGGAGTTCTACTGGTTCCCCGGAACCGACGTGGCCCATGTAAAGACGAACACCCGTTTGCCGGGTAACACTCCCACCAACCCCATCCCGCGATGGAAAGAGGTGCTGGACGACGAGCTGCTCAATAACGGCGCCTACCGCGCGATGTGCGACCTCGCGCACCACTTCCCTTCCCTCAGCCGGCCTTTCGCCAAGCTGAGCGCAAAGACTCTGGCACAGCGGGAGTACTCGAACGTGGCCCACGACGTGTTCGTCAGCGCCCGCAGGGTGCGTTTCAACGAGATGGAGTATTCGGTTCCACTGGCCGATGCCCGCGAGATTCTGCGGGACGTCCAGCACACCATGAACACCTGCGGCGAGCAGGTTCTCTTCCCCATCGAGGTCCGCGCCACCGCGGCGGATGATGTGCCGCTATCCACGGCAAAGGGCCGCGAGTCCTGCTACATCGCCATCCACCGATACAACAAGGACAGCCACCAGGCGCTGTTCCGCCACATCGAGCCGATCTTCAAGGCCGCCTCCGGTGGCCGCCCCCACTGGGGCAAGCTGCACACCCTCACCCACGAGGATCTGCTGGAGCGGCACGAGGATCTGGCGCGGGCTTGCGAGATCCGCGCGAAGGTGGATCCGCAGGGCATGATGCGCAACGCGATGATCGACCGCGTTTTCGGGCTGGCCTAGCGCAGCTTCTTCACCCGCCGCACGCGCGGCGGGCGGTTGCGCACCAGGCCAGCGATGAAGACGATCACCGCGATCCAGATCAACACGAAGCCAACCCAGCGGGCGGGCTCGATGTGCTCGTTGTTCACAAATACCGCCCAGAGCATCTGGATCACGGGCGTGATGTACTGCACCATGCCCAGGCTAGTCAGCGACATTTCCTGTGCGGCGCGGGCGAAGCACAGCAGCGGCAGCGCGGTCACCACGCCCGCCAGCATCAGCAGCGCTGCGTGACCAGCTCCCAGCTGCACATACGTATTGGTGCCCTGGGATTGTAGGAACCCCAGGTAGATCAACCCTATCGGCGCCAGTACAAGAGTCTCGGCGGTGAGGGACTGAATGGGCGTCAAACGAACCTGCTTTTTCACCAACCCGTAGAACCCGAAGCTAAAGGCCAGGCTCAAAGAAATGATCGGCGGCGAACCAAGTGCGACCGTCAGAACCACGACGGCGATAGTGGCGATGCCGACGGAAACCATCTGCAGCCGGCGCAGCTTCTCCCCCAGCACGATCACTCCCAATAGAACGCTGACCAGTGGGTTTACAAAATATCCGAGGGCGGCGTCGGCGACGTGGTTGTTGTTCACCGCGTAGATGTACAGCCCCCAGTTCACGCTGATCAACAGCGCAGCGGCCGCGACGATCCACCACTGACGAGCCGTGATTACCCGCAGCTGCTTGAACCCGCGCAGCGCCGCGAGCAGCAACAACATGAACACCAACGTCCACACAAAACGGTGCGCCAGGATCTCCATCGGCGTCGCCGGCTGCAAAAGGGGGAAGAACGCGGGGAAGAGCCCCCACATCAGGTAGCACAGCAGGCCCCAGATCACTTATCTAGCTCCCATCGGTCGAATTCCAATACGCCCGTAGACCGCCTCGGGGTCCGCGGGCTCCACGGCGTATGCGCGCTGTGCGAGCTCCCGGAGTTGTTCGGGCGTGGCGTGGACCAACACACCGTCGATAAGCAGTCTGTCCGGTTCGGTCTGCGCGCTACGGGCCATCCGGCCTACCGCCTGATTGATCACATCGGCGCGGGTGCGGCCCACCGCCGGCTCAGGCAGAACAGCCTGCGCAGTGGCTCCGAAGTAAAGGGTACTCACGCGTGCATCCAGGCCCTGTACCAGGTCGATCACCCCCTTGGAGTCCCAGGGGTGCTCTGGGGCGGGGGAAACCAGCGCCCAGCGGGGTTCGTCGCCGGCCATCTGGTCCAGCTGTTTGCGCGCATGCTCCCGGTACTGCGCCGGGGTGCCGTCGAAGGGGCCGAGCTGGTCGCCGTTGACGATCGGCGGTTTCGAGGTCAGGTCTGAGGTGCTCATGGCTATGACGCCCAGTCCCATCGCAATGAGGCAAAGTCCGGAAAGCCAGGCTACCCAAGCGGGTCGGCGCGTATCCTCCCAGTCCAGCTGACGCTGCCGCTTCTTGTTCGCCTTCAACTGTTGGGGGCTGCGCTCCCGATACTGCCGTTCTTGGCTCACGGGCGTGCCCCTTCACCGGAACCCGGCGCGGCTATACCGTTGGCATCCCGCAGCCTGTCGAGGGCCAACTGCAGATCCTCCGGGTACGGTGAGCGGACGGTCTTCCAGGAGCCGTCCGGGTGCGGGAAGCCCAGTTCCACGGCGTGCAGCCACTGGCGGATGAGCCCCAGCCTCTCCGCGAGCTTCGGATCGCTGCCGTACATCGGGTCGCCGCACAGCGGGTGATGCAGCGCAGAGAAGTGCACGCGGATCTGGTGGGTGCGGCCCGTCTCCAGCTTCACCTCCAGCAAGCTGGCTTGGCGGTGCGCCTCCAGCGTGTCGTAGTGGGTGATGGCATGTTTGCCGTCTTCTCGCACGCTAAAGCGCCAGCCCGCGGACGGGTGGCGGCCGATCGGCGCGTCAATCGTTCCGGAGGTCGGGTCCGGGTGGCCTTGAACCAGTGCATGGTAGGTCTTGGAAACCTCCCGGTCGCGGAAGGCATTCTTCAGCACGGTGTAGGCGCGCTCGCTGGCGGCGACAATCATCACCCCGGAGGTGCCGACGTCCAGGCGCTGCACGATGCCCTTGCGCTCCGGCGGGCCGGAAGTGGAGATGCGGAAGCCCGCGGCAGCCAGGCCGGAGGTCACGGTGGGGCCCTCCCAGCCGACGGTGGGGTGCGCGGCCACACCGACGGGCTTATCCACCACGATCACATCCTCATCGGAGTAGAGGATGTCCATTCCCTCCACGTGCCGGGCGGGTTCTGCGGCCAGATCCCGCGGCGGGGCGGGCAGCGTCACGTCCAGCCACGCGCCCGCCACCAAGCGGTCGGACTTCCCCACCGGCGCCTGGTCTTGCAGGATGTCGCCGTCGGCAGCCAGCTCCGCCACTGCGGTACGGCTCAGCCCCAGCAGCTTGGATAAGCCTGAATCCACACGCATGCCGGCTAGTCCGTCCGGTACGGGCATGACTCGGTTCTCGCGGGTCATCGGCTCACCTCCTCGCTGGCGTCCTCCTGTTCCTCACCGGGCTCTTCCTGTTGCTCTCGTTCTTCCCGCTCCTCCCGCACGTGATCCGCCGGCTCGATGAAGAACGCATAGATCAGGTAGCAGACAACACCGACGGTGATGGCGGCGTCCGCAACATTAAAGATCGCGAAGCTACCGAAAGAAAGAAAGTCCACAACGTGTCCGTGCATGCCTCCCGGCTCCCGAAAGATGCGATCCACCAGGTTGCCCGCCGCGCCGCCGCCGATCAGACCGATCGGCAGTGCGCCAGCTATGTACCGCGTGCGCAGGGCCAATACGATGCAGGCCACGAAGGCAATTAGCTGGAAGATGGAGAAGACAATGGTGGCGCTGGTCCCCATGGAAAAAGCCGCGCCGGGGTTGCGCACCAGATAGAGCCGGAAGAACTCACCGATGACGGGGTAGGCCCGTTGCTCTTCTAGGTTTTCGACGACCGCCCATTTAGTGATCTGGTCGACGGCGATGATCCCGAACATCAGGGTCAAGGCGGCGAAAGATGCACGTTTTGAAGTCACGCTTATTCAGTCTAATGTCCGCCTGTTACGCTGTGAACTTGTGGGTATTTCTAGCAAGTCCGCGCTGGCTGTATGCAGCGCCATAGGCCTGGCCTTCACGGCCGTCGCATGCTCTGATTCCGAGCAGCCACAAGCCAAGCCGGCAGATGTCGCCGTGCCGGGCGTCAAGGTAGAGCTTCTGAGCCGCGGCGCTTCCCCTCAGGAGCCGATCGCCTGGTTCTCGCAGGAGGGCAGCCAGGAAGTCACTTTCCACGCCACCCAGGGTTTCGCGCAACACACTGTTGGTGCAACTGGTGACGCAAAAAATAAGGACGACGCCACCACGTCGACCGCAGCCGCTTCAGAGACGGCGAAGGAAGACGAGCAGCCGAATGTTGCGGAGCTGGACTATGACGAAGTCACTATGAACCTCCCTTTGACCGCAGAGGTTACGACCGACGGCAAGGGGCGCCAGACCAGCGTGACCGTGGGGGAACCTAGCGGTACCAATGACGAGCGGAATCGAGATATCGCCACGGCCAAAGGCTTTAAGATGTCCACTGAGCAGGACGTGGACGGGCGCGCGACCTCCCGCAACTACACCGCCCCCGACGAAGCTAGCGCCACCGCCCGCGCCAGCGTGGAGTCCGCGCTGAACCAGATGAACGATTATCCCCTGATCTTCCCCACTGATCCCGTCGGCGTGGGTGCGAAGTGGACTGTTTCCAATCGCGTGGACGGTGACATTTCGATGACTCAGAAGATCACCTACTCCCTGCTGGAGCGCGAGGGCCAGACGGTCTCGCTCAAGGTAGAGGTCTCCCGCAAGCCAGCGGTAGCGACGTTGGCGCAGACTGATTTGAAGGTGCTGGACGTCAAAACCGAATCCAGTGGGCAGATCGCGTTGGATCTAAACAAGGTGCTGCCTACCCGGGGGCATATCAACGTCGAGACGAAGGTTACTTACGGGCAGGATGATTCCCCGGTCCGCGTGGTGCAGACCTCCACGTCGAAGTCTAAGTGGAGCCCTGAAAAGTAACTCCCCCCAAAGAACGGTGGCCCTAGCGGCCCAAATGGCCCCAGTGGCCCTAGGTACCTAAGTGATCTAGAGGTCCTTGCACATCGGCGGTACCTGATCCGGCAGGACGTTTTCCACCAGGGTGCAGGCCCAGCCCTGGTCCAGCTTCCACTTACCTTCCTCGTTGACGAACTCCACGTCGCTGACCACATGTGGCTCCTGGTTGGGCACGGTCAGGTTCACGGTTGCGTTGACGTTGCCGGGGGTCAAGCTGGGCAAGACCGGGTCGACAACATCGAGGGTCGCGCCGGACTCGGTACGGGACTTCGTCAGGGCGTCAAAAAGCTCCGGCGCCTGGTCGCCGTTCACAACGGTGTCTACCTTCTCTTCAGTCGGAATATTCGGGTCAACGGCGCGGTTCAACACGTCCGACAGCTCCTTCGCCGTCGGGGTCTGGTCCTCGGATGCCTCGGAGGATTCAGCGGCGGTGGTGGCAGAAGAAGAGGAGGACTTGTCGGAGGAATCGTCGTCGTTGCCGCAGGCCGACAAAGTCAGGCCAGCAGCCAGGACGGCGGAGACTGCCGTTGCGCGAGTAAAGATCTTGGTGCTGCGAGAGTGGCGCTGGGTAGAACGCACGAGAATGCTCCTTCGATGGTTGGACGGTGTAATGCTAATGATCGTGTGCAATTAACCGAGTAGGAAAATAGTGCTCGGTGGCACACTGCCGTAGACAGATGTGCACATGGAGTACACATCCCAAAAAATTTGGGGAACCAGTTTCCGACTATACAAGCCATACTGTTGCAGATGTTATTCGTGTGATTTGCGCCAAAAGACACAAACCGCCGACCAGGGATGGACATGACAGAAGCAGTCTCACCTATGCGTTGGCATACACGACTATTCCGTGGGGCTCATGCGCTGCCGGGCAAACTGACTGAGCAACGCCAGCACTGCTATCCCCGCCGCGGAAACACAGAGAACGGTTGGCGTCGCATTTACGGAAACCAGTAAAGCCCCGAAGATTGCCCCTAGTGCGGATCCCAAGTAATTGGCGGAAGCATTCGCAGCCACGGCTGTAGCCCCGTCGGCCGGGTTCGCCTGAAGCAGGATGTGTTGCTGAGGTGCGAGCGAGGCCCACCCACACATTCCCCAGACGAACAAGCTAACAACCATGATCCACGCGGTTTGGTCTTGTGTCATGCCGAGCAGCGCAAGAGTGAGACCCCCGAGTATGACCATGCTCAGTTGAAACGGGGCACGCCGGTCTAACAATCTGCCTACACCTAGTGCTCCCACCGCGCCCCCAATGCCCCAGACCCACATCGCAAGCGTCTGGTGAGACGCCAAGCTTCCTGCGGACAAAATCACGCTCATGTAGGTGTAAAGCCCAAGAGAAGCAACACCAGTCAGCAGAGTTACGGTCACCGTAACTAGATTTTTAGGTCGCGCGATCGAGAGCAATCGTTCCCGGGCATTAGAAGCAGGGATCTCTGGCAGCTCGCCTCCGCGCAGGGCAATTCCCGCTAGCGCGGCGCCTCCGATAGCTGCGATCAGCAGCATGGCGGCTCGCCATCCCCATTGGTGCGCTAATGCCAGACCGGTCGGGACGCCAAATACGGTCCCGACTGCCAAACCCGCAAGGACCAGTGCCAACGCACGCCCACGACGTGCTTCCCCTGCAATCTCTGCCGCGACCGCGGACGACAGCGGTGAGTACACACCCGCTGCTGCGCCAGCCACTGCTCGGGAGACTAAGAAGAACCCCACAGTCGGCGAAAGCGCCGTCGCAAGGTTTGCCACCGTAAAGATAAGCAGGGACACGATCAGGCTCTGTCGAGACCGCCTTCCCGCACGGCCGGCCAACAAGGGCCCTGCTATCGCATATGAGCCAGTGAAGGCCGCTACTCCCAGGCCGACGGTGGCTTCGCGCGCGTCTAGAGATGAGGCGATAGTGGGAAGGAGACCGGCGACAACATATGCGTCCAGCCCGAGCGCAACACTGCCTACCACGAAGGGCCAGAGTCGGCCCATCATTCCTGTACCTCCGTAGAAACAGTATTGGCCACCACAGCGGAAAGCACTCCTGGGAACAAGCGATCGAGGTCTTCACTCCTCAACCGGATCAGACATGCGCGCCCCTCGCTCCGGGTCCAAGTCACTCCAGACTCCCGCAACATACGGGTGTGGTAGGTCAGCGTCGATCGGGGCAAGTCGTCCGCGAGCTCGAGACTGTCGTGCTCGAGCCCGTCAGCCAGACGTCGAATCATCTCGAGACGCGTGGGGTCGCTCAGGGCGGCCAACACCCTGGCCAAGGTGATTTCATCGGTTTCTGGGTGGTGATACTTGCGAGGGGACATGCAATCTCCTTCAATCGTGCAACAATACTTGCATGATAATCATGCAAGTATTCCTGCACAACTTCATCCCATTCGCCGAGACTCGATCAACGTCTTCGATCAACGCGCCTAGGCGTCGCGTACATTGGTCACATGACTTCCACTCCCTCGCGGAATAGCATGCAGATCCCCGTCCTCGGCACCGGCGGCACCATCAGTTGCACCCACTCCCCCGAAGGCGACCTTGTACCGACCTTGACCTGCGCGGACATTGTCAATCGGGCTCGTATTCCACAGGGGTTCGAAGCCCTTCCGCACGACATCATGAGCATCGATTCCAGCTCCATCACCCTGCCCCAAATCGACGAGCTCATCGCCCACATCGCACGCTTCTGCTCCCCCGCCCCGGCGGGCATCGTGGTGCTCCACGGAACGGACACGATGGAGGAATCTGCACTCGCCGCCGTGTGCGCCCTGGATTTGCCCTGCCCTGTTGTGTTTACGGGCGCCCAGCGCCCGGGTGATGACGCCGCACCGGACGGCCCGGCCAACCTTTCCCGCGCGTTCGCCGCACTTGCATCAGGGGAGCTTTCTACGGGGGTTCACCTAGTTTTCGGGGATGCCATCCTGCCCGCCCGCGGAGCTTACAAGGCCCACACCACCGCCGAAACAGCCTTCCGCAATGCGCTGATTGACTCCGGGAAACACGATGACGGGTCCCCCAGCCCGGATGGCACGGTTCTTCCTCCACTACAGGTAGCGGGGCTATACGTGCCCATCGTCAGCACCTTTGCGGGCGATGACGGGCAGCTTATTCGGGCGCTGCGAGAGCAAAACAAGCGGCAGCCGGACACACAAGTGGGTACCGAGGTAGGCGCCGTGGACGGCCTGGTGCTGGCCGCCATGGGATCCGGCAACATTCCCACCGCTGTAGCCGAGGAGTTGGAGGCTTGGCGCGCGGAACGTACTACCGAGCTGCCGGTGGTGGTCTGCAGCCGGGTACCAACCGGCGGGGTTTCCTTCGTCTACGGCGGTACGGGCGGCGGTGCTCAACTGGCCCGCGCCGGCTTCCGTAGCGGCGGGGCGATGCGCCCCAGCCAGGCGCGCATCGAGTTGCTCTACGAACTCGCCCGCGCTCGCTAGTCCCCTTTCACGTTCTAGTCCTCCACCAGCCCATCCAGATCCCAGGCAAGACTGTCCAACGGGTCGGCGGGGCTTAGGTCTTCGTCGTCAATGCGGAAGGTGCGGGTCTTGCCTGGCCCAGTCGCTGCGGTTTCGAAACGCACGCTGACCACCCCGTTGCCGGCTCCCTGCACCCACCCGTGCCCGAACTCCACGTGCGATACATCCTGGGTGGCATGCCATACGGGACGGACCGTGGTGGCGTCATCAATGAAAGAGCTAAACCCGGCATCGCTATCGGTGGGGGCGGCGATGGGCACCGGCGGGCCGTCGAGTTCCGGGAACAGCAGTTCCTGGCGGTCGGCCACCAGCCCGGACACGCTCACCCCGACCAGGCGAAAGGCGCCGGCCTGCTCAGGGCGTGGCATCAGACGCTGGGCGAGGGCGAAGATCTTGTCAAAGTCCTCCGTCGGCGCGGGCAACCCGGCGGACTTCGTGTGCAGCTGAAAGTCGGTGGTGCGCGTCTTGACCGTCACGGTGCGGGCAGCGCGGCCGTCCTTCAGCAGGCGGCGGTGCATAGCTAGCGCGGTCTCGTGCAGCACGCGCATGGCCTCGGCGGTAGTGCGCGCGTCCACCTGCAGGGTCTTTTCCGCGCTGACTTGCTTGGCGGGCGCGCGGGGAGCAACGGGGCGCGGGTCGTCGCCGGCAGCCATGCGCTGCACCTCCACTCCGACCGAGCCCAGCGCGCCTCGCACGTCCGTGGTGTCGGCGGCGACGAACTGGCCGATCGTGTCTATCCCCATGGTGTGCAGCTTGCCCTGAGCGACCTTGCCTATCCCCCACACGTCACCTACGGGCCGGTCGGCGAAAACCTCCATGCGCGCCTCGGGCGGCACAACGAAAACCCCGTGAGGTTTAGCCAGATCGCTGGCCATCTTTGCGTCCAGCTTGCTGGCGGCCATGCCGACGGAAGCGGGCAGGCCGGTCTCCTCCTCTACCCTGGCCTGCAGGTTTTCGGCCCAGGCACGGGCTTCCTCGGCGCTGTCCAACCCCTGCGGTTCGGCGAAGCCCTCGTCCACGGACAGCTGCTCTACCACTCCTGCGTGGGCGCGGATGACCTGGAAGATGCGACGGGAGGCGGCCGCGTACACCTCCTTGCGTGGTTTAACCACCACGGCGCGGTTGTTGCACAGGCGCACGGCCTGTCCCATCGGCATCGCCGAACGGGCGCCGAAAGCGCGGGCCTCGTAGGAGGCACCGGCGACCACCCCGCGGCCTCCCAAGCCACCGACCAGCACCGGCCTATCGCGCAGGGTCGGCCGGGTGAGCTGCTCGACGGAGGCGAAGAACGCATCCATGTCGATGTGAGCCACCCAGCGCATGTGAGTACCCTGCGGGTCTTTTTAGGACGCTACCGACGCCACCACAATGTCAGCCGAGCAGCCGTCGGCGACGTCGTGGCTGAGCTGCTCGCCGACGACAATCTTCACGTCCGTGGCCAGCACTTCCTTGGCGATTGAATCCGAGTGGGTGCGCGCCCACTCTTCCTTCTCCGCAGGTACGGAAAGGGTCAGGTGGATCCGGTCGCTGATCTGCAGGTCGGCGGCCTTGCGGGCCTCCTGCAGGCCACGCACGCGGTCCGCGGCCCAGCCTTCGGCCTCCAGCTCCGGGGTGGTCTGGGTGTCCAGCACCACCAGGCCGTCCTGGCCGGAGACTTCTGCGGTGTGCTCCGGCTCGGCAGCCACGAGCTTCCGAGTGAACTCGCCGTCCTGCAGCTCGATGCCGTCGGCGGAGACAACACCGGCGTCGTCGACGGTGTAGTTGCCGGACTTCACAGCCTTGATGACGCGCTGGACGTCCTTGCCCAGGCGCGGCCCGGCCACGCGAGCGTTCACCACGACCTCGAAGCCACCGACCTGGGCGACGTCCTCGGTCAGCTCGACCTGCTTGACGTTCACCTCATCGGCGATGATCTTCGTGAAGTCCTCCAGCGCGCTGGCGTTCGGCAGCGCGACCGTCAGCTTTGGCAGAGGCAGGCGGTTGCGCAGCTTGTGGGCCTTACGCAGGGAGCTCGTCGCGGAGCTGACTGCGCGTACGGCGTCCATGGCGGTGACCAGCTCCGCGTCGGCGGGCAGGTTCTCGGACTTCGGGAAGTCCGCCAGGTGCACGGAGCGTTCGCCGGTCAGACCGCGCCAGATCACCTCGGTGGTCATCGGCAGCAGCGGAGCTGCCGCACGGCATAGGGTCTCCAGCACGGTGTACAGGGTGTTGAAGGCCTCGGGGTGGACGGCGTCGCCCGCCCAGAAGCGGTCGCGGGACCGGCGGACGTACCAGTTGGTCAGCGCGTCGCAGAACCAGCGAACCTCGTCGCAGGCGGTGGCGATGTCTGTGTTGTCCAGCGCGTCGGAGACACCCTGCACAGTGTCGCGCAGCTTGGCCAGGATGTAGCGGTCCAGCACGTTAGTGGAGGACGTATCGTACTGCGCCGGCTGGGAAGCGTAGAGGCGCAGGAAGGAGTACGCATTCCACATGGGCAACATCGCCTGACGCACGCCCTCGCGGATGCCCTGCTCGGTGACGATCAGGTTGCCGCCGCGCAGGATCGGCGAGCTCATCAGGAACCACCGCATGGCGTCGGAACCGTCGCGGTCGAAGACCTCGTTGACGTTCGGGTAGTTGCCCTTGGACTTACTCATCTTCAGCCCGTCATCGCCCAGCACGATGCCGTGAGCCACGACCTTCTTAAAGGCTGGGCGGTCGAACAGCGCGGTGGACAGAACGTGCATGGTGTAGAACCAGCCACGGGTCTGTCCCGAGTACTCCACGATGAAGTCCGCCGGAGAGTGGGTATCGAACCACTCCTTGTTCTCGAACGGGTAGTGCTTCTGCGCAAAAGGCATAGAGCCAGACTCGAACCAGCAGTCCAGCACCTCCGGCACACGGCGCATGGTGGACTTGCCCGTCGGGTCATCCGGGTTCGGGCGGGTCAGCTCATCAATGTCCGGACGGTGCAGGGAAGCCGGCTTGCGGCCGAAGTCGCGCTCCAGCTCCTCCAGGGAGCCGTACACATCCATGCGCGGGTACTCCTCGGAATCGGAAACCCACACCGGGATCGGCGCGCCCCAGTAGCGGTTGCGCGAGATGTTCCAGTCGCGGGCGCCTTCCAGCCACTTGCCGAACTGCCCGTCGCGGATGTGGGAGGGCATCCACTCGATCTGCTCGTGGTTCAGCTCCACCATGCGGTCGCGGAACTTCGTCACGGCCACGAACCAGGACGGCAGAGCCATGTAAATCAGCGGCTCGCCGGAGCGCCAGGAGTGCGGGTAGGAGTGCTCAATCGTCTGGTGGCGCAGCACGCGGCCAGCGGCCTTCAGGTCCTTGATGATTGCCTTGTTTGCATCGAAGACCAGCTGACCCTGGTATTCAGGAGCCAAGGAGGTGAACTTGCCGTCCATGTCCACCGGGATCTCCAGGTCGATGCCCGCAGCCTCGCAGGTGAACATATCGTCCTCACCGAAGGCCGGAGCCTGGTGGACCACACCGGTACCGTCGGCGGTGGTGACGTAGTCGGCGCACAGCACCCGGAAAGCTCCCGGCTTACGCTGGTTGCCCTCGCTGCCCGCGGACTTCTCGCCCGCGCGCTCGGTGAAGTACCCGAACAGCGGCTCGTAGGTCATACCCTCGAACTCCGCGCCGGTGAACGTGGCCAGAACCTCGGCCTTCTCGCCCAGCTCCTTGGCGTATGCACCGCGCAGGTCGTCAGCCAGTACCACGATCTTTCCGTGCATGCCCTCTGCACCGTCGGCACCGGCGGCGTCATCCCCAATCCGCACCGCGGCGTAGGTCACCTCAGGGTTGACGGCCAGGGCGAGGTTCGCCGGCGTGGTCCACGGGGTGGTCGTCCAGCCGATAAACGCGGCATCGGCGAGCTCGGGGTGCTCGGCCAAGGTCTTCACGGAGAACGTGCCCTCGGTCGCGCCGGTGATCGGGAATGTCACCGTGATGGTCGGGTCCTGGCGCATCTTGTAGGAATCATCCAGGCGGGTTTCCTGGTTGGACAGCGGAGTGTGCTCTGCCCAGGAGTACGGCAGAACGCGGAAGCCCTGGTAGATCAAGCCCTTGTCGTAGAGGGTCTTGAAGGCCCACATGACGGACTCCATAAAGCCCGGATCCATCGTCTTGTAGCCGTTATCAAAGTCCACCCAGCGCGCCTGGCGGGTGACGTATTCCTTCCACTCATCCGTGTAGCGAAGCACGGACGTGGCACAGTAGTCGTTGAAGGAGCGCATGCCCATCTCTTCGATGCCGGCGCGATCCTTGATTCCCAGCTGCTTCTCGGCCTCCAGCTCTGCGGGCAAACCGTGGCAGTCCCAGCCGAAGACACGGGCGACCTTCTTGCCCTGCATCGTCTGGTAGCGCGGAACGATGTCCTTGACGTAGCCCGTCAGCAGGTGACCGTAGTGCGGTAGGCCGTTGGCGAAGGGAGGGCCGTCGTAGAAGACGTATTCCTCATTACCTTCGCGGGAGGCGACGGATTCGTTGAAGGTGCCGTCTTTCTCCCAGTACTTCAGTACATTTTCTTCGAGTGCCGGGAAGGCGGTCGATCCGCCATTGGACATATCAACGCGCGGGTAAGCGCCGCCTGCTGGGGTTGCTTCGCTCATGGTGTGGTACCTGCTTCTTCGCTCTTTTTATTGACGCCCACAGCCGTGCTGTCGGCGACATTATCGCTAAAAACAGGGACGCATTGGCTAGAAAGCCCTGCGCGGTACCACCCTGATTGGCGTGTTACGCCCTCTTCATCTCTTACGGCGATGACGTGCCGCGACTCCGCCTGGGTCTAGTGAGTATCCCCGTTCCACGGTCGGGCGGGCATACCGTTCTTCCAGGAACGCTCCCCGGTGATGGCCGGATCGATGCGTGTTCTTGAAGGATATTCAGTTACGGCTCCTACCCTACACTGCCGTGTGCAGGATAAGAGCCTTAGCCTCGTTGAGCGCTTCTAAAGTTGAATCTGGTGTAGCCCCTAGCGCTTGCGCTGCTTGCGCTACTTGCGCTGGCGGATCAGGTCGTAGGCGAACAATGCCACGCCGATCAGAGCTACGGTCACACAGATCCAGGCCCAAGTGGTGGATCCGACAGTGAGACTTACAACGAGAGCCGCAAAACCAAGAACCGCCAGGAGGATCGCTGCGACAAGCATCGTTTCTATTTCCTCCTGACGATCAGTTGTGGGCCGACAGCAGCCGAGAGCCGCTATTGCCCGGTGCTATAAAGCGCTGGCGCTATTAGTTGTTCTCGCCCTCAACCTCGATGGAGCCAGCCGGCGCGGCGGTGCCGCGGCTGTTCAGCTCCTCCAGCTGAGACTCCAGGAAGGTCTTCAGGCGGGTACGGTACTCGCGCTCGTAGGTGCGCAGCTCCTCGATGCGTGCCTCGAGGGTGGTCTGCTGCTTCTTCACCGTGTTCATGATCTCGGTGTGCTTGCGCTCTGCGTCCTCCTGCAGAGCGTTTGCCTTCTCCTGTGCGGAGCGGATCTGCGCCTGGGACTGAGCAGTAGCGTCGGAGATCATAACCTCGGACTTCTGCTTTGCGTCTGCCAGCTGTGCGTTGGACTTCTCCTCCGCGTCTGCCAGCATCTTCTCGGAGCGGGTCTTCGCATCTGCCAGCTGGGCCTCGGAGCGCTTCTGTGCATCTGCCAGAGTGTTCTTGGAGCTGCTGTCGGCGTCGTCGATGGTCTTCTTTGCGGTGGCGCGAGCCTCTTCCAGCATGCTGTTAGACTCTGCCTTCGCGTCGCCGGTCAGGCGATCTGCCATCTCCTGTGCCAGGGACAGCACGCGGGCTGCCTGCATGTGGGTCTCGGCGGTTGCGACGCCGGACTTGCCATCGCCGGAAGCAGTCGGAGCGGCAGCGGAAGCCACAGAAGCCTGGGCCGGGGCCTGCTTCTTTGCATCCTCAGCAGCCTTCTCTGCCTTAGCAGCGCGGTCCTCGGCGGCCTTAAGCTTCGCCTCGTAGTCGGCCTTGATCTTCTTCTCGATCTCAGCGGCATTCACCGCGCTCACCTGGGAAACACCCTGCGGCTGCGCCTTGCTCTGCTGCGCCTGAGCCTCAGCGCGGGCGTCCTTGCGGGCCTGCTCTAGCTTCGCGGAGTACTCGGACTCAAACTTGCCACGTAGATCAGACTCAATCTGACGGCGTAGTGCAGCCTCGTCAACCTGGGACGCGCCAGCAGCGCCTGCCACGCCAGCACCTGCAGCGGCGCCCTTGGCGGAGCCCGACTCTAGCTGCTCGACCTTCAGCTTGAGGTCGGAGTTTTCATCCTGCAGTTCCGCAAGAGTGTCCTCCACGAGATCCAGGAACTGGTCGACCTCGTCCTCGTTGTAACCACGCTTGCCGATCGGCGGCTTGCTAAAAGCTACATTGTGCACATCAGCCGGAGTGAGTGGCATAGGTTGTCCCTTTCCCTTTCGGATTGCCTCAAAGTGCTAGAAGGCGTTCGCAACAGTAATGAACTATTGATGGTTTATGAAACAGCTACAAAGCATACCAGCATAAGCTAGTTCAGTCTCAACTTTAGATAGAGATTGACCGTGTAGCAGCGCAGAGCACCATACAACTCAAACTCAACACTAATTTAATGTAACCACATCAACACCACAGCTGGCGCCTTACCCCCAGGTTCCACCCCCACAAAAGCAATTTCCATTCTCCCAACCCAAACACGTAACACTGGAAACGTATCGACGATGTAACAGGTGAAGGAAATGAGAAAACCGCCACCGGTCAAGACCCACATTCTCGACCGGCAGCGGCTTCCGTCACTACACACGACATCTCCGCAGCCTCACTCACTTACCGCGAAGATGGCTCTAATTCTAGCCCTATGAACGGATATTCACAACAGCTTGCTGAATATCCGTTTCTTGCGTCTCCCCCCCCATTCCCCACCCCCTTAGTTTTACAACTTTAAGGATGCGCAAGCGCTAACCTCTCTAGTGAACCACTAGGGAGGTTTTGGCTTTAAAGACCCCCAAAAGATCCGTTCGCTGTTCTAGCGAATCATTGCCCCCAGAAGCATACTCAGAAGCTGTAGCCCGAAGAACAAAACCAGCACTGAGACATCCAGCCCCACTCCCCCGAGCTGCACCGGCGGGATCAGCTTTCGCAAGGCCTTGACCGGCGGATCCGTCACGACAAACAGCGGCTCGGCAACGATGCTAAACCAGCGTTGCGGGCGCCAATTGCGGGAAAAGGACTGAATCATTTCGATAATGATGCGCAAGATCAGAATCAGAATGTAGAAGCGAATCAGCCACATCAGTAGAAGCAGGATTTCGTTCACTTAAGAGCTCTCTCCACTACATCGAGCCCGGTCGATTGATTCCGACTCGGGCTCTTTGTTAGTTATTTACGGTTAATGACGGTGCCTAAGATTGCCTAAACCTTCCTAGAACTGGCTAGAAAGACTGAAGCAGACTAAATGGTCTCCGCGATAGCGTCCAGCTGATCCTGCGCCAGCGTTACACCCTTCGGAAGCAGAATAAAGTTACGCACACCCTTCAGCTTCTTCAGCTTGGCGTCCAGCCCTCGGCTCAGACCAGCCGCGAAATCGAGAACGCGCTTTGCCTCGCCTTTTTCCATACCACTGAGGGAGAATACGACGACTTCACGAGCCTTGAGGTTATCCACCAGCTCACCGGCCTGAGTATAGGAGCTTAGGGTAAAGGACACGAAGGCCGAAGGATCCTTCTCCTCCGCAGGGGCGTCTGCAAAAGAGGGAGAATAATGGCTATCACTCCGAGAAGCGTAGCGATCCTCACGATCAGCTCGATCGGCCCTATCAGCACGGTCGGCGTAGTCGGAACGACCGTAGCGGTCAACCCTATCAGCACGGTCGCGTTCAGAACGGGAACGGTAGGAAGGCTCGTGCATATCGCGCTCAATACGGTCTGCGCGATCAGCACGGTCACGCTCGCGGGACTCGTAACCGTCGCTGTAGTAGTCCGTATTGTAGGTGTCCACGTGATCAAAACCGAAGAAGCGCTTGGTCTTGTCCATGAAGTTTTCTGCCATTGCTCTGTAGGAACCTTCCGTTACTTGATTCTATTGGCTAGTTAAGGGCCGTAAATAGCTATGTCGTTTAAAGTACTGGTCGCGCGCCCATTATATCCGTACCGACACGCACCAGGGTGGAGCCTTCCGCGATGGCAATCTCCAGGTCACCGCTCATTCCTGCGGAGTACACGGGAGCACCTATCGCACGGTCAGCGATACGCTCAACCAGCTTTCGCCCCCGTGCGAAAACGACCGCGGGGTCGGCATCGAGCGGCGGTACCGTCATCAGTCCCCGCAGCTCCAGATTTTCGGCTGCAGCCACTGCATCGGCTAGCTCGTCGATGTCAGCCTCCACTGCCCCGCCGCGCTGCGGGTCCCCGTCAGCGCTGAATTGCAGCAATACCGGTAGGCGCTCGTGTCGATCTCCGCGTTCTAGGGCCAGAGCCGCGCCTCGGTCCAGGGCGTTCAACAACTTCAACGAGTCCACCGTGTGCACGGCGGCTGCCCACCGCGCAACGGAGTTCGCTTTCTTTGTCTGCACTTGCCCCACCATGTGGAACCGCAGACCTGCATCCGCCAACTGCGCGTGCTTGTCGCGCGCTTCCTGTTCGCGGTTCTCGCCAACGGCAGTGACGCCCAGCTGTGCCAGCAACTTCACGTCCTCAGCTGGGTGAAACTTGGTGATTGGCAGCAGATCCGCCCCTCCTGCCACCGCAATGCGGCGCCTTACGCGCGCCAGGTTGTCGGCAATCTCCTGCGCGCGAGGGCTGAGGTTCGCCGTACCACCGGGGAGATCCTTCGTCACCTGGTGATCGCCGCTAGCGCTCTTCTGCTCTGTCATGGCATCCACACTACGCCCGCCTGGCGACCGGTTGTGCCTTCTCGACGGTAGGAGAAGAACCGGTCGGCATGCTCCGGGTCGATGGTGCAGCGCGGGTCAGCGTCGATGCTGCGCACTCCGAGGGAGAGTAGTTGGCGGGTCAGACCAGCACGAATATCCAACCCATGTGTGCCCTTGGCGGTGGTAGTTGCCGAGCCAGGAAGCTTGGCCTCCACATCCGCGGCCATCGCCTGCGGCACCTCGTAGTTCTTCCCGCTAGCGGCGGCGCCGAGCAGCGCGTGAATGTTGCTGAGCACGGCACCTAGGTCTTCCATGCGGGCGATTGTGCGGCGCAAGATTCCGTTACGGGCTCCCATGCGGCCAGCGTGAACCGCAGCGATCACGCCCGCATCCTCGTCGGACAGCAAAACCGGAACGCAGTCAGCGGTGAGGACGACCAGCGCGGTACCCCGCAGGGTGGTAATGAGGGCATCGGTAGCCTCGACTATGGGCGACGCAGAGTGCATAGCGGACGCTAGGTGGTCGGTGGTGACTTCCGTGACATTCGGTGAATGGATCTGTTCCATGAACACCAAGCGCCCCACGTCCAGACCCAGCACATCGGCTAGGCGCTGTCGGTTGCGAGCCACTGCCTCCGGATCATCGCCCACGTGGTCGCCCAAGTTAAACGAAGCATAGGCACCCGTGGAGACCCCACCGTTACGGTCGGTGAAGACCTTTCGCACCTTCGGGCTCTGGTCTTGGCTCAAAGCTAACTCCTTAGGCTGGTCACTGGAAAGCTAGTGGCGGGCGGGCTGTGTGCCCGACCGACTAGTCGAAGTCCGGCAGATCCAGATCGTCTTCTTCCTCCGTCAGATCCACACCGGAGTTGGTGGGGTTCTGCGGCTGCTGCGGAGCGGAGGTAAACAGGCCGCCGCCCTGGTTAGCCTGCGGCTGTTCCTGCTGTGCGTGCTGCGGCACGGTTCCACGGCGCTGCGCAAAGCTGGACTGGGTGCCGGCTTGCTGTGCGGCCGGGTTGGCCTGCGCGGAGCCCACCTGCGGGGCTTCCTGGCCCTGCACTGCGTACTGAGAACTCTGGCCAGCCTGCGGGGCTTCCTGGCCACCGAACAGGTTGGTCGGCTGGGCAGCACCTGCGTCCGCACCTTCCGGCGCACGGTGCGCGCCGGAACGCTGGTTGTTGGACGGCGCGGATGGCGAGTCGTCGAAGCCAGTGGCGATGACGGTCACGCGGACCTCGTCGCCCAGCTGGTCGTCGATGATGGTGCCGAAGATCAGGTTGACGTCTTCGTCGGCCTTCTCCTCCACCAGGTCGGCAGCCTGGGAAACCTCCAACAGGCCCAGGTCGGAGCCACCGGCAAAGGAAAGCAGCACGCCCTTGGCACCTTCCATGGTGCTCTCCAGCAGCGGAGAGTTAATGGCTGCTTGGGTGGCCTTGATTGCGCGCTGGTCGCCGCGGGCGGTGCCGATACCCATGAGGGCGGAGCCCGCGTCGGTCATAACAGAGCGCACGTCGGCGAAGTCCACGTTGATCACACCCGGGGTGGTGATCAGCTTGGTGATGCCCTCAACACCGCTGAGCAGAACCTCGTCGGCCTTGCGGAAGGCCTCCATCATGGACAGCTGCTCCTCGGACATCTTCAGCAGCGAATCGTTCGGGATAACGATCAGCGTGTCGCAAACCTCGCGCAGAGCTTCGATGCCCTCCATAGCCTGCTTGCTGCGGCGACGGCCCTCGAAGCCGAAGGGGCGGGTAACCACACCAACGGTCAGAGCATTCTGCTTCTTCGCGATGTTTGCCACGACCGGGGCAGCACCCGTACCGGTGCCGCCTCCCTCACCTGCAGTAACGAACACCATGTCGGCGCCGGCCAGGATCTCTTCAATCTGGTCCTTGTGATCCTCGGCAGACTTGCGCCCGACCTCCGGGTTAGCGCCAGCACCCAGACCGCGGGTCTCCTCGCGGCCAATGTCCAGCTTGATGTCCGCATCGGTCAGCATCAGAGCCTGTGCATCGGTGTTAATGGCGATGAACTCCACACCCTGCAGCTGCTCGTCGATCATGCGATTGACGGCGTTTACTCCGCCGCCGCCGACACCGACCACCTTGATCTCTGCGAGGTGGTTTCCAGGATTCGTCATGTGCGTCTTTCCGCCTTCCTAAAGAATTTTCGTGCTTTGCGGTTTACCGGTTTGCTGTTGCGTCCATTTTCCTAGCCGTCAAGCATTTAGCGGTGCACATTTTTGGTGGCGTGTCGTATCCTTAAAGTTCAACTTAAAGCTTAAGCTGGGGTTTCACCCCTTACCGCAGCCCTCCAGCAGCCCTAACTCAGCCCTTCTTCACTGTGGGCATGGCGGGGTTTGAGACGTTCCAATTGCCCTCGCGCCCCAACACAATGCGTGTCGCTTCGGCCTTCTCGTCCGCCCTATCGGAGGAACCCCAATACACGGCTTGATTAGGGAAAAAGAGGCGAATGCTATCCGCCGACTCCGCCTCTATACCCTCTAGCTTGCCGCGTAGGTCGTCCGAGAGCGAAGTCAATGCCTTCGCCGCCGCATCGATAGCCCGCGCATCATCTCGCTTGGTCTTCTTAAACTCCAAAGCCCCTTCAGGCTTCACACCCGTCAGGAACACCTTCCCCTTTTCATCCACCACGTGTGGCGTGTCGCCATCCATGACGTAACCGATGGCCTGGTGCTCCTTCACGTCGACCGTCACCGTTGTGGGCCAGGAGCGCTTGACCGTCACCTTCTCCACCCACGGCACGGCAGATACTCCCTTGGCGGCTTCTGCCATATCCAGGCGCAGCATGTTGTCGCCTGCACTGATCGCGCTGGCTTCCCGTATCGCCTGCGGATCCGCGTGCGTCGTGCCCTGAACTTCAATCTGCGACACCTTCACGATGGGGGCTACATACACGAGCACACCCAACAGCACGACCAGAGCCACCAGCCCTGCGATCAACCGCTGCAAGCGCTTACGCGGCAGGTTTTGTCTCTGTTGCTTCTGCTGCTTCTGCTTGTTGCCTATTTTTGACGCCCTGCTCACCCGCGATCACCACGGTCCAATTCCAGCAGAATCTCGTCCGCCAGCATCGTCACGGTGCCCGCACCGATCGTCAACACCATGTCGCCAGGCTGCACCAGACCGGCGACTACGTTGGACACGTTCGAGAAGTCAGGTTCGAAAACCCATTCGGTGGAAGCGCTGATCTTGTTTCCGATGATGCGCGAATCCACTCCCTCTACGGGCTCTTCGCGGGCGCCGAAGATGTCCAGCAAAACCACCTGATCGGCCAGGGACAGCGCCTCGGCGAACTCATCAGCGAAGTTGATCGTGCGCGAGTAGAGGTGTGGCTGGAAGACGGCCACGATACGCCCGCCGCGGGCCTCCACCCGTTGACGCGCCGCAGCCAGAACAGCCGCGACCTCGGTCGGGTGGTGAGCGTAATCATCGTAGACTTCCACGTCCTGACGGGTCCCGTGGTATTCGAAACGGCGGCGTACACCGTCGAAACCGCCGATACCTCCGATGACCTTATCCACATCAGCGCCCAGCAGCACGCTGCCCAGTGCGGCGGCCGCAGCATTCAACACCATGTGGATACCTGGGATGGCCACACGCAGCGAGTAAGTTCCCGCGGCCTCCTCTGCCGCCTTCTTAACTTCTTCGGTCAGCCGCAAGGCAGAAACGGTGCCCTCGGCAGTAACCTCCGTGCTTTCGATGATCGCTGCTGGGGGCACGGAGGGGTGGGCGTCACAACCCTCGGCAGTGCCATAACCAACAACGGTAAACGGCAAGGGGGTGCCTTCCTCGGCACCGGCAATAAGATTCTCGGCGAGCGCTGCCGAACCTGGATCGTCGAGGCACACAACTAGAAAGCCCCCTGGCACAATGCGGTGAGCAAAATTCTCGAAGACCTCGCGGTAGGCAGCTTCAGTCTTGAAATAATCCAGGTGATCGGGCTCGATGTTCGTGACCACAGCGATTTCGGGCGAGTAAGAAAGGAAGGAGCCGTCGGACTCGTCTGCCTCCGCTACGAAAATCTCGCCGGTACCGTTGTGCGCATTCGTGCCTGCACGGTTCAGCTGGCCACCGATGGCGAAGGAAGGGTCCTGGCCTGCAGCCTGTAGCGCTGCGACAGCCATCGACGTCGTGGAAGTCTTACCGTGCGTACCCGCCAGCAAGAAAGCACGGCGATCCTGCAGCAATAGCGCCAGAATGTCCGAACGACGAAGCACCGGAATACCTGCCTCGCGGGCACCAACGAGCTCCGGGTTATCCTGCGGAATCGCGGCGAAAGAGGTAACGACCACCGTCGGCGTCTCCCCCGACAGGCGAAGGTTTTCCTCGGCGTGCCCTACCTGAATCTTGGCGCCGGCCGCGCGCAGCGCCATGATGCTGCGCGACTCCTTCATATCCGACCCACTGACCTGGTAGCCGCGATCCAGCAGGATGCGGGCGATACCGGACATGCCGGCACCGCCGATGCCCACCATGTGCACGCGGGAGAGGTCCGTGGTCTGAGGCTGCTCGCTCATCGTGGAAGAAGATGCCTTTCTAAAAGAAGGGAAAAATTAGGAACGGGGCTTAAGCTTCGGCTGCTGCGATGATCTTTTCGGCGATCTTCTCGGCAGCGTCCCTGTGGCCAGCGGCGAGGGTTGCCAGGCTAGCTGCTTGCCAGCGGGTTTCATCGCGCAGCAACGGGATGACCTCCTGGGACACGCGGTGGCCGGTGAGCTCTGCATCCTTAACGATCACTCCGCCACCGGCGTGGGTGATCGGGCGGACGTTGAGCTCCTGCTCGCCGTTACCGTGTGGCAGTGGCACGTAGATACCGGGCAATCCCACGGCGGAGACCTCGGCAACCGTCATCGCGCCCGAGCGGCACAGGATCGCATCCGCAGCGGCAAGCGCCAGGTCCATGCGCTCGATATACGGCACGGCCACGTACCGAGGTTTGCCCTCCTGTACCTCCGCGGGTAGCTCAATATCGTTCTTCTTGCCATAGGCGTGTAGCACCCCAATACCCGCATCCTGCAGGGTCTTGGCGGCATCCACGACAGCGTTATTGATGCTGCGTGCGCCTTGGGATCCACCGGTCACCAGCAGCAGTGGAGCCTCCGGATCCACGCCGAAGAACTCGCGGGCCTCTGCACGCAGGGCTTTGCGGTCCAGTTGCAGCACAGATTCGCGTACGGGGATGCCCACAATCTCGGCCTCCAAGCCGGAATCCTCGACTGCAGCTAGGCCGGTTCCGCCCAGCTTCACGCCTAGCTTGTTTGCCACTCCTGCGCGGGCGTTAGCCTCGTGAACGAAGAAAGGAATCTTAAGGGACCGCGCAGCCAGATAAGCCGGGGCGGAAACATAGCCGCCGAAGCCGATAACCACGTCGGCCTCCACCTCCCGCAGCACCCGCTTCGTCTCCTTGAGTGCCTTGCGCAGGCGCAGCGGCAACGTAGCCAAGTCCTTGTTCACCTTGCGCGGCACCGGCACCGGCGGGATCAGCTCCAGGTCGAAACCACGGGCTGGTACCAGGGTGGTCTCCAGGCCACGGGTAGTTCCCAGCGCGGTGATGCGCGCATCGGGGCGCTGCGCGCGAACTGCCTCTGCCACGGCCATGGCGGGTTCAATGTGCCCAGCCGTTCCGCCGCCGGCAACGACGACTGATAGCTTCCGGTCGGCTTCTGGCTTCGGGTTCACTTTGGCTAGCGCCTCCTGTGTCGATTGTCGATAGTTCTGCGGACCTTGCGGGCCCCTGACTGCCTTGATTCGTCCGCCCGGCGGCGGCTACGTGGCATCGGTTTCGGGGTCGCAGTGGGTGGCAGATCCTGCCTTCGGACTCCATCGTAGCCACGCAGGCGCGACTCGCCGCCGACGCGACGGATGGACTGCTCCACCCGGTCGCGTTCGCGGCGAACATCCTGGCTTCCCCGGCCAGCACTCGCTCGCTGCCGAGTGACCGGCTCGCCGTAGCTGTAGGAGGTCTCGCGGCGCTCGTTACGGCGCTGCTCGCCGGCCTTGTACCCCTGAGGCTCCGGCAGCATGAGAATGCGATCGATGAGCGGGCGGCCTTCGTGCTGCATGGAAGAAATCGTCTCCGGCTCGTTGCGGGCACAGTTACACAGCAGCCCCATGGAAAGAAGGGTGATGATCGCCGATGAACCACCGGCGGAGATCAACGGCAGCTGGATGCCTGTCACCGGCAGCAGGCCCACAACGTAGGCCATGTTGAAAAACGCTTGCACGGAAATACCGATGGTCAGCGTTGCCGCCAGCAGCCGCAGGAAAGGATCCTTTTGCGCCAGGGCGGTGCGAATGCCAAACCAGGCCAGCATTCCAAACAGGAACACAACGAAGAATGCACCGAGAAGCCCCAGCTCCTCACCCACAATGGCGAAAATGAAATCGTTCTTCGCTTCTGGCAGATAGAACCACTTAGCACGAGACTGCCCCAACCCGGCGCCGAAAAACCCTCCGTCGGACAGAGACAAGATGCCCTGGTGGGACTGATAGGACGAGCCTTGGGTCGTCGAATCACCGAAGTTCAGGGTCAGAGCGTCCTTCCACGTCGTAATACGCGCGCCGCGGAAACTCTGACGGGTAATCGCAAACACGCCCAGCACCGCGACGATTCCCAGTACCCAGGTGATCACCTGACGGCTCACGCCGGCGAAGAAGATAAGCGCGGCTACCACGATGCCTACGGAGAACATCATGCCGAGGTCCTTCTGCAGCAACACCAGCATCAGAATCGCAAAACTCACGGCCAAGAAGGCCCCCAGGGCGGTGTTGAGGCGCTGCGTGGCGCGTGCTCGGTAAGAGACGGTCGCTGCGCCCCACACCGCCAGCGCTAGCTTCGCCACCTCGGAAGGCTGCACGCCAATGGGGCCAATACGGATCCACGAGTTAGAACCGACCTCTTCACCGCCGATGCCAACTCCGGGAATAAGCACCGCGATCAACATCGCGACCGCAACTACCAACAGCCACGGGGAATATTTGCGGATCGTCTCCGGGCGCATCCGTAGCGCCACCCACATAGCCACCAGTCCGAGGAACACGACCACGGCCTGCTTAATAAATTCACCAAAGACACTCGCGCCGCTGGCGTAGGAAGTCACCATCGACGACGACAGCACCATGACGAGCCCCAGAATGGTCAGGCACGCCGTGACGACCATCAGCACCTTGTAGTTCAGCTGCGGGGTAGCCAGCTGCGCGGACAATTTCCGCTGTAGGGAGGCCAGGCCGCGCTCTGCGCCGGATTCCTGGCTAGAGGGGTCTTGCTCTCGCGAAGAACGATCTGCAGCGCCAAAACCGTCGGCACCATTGGCACGGTCAGAGCGGCCGCTGCGGCTGCCACGAATGCCAGCCTCCCCTGTGCCGGGGATGCGCTGGCGCTTCGAATTGGGCGTCGGAGTGGACATCGCGCGCCTATCCCCTTTCCTGAGTGCGCTCATCGGCTTTATCGGCCCCAGCATATGCCACCGCATACTGGGCGAACAGGTCGCCACGCTGGCTCATGCCTGTGTACATATCCAGCGACGCTGCTGCCGGGGCCAGCACAACGCTGTCACCGGGTTGCGCCAGCCCATGGGCGGCGCGGGCGACAGCACGCATCGCCTCTTCCGGATCGGTGGCGTCAATAACAGTGACCGGCAGGTCGGGCAGCTGCCGCGACACTTCCGCGACGAGCTCCGCGCGATCCACCCCCAGAGCCACCACTGCCTTCAGGGCGCCACCGATCGCCCGGATCAACCCGTCGACCGCAGCCCCCTTCAGCTGTCCGCCAGCGACCCAGATCACGTTGCGCTGGCCACGCAGCGCGGCTTCGGCAGCGTGCGGGTTGGTGGCCTTCGAGTTATCGATCCAGGTAACTCCTCCGTGCTCCAGCACGACCTGCCCGCGGTGTGCTTGCACCTTGAATCCAGCCAGCGCGGCCTCGATGGCCCCCGGAGCCACGCCCAGGGCGCGCGCCATCGCCGCACTCGCCGCGGCGTCTGCCAGCCCCGCCGGCCCGGGAGGGCTGATGCCCTGTGCCGGAGCGAGGTCCGTCGTCTGACTCGGGTCGCCGATGACGACCTCGACCAGGCGCCCGTCGCGGACGCCGACTACTCGTTCCGTGTTTTGTGACGCCACCTCTTCAGGATCGTGAATCGTGTACCCACGCCGCGCCACTACCTCGCGTGCGCGTGCGGTGGTCAGCACGTCGTCGTCATCCAGAGCCAGCACGGATTCCTCAGCAGTCAAGACTTGTGCCTTATCTGCACAATAGTTTTCGTAGCTGCCATGCCAATCCAGGTGGTCTTCGGCAAGGTTCAGAATGCAACCGACGGTGGGCTTGAACATGGGCGCCCAATGCAGCTGGAAGCTCGACACCTCGGCGACGAAGACATCGGAGCGGGGTTCTCCGCGGTGCTGAGCAGCCAAGGCAGCGGAAGGGGCAATGCCAATGTTTCCCACAGCCAGGGCTGCACGCCCGTCAGCGATCAGCATCGAAGTCAGCATCGCTGTGGTGGTTGTCTTACCGTTTGTCCCGGTGACAGCCAGCCACGTGCGCGGCTGACCGAAGGCGCCGGCTTGGTCGGCCAGCCAGGCCGCCGCAATGTCGCCGATCACCGGGATGTTCAGCTCGGCGGCACGGGCCAGCAGCGGGGATTCGGGCTTCCAACCCGGGGAGGTCACGACCAACTGTGGGGCCAACTCGTCGAGGGTATCGATGGCGTCGGAAACACTCAGCAGCCGCAGCTCTGTATCGCCATCATCCGCGATGTGGCCAAGCGCCTGCGCGTTGTCGTCTGCAACCAGGACCAACCGGGCACCGAGGGCACAGAGCATGGAGATCACGCCCCGCCCGGCCACGCCCGCGCCCGCGACCAGAACGGTCCGAGAGCGCATGGTTTCTAGGGCTTCTGCGGGTTGGAGTGCGTGTGTCGATTCCACGGCTGGGTTGTCCTTACATTGCTAGCGAATAGTGGGTTTGTGGGTCTGCCACCGGCAGCCGCCTAGAAGCTGGCGCCGTTGAGCCACTCCGCGTAGAAGATCGCGAAGCCGGACATCGCCGCCAGCGCGGCGAGCAGCCAAAAGCGGATGACGACGGTCGTCTCCGCCCATCCCTTGTTTTCAAAGTGGTGGTGGATCGGCGCCATGCGGAAGACACGCTTGCCGGTGGCCTTGAAGGAGACCACCTGAATCACCACGGATGCAGCCTCGATGACAAAGATGATGCCGACCAGAATCATCAGCAGCTCAGTCTGGGTCGTGACGGACAAGCCTGCCACCAGGCCACCAAGGGCCAGAGATCCAGTATCACCCATGAAGATCTTCGCGGGAGCTGCATTCCACCATAGGAAGCCCAGGCAGGCACCCAGGCCAGCGGAGGCGAGCATCGACAGGTCCAACGGGTCACGTACCGCATAGCATGCGGCCTGTGCGCTGACGGCGCAGGAGTTACGGAACTGCCAGAAGGTAATCAGCACGTAGGTGCCCATCACGATCGCGGTCACGCCACTTGCCAGGCCATCCAACCCGTCGGTCAGGTTCACTGCGTTCGACCAGGCGGAGATCACCAGGTAGATGAAGATCAGGAACAGAATCATGCCCACGATTGCCGGCCCGATGGCGATGTCGAACGTCGCAATATCGCGGACAAACGACAGATGTGTGGACCCCGGGGTGAGACCATGCGCGTTCGGGAACTGCAGGATGAGCAGGCCAAAGACGATCGCGGTAACCAGCTGGCCTACAAGCTTCGCCTTTGCGTTCAAGCCCAGGTTCCGGCCCTTGACCAATTTGATGTAGTCATCGGCAAAGCCCAGACCGCCAAGGGCCAAGGTCAGCCCCAGCACCAACCAGCCGCTTACGCCCGGCCCGGCGCCGGTGGTTACTAGTCCCACCAGCACGGCAATCAGGTAGCCGAAAACGATGCCCGCCAAAACGGCGATCCCGCCCATGGTCGGGGTGCCGCGCTTTTTAAAGTGCGACTTCGGGCCTTCCTCGCGGATCTCCTGGCCCAATCCCTCGGCGGAGAACCACCGAATCAGCACCGGGGTCAGGAATACGGACACAAGGAAAGCAACCGCACCTGCGATAAAGATTTGCAACATGGGATTTTTAAGCTCCTTGATCCTCACCGATGAGCAGTCCTTCAGCCACTGCCCATAGTCCGTCCGAATACGATGCCTTGATCAGCACTACATCCTGCGGATTCAAACTCATATCTAGGTAGTTCACCGCGCCGTCGATGTTTTCGACGACTTGGGTTTCCACACCGCTCTCTCGAGCAGCGTTGGCCAGCGCACGCTGATTCACCCCGTTGCCCACGATCACCGCGTGGTCGATGCGTCGTTGCGCCAGCACGTGGCCGAGCTCGGCGTGCTCGTCGCTAGCGTCCTCGCCCAACTCACCCATCTGCCCCAGCACGGCCCAGCTCGCCGCATCGCGACGGCCTTTGGCGGTGTAAGCCAGCGCGTCGATTCCCGCGCGCATGGATTCGGGGTTGGCGTTATAAGAATCGTTGATGATGGTCACTCCGTCAGATTCGCGGGTGCGCACATCCATGCGATTCACGCTAGCGGCGACGTGAGAGCTCAGCAGGGATGCGACCGTGGCGGCGTCAATACCCATCTCGATACCAACCGCCGCGGCGGCGAGCGCGTTCGAGACCTGGTGGGCGCCGAATACTGAAAGTTCCACACGCACCGGCTCCCCTACTGGGTGGTGCAGCATAAAGCTGGCGCGGGCTACAGCGTCGAGCTCGATGTCGGTCGCATAGTAATCCGCCGGCACGCCCGCTGCCCCCGTCGCGCCTTCCGTGGAAAAACGCACAACGCGCGCGGCGGTGCGCTTATCCATCGCCGCAACCTTGTCGTCGTCTGCGTTCAGCACGGCCAGGCCCCCATCGGCGGCAGCCGGCAGAGCCTCCACCAGCTCACCCTTCGCCTGCGCGATGGCCTGGCGGGAGCCGAACTCGCCCAGGTGGGCACTGCCGACGTTCAGCACCACACCCACTCGCGGCGGGGTAACGGTCGTCAAGTGCTGGATGTGGCCTACGCCACGGGCGGACATCTCGCTAACGAGGAAGCGCGTGTCGCGGCCCGCACGCAGGGCTGTGTAAGGCAGGCCGATCTCGTTGTTGAAACTGCCGGGCGGAGCGACGGTCTCCCCTGCCTCGCGCAGCACCGCGCCAATCAGATCCTTCGTGGAGGTCTTGCCCGCAGAGCCGGTCACGCCGACGACGACCATGCCCTCCTCGGCTGCCAGCACGTCGGTGTTATAGCGCGCGAGCTTATCGATCGCCGCCAGCACTGCTGCGCCGTGACCTTCCGCGTCGAACTCGAATGCGGTGGCATTGGAGGTTTGTTCGTTGATCTCCACCGGAGCGGCCAATAGGGCGGGCTGCTCCACCGGGCGGCCAACGATCAGCAGCGCGGCGCCGCTGTTCAGAGCTGCATCGGCGAAGTCGTGGCCGTCGGCACGTGCACCTGGCAGAGCCATGAAGATCGCGCCCGGTGTGATCTTGCGCGAGTCGAACTCCACCGGGCCGGTCACTACGGCCTGCGGATCCACGTCGTTAATCAGCGTGCTGCCGGTTACCTCGGCGATCTTCTGTGTCGTTAACTCAATCATCGCTGCTACCTACCTTCACCATTATCTGCCTCACGCTCTTGCCGTACCCGGTTCTTCAAAGCCGTCGCCAACTCCTCCACATCGTCGAAGGGATGCATCTTTCCTGCCACAAGTTGCCCCTTTTCATGCCCCTTACCGGCGACGACCACCGCATCGCCGGGCCGTGCCCAGGTTACGGCTGCGGCGATGGCCTCCGCACGGTCGGGCACGATCTCGCACACGGTCTCGGCGTTGGTTGATTGTTCTTGTTCCTTCTTTTGGACGCCCTCTCGCGCCCCGGCGTAAATAGCCTCCCTAATCACGGAAGGTTCCTCATCCCGGGGATTGTCATCCGTGACGAACACCGCATCCGCCAACTCCGCGGCGATACGGCCCATGATCGCGCGCTTGTCGTGATCGCGGTTTCCACCGGCTCCGAGGACGATGCCAATGCGGGCTGCCGGATCCGGCAGATAGTCGTGCAAGCTGCCCAGCACGGCCTGCACCGCGCCCGGCTTGTGCGCATAGTCAACCATGGCCAGGAAGTCTTGGCCTTCCTCGACCAGCTGCATCCGGCCGGGAACCTGCACGTCCGCCAGAGCCTGTACGGCTGTGCTATCGCTAGACAGCGGTTCTCCAGTGACTGCCTCGATGCAGGCCAGAGCCACCAGGCTGTTGGCCTGGTTAAAGGAACCCGCCATGCCGATGCTGTAATCCAACTCTCGCGGTTCGGAGCCGCCCGCGATAGACAGGCGAATGTGCTGGCGGCCGTTGGGAGCCACCTCGGCGGAAGCAATAGACCACACGGGGCTGCCGGTTTCGGCCTCGTGGTTGCCGCCCTGGGGGTACAGCGCCACGGTCGACGAGTACTTCGCGGCGATGGCGCGCATGCGCTCGCCCCACTCGTCCTCACAACAGACCACAGCGGTGCCCGGAACACCACCATCCTCCGCGCGTTCGAACAGCAGCGCTTTCGCCTGGAAGTAGTCCTCCATCGTCGGATGGAAATCCAGGTGATCCTGGCTCAGGTTCGTAAACGCCACCACGTCAAAGTGCACGCCGTGCACGCGGCCTAGCTGCAATGCGTGGCTGGAAACCTCCATCACGAGGTGCGTGACTCCCTCGGCCACCATTCGTGCCAGCAAGGCCTGCAGCGTGGGTGCCTCGGGAGTAGTCAGTGAGGTAGGGATGGGCTGGCCGTTGATGCGTGTACCCGTGGTGCCGATCAGGCCCACCCGCAGTCCGGATTCCAGAAGAGCCTTTTCCACCAAGTAGCTGGTGGTGGTCTTGCCCGACGTACCGGTAATCCCGATGGTCTTCAACTGACGCGCCGGGTGGCCATAAACCTCTGCAGCTACCGGCCCCATCCACTTGCGAACGTTGTCGACAACGATGCACGGTAGCGGCGTGGGGGCGTCATCAATAATGCGCTGGCCTGCGGCATCGGTCAGAACAGCGGCGGCTTTGCTATCCGCGGCGAAGGTCGCGCCGTGGACCTTCTGTCCGGGAACGGCGCAGAACAAACCACCCTGCTCCACATCTTGAGAACCAATCGCGGCGGAGGTCACCTCAACGCCTTCCCAAGGCCCAGTGAGGGTGCCTCCGCAGATTTCAGCGAGCTGCTTCAACGATGTCATTGATTTGCCTCCAGCATCAGCTTTGGCCCTGCCTTCTCAGACAGCGGCACATTGTAGTGGTCGAGCATCCACGCCATGATGTCGTGGAACAAAGGTGCAGCACTGCCACCCGCGCCCCCGTCAGTTCCACGCTGGGGATTGTCCAGCATGATGCCCACGACGAAGCGGGGCTTGTCGGCGGGCGCAATGCCAGCGAAGTTAATCCAGTAGGCGGAGTTAGAATAAGCTCCGGTATCCGGATCGACCTGCTGGGCTGTACCCGTCTTGCCGGAAACCTGGTAGCCGTCGATCGCAGCCGGTGCACCACTGCCCTGCTGCACACCTGTCTCATCCTTCTGCGTGACTGCGCGGAACATGTCCACGGTTGTGCGGGCTGTCTCCGGGGAAACCACACGAGTCTCTTTCGCTGGGTCGGCGGCCAGCTCCGCTCCGTCGGAGCTGGTGATCTTGTTGATCAACCTGGGCTCCACGCGCACGCCATCATTGGCCAGCGCCTGGTAAATGCTGGTCATCTGCAGCAAACTCATGGACATACCCTGACCGATCGGCAGGTTCGCGAAGGTGCCGCCAGACCACTGGCTTAGCTCTGGCATGTAGCCGGATACCTCATAGGGCAGGCCCACGCCCGCGGCTTGACCCACGCCGAACTTGCGGAAGTAGTCGTACATCTTGTCCTCGCCCACGCGCTGCGCGAGCATCAGGGTGCCAACGTTCGAGGACTTACCAAAAACGCCCGTGGTGGTGTACGGAACCTCACCATGCTCCCACGCATCCTTAACGGTCACGCCGGACATATCGATGCTGCCGGGAACCTTCAAAACCTCATCCGGGGTGGTTTTGCCTTCCTGGATAGCCGCGGCGGCGGTCATGATCTTGGCCACGGAGCCGGGTTCAAAGGAATCGGCCGTTGCGCGGTCGCCAAAGACCTTCTTGCGCTTCAGCTGCTTTTCAATGTCCCCGTTAGGGTCGATCGAATCACTGGAGCCCATGGCGATGATCTCGCCAGTCTTCGAATCCAGCACGACGGCCGAGGCGGACTTTGCGCCCGACTTCTCCCGCGCCTGCTGCAGCGCCTGCTGCACATACGTCTGCGCGTCCAGGTCGATGGTCAGCTCGTAGGAATCACCATTGACGGCTGGGTGCACGTCGCGGGTGGAGCCCGGGATCAGGTAGCCATCGCCGGCAACATCCACGGTGCGGGAACCGTTGATGCCCTGCAGGCGCGCATCCTGGGAAAGCTCCAGGCCGAATTGTCCCTGGTTATCGGTACTGATCTTGCCGATCATGTTCTGCGCCACCGCGCCGTTGGGGTATTGACGCAGATCCTGGCGCTCAGCGGTAATCTCGGGGAATTCCTCAGCGACCTTCTCCGCTACGTCCGGGTCGACGTTGCGCACCAGCACCTCATAGTCTTTGTCGCTGGTCAGCTTCTTGCGGATATCGTCTTCCTCGATATCGTCGCCTTCTTTATTGATCATCTCGGGCAGACGCTTGGCGATGTCTTCGATGCGCCGCTTGGGCTCGGGCACACCTTCGGGATCTAGTTCATGACGCTCTTGCATGAACTCCTCAAGCTTCTTTGGATGCACCGACAGGCTCCGTGCATCCATTGTGTAGGCCAACACCTGACCGTTACGGTCGGTGATGCCGCCGCGCAGGGCTGGTTCGGTAATCACGGAAGTGCGCTGCATCTGAGCTTGAGTAGACAACGACGGGCTAGCCACCAGCTGAACCCAGACCAGGCGCAACAGCAAAGCGAGGACCGTCAAGAAGACGACCAGGAATACAAGGCGGACGCGCTTACTGAAACGCGCGAAGGAGGTATCCAGGATCAACCACGAGTTGGATTCAACCGTCCGCGGGGAGCGGCGGTCGTTAGGGGTAGACACGTGGTTGCCCTCCTTTCTATTCACTCTTGGTTATTGTCCTCGCAATTACGAAAACAAGCCGGGGTTGGCCCCGGCGTGTCTGAAGTTTTCGATTGGCTGTCCAGAGATCTAGCGTGCCGCCGGGGCCGGGGCTTCCGCTGCGGGCGCTGGAGCGGGAGCAGGTGCCGGTGCCGCCGGAGCCGGAGCTGGAGCAGCAGCCGGTGCCTGGCCTGCCGAATTGCCGGAGTACGGCAGGCCGCCGTTGCTCTGCGAGGTGTTACCCGGGGCACTGGCGCTAACATCCGGGGCACTATCGCCAGCGACAATCGGGTTGTTCGGGTGCAACCCCTCTACACGGCTGGTCTCGTTCGGATCACTGGTAGCTCCGCGGCGCTTGGCATTACCGTTGACGTCCACGACCTCCTTGCCACCCTCAGCGTCGGCCGGGCGGGTTTCCTTAACCTTTCCGTCGCGATCCTCCAGAATGCCGGACTGCTTCGGGGTAACCATTCCCATCTCGCTGGCTTCCTTGGCGATGTTGGCAGAGGACTTTGCGTTTGCAACGTCCCGGTTCAAACTTTCAATCTCGTTATCCAGGGTGGTGCTGCGAGACTGAGCGTCGGCGATCTGGAAGGACTGCTTGGTGGTTGCGGCAGAAAGCGCCATGACGGAAACCACTCCGAGGATGAACACGGTAAGTGCCAGCGCGATGCGGCGGGTTAGCTGCGGATTTCCGCGCTCCAGGGCAATGATTCGCCGTCCGCGAACCGATACCTGCTGGCGCGACCCTACTCGGCTACCTCCAAGGCGGCGAGCGCTGCGCCCCACAGTGCTTGTGCGAGCACTGGTGCGCGCACCCGCGTTGGTGCGGCTTCGGCCGACACGCGTGGTGCTGTCGGTATCCCAGGCACTTCCGCGGCGGACAGGCTCTGCGGTGCGCTGACTAGAGCGTGCCGGGCGAGCCTTGGCGCGTGAGCGGTCGGCAACGCTGCGACCGGCTACGGTGGTGCGATCGCGGTCGGTGCGCTGGCCTCGGGTGCGGATGGTGCCTGGTGCTGTCATGTGATTCCTTCCGAAGTTTCGGTAGGTTCGGGTCTGTTTCTATCAGTGGCATTTAGGGGTTTTGCTTAGCTAACTGGGCGTGTCCAGCGGAAATATCGTTTTTCCTCTGTCACTAACCCTGCTGTAGGCCCTCACCCGCACAGGGGCTGCCCGGGAGTTTTGTTCAATCTCCGCCTCGCTGGCCTTTTCTGCCCCACTGGTTCTGAGCTCGAACTCGGCCTCCATTCCGGGCAGCTCCATCGGTAGCCCCGGCGGAGTTTTCGAGGTACTGAGCTGCACCAACGCCTTCTTGACGATCTTGTCTTCCAGCGACTGGTAGCTCATAAACACTCCCACGGCACCAACATGTAGCCAGCGGGAAATCTCCGGAATGAGGTTCTCCAGCGATTCGAGTTCAGCGTTCACCTCGACGCGCAGCGCCTGAAAGGTTCGCTTCGCTGGGTGTCCGCCGGTGCGGCGCGATGCCGCCGGAATGGTTGCGTACAACAGCTCCACCAAACGCGCTGAGTTCTCGAAGGGCTGCTTTTCACGCTCGCGGACAACTGCGGAGGCAATCTTTCCGGCGAAGCGTTCATCGCCGTAGGTCTTCAAAATGCGCGCGATCTCGCCGTGACTGTAGGTGTTCAGGATCTCGGCGGCGGTCAGCGGACTGCTGGGATCCATGCGCATGTCCAACGGAGCGTCTACCGCATAGGCGAAGCCACGTTCCGGCTGATCCAGCTGCATGGAGGACACGCCGAGGTCGAACAGGAACCCGGAGATACCGTGTTCCCGCACGCTGGCTGGAAGCTTGCCCTGTTCCATCAGGTCCTCCAGCGCCTCGGTTACTCCGTCGAAACGGGTTTGATAAGACACAAAGCGGTCCCCGAAGCGTGCCAGACGCGCATTAGCTTCTGCCAGCGCATTGGGGTCGCGGTCCAGGCCGACGACAATTGCGTGAGGAAAGGCGTCAAGAAAAGCCTCGCTGTGTCCGCCGGCGCCGAGGGTGCCGTCGACGATGACAGGGCGGGCGGGCGCGTTCTCGCTGTTCACACCCAGACCTACGAGTTCGACCATGCGGTCGCGCATGACTGGGATGTGGCCGTGTTCTTCGCTCATCGATGTTCCCTCCTTCCTTCACTGCGTTTTATCTTCGACCCTGTTCACAAGCCTTTTCTGGGGCTCCAAACAATTCATGTGCCACATAAATACTTATGTGACTCAAAAGCTAAAGGAGTGCGTACAGGGCCTCACCTGCGTGGGTGCGGGCTTGACATTGGGGAAGTACGTCAAGATTCCGCGTCGTCCACGCAGGTAAGGGCCTGCGCACACTCCGTTTTCACTATTAATTTGTCCTAATCGGCCAGGCGCTAAGGCCTCCAGGGTCTAAAGGTCCTACAGGAATGTCGCCAGCACTTCATCGTCGCCGTCCGAGAAATCCTCTTCATGCTCAGCGCTGTAGTCAGCCCAGCTCTCGGCATCCCAGATTTCGATGAAATCGACGTTGCCGATAACCACGCACTCCTTCGTCAGCCCTGCGTAATCCCGGTGCATCGCCGAGACGGAGATACGCCCCTGCGAATCGAGATTCTGCTCGTCGGCACTAGCCGCCAGGTTGCGCACAAAGGCGCGAGCTTTCGGGTTTGTGCGCGAGGCTTCAGCCGCCTTCTTCGCCCGCACCAGAAACTCTGCCTTGGGATACACAGCCAGGCTGCGGTCCTGCCCCTTCACGACCATCAGGCCTTCACCGAGCTCTTCCCGAAACTTTGCAGGCAGGGTCAACCGACCCTTGTCGTCAAGCTTCGGCGTGAAGGTGCCGAAAAACATGCATCGGCCCCTTTCCGTTGGAAGATCTCTTGCTTTCTATCGCCGTTTTTGCCGTAGGTAGCGGACTGTTACTAGCCCTGACCAGTGGTTTCGCTATGAAGTTTGGAGTCGTTGGCACAGCTTTGTTCCAACGAGCCCCACTTTACCCCACTCTCCCCCACAAACTCCACAACACGAGGTACTTTCGCGCACCTTTTCTCAATATTCTTCACATCAACAACGCTAAAGCTGCACTTTACCCCTTTTGCTCTCACCGTTTCGCACGCCACCAATCACTCTTTCCCTTCGTGACGCCACCTTCTCCCACCCCACCTACCTGAGCTAGCCGAGACATTTCCCCAGGTAAGACATCCAAATACTCCGCAACGGATACCTGAAACCACCTTTTCGCTCTCGCCCACAAAGACCAATGGGGACCAAGGTGGGGTGAAGTGGGGCAAAAAGATTCCCCTCCGCCTTCTGCGGCATTTTTGGCCGGCAACAACAAAACCACCGCCCTCCACAATTGGAGGACGGTGGTTTCTAGCTGTTCTTTACAGCCTAAGCGCTTGCCCTAACGCTCGAAGCGGCGGCGGAAGTTATCTTCCATCTTGTCGCCGATTCCACCCGAGCGGCCGGAATTTGCCCCTTTTGTCGCACTCGCCTTGCTGCGCTTGGGGGACTTGGAGCGCTTAATGGCTGCTGTCTCCGGGTCATCGTTGGACCTGAATGCCAATAGACCTCCGCCAAACATAATTAGGAATCCGAGTACGCTCAGCCCCACAAACCATAGCGACAGCTGCGCGGCAGCAATACCACCAACCATCACGGTCAAACCAAGGACGATGAGCGCAATCGATCGAATATTGAAGCTGATCGTCTGCGCACCATTGTTGGAAGCCTGCTTTGCCAAGCGCGGATCCTCGGCGATTAACGCCCGTTCGATCTCCGCGAGCATCCTCTGCTCTTGCTCCGATAGAGCCATCGCGACCTCCCAAATCTTTGCGGCTACTTTCAACAACGCCTAGGGCGCGAAAAAAGTTTCCAGCCCGTGCGCGTCCAGCCCACTTCTCACCCGTCCACCCTACATCAACCAGCACTTTTAGGACAACGATTCTTCTCCGCCTACGCCACCTCCGGCAGGTACTCCACCACGTCACGGGCCAGGTCCACCAAGTCGCAAGCATCACGGTAGACCGCGCCCCGCGCATTTTCAGGCAGACCCCGGTTGAGCCCCAACCCCGCCCGACTGGCAACTCGCGCGTGAACCTCAAAGGTTTCTACCCAGTTTTCCAAGTCCGGTCGTAATACCCGTAGCTTCGCCCACGCACTGCCGGAAGGTCGACGTTTACGCGTAGCCATTTCCCATTCGATCAACGCACCCGCTGCCCTTAGGGCGGCCCGGTAGGCGTAGACGATCGCTTCCGGCTCGCGCAATTCCGCGCGTGACAGTTCCAGCTGGCGCTCTGCCTCATCCAGAAAACCCCTCGCCCCGCGGCTGCGACTGTAGCGAGCTCGTGGCCCCAGCTGCTTCGGTTGCGCCGACATCATCTCGTCCCCTTCTTTTCTTCCAGGCTTACCGCCTTAATCGATGCCCCATACAGTAGGAAACTGCTCAGACAACCCCGTCACGTCAAACATAAAATAGAACACATGTTCCATTCCATACTTTTCGCGCCATTTTCTTTCATCCAAAACAACGGCAGGGCACTATTGAACCCATGCCTCAGGACATGCCTCAAGACGCCCCCCACACAATTCCCGCCACAGGTTCCCCCTTACGCGTGTCCGTGGTCTCCGCCACCAACCGCCACTTCATATCCCGACTCGACGAGCTCATCGATATTCACCTGGCAGCCATGGACTACCCAAAGGAGACGCACGCCCAGCGCAAGTCGCTGTGGATCTACAACGGGTCCCAGCCGGACTTCACCTGCAGCATGGCACTTCTCCATCGCGCGGAGGAACAACCGGACCCAAGTAGCCCTCGGCAGCGTTGCGTAGGCATCGGCTTTACTTTCCGCGGCTCCCCCAACACCTGGTGGTATCGCCAAGTCGCCCGTGGCCTAGTACTCAACGGAAACTCCCGGACGGAAGCCACTCGGATTTTGCATGCCTACGCCGAATTATCCGAAATACATGTACTCCCAGCGGCGCAGGGTGAGGGCGTCGGCACCTCCATCCTCAACGACCTGCTAGAGCGCACCCCACAGAACACAGTGATGCTTTCAACACCCGAGGTGGAAGGCGAAGCCAACGCTGCCTGGCAGCTTTATCGCAAGGCTGGGTTCACCGATGTTCTGCGGAATTTTAAGTTCCCGGCAGATCCCAGGCCTTTCGGAATCCTCCAGCGCACGCGCTCCTAACACTCCCATTTCGCACCCTAGCGCACCATGTCGTGGCCCTAGCGCACCATGTCGTGGCCCAGCCCCGGCCCCCAGGCCGGAGCCATGCCCAGGTTATGCAGGACCTCCTGGGTGGCGCGCACATTGTTCATAGTCATAAAGTGCAGGTCCGGAACACCTTCAGCGATGAGACGCTCGGCCATCTCGGTCGTCACCTCAATGCCAACCTCGCGGATTGCATCGCGGTTGGCTACCTCGTCTCCAGCTGCGGCATCCAGCAGACGTTTTTCCAACTTCGGGGGCAGCGCGGCGCCCGCCAGCTCCATCTGGCGGCGCACGCTCCGCAGCGAGGTAATCGGCATCAGCCCCGGGATGATCGGCTTCTGGCCATGCTCCGGATCCGCCTTCGCCAGGCGATCGCGCAGCCGCAGGTAGTGGTCCACGTCAAAGAACATTTGCGTGATCGAGTACTGCGCCCCGGCGCGGAGCTTGGCCAGGGTGTATTCCGTGTCTTGCTCCAAAGAACCCGTGCGGTAGTGGCCTTCGGGGAAGCTGGCGATGCCGATATCAAAGTCGGCACACTCGGGCATTTCGCGGATCAATTCGATCAGCTCGCTGGCGTAGCTCAAACCACCCGGGGTGGGTACCCATTCGGCGTTCGGATCCCCCGGCGGGTCGCCGCGTAGTGCCAGTAGGTTGGTGAGCCCCAGCGAGGCATAGGTGCGCAGCATATCCTGCAGCTCTTCCTGGGTGTGCTGCACCAACGTCATGTGCACCAGGGTTGTTAGCGGCTTGGTGCCCAGGCGCTCTGCAACGCGCAGGGTACGTTCGCGGGTGCTACCGCCGGCACCATAGGTCACGGAGGCGAAGCTTACGCCGAGGTCGTGGAAAGCCTCGGCAGCGTTCCACAGGCGCTCTTCGGCCGCGTCGTCGCGCGGCGGCATGAACTCTACAGAGAACGGAACGCGCCCCGGAGTGTTGAGCGAAAGGGACTGGGATACGGCAACCTGCCTGCGGATACTAGCCATACCCAAGGATCATATAGACAGAGCTGTCCATTTCAAGATATTGGATAATTTTCGGTAATTTCCGTGCGCGCAATCACCCCCGTAGCCCGTCCGTGAGTCCCCTTCTATCACCCGCCCGCCACGGTGGCGTCACCCCAGCGCTACCGTTGTTCGCACTTGTCGCGCGAGCCCTTAGAATAGAGAGCCATGAGTACCGATGAGCTGGCCGCGCTCCCCTGGCGCCTCGATTCCCCGCTGTCCGCCGTTCCGTCCGCCGTCGATGCCCAACTAAAGGAATACCTGAGCCGTTCCCAGGAGGAGTTCTCCCCCATCGGTTCCCTCGTCGGCGGCGCCATCACGGTGCTGAGTGACTTCATAGTCAACGGCGGCAAGCGTGTGCGCCCTACCTTCGCCTGGGCCGGCATCCGCGCAGCGATCGAGGGCGGCGGCGGGTCGCCGGATGCTCTTTGTGGAAAGGGAGGTGACGCCACGTCGTCCTCCTCCGCAGATTTCAATCAAGGCGCCATACTGAATGCGCTGAGCGCCTTCGAGTTTATTCAGGCATGTGCCCTCATCCACGACGACATCATCGACCGTTCCGATACCCGGCGCGGATTCTCCACCGCTCACCGAACTTTCGAATCTAAGCACCGCGAACGCGGCTGGCTGGGCTCCTCCGAGCACTACGGGGTCAGCCAGGCCATCCTCATCGGCGACCTCGCGTTTGCCTGGGCAGATGACCTATACAACGGCTCCGGCCTCAGCGCCACCGCGCTGCAGCGTGCACGTCCGGCATGGCGGGCAATGCGTACCGAGGTCATCGCGGGCCAGATTCTGGATATTGCCCTGGAGGCCAACGGTAGCGAGGACGTCGCTGACTCCTTCGCCGTAATCAAGTACAAGACCGCCTCCTACACAGTCGCCCGCCCGCTGCACATAGGCGCCGCACTGGCTGGCGCAAACGAGCAAACCCAAAGCATGCTCCGTAATGTGGGTCAGGACATCGGCGAGGCCTTCCAACTGCGCGACGATCAATTGGGGGTTTTCGGCGATCCGGAAGTTACCGGCAAGCCCTCCGGCGATGATCTGCGCACCGGCAAACGCACCACGCTGATCAACGAAGCTCTGCGAAGCGGCGGCGAGCCCCAAGTCGCCGCTCTACGCGCAGGCCTGGGCAAGGGCGAAGATTCTACGGAGGCGGATATCGAGCGCCTCCGCGACATCATCTACGACACGGGAGCGCAAGCCAAAGTGGAGAAGCTGATCGAGGCGCGCACGCAGCGGGCTATCGAGTCCCTACAAGCGGGTGGCCTGGGCGCCGACATCACTGCGGAGCTCACCCAGCTGGCGGAAAAACTAACGCACCGGAGGTTTTAAATGAAGCTATCCACCCGCTCTGCCGACGGTCGCCGTCACCTGAGCCTGCCTAGCCCCTTGGTGCCTATGACGCGTCCCACGTTGCGTAAGCGCCTGCCCGGCAACGGCGAACGCGTTGTCGTGATCGGCGCCGGGCTCGCCGGGCTCTCCGCTGCCCTGCGGCTGCGTTCCGCAGGGCGCGAGGTCACCGTCATTGAAGCAGACAACGCCGTGGGCGGTCGCTGCCGAAGCGAGCACCTGACCAGCGCACACGGAGACTTTGTAGCCGATACCGGCGCCACTGTACTGACGATGCCTGGCCTCGTCGAATCAGCCGTGGCTTCCGTGGGCATCGACCTACGATCCGAGGCCGCCACCAAACAGCTGGGGCTAGAACGCCCCTGGGCTCCCCGGCGCTTAAGCCCGGCTTATCACGCGCAATTCGCCAGCGGCCGCCATGCAGAGGTTTTCGCCGACCGCGATGCAATGGTGGCGGAGATCCGCCGCTTCGCAGATTCCAAGGACTTGGATCGCGCAGCCACGGACGAGCTGGCCGCCGGCTATCTGACCCATCGCGAGTGGTCGCAAAGGGTTTTCAGCGCCAGCTTCGAAAACTTCCTGGCGGCCGACTTTGACGGTGCGCTGGATCTACTGTCTACTCCCGCTGCGGCGTCCGACCTTGGCCACCTCGGCTCCCTCGGTGCGTTCGGCAGCCTCGGCAAGACCACAGCACGGCACATCCCCGACGCAGAACTCCAGCGGTTGTTTACCTTCCAGGCGCTCTACGCAGGTGTAGCACCAAAGAACGCGCGCGCAGTCTACACCGTTATTTCACACATGGATACCTCTATGGGAGTGTTCTACCCGGGCTTTTCCATGAGCGAGGTGCCGGAGGTCATGGCCGCAGCACTACGGGCCGCCGGCGGGCGCATCATCACTTCGGATGCGGTCGAGCACGTGGACTTCTCGGAGGACCTCATCACGGGCGTGCGCACCCGTTCCGGCGAGTACATTGAGTGCGATGCGGTCGTGGCCACCCCGGATCTGCCGGTGGTAGGCGAGCTGCTCACCCGTTCCGGCCGGGAAAGCGGGCTGGTTTCCCGCTCCTTCGCCCGCCGCGTGTGGCGCAAGGTCGCTCCACTGCGTTGGTCCCCCTCGGCGGTGGTGATCCACGGCAGCATTCCGACGGACGTTTCCCGCCGCTGGGAGTCGCAGCGCCACCACACCATCAGCTTCGGGGAGGCATGGGACGAAACCTTCCGCGAGATCACCGCCCCGCACGGTCGCGGCAGGCTGATGAGTGACCCATCGTTGCTGCTTACTCGCCCGGCGCGCACTGTTGCTGACCGCACCTTCGGCGGTGTACTTGAGGGTGACGCTGTGTCTCCTCCGGCCAGCGCCTTTGAACCGTTGAGCATCCTCGCCCCTGCCCCGAACCTCCGTTCGGCAGATATCGACTGGGAGAACGTCACGGACCCGTACGTCCAGGAACTTGTGGAGGTGCTGGAGGCCCGCGGCTACACAGGTATTGCTGAGCACTTCCGCACCGCCCGGGTGGATACCCCTGCTTCTTGGCAGGCCGACCACGGTTTCGGCGCGGGCACCCCGTTCGCGTTGGCACACTCTTTCACCCAGACTGGCCCGTTCCGGCCTCGAAATGCCCGCGCGTTCGGTGTGGACAACCTGGTGCTCGCCGGTTCCTCGACCACGCCAGGCGTGGGTGTCCCTACCGTCATCCTCTCCGGAGCGTTGGCTGCCCGCCGCATCACCGGCGGTGGTGTGTTGTGACGGCGGCTGCGGAGCGCTTTGCAGACAAGGCTCGTTCCTGGCTGCGATCAGTGAGCTACCGCCGTGCAGTCTGGCTGGGGCTGATCGGCAGCATCGTTTTGACGATCACTTCCCACAGCGTCGGTGCGGTGCGTTCGCGCGGCGGCATCATGCAGGTCATCGGTCTGAGCTCCTTCACCTTCGGCCACGCGGCGGGAATGATGACGGTTGTGATGTGGTTTGCCCTGGGGGCTATGGTGCTCAGCTGGATCATCGTCGGGCGACACATCCTGGTGCACGGTAAGCCGCTGCACCGCTCCGCCATAGCTTCCTGGATCGGCCCATTGGTTTTGGCCGGCCCGCTGATGTCGCGGGACATTTACTCATACCTCATGCAAGGCACCCTGGCCCGAGATGGTTTCAACGCCTATGAGGTAGGCGCGGCGGCCAACCCCGGCCCTTTGCTGTTTGAGGTCAGCGCCGACTGGCGCAATACAACCACGCCCTATGGCCCACTGCACATGGGTGTGGGGCAGGCCATCACCTCCGTCACCGGCGATAACATCACCGCCGGCACCCTCGCTTTTAAGCTGCTCTCCATCGCATCTGTGCTGGTGATGGCCTGGGCGGTGGCAAAACTCGCTACGCATCTGGGTGTCCGCCCTGAAGTGGCCGTGTGGCTGGGCGTGTTCAACCCGCTGAGCGTGCTGCACCTGGTGGGCGGCATGCACACCGAGAACATGATGATGGCGCTGGTGCTTCTCGGCTGCCTGTGCGCGGTGAAACTGCAGCCGGTCCGTGGCGGTCTGGCCGCATCGGCGCTGATTGGGGTCGCAACTGCACTAAAGGCGACAGCGTTTATCGCCTTGCCCTTCGTTGTGTGGATTCTGGTTGCCCGTGTGGCCGGCCCGCTCCCCTACGCCGCGGGCAAGTCTCGGTGGCTCCATCTTGCCGATACGTGGCGCCGCTTCGGCACGCTGGTGTGGGCGGGGCTAGTCAGCGTGCTCGCATGTGTCGGAGTGCTGGCGCTAGTGACCGTCCTGACAAACCAGACTTGGGGCTGGGTCACAGAGGTCACCGGAAACTCCAAGGTCATCAACCCCCTGGCTCTGCCGTCCTTTATCGCCTCCTCATTGGAACCAGTGCTGTCGCGCATCAACGACGACCTGACTTTCAACGTGCTGGTGGATGCGATCCGCCCTGTCAGTAGCGCCCTGATGCTCCTCGGCCTGGTTGCCACCTGGTGGCTGTTCCGCCACGACGAGCGCACGGCGTTTACCGGCATGGCCGTCGCTTACGCAATCACCTGTGTTCTCAACACGGTGACGCTGCCGTGGTACTACACCGCGCCCCTGGCGCTGGTGGTGCTGGCCAGCCAATCACGCATGGTTATCTACCTCACCAGCGTGTTCTGCATGTGGGTCACCTTCATGTTCGACGGCGGTGGCAACAACCGTCTTTACGCCCTGTGGTGGGTGCTCGCCTTCGCAGCGATCTTCGCCTGGCTGGTCCAGGCCTGCCTAGACTTCCCGCCCCGCCGACAGCAGCAGGCCCAACAGACTCAGCAGAGCTCGCAGCAGTCTCAGTGGACTATAGAATTGCCATCGCCTGCGCGCGGCGCATCACTTCGCGGGCAAGGTGCCCGTGCAGGGCATCAACCGGGCGCCCCGGCAGAGAGTCATCCTCGGTAAAGAGGTAATCCAGGATCTCTGCGTCCGAGTAGCCGCCGTCGCTCAGCAGCGCAATCGCTCCGGGAACAAAACGGTTTAGCTGCCCGTCCTCGTCCAGGAACCGGGCAGGCACGTGCCGCGCTCGGTCAAGCTCAACTGCCAGCAGCTGCTTCTTGCCCAACATGTCCATGACCCTGGTTACCACCAAGTTCATTCGCTCTGCGACTTCTGGGAGGGTCAAGACCTCTTCACCAGTGGGAACGCCGTTAACCGGCTCCGCGAGAACGCGCCCCTGCCCTTTCTCGCCAGAACGTGCGCCAGAACGCGTGGAGGTGCCGTGATCTTCTGCGTGCTTGTTTTCTTTACTCACGGTCGCCACTGTAGCGCGTGGGCGTCAATAAGAGTCAATAAGAAACGAGTAGGGCGCGCACCAGGCTAAACGTATAATGACTCGAGTACCACTAGAATAATTGCGTAACACTGAACACGGTCGAGCACAAGGGCACCTTTCGTAGCCCCAGCCCATCGCTCGAAAGAACCATCGGAAGACCTTCAGAAAACGAGGCTGAAACTAGACGTGAGCGAGCTATACCCCGGAGACCTGCTGGAGTTGCGCTACCGCATTGGCGCCCAGATCGCCCGCGGTGGCATGTCCACAGTCTATGCAGCCATCGATACGCGCCTGGACCGCGAGGTAGCGGTCAAGGTAATGGATCCGGCGCTCGCCCGCGAACCTGCTTTCCGCACCCGCTTCGAACGCGAGGCCCGTGCGGTGGCGAAGCTAAGCGACCCATCACTGGTAAACGTCTTCGACCAGGGTGTGGACGACGACTACGTCTTCCTGGTGATGGAGCTGGTAGAAGGCGGATCACTCCGCGAGCTGTTGAAAGAACGCGGCCCCATGCCGCCCCACGCCGCCATCGCAGTGATGAAGCCGGTGCTCACCGCACTGTCCATCGCTCATGCCAAGGGCATGATCCACCGAGACATCAAACCGGACAACGTGCTGATCAGCGACCACCACCAGGTCAAGCTCGCCGACTTCGGACTGGTGCGCGCCATCAACAACGTGATGAGCGACGCCACAAACGCCACTACCTCCGTTAACGGGCAGGTCATCGGTACTGTCGGCTACCTTTCCCCGGAACAGGTCCGGGGCGAGAATCTGACTCAAGCCAGCGACGTGTACTCCGCCGGCATCCTGCTATTCGAACTGCTCACCGGACGCACACCTTTCAAGGGCGGCACGCCGATCGAAACGGCAATGGCACGCATCAACCGCCCCGTCCCCGCCCCCAGCACGCTAATGCCCGACATTCCGCCGGAGATCGACGAGCTGGTTCTGCGCGCCTGCCACCGAAACCCAACTCAGCGCTTCGAAGACGGCGCCGAGTTCCTGGAAGCCGTGGAGCAGACCGCCGAAATCCTGGACGTCCCCGAGTTCCAGGTGCCCGCCCCCACTAACTCCGCGGTGCGCACCGCGCTGGCCGGAACCGACTTCGGCGAACGCACGCCGTGGGATGACGAATCCATGTCCACCCGCGCAGTTGTCCTCCCCAGGGAGGGTCAGCCCCGGCCGGAAACGCACCACACCGCCGTCACCCGCTATCAGCCAGAAGGGCAGGCAGGGCTGGCTGGGCCCCCACACGAGAAGCCGCAGCCACACACGCCTCACGCTCCTTACGCCAACCAGACGCGCACGCAGCACCAGGCGCCACACGCGCCCTACCCACCGCACAGCCCGAGGCCGCACCAGCAGGCGCCGGCACGACAGGCGCCGAAGCTTAGCAATAAGTCCCCGATTGCGACGGTCTTCTGGATCGTCATCCTCATCGCGCTGGTTATTGGCATGGCTCTGGGCGGATGGTGGTTCACCACGGGCCGCTACGGCGAGATCCCGACTGTCATCGGCATGGATAAGGCCACGGCACAGGCCACAGTCGAGGAGGCCGGGTTCAGTTCCACGCTGGACGAGCGCTACGACAACCAGGCGGAGAAGAACACCGTCATGGGTACCGACCCTGCCAAGGGTCAGAAGGCAGTGCGGGGTTCCGAGGTCGCTGTGCTGCTCTCCCTGGGCAAACCGACAGTGCCGGACCCAGGGGCTAACTCGAGCCTGCAGTACTACACAAGCAAGCTCACTGACCGCACGCTGAAGGTCAAGAAGGGCGATGACGTCTACTCCGACGAGGTCGCCAAAGGCCACGTAGCCGAAGTTCAGCCCGCCGCCGGAACTGAAGTGAACACCGGCTCCACCGTCGAAGTGCGCATGAGCAAGGGCAAGCGCCCCGTCACAGTGCCTGGTGTAAAGGGTCAGGAGCGCGAACGGGCGAAGAAGACCTTGGAAAAGGCCGGGTTGCAGGTCGCCGAAGAAACTGAGGAGTTTAACAAGGACATCCCCGCCGGTCAGGCAATCCGCACCGACCCGAAGGAGGGTGAGGAGGTCGAGTCCGATACGGAGGTGACCCTGGTGCTCTCAAACGCGATTGAGGTGCCGGATGTTAAGGGGCTTTCTATTGATGACGCCCGTAAGACCCTGCGGGAGGCTGGCCTCAACCCGGTCGATGGAGCCCCTGTGGAGGACTCTTCCGAAGATTCCGGCGACGTGGCGGAGCAATCACCTGGCGCGGGTGAACGAGTGGACCCGTCGAAGAATACGGACGTGGAGATCCGCGAATCCACATCCCAGCGCGTGCCCTGGGTCCTGGGGCTCACGGCGCAGAGAGCGCGGCAGAAGCTGGAGGACGCAGGCTTCGAAGTGGAGATTAAGGGGGATCCCAACGGCTTGGTTCTGGGTCAATCCCCCGGCCCCAGCGTTCGTAGCCACCGAGGCGCCGTGGTCACGCTGACCACGATCTAGGCGCTAGCGCCCGAGCGATAGGTGCTTTAGTTGCGAAGCATCTCCGCAACCAAGAACGCCAGCTCCAGCGACTGCTGGGTGTTGAGGCGCGGGTCGACGGTGGTTGCGTAGCGCTCCGGCAGGTCCAGGTCCGTGATGGACTGGCCGCCGCCGACTACCTCGGTGACGTCCTCGCCAGTCAGCTCCACGTGGATGCCGCCCGGGTGCGAGCCGATCTTGCGGTGCACCTCGAAGAAACCCTGAACTTCGTCGATGATGCGGTCGAAGTCGCGGGTCTTGTATCCGTTGTTGGAGGTGTAGGTGTTGCCGTGCATCGGGTCGCACTGCCAGATGACCTTATGGCCGGTGGCCTCCACTGCTTCGACGATGGGTGGTAGAGCCGTGCGGATCTTGTCGTAGCCCATGCGGGTGATCAGCGTCAGGCGACCCGGGGTGTTGTTCGGGTCCAGCTGACGGACGTAGCCGACGGCCTCTTCCGGGGTGGTCGTCGGGCCGATCTTCACGCCTACCGGGTTGGCGATTAGCGAGGCGAAGCGAATGTGCGCGTCGTCCAGGCCACGGGTGCGCTCGCCGATCCACACCTGGTGTGCGGAGAGGTTGTACAGCGCGTCATTGCCCTCTTCGTCGTGGGCCAGACGCAGCATTGCGCGCTCGTAATCCAGCACCAGCGCCTCGTGGGAGGCGAAAATGTCTGCGGAACGCAGGGTCTCGGAAGTCACACCGCAGGCGGACATGAACTCCAGGCCACGGTCGATCTCGGTGGCCAGGGCCTCGTAGCGGGCGCCCGCCGGGGAGTTCGTCACGAACTCGCGGTTCCACTCGTGCAGCTTGTACAGATCAGCGGTGCCGGAGTTGGTCAGCGCGCGGACCAGGTTCATCGCAGCGGAGGAGTTAGCGTAGGCGCGCACCATGCGGGACGGATCGTGGGCGCGGGCCTCTTCGGTGGCCTCCACGCCGTTCACCAGGTCGCCACGGTAGTTCAGCAGGCCATTGGAGTCGCGGTCCGCGGAGCGCGGCTTCGCATACTGGCCGGCGATGCGCCCCATCTTCACCACAGGGGTGGAGGCGCCGTAGGTCAGCACGACAGCCATCTGCAGCAGGGTTTTTACGTTGCCACGTAGGTGCGGCTCGGTGTTCGTCTCGAAGGTTTCGGCACAGTCGCCGCCCTGCAGTAGGAATGCCTTGCCCAGGGCCACGTCGGCCAGCTGCTTCTTCAGCTTCTTAACTTCCGGTGCCACGACAATCGGCGGCACAGACTCCAGAATCTTGCGCACGCGGCTCGCGTGGTCCGGATCCCAGCTGGGCTGCTGCTTCGCGTCGCGGGACAGCGCGTCTTCTAGCTTTTCGGCCATGTCCGCGGGCAGCGGCGGCAGATCGGGGAGTTCGTCTAGTGGTGCATCAATAGTCCAAGCCATAGGCAGATCATACTTTATCCAGCCCCTTTTATTGCCATTTAGGCCTCTTTCAGCTTCGCTGAACCCAGGGGTATCGATTAGCGCTGCAAGGCTTCCATGGACAGGCGGTACTTCACCACGTTGAAGCGAGCATCGGCCAAAGCGTCGTGCGCGTTGCTCGGGCTTTCGGGCAAGCGCGGTCGCCCGGCCATCTCCCACAACTGCTTGAGTTCGTGGGTAAAGCGCGGCAAGTCGGAGGGCAGGCCCGTCATGTCGCCCCACAGTTGCGCTAAGGCCACGTGGTCGTAGGCTCCCACCCAAGCCCACAGCTCGGGCCGGTCGTTGGGCTTAGTGCGTCCTCGGGTGGCACGCTCAGGAACCAAGAACTCGTGCAGCTTGGTGCGCAGCGTCGCGCGATCCATCCACGCCTTGTCTGAGCGCGGAGGCAGCAACGGCAGCACGTTCTTCTTCACCCACTGCCCTGCCCGGTGCTCGTTGAATTCGGTAGAGACCGCGTAGAACTCGCGGCCGTCCTCGGCAACCACGCCGATGGAGATTAGGTCGATCGTGGAGCCGTCTTCGATGAATTCCGTGTCGTAGAAGTAGCGCACGATTGTCCAGTCTAGATCCCTTTGTTCCGCTCTAGGCCGAAGGGGCTCGCTCGCCGCGAGCGGGGGCACTGTTACGGGATTGTTGTTGCTTTTCTTGTGGACGCCGCAGCGCCGGTGGGAACAGTACCCAGCCAAGGTAAGGCGTCTTGCCGATCGCATACCCGACTGCGGAGGCCACCACGCAGGCGCCGATGCCCCACCACAGCTGACCTGCCATGGTGCCCAGGAAGGAGAGCGTTTCCGGGTGTGCCGTGGCCAAGGACCCGGCAATCCCGCCCAGAAGGTACAGGCCCAAAGGGTGGAAGACGTAAACCTGCAAGGTGTTACGCCCCACGAACAAGAACACACGGTTTACGTACGGGATCGCGCAGATCCAGACGGAAACGACGATGGCAAACGGCACAGCAGCCAGAGAGCGCACCAGGTCCGTGCCCAGGGTGATAGCCGCAACAGTAGGCGTCCAATCGCTAAAGAGAGTCTTAGACAGGGTGCGTATCACGTATTCGGAACCAAAGAACAGCACCGCGCTGCCAATGACCACCCCTGGGCGGAAGGCTTCGCGGGCTAGGCGGAAGAACAAGTCACGGCAGTGCAGTCCGATAAAGAACATCGGCGCGTAGGTCAGCACGTGGCGGAAGAAGATATCCTCACCACCCCCGAGGAAGGCTCCGACGACTAGCGGGATACAGGAAACCAGAATTGCCAGCCACGGCGGCTGCTTGCGGAGCGTCCAAGCGAAGATGTTGTAGAGCATCAAGGCGTACAGGAACCAGAGCCCCACATTGCCCAGCACCATGGCCTTGACCAGACCAAGCCAAGAGATGTTGCCGTCGATCTGCATGCGCGTCAGCGCGTGGAACGGGTTGAAGACCAAGTAGGGCACCAAGAGGAACCACAGGCGGCGGTACCACAGGTCCGCGAAGGAACGTTCCACAATTCGGTGTGCGAAGAGCCCAGAAACTAGGAAGAACAGCGGCATCCGCAGCGGGTCGAGGAAACTGGAGAAGAGGCCAAGCCCCGTGTCCTGACCACCGGGAACCCCCGTGACGACGTGCATGATGCACACGCCGATGATGGACAGGCCTTTGGCCACGTCAGCCCATTCGACTCTCTGTTTCTTCGCCATAATTCTTATAACAGAATCAGGTTCACACTGGTGAAGTCAAACTATCGTTGAGCGCAAGCGCCCGGTGAAAGCGCTGCTGAATAGCTGGCGAATAACTAGCTGCGCGGCTCAGAGCCCGGCGGATAGCCTTCGCCGGCCTCGAGCGATTTCTTCACGTCAGCGGCGTAGAAGTCCTTTACATACTCCTGGCCGGACAGCTCGTGGAGAGCTTCCATGATCGCGTCGGTTAGAGCTCTGGCCTGCGCATAGTCATCGCCCGCATCGCGGAAGTCATTCGGGTCGATCGGGTCACCAACGTACACACCGCAGCGGGCAGGACGCGGGATCCAGGTGCCGATCGGGTTGGCCTTGTGCGTATTGATCATGGCCACCGGGTATACCTTCTGGCCGGATTTCAGAGCGATGCGCGCCAGGCCAGTCTTGCCACGGTACAGGCGCCCATCCGGGGAGCGAGTACCTTCCGGGTACATGCCCAGCAGATCCCCGCGTTCAAGGACCTTCAAAGCGGTGCCCAGGGCGGCATTCTGAGAATCCTTATCTTCGCGGTCGATCGGCACCTGGCCGACGGAGCTGAAGAAGAACTTCTGGATACCACCGACCAGCCCCGGGGTGGTGAAGTACTCCTTCTTAGCCAGGAAGGTCAGCTGGCGCTTGGATACCAATGGCAGGTAGAACGAGTCCATCACTGCCAAGTGGTTGGAGGCCAGGATGCCAGCCCCCTCCTTCGGCAGCTTCTCCAGCCCTTTGGTGAAGGGGCGGTTATATACGCGCAGCCACGGGCCGATGAGGATGTACTTGAAAAACCAATACGCCTTGTTCTGCATGTTCTAAAACCTACCGTCCCTCGATGGCTTCCTTATTCAGCGCCACGCTCAAGATGCTTGCGTGCCAGCAGCGCCACGCCGATCATACCGGCATCGCCGCCCAACTGCGCGGTCTTCACTTCTGCCACCGGGCGGTGGCCAGCGCCGACGATGCTGTAGTTCATCATGGATTCCGCTTGGTCCAAGAACAGATCCGCGTCGGAGCTAACTCCCCCGCCTATCACAATCAACTCCGGATCAAACACGTCCTGCACCAGCGACAGCCCACGCCCCAGCCACAGGCCCATGTCCTCAATGGCCGCGCGGGCCAGTGGATCGCCCTCCCTAGCTAGGCGCACGATCGTCCGGCCGGAGATCTCCTCCGGGTGCTGCGCAAACTCGCGGGTGATGGCCGAATCCGGGTAGCGACCGGTTGCAATCAGGTCCTGCGCCGTCAGCGCCAGCGCCGAGCCGGAGCAGTAGCGCTCCAGACAGCCCTGCTTGCCACAGGGGCACGCCCGTCCGCCCGGCATTACAGTCAGGTGCCCAAACTCCGGGGCGGTGCCGAAGGCTCCGCGGTAGATCTCCCCATTCACCATCACGGCGCCACCGATGCCAGTACCCAGCGCGAACAGAACCCAAGTCCCCGCGTTCTGTGCGGCTCCCAGGTAGTACTCCCCCAACGCTGCCGAGTTTGCGTCGTGCTCCAGCTCCACCGGCAGCCCCAACTTGGCACTCAGGCGCTCGGTCACCTGTGCGTTGCGCCACGGCAGGTGCGGGGCGAAGCGCACGGTATCGCGCTGGGAGTTAATGAACCCCGCCACGGCCAGACCAACCGCCACAATACCTTCGTTGCGGCGCTGTAGGCAGTTGATGGCGTGCACCAAAGCGGTCTCCAGCGCGTACACGTTAGAGGGCGTGGGTAGTTTCTCGATGTCCAGGATCTGCCCGTCCGCGTCTACTACGGCGGCGCGCAGGTTCGTGCCACCGATGTCCACGCCCACGGTTAGGGTCCCAGTCACTAGGCGTCCCGCCCTCTCTACTTCTTCTGTACTTGCCTGTACCGATACTCGTCTGTACCGATTAACCCCACCATTCTAGCCAGCCTGGCAGCACATAGAAATTCTGCACCTGCCGTCCCCGGCCAGCGAGATATCAGGCGAAGCTGTGGCGCGGGGGGATGCCGCCAGTTCCGGCCATCACTGCGCGGCACTGGTGGCCGAGGACTTCCCAGGTCCACTTCCCCGTTACGTGTTCCCTCGCCGCGGTCGATATGCGCTGGCGCGTGGGGGCGTCACCCAGCAAAGAAGAGATACGCCCTGCAACGTCGTCCAGGTTCCGCGAGTCCACGACGAATCCGGTTTCCCCGTCGATCACCGTCTCAGGCGCGCCGCCGCCATTGCCGGCGACCGTGGCCGCGCCGGCCGCCTGCGCCTCCAAAAACACGATGCCAAGGCCTTCCACCGACAGTCCGCCCAACTGTGTACGCACGGGCAGCGCAAAAACATCGCCGGCCGCGAAATGCCCCGGTAGTTCCTCCGCATCGACGGCGCCGGTAAATGTTGTGTTCTTTATGACGCCCAACCGACGCGCCAGTTTCTCCAACTTCCCGCGGTACTTGCCGGGTCCGACGATTAGCAGGTGCGCATCCGGGTGCTCACGCAGGATGGCGGGCAGAGCTCTAACCAGAGTGTCCTGGCCTTTGCGCGGAACCAGTCGGGATACTGCGACGATGACCTTCTTATCCTCCAGGCCATAGCGGGTACGCAGGGTGTCCCGCATGACAGAATCCGGGCGGAACAATTCGGTATTCACCCCACCGGGCATCGGCTCCCAGGCGACATCAGGTCCGAACGCAGCAGCCATGCGGTTGCGGGCGTAGTGCGACACATAAGTCAGACAATCCACGGCGTTACCAATGCGCCGCAGTACCTGGCGGGAACCGGGGAACATCGACCAGCCAACCTCATGGCCGTGTGTGGACGCAACCACGCGGCGAGCCCCCGCGGCACGGGCCGCATTTGCCATCAGCGCCAGTGGTGCGGCAGCACCGAACCAAACGGTATGAATGTTGTTCTCGCGGATCAGCCTCTGCATTTTCCGTGCCGTGGCCGGGGTTGGCAGCATCACGCTGCGTGGCCACCGGATCACGCGATAAGGCTGTTTTGCATCGAATGCTTGCGCTTCCTCTCTATTTTGGGTGGAAGCGAAGACAATGACGTTCTCCGGATTAAGCGTAGAAAGGTAGTCGCGCACATAGGTCTGAATTCCGCCGAAGGTTGGCGGGAAATCGTTGGTGACGACGAGGACGCGCGGGTGACTCCCCCAGCCTCCTTGGGGCTGGTCCTCTTTGGACTGATCTTCCTTGGCCATAGGCAAGGATGCTACCGCACGCGCCTTAGTAGCGTGCCGCACCCTGGATCGGCATAGAGTCCACCGGGACCACCTGGACCGGAATGCCGTAGTCGGAGGCGTGGACGATCTTGCCATCGCCGATGTACATGCCGACGTGCGTCACGCCCGGGTAGTAACCGACGATGTCACCCGGCTGCAGGTCGTTGATGGAAACCGACTGGCCGCCGGCGATCTGGGCGGAGGAAGTACGCGGAATGGACTTGCCTTCCTGCTGGTATGCCCAGAACATCAGGCCGGAGCAGTCGAACGCGTCGGGGCCGGTGGCACCCCAGGAGTACGGCGCGCCCAGCTTAGACAGGGCGGCGGCGACCACGCCGGTAGCGTTCACTGGACCGTCGGAGCCGACCTTCTTCTTCAGGTCGCCGAGGAACTGTTCCACGTCCACATCGATCGGACCATTGCGGTCAACCCAACGGCGACGATCCTCCGGACTCAGGCCATCAACGGCCTTCATGACCTTATCCTTCAGCGCATCTAGCTGCTTGTTGCGGTCGTCCAGATCCTTCTTGCGGTCGTTCAGGGTTCGCAGTTGGAAGTTAGCAGTAGCCTTGGACCGGCTGGCCTTGCTTTTCTCGCTGGCTGCATCCTTGAGCTGACGGCTCAGGGCGTTAACGGTATCGGCACGCTTGTCACCAATGGACGCTAGGTAAGAGGACCTCTCAACAGCAGCCTGCGGGCCTTGAGAGCCTACAAATGCGGAAACCGGATCCACCGTCGCGCCACGGTACATAGCCTGGGATACGCCGGAGACGTTTTCGCGGGACGCCCTCACGTCAGTATTCAGCTTGTCAGCCTTCTTCTGGGCGTCTTCGGCAGATTTATTAGCCTTGTCCAGGTTTCCCTGTGCCTGCTGAATGTCGATTTTTAGTTGTTCAACCTCGTCAGAAGTCTCGGAAGCGAAGCCGGAGATCTTGTCCACGTGGGCCAGGAGGCCGTCCACGTCCTTCGGGATCGGCGCATCCAGCAGTCGGCGGATCTCCTCAGCGCGCTTCTGCTCGGCCTTCTTGTCGTCCTTTTGCTCGTTACCTTGCTGGGGGGCGCCCTGCTGCTGATCCTGCTGAGGATCCGCCCCTGCCTGTGGGAGCGAGCTCCCCACTGCGAGGGCTAGCAGTGCTGCGGTTGCTGCCTTGGCGACAGTACGGCTGCCGACGAGGCGATCACGGGAAGAGGAAGACAACACGTTCACGACTGGACTTTCTTTAATTCTCACTCAATAGGGGCCGTCGAACGGCCAGGAAACGTTTATCAACGTTTGATAACGATAGATATTCTGCCACAAGAAAGGGCAAAAGTGGGACTGGCCCCGACCGGGATCCAGCCCCACTTAATCACATGCTAACCAGCTTTAACACCAGCCCCGATTACAACCCTCGGACTGGGGAAACGCCAGGCGGGCGTCGCTAGAAAAACTTTAGAAACGCACCGCGTTGTACACCGGCATCATGTGCAGGTTGTCGATACGCACCGGGTTGGAGGAGTTCAGTGCGTGAACGATCTTGCCGTTACCGATGTAGATAGCAACGTGGGAAGCACCACCGTAGTAGGAGATGACATCGCCCGGCTGCAGAGCATTCAGGGAAACCTTCTTGCCTGCGGAAGCCTGCGCAGAAGAGGTGCGCGGGATGTTCTTGCCAACCTGGCGGTGAGCCCAGGAGGTCAGGCCGGAGCAGTCGAAAGCGTTCGGGCCAGATGCACCCCAGGAGTACGGAGCGCCAACCTTGGACTTGGCAATGTCTGCAATGCGCTGGCCGACAGAGGAAGCAACCGGCTTCGGAGCCGCCTTAGCAGCAGGAGCCGCAGCAGCAGCCTTGCCACCAGTGGTCAGGTTTGCCTGCTTGAAGTAGGGCTTGATGGTCGGCAGCAGGTGGTCCGGAACGTCAACGGTGACGCCAGACGGGGTGTGGGTAACCGGAGCAGCCTGGGCTGCAGCGGGGTTCAGTACAGCGGCGCCCACACCGACAGCGGCGATCATTGCTGCGTTGCGGGGTGCGTTGTTCTTCTTCAGGCTGTGCTTGCCCATATAAGTCCTCAATTACCTTTCAATCCGTTGTTTGGGGTTCGGAACTTTTCCTTCTCCCCTCGCCCGGCAGCTTCTGTGCGCTACCGCGGTGCGGTGAACTCTTTATCGCTCACCTTTAAGGTCTCGAAAAGATTACGAAATGAACACAAGCCGTGTCCAGCTTTTGGCAAAAAATCCACCGTTATAGCCCTCGACGTGCCGTTGTTATGAAACTGAGATTTTCTAAACCCTCAAGCCAGAGATGAAAGTTATCAAAGCTTTATAATCGCCTGACCAGCAGATTTAGAAACTACTCTTTTTTCGGAAACCAAAAACATCCACTTAAAGATTTTTAAGAAAAGGCGGAATGTGATCCTCATCACGTTTGGTGTATTTGGCGTGTTCTCCTCTTCCTTTAGAAGCCCCTGCATCAACAACAACTCACTACAACCACCCGGTGTCTACCCCGCTCGCTAAACTAGCTCCCTGTGTCCCCTACCCACTCCCACTCGCCAGAAGAACTTGCAGACCGCGGTGCAAACAGGGTGCGTCTAGACCTCCAACAGACTCTGCAGAACTGCATTGTTATCGACCTTGAAACCACGGGTCTCCGCCCGCAGGAAGAGCGCATTATTGAAATCGCTGCCCTACACATCCGCAACGGCGAGCTGCAGGATAAGTACACAACGCTGCTCAACCCGAATCTCAGCGTGCCCCAGGAAATTACCGACCTAACGGGCATCTCCGACGGACTACTGGCGGACAAACCTACGTTCAGCGAGGTTATGCCCGAGTTGCTGAACTTCCTACGGGACGCCACTCTAACGGAGCCGTCAACGTCTCTAGGCTTTGAGAGCACTCCACGGTTGGTAGGCCATAACGTCTCTTTTGACTTTTCCTTCCTCCAGCACGAAATCCTCCGAACCCAACTGAAGAATTCTGCTGATGCGAACCGGCCCTATACCCCGCGCCTGGTGTGTACTGCGGAGGCTTCTCGCACACTTATCCCGCGAGAGTCTGTTGGGCGCTACAGGCTGGGGAACGTGGCGTCATACCTTAAGATCCCGCACCGTCCGCTACACCGGGCAATGAGCGACGCTTTGGCGACGTACGACGTTCTCCGAGCGCTGTCAACGCTATAGCCCACACCCTTCGATTGCCTTTCAACGACCGCCTGGCCTAATACAGCAAAAATCCCGCCCACCTGTTGGTGGACGGGATCTTCTCGAGCCTTATGTGAGAGCAGTTGAGTTAGCTCGAATGGAGACTACTTGTCGAGCTCCTCGTAGCGACGACGGTTCTCCTCGTTCAGTCGCTCGAACATTTCCTTCTGCTCCGCGTGGTTGGCCTTCTCGATACGCTCGGCCTTCTCTGCAATCTCCGGGGAATCCGGGGAGAAGAAGCCACCGCGACCAGGCAGGCCAGCAGCCCCGAGCTCGTTCATGGTCTTCGGAACGTAAGCACCCTGGTACTCCAGCGGAATCGGGTGGCCGTGCTCGTCAACCGGGCCCAGCGGCTGGTGGACCTCAATGAAGCCACCGGAAGGCAGCTGGCGAATGGTACCGGTCTCGATACCGTGCTCCAGAACCTCGCGGTCGTTGCGCTGCAGGGAGATGCACAGGTGGTAGGTGATGAAGTACGCGATCGGCGGCAGCAGCACCAGGCCGATACGGCCCACCCAGGTCATCAGGTTCAGCGAGATAGTGAAGTGCAGTGCAACCAGGTCGTTACCGCCGGAGATGGTCAGCAGCACGTAGAAGACCAGTGCCATGACACCCAGTGCGGTGCGAACCGGCACGTCGCGCGGACGCTGCAGCAGGTTGTGGTGGGCGTCATCGCCAGTCATCTTCTGTTCGATCCACGGGTAAGCGAACAGCAGTACAACCAGCACACCCAGCAGCAGGGCAACCCAGAACACGGCTGGGATGGTGTAGTTGCCGAGGTAGAGCTCCCATGCAGGCATGACACGTGCAGCGCCGTCAGTCCACAGCATGTAGATATCTGGCTGGGAACCGGCGGAGACCTGCGACGGGTTGTACGGGCCCAGGTTCCAGATGGCGTTGATCTGGAAAAGACCAGCCATCAGCGCGACGACACCAAACGTGATCAGACCGAAGGAAGCAGCCTTCAGGCCGAATACCGGGAGAATACGAACGCCGACAACGTTGTTCTCGGTACGACCCGGTCCAGGGAACTGGGTGTGCTTCTGGTACCAGACCAGTGCTAGGTGGGCAGCGATCAGGGCCAACAGAATGCCCGGGATCAGCAGAACGTGGGCGATGTACAGGCGCGGAATGATGATCTCGCCTGGGAAGTCGCCAGCGAACATGATCCAGTGCAGCCAGGTGCCGATGACCGGCAGGCCAACCATGATGGCGGACATAATGCGCAGACCAACACCGGAAAGCAGGTCGTCCGGCAGAGAGTAACCCATGAAGCCCTCTGCTACAGACAGCAGCAGCAGGACGCAGCCGATAACCCAGTTAGCCTCACGCGGCTTACGGAATGCACCGGTGAAGAAGATGCGCATCATGTGAACCATGATGGACACCGCGAACAGCAGTGCAGCCCAGTGGTGAACCTGACGGATAAACAGGCCACCGCGAACCTCGAACGAAAGGTCCAGGGCGGTGTGGTAGGCAGCGGACATTTCCACGCCATTGAGCGGTGCGTAGGCGCCGTCGTAGATCACCTTCGACATAGAAGGATCGAAGAACAGCGTCAGGTAAACACCGGACAGGATCAGAATGATGAAGGAGTACAGCGCGATCTCACCGAGCATGAACGACCAGTGAGTCGGGAATACCTTGTTAATTTGCGGGCGGATTAGGCCGGAGGCAGTGTACCGCTCGTCGATGTTATTGGCCGCTTTAGCAGCGCGGCTCTGTTGTTTAGTGGTCATGAACGACGCTCCCAGAATGCCGGGCCGACAGGCTCGATGAAGTTACGGTCGGCGTACATGTATCCCTCTTCGTCGACCGAGATCGACAGCTCAGGCAGGGCGCGAGCTGCCGGTCCGAAGATCGGCTTACCGTGCTGCAGTGCATCGAACTGAGACTGGTGGCACGGGCAGAGGATGCGGTTAGTTTGCTGCTCATACAGGGACGTAGGGCAACCGATGTGAGTACAGATCTTCGAGTAAGCGAAGTAATCGCCGTAGTGGAAGTCCTCCTGGCCCTCACGCAGGATCGCCTTGTCGGCATCCTCCGGGCGCAGACGGATAAGCATCACAGAGTTACGCGGGCCGTGGATGGAGTGCATATGCTCTTCGTAGACGTCGCGGTCCTTGTCGAACTTGTCACCATCGTTGACCATATCCTCAGTCAGCGGGAACACGGTCTCCATGGAGGCTGCGTCCAGATCCTCCGGGCGCATACGGATCAGGCGAGAAACACCCTTGGTGCTGTAGTGGCCGTCGTGCTCTTCAGCGATAGCGCCAGTGTCGCGACCGAGGTAGACCTTCTCGCCCTGCTCCACCAGCGTCCAGCCGGTGGTCCAGAGGGTGCCGTCGCCCTGGATACCCATGGCCTTGGCCTTCCAGGGGTTCTTAACGATGCCGCCCAGCGGCAAAGCGATGGTCAGACCTGCCAGGACCGCACCAGTACCAGCCAGACCGGCGATGACCGGGCGGCGCCCCAGGGTGGAAGTCTTCCAAGAGTCGTTCAGCAGAGCAACCAGGGTACGACGGTCAACTTCCTCAGAAGGGCCGTCGTGACGGGTCTGAACCGAAATCTCTTCCGGAACGAAGCTCTTGGTGTAAGCAACTACTGCTGCACCAAGCAAAGTGATGCTCAGGCCGGCGGTAATGCCCAGCAGCGGGGTGTAGATGGTGTACAGCCATACACCATCTTCAGCTAGGTGCTTGTACTCCCAGGGCCAGAACAGGTAGACGCCAATGAAAGCGATGCCGAACAGGATCGACAGAGCCAACAGGATGGTCACCTTGCGGCTCGCGCGCTTCTCAGCGGGATCGTTAGCGATCGGGAAGCGCTCCTTGCGGTACGCAACCGTAACGCCGTCGAGCTCGGTACCCAGGCGGGCCAGCTCGTCGTTGCTCATCTTCGACAGCTCTTCGTTGCTGTACTTCTTGTTGTTCTCACTCATGACCGCGATCCAATCCACATAGCGAAGGCAACGAGAACCACGATGCCGATAAACCACATGACCATGCCCTCAGTCACCGGGCCGATACCGCCCAGACCGAAGCCACCCGGGTTCGGGGATTCCTTGGCCGACTTGATGTAGGCAATGATGTCCTTCTTCTCGTCAGCCGTCAGCTGGCGATCGGAGAACTTTGGCATGTTTTGCGGGCCGGTCAGCATAGCCTGGTAGATCTCCTGCTCGTTAGCAGGGCCCAGCGGCGGTGCGTACTTACCACTGGAGAGTGCGCCACCCTTACCGGTGAAGTTGTGGCAAGATGCACAGTTCAGGCGGAACAGATCGGAACCACGGGCAACGTCTGCCGGGTCAATCTCGCCATCCTTGTTGTTGGCACCACGCAGGGACTCCATTGCAATCTCGCCGTTAGCATCGCGGACGATGCTCGGGCCGCCGCCATTAGCGTTGACATATGCTGCCAGCGCCAGAGCCTGCTGCTCGGAGTAGCGCGGAGGCTTACGCTTGGCCTGTGCCTCGTTGCGCAGCATCGGCATGCGGCCGGAGTGTACCTGGAAGTACACGGCGCCTTCACCGACACCAATCAGGGAAGGACCGCGATCCTTAACGCCCTGCAGGTTGCCACCGTGACAGGTGATACAAGCAACCTCGTAAATTTCCTTACCCTGCTGCGCCAGCTCTTCCGAGTTCTGCTCGGCAACTGCGTTCTGCGCATCAGGGGTCAATGCGTTGGCGAGCAAGCCCGCGCCCGTAAGCGCGAACAGCAATGCCAACGCGCCGGCGAAGGCCTTGCGGACCTTCCGGCGGCGGCGTGCCTTGGCGGCACTGCCCTTCGAACCACTGGAGACTTGCTCCGTGGTTGCGTTGGTGGAGTTGATATCCATCTTGTTCCCTTATTTGCTAGTCAATGGAATTGCGATGGGCTGTAGGCCGACTCTCTTCTACAGGAGAAGAACCGGCCTGGCCGGCCTACTGAATGAAGTAAATGGTGATCCACAGGCCGATCCACACGACGTCGACGAAGTGCCAGTAGTAAGACACAACGACGGCGGCGGTAGCCTGTGCCGGGGTGAACTTCGACTTCGCGGTCCTCAGCAGCACCACGAGGAAGGCGATAACACCGGCGAGCACGTGCGCGCCGTGGAAGCCTGTCGTGATGAAGAAGACCGATCCGTAGACGGAGCCAGGGATGGTGGTCCCGTGCTGCACCAAGTGGACGTACTCGTAGCCCTGGCCGATGAGGAAGATGGTTCCCAGCAGCGCGGACAATGCGTACCACTTGCGAAGCGCGAAGACGTCACCCCTTTCCGCCGCGAAGACGCCCCACTGAGCAGTGAACGAAGAACTGATCAGGATGACCGTGATCGTCGCCGCAAAGGGCACGTTCAGCTCGGTAGGCTCAGACGGCCAATTGCCGCCAGAGTTGGCCTTGGACACGAAGTACATCGCGAACAGGCCAGCGAAAAACATCAATTCCTGAGACAGGAACACAATCGTGCCGACACTGACCATGTTCGGTCGGTTCAGTGTCGCAACACGTTGTGGTGCTGCCATACCTGGGTTTTCAACTGCGCTCGTCACGCATAACAGTATGGCCGTTTAGAGCCCGATAGTCGATTCACTTCGGGGGTTTTCTGGAAGCAATCTGTAAAATCGCAGGTAAATCCTTGGATTATCCTGGAAACCCACCCCGTAAGGGGTTAGCGGGAACTTTTCTCTAACAGCATCCGACGGGACACATAACGACAGGTCAAAACACACTTCCGTCAAGGGCTGACACGCGAGCCACCCCACTACGGGGCTAACCAGATGCCACCCCTCCCACCCCCGTAGGAACCTCCAGGAACGGAAACCTTTTGGTGCAAATCCCTAAAGAGACATGCATTCCAGCTCACCTAATAGACTGGTAAGTACAGTTGCCTGAACTTCCAGCAGCCACTGTGCCGTGCCTTTTAGGCACTATTCCCCCGACAGACCTGACAGAGAGGTGCGTCAAAGCAATCATGTCCCCCACTACCCCACGATCCGTAGAAACCAGTGGCCTCAAGCCCGAGCAGCTACCACCAAGCTATTTCACGTGGCCGGGTCTGCTTGGGCGCCTCGGCAACGGCCAGGAGCTCAGTGAGGCTCAGGTCCGCTGGGCGATGAACGAGATCATGGAGGGCAATGCTACCGACGCACAGATCGCCGCTTTCGCTTTCGGCATCCGGGTCCGCGGCATCACTGCCGCAGAGCTTGCAGCCGCAGCCGAGACCATGACTAGTTTCGCCACCCCCGTGGACTTCTCAGACGTGCCGAACTGCGTGGACATCGTGGGCACGGGCGGCGATGGCCACCACACGGTAAATATCTCCACCATGGCTTCCTTCGTGGTCAGCGCCGCGGGCGTGCCGGTGGTTAAGCACGGCAACCGCGCTGCCAGCTCCAAGTGTGGCGGTGCCGACATGCTGGAGGCTCTAGGCCTGGACATTGAGCGCTCACCCGAGGACATCCGACAGGATGCTCACGACACTGGCTTCGCTTTCATGTTCGCTAAGACATACCACCCGGCGATGCGCTTTGCCGGCCCGGTACGCAGCCAGTTGGGCGCCCCCACCATCTTTAACCTGCTGGGTCCCATGACAAACCCCGCTTACCCGAAGTTCGGCCTGATCGGTTGCGCGTTTAAGGAGTTCATGCCAATCATGGGCGGCGCGTTTGCACACCAAGGCAGCCGGGTTCTCGTGGTGCGAGGGATGGACGGTATGGACGAAATCTCTGTGTGTACTCCTACCGAGGTCGTGACTGTGGACGCCGCAGGCCGCACCGGCGAGGAAGTCATTAACCCTCGCAATGTCGGCCTCGACTTCTACGAAGACGGCAGCCTGGTCGGTGGCGACGCAGAGTACAACGCGGACGTGGCTGTGCGTCTGATGAAGGGCGAAATTTCCGGCGCAATCAAGGATGCTGTCTTGATCAATGCCGCCGGCGCCCTGACGGCTGTGCGGGGCTGGGAGGAGAACGGCTTCCAGGAGACGCTGCGCGAGCAGGTGCAGATCGCCCGCGAGGCACTGGAATCCGGTGCCGCTCTTAAGCAGATGGAAAAGATCGTAGGCAAAGAGTTCTAGCCAGGTGGCGCCTGAAGGCGTCACCAAATAGAAGAAGAACTCCCCCTCCGAGCCCAATCTTCAAGTTGGGCGGAGGGGGAGTTTTTAGTGAAGTGTGAAGTTTAGTGCTTCTCCGGCGGCAGACCGTACTGCAGGTTCAGCATCGTGGTGGCCCAGATCAGCATGACGGCGCCGAAGGCGACCAGCCACAGGTGCCACCAGGCCAGGCCGGCACCCATTACAACGATGGAGACGGTCATCCAGAACGGCCAGATGGAGCTTGCGGAGAAGAAGCCCAGCACACCAGCGCCGTCCTCGATCTCTGCCTCTTCCCAGTCGTCCGGGCCGATGTCGGTCTTGGAGGCGGTCAGGTGAAGGTAGCCCGCGAGCATGAAGGCCAGGAGGGTGGCCATGACCAGGCCGGTGCCACCAGCCCACTCAACACCCATGACGTTGCCGGAGTCCTTCACGGAGGAGGTGACGATGAAGTAGAACACCGTGACCACAACGAAGAAGGTACCGATGCCGTAGAAAAGCTTTGCACCAGAGTTCATTTGCCTATCTCTCTTCCTTAATTAGCCTTAGCGCTCCGCTCATTAAGCGGCGTTGCGGTCCTTGTAGTTCTCACCCGGAGAACGGGTACCGGTGCGGTCAGACTCGAACGGGTGGGTGGAGGTTGCGTAGCCTTCCTCGCCGATGGCCTTCAGAGCCTCAGAGTTCGGAGCCTCCGGGTTGTCCTGACGGAACTTGATGTACTGCTCGAACTTCTCCGGGGAGACAACGCGCAGCTCGAAGTTCATCATTGCGTGGTAGGTACCGCACATCTCAGCACAGCGGCCAACGAATGCGCCTTCCTCGTCGATGGACTCAACCTGGAAGCGACGCTCAGAACGGTTCTCGCTCGGGTGCGGGAACACGTCGCGCTTGAACAGGAACTCCGGAATCCAGAAGGAGTGAACAACGTCGGCGGAGGCCAGATTGAACTCGATCGGGGTGCCGGACGGAACAACCAGAACCGGGATCTCCTGGGTGGTGCCCACAGTCTCGATCTTGTTGTAGTTCAGGTAGCTGAGGTCATCCTTGGACTTGCCGTGGATCGGGCCCGGAACCTGGTGGCCGTGCTTGTCCAGCTTCTCCTCCGGCTTCTTGGATTCTTCTGCACGAGCCTGAGCTTCCTTGTCAACGCCCTTGTACTCCTGGCCACCGTTCAGCTCCGCAGCCACCTCGTGGTAGCCGAACTTCCAGTTCCACTGGTAGCCGGTCACGTCGACAACGACCTTCGGATCCTTGTCCAGAGCCGTTGCGCGGTCCTGCGCCTGAACGTTGAAGAAGAACAGGCCACAGACGATCAGAACCGGCAGGGTGGTCAGAACCAGCTCCAACGGAACGTTGTAGCCGGTCTGGCGCGGGAACTCGTCCTCGCCGCGCTTCTCGGCCTTCTTGGCGCTAGACCTACCCATGTTCACGAACAGCAGCACCCACATGATGAGGCCGATGATCCAGGCGACGACCCAGACCCAAACCCACAGGTTGCCCATTTCCTTGGACTCCGGGGTGATGCCCTTCGGCCAGCCCATGCGCAAGAAGTTAAAGAAACCGTTCTCCGGCGGGGCGACAGTACAGCCGGAAAGAACTAGGCCAGCTAGACCCAGTACACCGGCGAGGCCAATACGGCGAGTCAAACCGTGCTTATTTCGCTGTTCCACGCGAGTTTGCCTTCCTCATTCACACGTCACTTGGCGTTGTAGGTCTGAGGGTCTGTCACGCGCCTGCAGTTCGCGCGCGATAGATAGACCTACAACCACTTCACTTAAAGAACCTTAGACCATTGACAGGACATTGCCACCATCGCGGAACGGGATTTTCCCTTTTCGGGGTTGCTCGCTCCCCACATTGCCCCCACACGGGTTAGGCGGGAGCTAGAACTTGTTCATTTCGATTACGCCGGCTCCGCCAATGTTGCGCAGGTTTGCGCGGGCCAAGTCCACCATGCGCCCCACGCCGCCTTCGAATACGGTGCGGGTTGCGGAACGGGAGAAGCCCATCATCATTTCCCAGGTGATGTTCGGCGGCAGGCTCAGGGCGTTCGGGTCGGTAACCACATCCACCAGCACCGGACCGTCGTAAGCCAGGGCCTCCTTAATACCGCTTTCTACGTCCGCCGGATCCTCGATGCGGATCGCCTTGATGCCAATCGCGTCGGCAATCTTTGCAAAGTTCACGTGCTCGTGGTCGGTTTCGTGCTCCGGCAGGCCGGCAACCATCATTTCCAGCTTCACCATGCCCAGCGAGGAGTTGTTGAAGACCACGATGTTCACCGGCAGGTCGTGCAACTTGGCGGTGAGCAGCTCACCCATGAGCATTCCCAGGCCGCCGTCGCCGGAGAAGGAGATCACCTGACGGTCACGGTCCGCAGCCTGCGCACCCAGTGCCTGCGGCAGTGCGTTAGCCATGGTGCCGTGTCGGAAGGAGCCGATTTCCTGGCGCTTGCCGTTCGGCGTGATGTAACGGGCACCCCAGACGTTGCACATACCGGTATCGATGGTGAAGACGGCATCCTCGGCCGCCAGACGGTCGATCGTATCGGCCACGTATTCCGGGTGGATGGGGCGCGACTTGCCCGCCTTCTTGGTGTAGGCGTCCACAACATGGTTGAGCGCCCTAGCGTGGTTGCGCAGCTGCTTGTCCAGGAAGCTGCGGTCGGTCTTCTCTTCGACGTGCGGCAGGATCGTGTCGATCACAGCCCCGACGTCGCCGACTACCGGGTAGTTGATAGTGGTGCGGCGACCGATGTGGGAACCGTCGATGTCCAACTGCGCTACGTTGCCGGTGGGCAGGAAGTCGTTGTACGGGAAGTCGGTACCCAACAGGATCAGAAGGTCAGCGTCGTACATCGCCTCGCGCGCCGCACCATAGCCCAGCAGGCCGGACATGCCCACGTCGAACGGGTTGTCGTATTGGATGTGCATCTTTCCGCCGAAGGCGTGACCGATCGGAGACTTAATCTTCTCTGCAAGCTCGAGCACTTGCTCTCGAGAATTCTTGACGCCCTCACCGCAGAACAAGGTGACGGTCTTAGCATCGTTAATCGCCTTGGCTAGGCGGGCTGCTTCCTCGGCATCCGGGTAAAGCACCGGGCGCCCCTTGGAGTACACCGAGTCGATGAAGCCTTCTTCCTCAATCGGCTGGGAAGAGACGTCGCCGGGGATGACCAGCACGCTGACACCGTTGCCGGCCAACGTGGACTGGATGGCGTGGTGCAGAACCTTTGGTCCCTGCGCTGCGGAGTTCACCATCTCGCAGTAGCCGGAGCACTCCTGGAAGATCTGCTCCGGGTGGGTCTCCTGGAAGAACTGGCTACCGATCTGCACACTCGGAATGTGGGAGGCAATGGCCAGCACCTTCGCCCCGTTGCGGTGGGAATCATAAAGGCCCTGGATCAGGTGGGTATTGCCCGGACCGCAGGAGGCGGCACATACGGCCAGATCGCCGGTGACAAGGGATTCTGCACCGGCGGCGAACGCCGCAGCTTCCTCGTTGCGCACGTGGATCCATTCGATGGAGGACTGGCGAACCTCGTCGACGATGGGGTTTAGGCTATCACCCACCAGCCCGAAGATTCGCTTGACGCCTTGTTTCTCTAGAGTCTTTACCAGCTGTGATGCGAAGTTTTTTGCCATGCCACCAAGGCTACGCGGGGCTCCGGGCCAGCGCATTGATCGCTGAATAGTCTCACAGACGTGTGTTTATGTAATACACATCACGCATGTGCTAGAAAACTCATTCGCTAGATGCTCTCCTCCCCGCCGTGGCAACTAGCCCACCTCTACCCCACCCGCGTAAAGTCGGGACGCATGTGTGGATTGCTTGGAATCATTGCGGCGAACGGCGCCGCCGAAAATTTCGTTGAGGCTGTAGAGGGCGCACTCCCCTGCATGCACCACCGTGGCCCGGACGATAGCGGCACGTGGCATGACCAAGATGTTGTCTTCGGCTTCAACCGACTATCCATCATCGACTTGGAGCACTCCCACCAGCCCCTGCAGTGGGGCCCGGAGGGTGAGGAAGACCGCTACGCGCTAACGTTCAACGGCGAGATCTACAACTACGTCGAGCTTCGCGAGGAGCTCAAGGAAGCCGGCTATACCTTTAATACTCAGGGCGATGGCGAGACCATCGTGGTGGGCTTCCACCACTGGGGCGCCGACGTGGTGAACCACCTGCGCGGAATGTTCGGTTTTGCAGTGTGGGATTCCAAGGAAAAGAAGCTGTTCCTGGCCCGCGACCAGTTCGGCATCAAGCCGATGTATGTCGCTACCACCGAGGCGGGCACCGTCTTCGCCTCGGAGAAGAAGTGCATCCTGTCGATGGCGGAGGCGCTTAACCTGAACCTGGATCTGGATATCCGCGCTATTGCGCACTACACCGATCTGCAGTACGTCCCGGAACCAGAGAGCCTGCACAAGAACATCCGCCGCCTGGAATCTGGCAGCTATGGATTCGTCACCCCTGGCGGAAAGATCGAGGAAACCCGCTGGTTCGAACCTCGCTTCCCCGTGAAGAAGGTCGCAGCTGGCGACGAGGAGGCCGTATTCCAGCGTATCGCCGAGGCCCTGGAGGATTCCGTGGCCAAGCACATGCGCGCGGACGTCACGGTCGGCTCCTTCCTCTCCGGCGGTATCGACTCCACGGCCATCGCCACGCTGGCCAAGCGCCACAACCCGGATCTGCTGACCTTCACCACCGGCTTCGAGCGTGAGGGCTACTCCGAGGTCGACGTTGCCGCGGAATCCGCCGCCGCAATCGGCGCTGAACACATCGTCAAGGTGGTCAGCCCGGAGGAATACGCCGAGGCTATCCCTAAGATCATCTGGTACTTGGACGATCCGGTGGCCGACCCGTCGCTAGTTCCGCTGTACTTCGTGGCACAGGAAGCCCGCAAGCACGTCAAGGTGGTGCTCTCCGGCGAGGGCGCCGACGAGCTCTTCGGTGGCTACACCATCTACAAGGAGCCGCTGAGCCTGGCGCCTTTCGACAAGGTCCCTTCCCCGCTGAAGCGCGTACTAGCTGGCGTGGGCAATGCCCTGCCCGAGGGCATGCGCGGCAAGTCCCTACTGCAGCGCGGCACTATGCCGATGGAGGATCGCTACTACGGAAACGCGCGTTCCTTTAATTACCAGCAGCTGGAGCGCGTACTGCGCGAGATCCGCCCCGAGTGGGATCACCGCGAGGTCACGGCGCCGATCTACGCGAAGTCTAAGGACATGGACCCGGTCGCCCGCATGCAGCACCTGGACCTGTTCACCTGGATGCGCGGCGACATTCTGGTGAAGGCCGACAAGATCAACATGGCAAACTCCCTGGAGCTGCGCGTGCCGTTCCTGGATAAGGTCGTTTTCGACGTGGCGGAAACCCTCCCTCACGAGCTCAAGATCTCCCATGGCACCACCAAGTACGCGCTGCGCAAGGCGCTGGAGCGCATCGTTCCCCCGCACGTTCTGCACCGCAAGAAGCTGGGCTTCCCGGTTCCGATGCGCCACTGGCTGGCCGGCGACGAACTCTACGGCTGGGCCAAGGAGAACATTGAGGCCTCGCAGACCGACCACATCTTCAACAAGGCAGAGGTGCTGAAGATGCTGGACGAGCACCGCGTGGCGATGAACACGGGCTCCGGCCCGGACCACTCCCGCCGACTGTGGACCGTCATCGCCTTCATGGTCTGGCACGGCATCTTCGTCGAGGATCGCATCGACCCGCAGATCGATCAGCGCCAGTACCCGGTCAACCTATAGGCCCCCTATAGACCCGAGAACGCCCCCGAGGGAATCCATCCCTAGGGGGCGTCACTAATTAAAAGGGCTCGAGCCAGTAAGAGCCCGAGCCACTAAGAGCCACTGAGGGCTGCTTAGCTGAAGGAATCGCCGCAGGCGCAGGAACCGGTAGCGTTCGGGTTGTCGATGGTGAAGCCCTGGGACTCGATGGTGTCCGCGAAGTCGATCTTGGCACCCATCAGGTACGGGGAGGACATGCGGTCCACGACCAGGTTCACGCCCTCGTACTCGTCCACCAGATCACCGTCCAGGGAACGATCATCGAAAAACAGCTGGTAGCGCAGGCCAGCACAACCGCCCGGCTGCACTGCGATACGCAGGGCAAGATCGTCGCGACCCTCCTGTGCCAGCAAAGCGCTGGCCTTCTGCTGGGCGGCCTCGGTCAGCTCGACACCGGTGACCTTCTCTGGAGCAGTCATGTTGGTCCTCCTCAATAAATGACTCAATAAATGACTCGATAAATGACCGAATTCTAGAAATGGCTTAGCTCACAAGCTACGCCTCATTCTTCCACAACGCCACTGCCCTCTTGGGTTATTCCCGCGCCAGCGTTTTTAGTTTTGTTCCCCTGCCCTCCTGCTCTAGCCTGTTACATGTGAAAATGCCATGGAAGAAGCAGGAAACGGTCGCCGACCCAGCCGAGGATCAGGTCTCGCCACAGGATGCCGATGCGTCGACTGAGGTAGAAAGCGACGCAGACGGTGGCGTCACTAAGGAAAAGACCTCCAAGGCCTTTACTCCGAAGAAGGGCAAGGCCACCCCGAAGCGCAACGAGCAGGAGCGCAAGCACGGTGTGCGCCGCAGCGCCTACACCGCCCCCGCCACTCCAGGCGAGGCCCGCAAGCAGCGCAAGGAGCTCAAGGCCTCCATGTCCAAGGAAGAATATAAGGCCATGAAGCAGCGCCAGAAGGATGAGGCGAACCGCGCCCGGCGCCGCGCCAACGAGCGCATGATGGCCGGCGACGAGGAATACCTCATGGATCGCGACAAGGGGCCGGAGAAGCGTTTTGTCCGCGACTGGATCGATTCCCGCCGCTACATGATGAACTTCTTCCTGCCGCTGGCGCTCCTGGTCATCGTCATTATGATCTTCGGCATGTCCAACCCGAGCATCGCCAACTTGGCTTCGCTGGTGATGATGATCGTGTTCCTCATCATGATCGCCGAGGGGCTATGGCTCGGCCGCCGCATTAACCGCGAAGTCAACGAACGATTCCCGAACAACCCGCACAGCAAGTTCAGCTTGGGCCTGTATGCGTTCTTCCGAGCCACGATGATTCGCCGCCTGCGCACCCCTGCCCCGCAAAAGCAGATCGGCGACAGCGTTTAAAATCCGACAGCGTTTAGACTAAACCCCATGGCTTCTACGACCTCCGCCCCGAAGTTCCCGCCCATCGTCCCGCCGGACGAGGCCACGCGCAGCCAAGCCGAGCAACTCCGCACCACTGCGCCGACGAAGGCCGGAATTCCAGCTGGGTCGCTGGGAAGGTTGGAAGAGGTCGCCACCTGGATTGCTGCCTGCCAGGGCTCCGCACCCGCCGAGGCTTTGAACGCAGCGCGCCTGGTTGTGGTTACCGGCGATCATGGGGTGGCTGAGGCGCACCCGGAGATCTCCGCCCTGCCTACCGACTTTAATGCGCAGGTGCGCCAGAACCTGGCCGATGCCGCCGCCCCGATTGTGGATGCCTGCAGGTCAGCACGGGTTTCTCTTTCTATTATTGACGCCACGTTGGGTACCCCCTCCGGTGCCATCGACACCGCAGACGCTTTAAGCCCTGAGGACTACGAGAGGCACCTGCGGCGCGGCATGCGTTTCGCCGACCAAGAGGCGGACAAAGGCACACAGGTGCTACTGCTGGGTGACCTGGGGCGGGGGCTGACCACAGTGGCCGCTGCGGTTATTGGCAGCGTGTGCAGCGTGGAGCCGGTGAAGATCATCGGCCGAGGTTCCGGCATCGGCGACGAGGCATGGAAGACAAAAGTTGCGGTGATCCGCGATGCAATGTTCCGCGTGCGCGACGATAAAGCGGTGGCTTCGCGGGTGCTGCAACAGATCGGCTCAGCGGACCTGGTGGTGATGGCGGGGATTCTGGCGCAGGCGGCGGTCCGCCGCACGCCCGTGATTTTCGACGGCGTAGGCGCCGCCGCGGCAGCGCTGTGCGCGCAGATGCTGGCGCCAGGGGCTGCCGCTTGGTGGCTGGCAGCTTCGGCGGGCACGGAGCCTGCAGCCCTGCCGGCGCTCAATGCGCTAGGCCTGGAGCCGCTTCTAGATTTACAGCTCGGCACCGGCCAGGGGCTAGGTGCTGTCCTGGCCCTGCCGATGGTGCGCTACGCGGTGGCTGCCTGCTCCACCAGCGTGTAGAGCCAGCCGTGCTTGTCGGCGACGCGGCCATTCTGAATGCCCGTCAGCTGCTCGCGCAGGCGCATGGTCACCGGGCCAGTCTGGCCACCGTTGACCTGGAATTCGCCGGACTCGTCCTTGACCGTGCCGACCGGGGTGACCACGGCTGCGGTGCCACAGGCGAAGGTCTCGGTCATAGCGCCGGACTTTGCGGCTTCCTTCCACTCGTCGGTGGAGATGCGGCGCTCCTCCACCTTGTAGCCCAGGTCGCGCGCCAGCTCCAGCAGGGAGAGGCGGGTAACGCCCGGCAGTAGCGAACCGGAAAGCTCCGGGGTGACCAGCTTGACGTTCTCGGCGCCACCGTCTTCGCTGCCGAATACGAACGCCAGGTTCATGCCGCCCATCTCTTCGATGTACTTGTGCTCGGTCGCGTCCAGCCATACCACCTGGTCGCAGCCTTCCTTCTCTGCGGAAGCCTGTGCCGCCAGAGAGGCCGCGTAGTTACCGGCGAACTTCGCAGCACCGGTACCGCCGGGTGCGGCACGGGTGTAGTCGGTGGATAGCCAGACGCTCACTGGGTTGATGCCGCCGGAGAAGTAAGCGCCCGCCGGGGAGGCGATCACAAAGTAGGTGTAGCTGCTAGCCGGGTGCACACCCAGGCCAACCTCACGGGAGATCATGAAGGGACGCAGGTACAGGGATTCTTCGCCACCGCCCTGCGGAACCCAGCGCTGGTCGATGTCCACGATCTGGCGCAGGGATTCCAGGAACAGCTCTTCCGGCAGCTCCGGCATGGCCATACGAGCGGCGGATTTCTGGAAGCGGCGAGCGTTCTGCTCCGGGCGGAAGGTGACGATCTTGCCGCCTTCACCCCGGTATGCCTTCAGACCTTCGAAGATGGCCTGGCCGTAGTGGAACACGCTGGATGCCGGGTCCATCTGGACCGGCTGGTAGGGCTCCACGCGAGCGTTGTGCCAGCCCTCGTCCGCGTTCCAGTCGATGGCGACCATGTGATCGGTGAAGTGGTTGCCGAAGCCCGGGGCAGAGAGAATCTCGGCAATCTTTTCATCAGCCACTGGGTTCTGGCTGCGGGTTACGGTGAACTCCAACTGGGAGTTCTGCTGTGCCTTTTGGGTCTGGGTGTTTGCCTCTGGAGTAGTCATGTGACCCAGAATACTCTGCTGCTACAAAAAAGTGTGAGGGGGCTAACAATTTCTCGGCAGTGGTTACTCCCGGCGATCTGCCGGCAGGCGAATCTGGGTAGAGTGAAACCAGCGAAATAGCACTTTAGAAAGACTTGCAAGATTCATTAGGACATCAAGGAGCAGTCGAACCCCCTATGACCGCCACCAACTCTTCCTCCCCCATCGCCGGCCTGCCGTCCCGCGGTTTCGTCCCGCAGATGTCGCTGGTACACACCGATTCCACGCTCGAGAACAGCGGCACTGTTACCCCGTCGGTCATCGACACGCTGGTCATCCCGGTCTTTGAAGGTGAGGCCGGACTGGAGCTCACTGGCGCTCCTATCGACGCCCTCACGGCCGAACAGCAATTGGAAATGTGGAAGCTACTTATTTCCGTTGGCGCGAAGGGCACCGCTGGTGAGGTGACGGTGGTCCCCAACCTCTCGGCCGAGCGTCGCAGCGAAGTCGTCTCCACCGGCAACCTCTCCGCCCAGGTACAGGAATCCACCGTGGATCCGGAGACTGCAGAGGAGCTTGTCGAGGCCGGCGCTGGGTCCACAGGCCCGGAGAAGATTCTGGCAATCGGTATGGGGCCGGCCGATGAGGTGTCTGCGGAGGACGTCCGCGTGGCCGCAGGCGTGGCGTCACGAAGCATCAAGAAGCCAGAACAGAAAGAGGGCGAGCCGCGCGGCGCGCGAGTGGTGAGCGCCCTGGGCCTGCTGGGCGCAGAGGCCGCCCTGGTCGGCCACGCGCTAGGCGCCTACGAGTACCGCGGGCTGAAGACGGCCGAGCATACGCCGGCGATCGAGTCGATTGAGGTGCTGACCGGGGAGGATCCGGCAGACACCCTGGAGCATGCGCAGGCCACCATCCGGGCGGTCGCACTGGCGCGTGACCTGGTGAACACTCCGTCGAACGTGCTATACCCGGAGAGCTACGCGGGCATCATCGCGGAGGCTGCGAAGCACACGAACGTATCGGTGGAGGTCCTGGACGAGGCCGCGCTGGAGGAGCAGGGCTTCGGCGGCATTCTAGGCGTTGGCCAAGGCTCGGCGCGTGGGCCGCGTCTGGTACGCCTGGACTACAACCCGGACAAGATCGCCGAGGATTCCCCGCGCGTGGCGCTGGTCGGCAAGGGCATCACGTTCGATACCGGCGGTATTTCCCTGAAGCCACCGGCGAAGATGTGGAACATGATCTCCGACATGGGTGGTTCCGCGGCCGTCGTTGCAGCGGTAATCGCCGCAGCTGAGCTGAACATTCCCGTGCGTGTGACGGCCACCGTCCCACTTGCGGAAAACATGCCCGGCGGAGAGGCCACCCGCCCCGGCGACGTGTTGCGCCACTACGGCGGCACCACCACCGAGGTGTTGAACACCGACGCGGAGGGGCGCCTGGTGCTGGCCGATGCCATCGTCCGCGCCTGCGAGGACAACCCGGACTACTTGATCGAAACCGCTACCCTGACCGGCGCGCAGATGGTGGCGCTTGGCGACCGCACGCCGGGCATCATGGGCTCGATGGATTTCCGCGACCGCGTGGCGATGATCTCCCAGCGCGTGGGCGATGCCGGCTGGCCGATGCCGCTGCCCGCGGAGCTGGGCGAGGCGCTGAAGTCGGACGTGGCCGACATCAAGAACATCTCCGGCAATCGCTGGGGTGGCATGTCCGTGGCGGGCCACTACCTGAAGAACTTCGTGGCCGAGGGCGTGCAGTGGGTGCACATTGACGTTGCAGGCCCGGCCTACAACGACGGTGCGGCGTACGGCTACACCCCGAAGCGGGCAACCGGCTCGCCGGTGCGCACGATCATCGCCGCACTGGAGGACATTGCACTGAAGGGCTAGTCAGGCCGAGGTTAGCCAGGCGGGGGGCTCGGCAGGCCGGGGGCTAGCCGCTACTCCCCCTGCTCGGCGCGACGCTGTTCAAACTGCGCGCGCCGTTCGCGCTGTTCCAAGCGCTTCTGAATCAACCGATCCCGCTCCATGCGATCACGCATGCGCTGCGGATAGCCGGTTTCCTCCGCGAAGTACAGAGGAATGCCAACCGAGTGGGCCACCTTGTCGATCCCCTTCGGCCCGCCGATACGGCGGCGCGTCCACTCCCCCTCGCTGTCGACCAGCACCACGGACATCTCATTGACGATGGTTTCCGGCTCCACAAACCCCTCCACACCCCTGCGGGTACTGGCCCACTGCTGCAGATAGGTCAGATCCTTGGAACGGATAGTCTCCCCCGGCGCACGCGGCGGTCGGGTGGAGCTGTTTTTGTTCCGGCCGAAAAGATTAAACACGTTAGCCGATTCTAGTTCACATACCCGGCGGTTCCCCAAAGGTGCGCGGAGACTGTGAGGGGGCGTCACAAAAAGATACGAGCGAGGGGGCACTCGGCGGAGCGGAGGCAAGGCGCGTAGACTTATGTAGTATTTCAACCAAATAACCACAGCTGATTTCCGTTTAGCTTGAGGAGCTTCAAACACCATGGCGTACTCCGTCGAAATGCCCGAACTGGGCGAGTCCGTAACCGAGGGCACCGTTACTCAGTGGCTGAAGAAGGTCGGAGACAAGGTCTCCGTCGACGAACCGTTGCTGGAGGTATCGACCGACAAGGTTGATACGGAGATCCCGTCCCCCGCAAGTGGTGTGCTGCTGAAGATCATCGCTGAGGAAGACGACACTGTGGACGTCGGCGCAGTCATCGCCGAGATCGGTGAGGAGGGCGAAGAGCCTTCTGGTTCTGACGCCGACAGCTCCAGCGACGACGATTCCAGCGACGCTACCGAGGAGTCCAGCGAGTCCGGCTCTGAGTCTTCCGACAACTCTGGCGCTGAGTCTGGTTCCGGCTCCGCCTCCGGTGAGGCCGAGGACGTTACCATGCCGGAGCTCGGCGAGTCCGTCACCGAGGGCACCATCACCCAGTGGCTGAAGAAGGTCGGCGACAAGGTTGAGGTCGACGAGCCGCTGCTCGAGGTCTCCACCGACAAGGTCGACACCGAGATCCCGTCCCCGGTCGCCGGCACCCTGGTGGAGATCCTGGCCAACGAGGATGACACCGTAGACGTCGGCGCAGTCATCGCCCGCATCGGCGACGAGGGCGCCGCCAAGTCCGGATCCTCTGACTCCTCCGATTCTTCCGACTCCAGCTCCTCCAAGGCCGATGAGTCTGAGTCCAAGGAGTCCTCCGAGCCCAGCGATTCCAGCTCCGCCGAGTCCTCTGATAACTCTGGCTCTGGTTCCGGCGAGGCCGAGGACGTCACCATGCCGGAACTCGGCGAGTCCGTCACCGAGGGCACCATCACCCAGTGGCTGAAGAAGGTCGGCGACAAAGTTGAGGTCGACGAGCCGCTGCTCGAGGTCTCCACCGAAAAGGTCGACACCGAGATCCCGTCCCCGGTCGCCGGCACCCTGGTGGAGATCCTGGCCAACGAGGATGACACCGTAGACGTCGGCGCAGTCATCGCCCGCATCGGCGACGAGGGCGCCGCCAAGTCCGGCTCCTCTAACTCCGACTCCGGTTCCTCCAAGGCCGACGAGTCCGCCTCCGAGGACAAGGCTGAGAAGTCCGAGGACAAGGCCGAGCCGAAGGCGGAGGAAAAGAAGGCTGAGGCTAAGCAGGCCGAAGAGAAGGCCGAGGCCAAGACTGAAGCCAAGTCCTCCAAGCCTGCTGCAAAGCAGTCGAAGCCCGCCGAGGGCAACCTCCCCTACGTCACTCCGCTGGTACGCAAGCTGGCTGATAAGCATGGCGTCGATCTGTCGAGCGTCGAGGGAACCGGCGTCGGCGGCCGTATCCGCAAGCAGGACATCCTGGCCGCAGCAGAAGGCACCTCCGCTTCCAGCTCCTCCGCGAAGTCCGCTTCCCCGGCTGGCCCGCGCGCTTCCTCCTACAAGGTCGACCCGGCTAAGCAGGAGCTGCGCGGCACCACCAAGAAGGTCAGCCGCATCCGCGAGATCACCGCGAAGACCACCCTGGATTCCCTGCACGCTGCAGCTCAGCTGACGCAGGTCCACGAGGTCGACATGACTCGCGTTGCAGAACTTCGCAAGGCCAACAAGCAGGCCTTCGCCGACAAGCACGGTGTGAACCTGACCTACCTGCCGTTCTTCGCGAAGGCAGCGGTCGAGGCTCTGATTTCCCACCCGAACGTCAACGCCTCCTACAACGCGGAAACCAAGGAGATGACCTACCACGAGCAGGTCAACCTGGGCATCGCTGTCGACACGGAAGCTGGCCTGCTGAGCCCGGTTATCCACAACGCGCAGGACATGTCCCTGCCGGAGCTCGCCCAGGCCATCGTTGACATCGCTGACCGCGCGCGCAACAAGAAGCTGAAGCCGAACGACCTGTCCGGCGGCACCTTCACCATCACCAACATCGGTTCCGAGGGCGCCCTGACTGACACCCCGATCCTGGTTCCGCCGCAGGCTGCCATGATCGGCACCGGTGCCATCGTGAAGCGCCCGGTGGTTCTGAGTGAGGACGAGGGCGAGGCCATCGCCATCCGCCAGATGGTCTTCCTGCCGATGACCTACGACCACCAGGTCATCGACGGCGCCGACGCTGGCCGCTTCATGTCCACGCTGCGTGACCGCCTGGAGAACTCGGACTTCACCGAGGACCTGGAGCTCTAGGTTTGGTTCTAGTTGCGGCTAGGCGGCGCTGTCCTGCAGCCAACTAGCCACAGCTTTAAGCCAACTGACCAGGTAAAACGCCGGCTCCGCTACCCGCGGGGTCGGCGTTTTGTGTTGTTGGGTGCCGACTTGCCCCGGGCAGTAGCTCGGGGGCGTCTCATTCAGCAAACCTAGCTCCATATCCGCCTCTGGGCTCTCCCACCCCGCACCAAAATCTCTCGCGAGAGGCCTTCAGGGCCCTTAAATGTCGGAAAAGTTGCAATTTGTTAATGCTACTGGTTTTCAAATATGCAAATGCGCAGGTCAAGGGGCTTTTGGGAAAGTGGAAACCAATCCCGATTTGAAGAATTGCAACTTTTCCGACATTAAGCGGCCTTCAGGAAGTGCCAAACACCGGAGGCACCAGCATCAACGTCACCACCTGGCATATCTAGCACCATCAGAAGCTTCAGCCTCACTACAGGCGGAACCTGACGCCAGCGGGACCTCACCCAGCGGGACAAAACCCAGCGGAACCTGGCGCCAGCGGGACAGCAGCCAGCAGCACCCGGCAGGCCCCCGCAGCACCGCAACACCACTGGAGTATCATCGCCACCATGGGATTCCAGCAAGGCAGCATCCGCAAAGCAAACATGGGCACAACCGGCACTAACGACGGGGCAACCACCCCACCAGCCAACACCAGCACCCCAGCCGTAGACATCGACATCCGCGACCTGGGCACCGTGGACTACGAGGACACCTGGCACCTCCAGGCGGACCTCGCCGCCCAGCGCGCCGAAGAGAAAATCCCGGACACCATCCTCCTACTCCAGCATCCGCCGACGTACACTGCCGGCAAGCGCACCCAGGATTCCGACCGCCCCACCAACGGCCTGCCAGTCGTCGACGTCGACCGTGGAGGCCGCATCACCTGGCATGGACCCGGCCAGTTGGTCGCATACCCCATCATCAAGCTGGCCGACCCGGTGGACGTGGTCGATTATGTCCGCCGCCTGGAGCAGGCGCTTATCCAGACTTGTGAAGATCTTGGCCTGCACGGCACCGGCCGCGTAGAGGGGCGTTCGGGCGTGTGGCTGCCTGCGGGCGTCATTAATGGCGAGCTCAAGCCCGCACGTAAGATAGCCGCGATCGGCATCCGCGTGACGCGCGGCGTGACCATGCACGGAGTGTCCCTGAACTGCGACAACACCATGGAGTATTACGACCACATTGTGCCTTGTGGGCTGGCGGACGCGGGTGTCACGACGCTCACCGAGGAGCTGGGGCGCGATGTTAGTGTTTCTGACGCCCACTCGTCCCTCGCCCGCAACCTCGTTGACGCTTTGAACGGCGACTTGCCGGTGCATTCTTAGGTGCATTCCTAGGGGAAAACCCGAGGTGGATTCCTATACGGCACCCAGCGTAGGCTAGTCGGCATGAGTGTGACCGCAGATGGACGCCGGATGCTACGCATCGAGGCGAAGAATGCCGAAACCCCCATCGAGTCGAAGCCTCGGTGGATCCGCACGACCGCGAAGGTCGGCCCGGAGTATCGGGATATTAAGAATCGCGTGAAGGGCGCTGGCCTGCACACCGTGTGCCAAGAGGCTGGCTGCCCGAATATCAACGAGTGCTGGGAGGACCGCGAGGCGACGTTCCTCATCGGCGGTGATACGTGTTCCCGCCGTTGCGACTTCTGCCAGATTAAGTCCGGCCGCCCGTCCCCGCTGGATATGGACGAGCCGCGCCGCGTGGCGGAGAATGTCCGCGAGATGGGTCTGCGCTACGCCACCATCACCGGCGTGACGCGCGACGACCTGGATGATGAGGGCGCGTGGCTGTACGCCGAGGTTGTGAAGAAGATTCACGAGCTGAACCCGAACACGGGTGTGGAAAATCTGACGCCCGATTTTTCCAACCGCCCGGAGCTGCTGAAGGTCGTCTTCGATTCCCAGCCGGAGGTGTTTGCCCACAACCTGGAGACGGTTCCGCGCATCTTTAAGCGCATCCGCCCGGCCTTCAAGTACGACCGTTCCCTGGAGGTCATTCAGGCGGCACACGATTACGGCCTGGTGACGAAGTCCAACCTGATCCTGGGCATGGGTGAGAAGAAGGAAGAGGTCCGCGCGGCTATCAAGGACCTGGCAGACGCCGGCACCGACATTCTGACGATTACCCAGTACCTGCGCCCGTCCTCCATGCATCACCCGATTGAGCGTTGGGTGAAGCCGGAGGAGTTCATGGAGCACTCCGACGCAGCCTACGAGTTGGGCATCAAGGCTGTTATGTCCGGCCCGTTGGTGCGTTCCTCTTACCGCGCCGGCCGCCTGTACGCGCAGGCCAAGCAGGCGCGCGGCGAGGCTATTCCGGAGAACCTGAAGCACTTGGAGGAGACTCTCGATTCCACCACGTCGCAGGAGGCCTCTACACTGCTGGAGCGCTACGGCGCTTCGGAGGACACGCCGGTCACTGCGTCGCGCCGCTAGCTCGGCGGGGCACTTTCGCCCCGCCTTTATTCATGCCTTATTGTTGAATCCATGGCGAAGGACAAAAAGGACGTAAGGGTCAAGGAAGAAAAGAAGGCCGCAAAGGCAGCGAAGAAGGAGCAGCGCAAGCAGACGCGCTCCCAGCTGTGGCAGGCCTTCAAGCTGCAGAAGGGCCGGGATAAGAAGCTTATCCCGTACATGGTTCTGGCTTTCCTGATTCCCGTTGTGCTGTTGCTGCTGCTCAGCCTGGTTTTCGGCTGGTGGTGGCTGAACCTGATCGTGGGCATCATCATCGGCGCAATGGCGGCGATGTGGGTATTCTCCCGCCGCTTGCAGTCCGGCGTGTATGACCAGATTGAGGGCGAGGCCGGAGCCGCCGCATGGGCTTTGTCCAACATGCGTGATGGCGTAGGCATGAAGTGGATTACGGAGAACGGCGTGGCGTCCAACACCCACATGGACGCAGTGCACCGCGTGGTAGGCACCCCCGGCATTGTGCTGGTCGGCGAGGGCGCACCGCACCGCTTGAAGCCGATGATGGCGCAGGAACGCAAGAAGCTCGCGCGCATCGTGGGCAAGACCCCGATCTACGACGTGATCGTCGGCGACGGCGAGGGCCAGGTGCCGATGAAGAAGCTGCAGAACCACCTGATGCGCCTACCGCGCAACATCAAGAAGAATGAGGTGGACGCCCTTAACTCCAAGGTCGAGTCGATCTCGCGGCTAAGCAACCCGAACAACAACATGCCGAAGGGTCCGATGCCGAAGGGCGCGAAGATGTCGGGCATGAACCGCCGCGCCCGCCGTGCGGCACAGCGCGGAAAGAAGTAACGCTTAGCGGCTGCGGATAACGGCCGTGCCGGTGGCGCGATCGTGCATTCCGCGGCCGTCAGTGTCTTGAATAATTGGGGGGAAGAGGAAGACCGTCAGCAGCGTGCGGACGACCGAGCGCCACAGACCCACGCGCTCGTCGGGCTTGTCGATGCGCGCCACGCCGATGCCCACGATGGCATGCCCTGGGGATTGGGCGAACAGCCAGACGGTCAGGATGCGCCAGATGATGAAGAAGATCATCGCGGCGGTGGCAGAATCGCCCAGCGCGTCCGTCGTGGAAGTGACGAACCAGGCCAGGGCGTAGCAGGCCAGCCAGTCGATCAGCAGTGCACCCAGCCGGGGGAACAAGGGGGACAGTGAGCCCGGGCCGTCTTTGGGCAACCCCAAGCGGGCGCCGGGGTATGGACTGAGGTCGGCGAGGTCTTCGTTTTCGCCTGGTACAAGGGGGCCTTCAAGCCAGCTACGCGATTCACTCATGATGGTCTAGAGCCTAGCTGGCTGTTAGTTTGTGGCACAATTTTGTAAATTTTTACCTGAATCGGCGCCCAGTATGCGTAGGATCGATTGTGTTGCTTTTATATATTGTCGCAACAGTTTGAGATTCCAACTGCAAGGAACGGAAGAAATACAGTGTCATTCAAGACCGCAGAAGAAGTTGCCAAGTACATCAAGGACAATGACGTCGAGTTCGTCGACGTACGCTTCACCGATGTGCCCGGAATCGAGCAGCACTTCAGCATCCCGGCTTCGGAATTCGATGAGGATGCCATGGAGGAGGGCCTGGCTTTCGACGGCTCTTCTATCCGTGGCTTTACCACCATCGAAGAGTCGGATATGAACCTGCTGCCGGACCTGGCGACCGCCAAGATCGATCCGTTCCGCAAGGCCAAGACGCTGAACGTGAAGTTCTTCGTTCACGATCCGTTCACCCGCGAGCCGTTCTCCCGCGACCCGCGTAACGTTGCCCGCAAGGCGGAGCAGTATCTGGCCTCCACGGGCATTGCGGATACCTGCTTCTTCGGCGCGGAGGCAGAGTTCTACCTCTTCGACTCCGTCCGCTACGAGGCGGAGACCAACCGCGCTTTCTACGAGCTGGATTCCGTCGAGGGCTGGTGGAACCGTGGCGCAGAGGTCAACCCGGACGGCTCCACCAACCTGGGCTACAAGACCCGCATGAAGGGCGGCTACTTCCCCGTCGCACCGTACGATCACTACCAGGACCTGCGCGACGATATGTCCCGCAACCTGGCAAACGCTGGCTTCAAGCTGGAGCGCGCGCACCACGAGGTGGGCACCGGTGGCCAGCAGGAGATCAACTACCAGTTCAATACCCTGCTGCACGCGGCGGATGACCTGCAGTCCTTCAAGTACATCATCAAGAACACCGCTTGGCAGGCCGGCAAGTCCGCGACCTTCATGCCGAAGCCGCTGGCTGGCGACAACGGTTCGGGCATGCACGCCCACCAGTCGCTGTGGAAGGACGGCGAACCGCTGTTCTACGATGAGTCCGGCTACGCTGGCCTGTCCGACATCGCCCGCTACTACATCGGCGGCATCCTGAAGCACGCTGGCGCTGTGCTGGCCTTCACGAACCCGACGCTGAACTCCTACCACCGTCTGGTCCCGGGCTTCGAGGCTCCGATCAACCTGGTGTACTCGCAGCGTAACCGCTCTGCAGCGGTGCGCATCCCGATCACGGGCTCCAACGCGAAGGCAAAGCGCATCGAGTTCCGCGCTCCGGACCCGAGTGGTAACCCGTACTTCGGCTTCGCCGCCATGATGCTGGCGGGCCTGGATGGTGTGAAGAACCGCATCGAGCCGCACGCTCCGGTCGACAAGGACCTGTACGAGCTGCCGCCGGAGGAGGCTAAGGACATCCCGCAGGCTCCGACCAGCCTGGAGGCTTCCCTGAAGGCTCTGGAGGAGGACAACGAGTTCCTGACCGAGGGCGGCGTGTTCACCGACGACCTGATCGATACCTACATCGCCTACAAGTACGACAACGAGATCGCACCGGTTCGCCTGCGCCCGACGCCGCAGGAGTTCGAGATGTACTACGACTGCTAGTTGCTGATCTAGCGCGTGGCCCGGAAGCTGTTGGTAGCTTCCGGGCCTTTTGCTGTTGGTGGGCGGTTGCCCCGGGCGGGGTGGACTCCCCTCCCCCTGCGCCTGTGCTGTCGCTGCAGTTATTCGGCTGCGCGATGTGGGTCGCGTAGTCCGTTGATGAATACGTCCACGAGCCATTCTCGCGCGGCTGCAAACATCTCCTCACCCGGCGCCGGGAGCGGCCGTGAGATGGCGATGATGCCGAAGTGGAAGTTCATGACGTCGATCCCCTGCGGGAACAGCCCGTATTTTTCTGCTTGCGCAAGCAACGGGCGGTACAAGGAGCGGACCTCTTCGAAACGGAGTTCCCGTTCCTCAGAGTCGATATGTGAAACCAGCACGGGCACGATCTCTTGGCCTACTGCGGCAAAATTCATGTCCACCATCTCTTTGATCGCGGAGCGCCACGCCCCTTCAGGGTCATCGTCGAATTGTGGGACGTGGCGATCGACAAGGTCGCGCATCTTATCGATGGCGCGTTCCAGCACCGCTCGGTAGAGGTCATCGCGATCGGGAAAGTGGCGACTCGCTGTCGCTACACCGACGCCCGCTTCCTTGGCGATGGTTCTTAGCGATACGTCTGGGCCCATCTGGGCGATGAGCACACTGGCTACCTCGACGATCGCTTGGCCGTTTTCAGCAGCATCTTTTCGCATATTTGAAACTCTACCGTTGACAACACAAAAAGTGGAACAGTATGATCCGAATAGACAAACCGAAACACTATGTTCCACTTAGAGGGGATCATGACAACATCGACGGCGCACCCAGACGCCACAGAAACAGGCCGTACCAGCGCATCCGATATGCGCGTGAACGGCACCATGAAGAAAACTATTGGGCTGATCCTCGGCCTTCCCATCATCATCGGTCTGATGCTCTGGGCCTTCCTGGCTCCCACCTTTGGCTCCGGACCGGACGGCGTTCCAGTTGCAGTGACGGGACCAGAGCCGGTTGTTCAAAAACTGATTTCTCAGGCAGAACAACAGGATGAGCATCCGGACTTCATCACCGTGAACTCGCAGGAAGAAGTCGAGCAGATGGTGCGTGACAGGGACGCGGTCGGTGCGATCTCCGTCGGACCGAAGGGCGCGACCGTATACACTGCATCCGGCAACGGCGCACCGTATGTGCAGATGCTCAACGGCGTGAGCCAGAAGATGCAGGCCACTGGGATGAAGGTGAACACGGAGGATCTCGCCCCCACCACGAAGGACGACCCGCAGGCCCAGGGGCTCGCACTGCTCGGCCTACCGCTGGCCTTCGGTGGCGTGATCTCGGGCATGCTCGCGACCGTTCTACTGCGCGGCCACAAGTGGTTGAAGGCTGCGGTCATCGCTGGTGTGGCGGTTCTCGGCGCTGGTGTAGCGGTGTGGATGCTGCACGGAATCTACGGCACGCTGGCTGGCAGCGTGGGCATGGAATGGCTCGCGATTGCCCTCGGGATCGCTGCGACTTCCTCGGTGACCGCGGGGCTTGGCGCACTATTGGGCGTACCGGGTGCCGGCTTGGGCGCAGTGCTGACCATCTTTGTCGCCAACCCGCTGTCCGGCCTAGCAACGGGCCCGTGGCTACTGCCTGCTGGCTGGTCCACGCTCGGCCAGCTCATGCCGATCGGTGCAACCGGCCACCTCGTGCGGTCGCTGAGCTTCTTCGACTGCGCCGGTGCGACGCGCCCGTGGATTGTCCTGTGCTGCTGGGTTGCTGCCGGCCTGATTTTGCTGGCCTTTGATCGCTCGAAAGAAGAAGCTTCCTAGCTGTCCCCCTGGTTGAGATGCATACACACCCGCCGCGCGCTGGCGGGTGTTTTCATGTGCTGGTAAGTTCGGTGCGCGTTGCAATGGTGATACGGGGCTGATCGCGTCAAAAGCATGCTGTTTCAAGCAACGGAGCGGGGCTTAGCCAGGATCGGTGGCCGGGGCTAAAGCAGGCGCGACGTGCTTTACGCCGTAGCGTGTCGTTTTTCGGACGTTTTTCGACACAGCACGGCGCAAAAGTGCGCCCCGGCCCGAAGCAGCGTGCCAATTTCGCAGGCAAAATTGCAGTGAGCTCGCACGGACTGCGGGTAGCCTGAACGAAGAAGAGCCATCGGCGGCCCGCTTAACCTCCGCATCGCTAGGTGGCCTAGCAACTAACAAAATGCCTGAAAGGGACTTTTCTTCGTGGCTTCAATCTTTAAAACGATCTCGTGGCAGGTCTCCCAGCTCGTTGCTGACATTCATTCCGGGAAGATCCAATTGCCAGATCTGCAGCGGCCTTTCGTGTGGCCATCCGCGAAGGTGCGCGACCTGTTCGATTCGATGTACCGCGGTTACCCGGTCGGAGAGCTGATGTTTTGGGACGTGGCAGCTCAGGACGAATCGCGCGCGCTCGGGGAAGGAACGCAGTTCACCGGGTCGCACCAAATTATTGATGGGCAGCAGCGACTCACCAGTTTGTACGCCGCGATCATGGGCCACGAAGTTCGGGATCACGACTACAAGAAGAAGCTCATCCGCATTGCGTTCAACCCGTTCAGCGAGAAGTTTGAGGTGCGTACACCTCCCATCACAAAGTCTCCAGAATGGATCGACGACATCTCGACCGTATTCAAGAGCCCGTTTCAGGCACGCCGGGAGTTCATCAAACGCTTCGAGGCCACTGGGGCTGATTTGACGGAGGAGCAACACGAAAAGATCGAAATAGTTTTTAGCAAGCTAGTGGCATTAAACAACTACACCTTTAATGTTGTTCACCTCGATGCCAGCGCCGATAAGCGCCTCGTTGCCGATGTTTTCGTTCGGATCAACTCCGAGGGTGTTCGCCTTAAGGCCTATGACTACATCCTCACGTGGCTTAGTGTCTTTTGGCCGGAGGGTCGTGAGCAAATTGAGGCATTCGCGCGAAACTCGAGGATGTCCCCTGCTCACGCCTCTAGCGAACTGAAGCAGCCGGTTCGCTGGACCGCATATAACAACTACATTTCCCTCAACAACGGACTGATCACTCGCGCGATGGTGGCAATCGGTCAACGCCGTGGCCACCTCAGCGATGCGTACTCGGTGCTTCAGGCCAAGGATCGCCACACGGGGCGTGTGGACTCCGAACGACAGGAGCAGCAGCTTGCACTATTGAAGCAGGCGCTCCCGCTGGTGACCGATGAGGTGAATTGGACTGAATTCATCCGATCGATTCAAACCGCCGGGTTCCGGTCAGGTAAGAACGTCACCTCGAGCATGAACATCATCTACTCGTACGTGATCTTCCTGCTGGGCCGCACGGATTTCAATGTTGTGCTTTCTCGCCTCCGCGCAATCGTCGCTCGCTGGCTCTTCATGGCGCAGCTAACGGGACGTTACACCGGTTCCTCCGAAACCCAGATCCAGAAGGATATTGACCTGATCGGCGGAATTGATCCCGGTGACGCCGACGGTTTTGAAGCTGCTCTTGATCGCGTTATTGCTACCGAGCTCACTGAAGACTTCTGGCGATACAACCTGCCACAACGACTGATCACCTCTGGGTCTGCTTTGTCCCCTCACTACCAGTGCTACTTGGCTGCGTTGAACATCCTGGATGCGAAAATGTTCATGTTGAACGAGCGTATTCGGGATTGGATGGATCCGACCCAGCCCGCGCAGAAGGGAACGGAGGGCCACCACCTCTTCCCGCGAAAGTACCAGGAGGATGTCCTCGGCACCCGCGATTTCAAACGCATCAACCAGGCTGCGAACTTCGCTCCGACGGACTGGGCGACGAATATCAAGATTTCTGACCGGGCTCCCGCTGAGTACTGGCCGGAGTTGGTTGCACAGCGTTCCCAGGGTGAGAGTTGGCTATCGCTGCAAATGTACTGGCATGCGTTGCCAAAGGGCTGGGAGAACATGACGTATGAGGAGTTTTTGGAGCAGCGTCGTTCACTCATCGCCGAGGTTATCCGCGACGCCTTCGGGCAGATCTCCGATGGTTCAGGGGTCCACTCGGACCCGATGCCTGAGGTAGAAATTCCGAAAGGCCGCAGCCTACAAGAGTTTGTCGAAGCAGGGCTTCTGCGGGAGGGTGACCTGCTTGATCCGGTCGACCCAGATTGGGTCGTAGACGCCGTGGTCACGGCTGATGGACAGGTCCTTATCAACGGTGTCAACACCTACGAGTCCCTCGATGCCGCCGCGCGCGCACTGGGTGTGTCCAACCTCAGCGGCGAGGATTTCTGGGCTTTGCAGGACGGTAACAATTTAATTCCGCTCAGCAAGCTGTCCACCACGCGTTGAGGCTACAAGCGCAGCGGGCGGGCCAGCACTAGCCGCCCGCCCCACTAAAAGACCGACCCTATTTATGCGGCGTCTCCCCCCTTTCATTCACCTCAAGGCCCTATCCACGCACACCACGGGCAGAAGCAATTTCTCCGGATAAGATTCCTATATGCAGCTGCCTGAGGGAAGAACTATCGATGTGCGTGACTTAGACTCGCTGGGTCCGGCGTTCAAAAGAGGCGAGTCCAAGTGTGGGGTCTACCGGCTGCACTTCGAGAATGGGGAAGCGTATCCGGGGCAATCTAAAAACGTGGTGAGTCGATTTGCACAACACCGACGGACCTGGCCGGACATTGTCGCCATCGATTTTTTCCGATGCCAGCGGACTTGCTCAACAAAGCGGAGCAGCTTCTCATTACCGAGACCGAGGCGACGCACTCGGTGCGCAACATAATGCTGACCAACAAGCCCCGCGGAGACGACACGGTAGAAATCGTCACTTCAAAGGGATCAACTGTGGCCCTTACGTGGGAACGTGAGCGTGCAAAGGGAGCGAGGCAGTCTTACGCGGACAATATCGACCCGAAGCTCGCAACTCTGCTACGGCATCCTGCTTTTCTAGAAATAAGGTCGCTGGTCAGTTGGTATATCGCGATCACCATTCAAGACCCCGCCTCAACCGTCGAGCAGCTTTGGACTGTTTCGTGCATGCCGTCGACAAACCGCACGCGGACTGAGCATCGCTTGCTCACTCTGTCCTGCGGGAATCTAGAGACATTGTTCGTTGTCGCTAGTAGATCGGAAGACTTTGAGAATGATCCAGATGCTTTTGTCACAGTGAGGATCAATACCGCGCTTCTTGAGGATTCAGGCCGGTTTGAAAGCCCACACGGGTTCTGGGCTGTTTATGACGACACCCCGTATCGCGGTGAGCGCATCCTGAGCTTCGACTTCAGTCTCGGCGGGCTCCTCGCGATTATTGATGGAGACCTGGAGTTTCCGCATCTAGACGTAATGCTCCAGGAAGCATTCAAGCTCAACACTCGCCTCATGCGCCGTGGCTCCACGATGTACTCGCGCTTCCACAACAAGAGATTGGCGGATCTTCTTATCGCAGAAGCGGTGACGTGGGAATAGTGCTCGCGCACCCGCGGATGTTTTTCATGCGCTGGTGAGTTTGGTACGCATACTAACCAGGAGACAGATTTATGTCTTCCCCCGGCAGCGCCGCTACGCCCTTTTACCCTCGCGTTGATGGGAGACCACTTCAGCGTGATGGAAGACAAGATCGGTATCCGCTGGAACGTAACCAAGCAAGGATTATCGCCCCGACCGTTGACTCTCCTGGCACCTTTGCCCAACAAGCGCTTGAAAAGTCACCGTGTTGTGGCCCCCATTATGGACTGGTTCGTGGAACGCTTGGAAGGACTCGTTCGAATGGCATGGAGGCCATGGTGATGAAACGACGCAAGGTTCTGATGCGTCACATCAACATCGGCAATCCCCCACAAGGTCAGGCACCTCTCCTGATCAAAAAAGGTTGTCGAGACAAGGGTGACCCCAACTACGTCCTGCGTTACAGCAAATCGATCGCTGTGCTAATTTCCAATGAGCGTTACGAACGGCTGATGGATGAAGGAACTGACCCAAGTGAGCACTGAGAAACCAACGAGCCATGTGTCCCTGATCTGGAACATCGCCGAGATCCTGCGCGGAGATTACAAGGAGCATGAGTATGGCGACGTGGTCCTGCCCTTCACCGTGCTCACCCGCCTCGATTCAGTCCTTGTCGACACCAAGCAGGCAGTGTTGGACATCAAGGCGACCTCCGTTCCCAACAAGATCAAGGAGCTCCGGTACGCCAAGGAAACGGGCTACCCGTTCTGGAACACCTCGAACTTCACCCTCAAAACGTTACTTGACGACGCGGATAACCTCGAGCAGAACCTGACCTACTACGTGCAGGCTTTTGCGCCTGCTGCACGTGAAGTGATGGAGGCCTACAACTTCTACAACGTGATTGAGCGCCTCGACAAATCTGACCTGCTCTATCACGTGCTCAAAGAGTTCACCTCCGCGAAGGTAAACCTCCACCCTGACGTGGTCAGTAACGACCAGATGGGTTATATCTTTGAAGAACTCATCCGCCGATTCTCTGAATTGTCGAATGAGACTGCTGGTGAACACTTCACTCCGCGTGAGGTCATCAGCCTGATGGTCAACCTCTTGTTCAACCCCGAGGAAGATATCAACCGGCTTTGTGCAGACGGAGCCATGGCCTCGCTATATGACCCCGGAGTCGGCACCGGCGGTATGCTCTCTACCGCCGCCCAGCACGTCAATGATCTGAATGAGTCCGCACGCCTAGAGGTTTACGGTCAAGAGCTCAATCCGCAAACCTATGCGGTTGCCAAGTCCGACATCATGATTAAGGGTGAACGCCAAGAACGCATCTACTTCGGCAATTCACTGACGAACGACAAGACGGCAGGCATGCGGTTTGACTACATGTTATGCAACCCTCCCTTCGGTGTGAACTGGAAAAAATACGCCGACCCGATTCTTGACGAGGCCGAACACAAGGGCTACCAGGGTCGCTTCGGAGCGGGAACGCCGCGTGTGTCGGATGGTTCGTTCCTCTTCTTGCAACACATGATTTCGAAGATGAAGCCCTACGATCCCATGGATCTCGTAAATGCTGCTGGCACGAGGATCGGGATCGTGTTCAACGGCTCACCCCTCTTCACAGGTGGAGCCGGTCAGGGTGAATCAGAGATCCGTCGCTGGATCCTTGAGAACGACTGGCTCGAAGCGATCATCGCCCTACCAGATCAGATGTTCTACAACACCGGCATTCTCACCTACATCTGGGTGCTGTCGAACAAAAAGGAGCGCCACCGCAAGAACAAGGTACAACTGATCGATGCCACCCAATATTTCCAGCGGATGCGTAAACCTTTGGGTGAAAAGCGCAAAGAACTCACCGAAACCAACATCGCTGATATCACTCGCATCTACGGCGCGTTCCAGGAAACCGAAGAGTCGAGGATCTTCGAGACCGAAGACTTTGCTTACCACGAAGTTGTCGTAGAACGCCCGCTACGGTTGAGCTTCCAAGCCACCCCAGACGCGATTGAATCACTCAAGCAGACCAAACCGTTCACGGATCTTGCCATGTCGAGGAAGCGAACCGAACCTGCACGCACCGAAGAAATCGATGCGGGCAAGCGGGTGCAGAACGCGATCATCGCTACCCTTGAGGCACTCGACGCTGAGCGCGTGTACCTCAACCGGGACGAGTTCACCGACCTTATCCGTGAAAGCATCAAGAAACGTGGCGAGAAGATCGGCATCGCAGCGCTGCGCAAGATCGTCGCCGGGCTCGGCACAAAGAACCCCGACGCGGACATCTGCATGGATACAAAAGGTAACCCGGAGCCAGACGCGGACCTGCGCGATACCGAGCAGATTCCGTTCCGCGAAGACATCGAAGCCTACTTCCAGCGCGAAGTCATCCCCTACGCCCCAGACGCCTGGATCGACCACGACAAAACCAAAATCGGCTACGAAATCCCCTTTACCCGATACTTTTACAAATACGAAGAACTCGGCAACCCTGTCGAAACCCTCGCGGAGATCCAAACCCTATCGGCGAGCATCCAAGCCGACATCACCAAACTCTTCAGCGAGCAGGTGAAATAAATGGTTGAGGATATGTCTTCGCTCCGATGGATCGAACACGAGGTGCCACCCAGCTGGAGCGTACAGAAAACGAAGTATCTTTTTCGCATTGCCAAGCAACAAGTTCCTCATGGTGGACAGCAGATCGTGCTGTCAAGGGGTGAATGCGCCACTTCGACCGGGAGGTAGTTGTGACGCGTTGGACTCCGAAGGATGTTAAGGATGCTGCTGTTGAGCGCGTGGTGGCAGGCGAGGCAGTTAGCCTGGTCGCGCGTGATGTGGGTGTAGGCCCCGAATCGGTTTACGGTTGGTTGAGGGTAAGAGGTGTCGAACCTCCAGGCAGGCGTGCGAGTCGTTTGCGTGATCCGTTTGTCCGTGAGGCTGTTGGGTTGGTGCGTGCAGGTATGTCGATCAGTCAAGCAGCACAGACTGTTGGAATATCGACTGGCTTGCTTCACAGCAGGTTAAAGAAAGCTGGTGTAATCGAAGTGCGGCCTAGACGCGCCCACTTGTCACCTGATGAACGTGCCCAGGCCGTGGAGCGAGTGCTTGCTGGTGAGAGCTGTCAGACAGTGGCTGATGCTATCGGTGTGCATCCTTCTACCGTGTATGGGTGGATAAGGAAGCAGCGGTATGCGAAGTTACGCCGGCAGCGACATCGTCGAACGCCTGATGAGGCGGTGGTGTCTTTGCCAGATACAGGCAAGAAGCTGGGTAAAGATTCTGTTATGCCAGCACCGATGAAAACTCAAGCCGTTGATGGATTTCCTAGCGGCGTATTCGACAAACACGCCTTAGTAGGGCGTGGTCGCAGGCTTACTGTTGAAGACCGTGTTGCTATTGAAGCGGGATGTCGTGTCGGTGATTCGGCACGAGCCATCGCGCAGAAAATAAATAGGCACCACAGTGTCGTCGCTCGTGAAATCACCCGTAATGGTTGGAAGATCGTCGATGAGGACGGCACAGAGCAGCTGCGGTATAACGCCCACAACGCTGCTGTTTCTACTGCTGGTCGGATGGTGCGGCCAAAACTACGCAAGCTCGATGAAAGCCCAACGCTTCGGGGTGTAGTAGTCGATTGCCTTGCCCGCAGGTGGTCACCTGGGCGCATTAGTGCATGGCTTGAGCATGCTTTCAGCGATGATGAAAGCATGCGTATTTCCCACGAAGCGATCTACAGTGCCTTATACATTCAAGGCAAAGGCAGCCTGCGAGCCGAGCTTGAAGAAGTCATGAAGACTAAAGACGTACTTATCCGCGGCGGCTCAACACGCAAGCGTCGTGCCCGAAACGCTGGCGTGTTAACCGGTCGCCCTTGGATCAAAGGTGCTGAGATCACCCACCGCAGCCCGGAAGCTGATGACAGGGCTATTCCCGGGCACTGGGAGGGCGACCTTGTTATTGGTAAAGGTGGCAAAAGCGCGCTGATTACCCTAGTAGAGCGCACCAGCCGTTACACCCTGCTTGGACACCTTCCCGATGAGCACAGTTCACACACCGTGGTCGCAACCCTGCAGGACATGGTCAAAGACCTCAACACCGAGCAGCTAAAGACCATCACATGGGACCAAGGCGCAGAAATGGCTGTCACAGCACAAGTCCAGATTAAAGACGGCTGCCAGGTGTTTTTCTGTGAACCGCACTCACCGTGGCAGAGACCAACCAACGAGAACACCAACGGCGAGATCAGGCGCAGGTTCTACAAAAAGGGCACCGACTTTGCCACCGTCACACCCGAACATGTCGCGTGGGTGCAAAATGAGCTCAACGAAACACCCCGACAAATCCTCGGCGGCGCAACCCCACGTGAAATACTTAACGAACTATTCAAGCGTGGCGCATCCACCGCTTGATTCCGCCGATTCTTTCGATTACTCAATCTGGAATAAAGCCTAAAAACATCCTCCAAAACGAAGGCCAAATGGCCAGGAATTACGATGGATACCAAGTTGTCAATCAGGGCGACTTTGCTATGAATTCGATGGATCTATTGACAGGATGGGTGGATCAGTCACCATTTGATGGATTGACCAGTCCGGACTACCGTGTATTTCGGGCAAGAAACTTGGAATTTATTAACGGACGCTACTTTCTGTACGTCTTCCAGCTGTTGTATTCTCGTCACATCTACTACAAGTTCGGGCAGGGCGTCTCAAACATGGGCAGATGGCGATTACCTGCTGACGTCTTTTTAAACTTTCCTCTGCCCGTCCCGCCTAGGCTGGAACAAGCGGAAATCTCGAACTACCTTGACGAGAAGACCGCCGAGATTGATGGACTGATTGGGAAGCTTGGGCATCAGGCTGAGTTATTGGAGCGGTATCGGCGTGAGTTGATCGCCCGCACGGTGACTCGCGGTCTTGATCCGGATGCGCCGATGCGCGACAGCGGGATCGACTGGGCTGGCGATATGCCAAAGACTTGGCGCACGCAACCGTTCGTAGCCTTATTCAGTGTAGAAAAGAAGATCAATTCAGATCTTCGAATTCGTAATGCTCTTCAGTTCAGGAACGGGGAGATCGTTGTTAAACCAGGTTGGTATCCAGAAGATCGGAAGCTAGACGAGACGCTCGCTACATATAAAGTGGTTACCCCTGGAATGATCGTTATTAACGGACTGAATCTAAACTATGATTTTAGAACCAAAAGAATAGGTCTCGTCACTCAAAATGGTGTGATCACCTCCGCATATATCACCCTTTCGGCCAATCTTGGCATTGACGAACGTTTTGCCTCCTATCTGTTGAAATCAATGGATTCACGGCTCCTGTTCCATGGAATGGCAGAAGGCGTCAGGAAAATCCTTTCTTGGGCCGATATAAGACGCGAGAAAATACCTGTTCCTCCGCTGCGGGAACAAACCGAAATCGCGGATTTCCTCGAAGAAAAGTCAGCCGAGATTGATACGACTATTGAGGGCATCAAGAGGCAGATTGAGTTGTTGGGTAAGTATCGCAAGCAGGTTATTAATGATGCCGTGACTGGCAAGATCCGTGTGGGAGAGGTGGCGTGATGGATACGTCTGAGCGCAGATTTGAAGACGAGATTGAGTACGCGCTGACGCACATTGGGCCCTCGGATCTTGATCTGTATGAGTCGCGAAACCCTGCTGGCTATGATCGGGTCTTAGGCCTGTATCCACAAGATTTGCTTGACTTCGTACGGGATACGCAGCCGCAGCAGTGGGAGCGTTTGGAGCGCATCCACGGGGCGAAGGCTGGCGAGAAGTTCTGCAAGCGGGTGGCCCGCGAGCTCGACAAGCGCGGCGTCGTGGAGGTGCTGCGTCGCGGAGTGGAAGATCTTGGTGCGCGCTTCAAACTGGTGTTCTTTGCTCCAGGTTCGGATTTGAACGAGCTGTTAGCGGAGAAGTATTGGGCAAACCGGATGACAGTGGTGCGCCAGCTGCGCTACTCAACGACGAACGACAACTCTGTGGATACGGTGCTGTTTGTCAACGGCATACCTGTCGTCACACTGGAGTTGAAAAACCAACTTACTGGGCAGACTTACCGGAACGCAATTGCCCAGTACAAGAGTTCCCGCCCAGCCAGCGAGGTACTGTTTGGGTTGAACCGGCGTACGGTGGTGCATTTCGCGGTCGATACAGACGAGGCGTGGATGACCACCAAGCTCGCTGGTATGGACACGGTCTTCTTGCCATTCAACCGTGGTTTCGAGAATGGCGCGGGTAATCCACCGGTGGCAGGTAAGTACAAGACGTCTTATCTGTGGGAAGAGGTGCTGGCCAAGGATTCCTTGCTCGACATTCTTCATCGTTTCGTCCAGTTCATTCCGCATGCCAGTGACCGGCGCAAGGATAAGGTGATCTTTCCGCGCTTTCACCAGCTCGACGCTGTCCGTACGCTCGTGGCCGACGCGAAGGCTGATGGTGCGGGGAAGAACTATTTGGTGCAGCATTCGGCTGGCTCGGGTAAGTCGAACACGATCGCTTGGCTAGCGCATCATTTGTCGAACCTGCATGATGACCAGCAGCGTGCGGTGTTTGATTCGATCATCGTGATCACTGACCGGCGTGTGTTGGATAAGCAGTTGCAGGACACGATTTACGCGATGGATCACACCGCTGGCGTGGTGGTCAAGGTCGACAAGAACGCCAGCCAACTTACAGAGGCTCTGGCCGATGGCGCGAAGATCATCATTTCCACTTTGCAGAAGTTCCCGTTTGTTGACGTGAGCAATGCGGCGACGGCTGGTAAGCGCTTCGCCGTCATCGTTGATGAGGCGCACTCGTCACAGACAGGCGAGGCGTCGGAGAAGCTCAAGCAAGTGCTCGCAGACACCGCCACTGCTGGCAAGGAGTCCGAGGAAGACATACTTGAGCGCTACGCGGCTGCCGAAGCCCAGGTGGAGGCCGAGCAGCTAGAGATCGATGAACAGATCGCCGAGGAACTACGCACGCAGGGCCGTCAGAAAAACCTTTCGTTCTTTGCGTTTACCGCGACTCCGAAGCAGAAAACGCTCGAAATCTTCGGTACCCCGGCCCCCGATGCCACCCCAGTTCCGTTCCACGTGTATTCAATGCGTCAAGCAATCGAAGAGGGCTTTATCCTTGATGTGCTGAAAAACTACACCACGTACCAAACCTATTACCGGGTTGGGAAAACTACGGCGGACGACCCTGAGTACTCCACCAAACAAGCCAACAAGGCGCTCGGCAAATATCTTAGTCTGCATCCATACAATCTACGGCAGAAGGCCGAGATCATCATTGAGCACTTCCGCGCCAACGTCGCTCACAAAATTGGCGGCGAGGCCAAGGCCATGCTGGTGACAGGTTCACGCCTGCATGCCGTGCGCTACTACTTCGCCTTCCGCGACTACATCACACAGATGGGCTACGCAGACCTTGGCGTGCTCGTGGCATTCTCAGGTACGGTCGAAGACCAAGGCGCAGAATACACTGAAGAACGCCTCAACCAGATCCCCGAAGCGGAGTTGCCGGAGGAGTTCGCCACCGGCGAGTACCAGCTGCTACTCGTGGCCGAGAAATATCAGACGGGTTTCGATCAGCCTCTGTTACACACCATGTATGTAGACAAGAAGCTCCACGGGGTCAAAGCGGTGCAGACCTTGTCACGGATCAACCGCATTCATCCGGGCAAGACCGACACGTTCGTGCTCGACTTCGTTAACACCGCCGAGGAGATCCAAAAGTCGTTCCAGGACTACTACATTTCCACCAGCATCACCGAGGAGACTGACCCGAATATCGTCTACGACCTCTATCACTTCCTCGCCTCTTACCATTTGTGGACGGACAAGGAGATAGAGGGCTTTACCAAAGTATTCTTCACCGAATCGAAGAAGCAAACGAACCTCGACTTCAGCCGACTCAATGCCTACCTCGACCCCGCCGTCGCACGGTTTGACGAACTCGAGAACGAGGACAAGCTCGAAGTGCGGGCAAAGATGAACAAGTTCAACCGCAACTACGACTTCCTGACGCACATCGTCCGCTTCGACGACGAGCGACTCCACCGCTTCGCCGCATACGCTAAGTTGCTGGTGCGCAAGCTCTACGTTGAGGGAGACCCCGCCCCACATCTGGAAGACGAGGTCGCTCTACAGTACTACCGTCTCCAGCAAGTCTACGAAGGCTCCATCGACCTGGCCGATGAGCAAGGGCGACTGGCGAACAGCCCCGCCACCGGCGGCGCTAGCAAGGACGAGAAGGACAACCTGTCTAACATCATCTCCAAGCTCAACGACCGCTGGGGGACCGAATTCACCCACATGGACAAGGTTATCGAGCAGCTTACCGAAGACATGGTCGAAGACGCCGAAGTCAAGTCGCGTGCCCACAACTCACTTGACATGTTCTCCATCGTCTACGACGAACGCATCCAAGACATCGTGCTGGATCGGATGAACCAGAACCAAGACTTCGCCATCAACTATCTGTCGGATCCACAGTTTAAGGCCGATGTAGACCGGATTCTCCTCCCGCTGATTCACTCACGCCTCAACCAAAGAGGCTGATAGCCGCCCCGCCTGTAGACCCCAGCAACACATCGTCGGGTGGACCTGCTTAAAACCACGCCATTCACAGGTTGGCGCGTTTGCCAACACGGTAGGAGGGACTAGAGAGACAACTTCGAATTCGGAGAATTCACTGCCAAACGCCGCAAGCAGCACCAACACACCATGAAGCAGTTCGCTGACATGGTCGGAGTGACTGCTCCCTGCCTGAGCGGCATCGAGAAGGGACGTCGCGCGGCAGCTGAAGGCGTTTGGTGATGGGATTGAGAACCGAAACGCCCGATTTTTCCTTGAGCAAGGGGCCTTTCTCGATGCCGCGAGGCTCGGCCTAAAAGCGAAATACGACGCGAAGATTCGCGAGTATCAAGCAAAGGAAGCTACCGCGAACAAATAAGCCCGCAAAGCCTCTGGCGCTGCTGAAGAGCTAAAACTCAAGAAGGAAACCCGGCAATGGCGCCGCAAAGCTGATGATGCTGAGTATGAATACCGCAGCACACGAAATCAGCTGCGCAATGAGTCCGATCATCTTCTAGACAGCGCACAGGAAGCGCTCCAGGCGAAGCAGCCGCGGGATGTTCTGTTCACCATAAATTGGGAGGTTACGTGATCCTGCGTACTGTGCTGAAACGGGGCCAGGCCTAAGCCACCCCGCCGAAAAGAGCACCCGCGCCCTAGGGTAAGCGCCAGCCCCTGGCCGCCATGGGTGGCGTGGAACCGCAGCTCACCGGCCACATCAAGACCGCCGTGGACGTCGCAGGCGTGAGCCCCGAAGAGGTCGCCGAGTGCTTCGTGCACCCCAAACCCTATATCGGCGTGCCGAAGACCCTGGCCGCGATGCGCTACTGAAGGCCGCACTAGAGGGGTAGGAGCACTCACCACCCCACCCCAATGGAATAAGGTCACCCTAAGTAGCGCTATGCTCCTTGAGAACGATAAACCGCACAAGCGACTAGGTGATTCTAAGGAGAGCACACACCACGGTGGCTGAGAAGGACACGCACGCAGAAGGCGCACGCCAGCACCCGCAGCAACAGAACACTCCGCAACCCGGCGCGTCGGAGGCCACGATCCACTCCCCCGGCACCTATCCCCCGGGTGAGGACCCGCGCCGCTGGAAAGTTCTGGGCGTCATCCTCACGACGATCTTCATGTCGCTGATCAGCGTGTCCATCATCAACGTCGCCCTGCCCTCCATCCAGCAGGGGCTGGGCGCCAGCGAATCGGACATCCAGTGGGCACTCTCCGGCTACACGCTGACCTTCGGCGTGGTCCTCGTTGCCGCGGGGCGTGCCGGCGATCTGCTCGGCCGGGGCGGGATGTACCTCATCGGCTTGACGATCTACACCCTGTCGGCCATCACCGCGGGCTTCGCCCCCACAGCGGAAGCCCTAAACGTCACCCGCTTCATCCAGGGCGTGGGCGCGGGCCTGCTCAACCCGCAGGCCGTGGGCATGATCCAGCAGTTCTTCCGCGGCAAGGAGCGCGGCCGGACCTTCGGCTGGTTCGGCACCGTAGTGGGCGTAGCCGTGGCCATTGGACCCGTCCTGGGTGGCTTCCTCATTCGCGTCGGCGGCCCGGAGCACGGCTGGCGCTGGACGTTCCTCGTCAATGTTCCCTTCGGCCTGCTGGCCTTCGTCCTCGCACTGCTGTGGTTCCCGCGCCCGCTGATGGGCCGGGTTAAGGATCCCGTCACCGGCCGTAATGTGGGCGTCATCCGCGCGGTGCGCAGCCTCGACCCCTTCGGCTCCCTCGTACTTGGCTTGGCCGTCCTGGCCTTCCTCTTCCCGTTCGTGGAATCCTCCGGCAGCGCGCGCACCTTCCTGCTCCTGCCCGTCGCCGTCGCCCTTCTGGCCGGATGGTTGGCGTGGGAGCGCCATGTGAAGAAGTCGAAGCCCTTCGACCCGATGGTGGACATGCAGATCTTCCGCTTCCCCAGCTTCCGCCTGGGCACCATGCTGGCGGGAGTGTACTTCATGGGCATAACCAGCATTTGGGTGCTCGTGGCCCTGTACTTCCAAAACGGCCTGGGTTACAGCGCGCTCGTCGCCGGTAGCGTTGGCATTCCTGCCGCAATCAGCAGCTCTTTCGCCGCTAACTGGGCTGGCAAGCGGGTCGCCGACCGGGGCCGCAGAGTTGTGATCGACGGCATCACTGTGGCGCTGACCGGCATCGTGCTGACCATCCTCGCCCTTGTGCTGCACCACGTTACGGGCCTTTCGGAGTGGTGGATGGTCCTCACCCTCTTCCTCGTCGGCACCGGCCAGGGCGCGGTTATCGGCCCGAACCAAACTCTCACGCTCGCGGACGTGCCCCTCAACTACGCGGGCAGCTCTGGCGCGGTCTCGCAGACTGCACAACGCATCGGTACTGCCATGGGGCTTGCACTGATCACCGCGATCGTCTTCGCCAGCTCGCGCGCCATCAACTGGACTCTCGGCACCGCCATCGGCTTCGGCACCATCGGTTCGCTCATGGCCGTCGCCCTCGTCATGGCGCTCTCTACGACAATCGCCTGCGCGCCCGCCGAGCCGCCCGTTAGGTATTGACGCCACCAGGCCTTTACAACCATGGGATTCCGCCCTAAACTTAGGTGAATCAGTTAAGAGGGGAAGTGATTCAGGTGGTGCCAGAAGATTTTGGAACACGTCTGAGGACTCTAAGAGAGCTGCGAGGTTTGTCGACCCGTGAACTCTCACGAGAGCTTGAGGGAGTGATTTCCCAATCTGGGATCTCACGCATGGAGAATGGGGCGAAACAACCAACGGTGAGCGATCTGGTGGCCCTAAGCTGGGTGTTTGGAGTCAGCCTGAATGAGCTAACGGACGAAATTCCACTTTCTAAGCGCGCTCAGTGGGCTGCGCGTTCTTCAAAGAAGATCGACATCTCTGAAGTAAAAGGCGATCTGATGCCGTACCTCGAGCTCCGAAACACCCTGGACGAGGTGTTAGATGCCTAGTGCGTTCTCCTATGAGCAAAATGCCTCCCCAACCAGGCAAGGCAAAAGCCTCGCTGAACAATTTCGGCACTTTTACGAGCTTGGAGACGATCCCATCGATCGCATCGAATCGTTTACCGAGCACGTAAATGCTGACCTGCTCATTCGCCCTCTCCCAACGGACGTTGAAGCAATCTCCGTCAAGGATCCACAAACGGGCAACATCGTCATCGGCGTAGGAACAAGCACCTCTCCTTATCGGCAACGTTTCACTGTAGCCCACGAGGTCGGACACATCCTGGCTGACGATATTGACCGATCTTCCGAGGTACCTCAATGCGAGCCAAACAGCCCTTCGGAGACTCGAGCCAATTCGTTTGCCCGCAACGTACTCTGCCCCTTGGATGGGGTGAAGAAGATCGCTCAAAACCTCTCTCCCGCAGCCCCCGAAACACTCTCCAAGATCATTCAACACTTCCGCGTCTCCCCTTCGGTAGCTGCCATCCAGCTGAAAGAGGCTGGATTGATTAGCGAGGAAGTCTGCAACGAATTATCTGAAGAATGGTCCGCTCCTAAATTGGCTTCCCACTACGGCTGGCGGGAGCAATACAATGCGGATGCGCTAGTTTCAGACCAGCCACGACCATCTCCGCGCCTGGTTGCCGACGCAACCAAGGGCTATCGCAAGGGCGTCGTATCTTCTTCCGCAGTCGCACTAGCCCGTGGCATTTCCTCAGAGCAGGTGAAACAAGAACTAGATACAGCACCCGCGGAACCACAACCGACGGACTCCACCCCTTTACATCCCTGAAGCAGTGGCATCAGAACGGCCGAGGGCAGGAGATGGCACGGAAGCGCCAAGTTCGTTCGTTCAACTCTGAGGATGTTTTGCTCCGCGCGCTTCAGATGAAGAAGCTTCGGACAAAGTCCGAAGTACGAAAGATCTGGGAGCAGCTCTCCGAGTTCGACACCCACGTACATTTCTCAAACACAAAACTATCTAACCCAAAAATCTACCGCGATCCTTAGTTCCCCAACCCCAGCCTCACCTAACAAAAGGCACCCTGACCTGCGTAAAGGTAGCCTTTCAATGCTTGCGGAAGGTTTCAAACCCGGCGATACTCGAGTCATGAGCACTTCAGTATCTTGCCCCTGCGATCGCTACTACGACGGCAGCTGCACTGCCGTGGCTACATGTGAACGCGGGATTATCACCATCCCGACGGCTGAAGTGACCGCGCACGCAGAGGTTCCGCCAGCCACTCAGGCCGAACACACGCCGACCGCTCCAGCCGAATACCCCGAGCTCGCTGAGCCCGCCGACGTCGATGACAACCACGGCGAGAGCCTCAACCGCCTCCGCGCGGCCGTCCTCGGCGCGAACGACGGCATCGTCTCCACCGCCGCGGTCCTCGTCGGCGTGGCTGGCGCGACCAGCAACCCGCAGACCATCGCCATGTCCGGCCTGGCCGCCGTCATAGGCGGTGCCGTATCCATGGCGCTCGGCGAGTACGTCTCCGTCTCCTCGCAGCGCGATTCCGAGCGCGCCATGGGCATGAGCCAACTGGTGAACCCGTGGTCGGCGGGCATCGCATCTTTTATTTCCTTTATCTTGGGTGCCGCTCTGCCGTTTGCCGCCGCCCTGTTCGCCCCCGTCGCCGTAATCTTCGGCGTGACCTTCGTAGCCTTGGCGCTCACTGGCGCTCTGTCGGCTCACCTAAGTAATGTACCGAAGACCCGCGCGGTGCTGCGCATCGTTATCGGTGGCATGGCGGCCCTGGCGGTCACCTTCGCTGTCGGCTCCGTATTCGGAGCGGCGATATAGCCCACCTCCTTCCCCAATAGCGCTACAGCTTCCCGGCTAAATTCCTTGTAGATTCGGGTGCTGTAGCGCTATTTTGCCGCGCCACCGCAGCACACCGCGAAGGAAATTGACGAAATCGTCAAAATCTACAAAAATGTCCAGGGTGTCTGTTGAAATAGACCGAGCTTCCCTACCCACAGAAATCAGGTAAAGCCATGTCTTCCCTAGCAGTAGAAGCCCAGGATCTCGAGCTTAAAGGTGACGAGGGCCGAGTGTTCGGCCCTCTTTCTTTCGCTATCCCCAACCAGGGTCTAACCAACCTGCTTGGCAAGGGTGGCTCCGGCCGCACGGCCCTAGCTCTAGTTCTTTCTGGCCGGATGAAACCCACCGGCGGCTCGCTGAGCGTGCTCGGCGAATCCAAGCCAAAGGCGATCCGCTCCCGCGTAGCCATCGCGGGCGTGGAGCAGATCGACCTGCTGGAGCGTTCCGTCACGGTCCAGGACGTGCTCACCGAGTCTTTGTCCTGGTCGAAGCCGTGGTTCATGCCGGTGCGCAAGGCCTCCCAGGAGGACTTGGAGCGCTTCTGCAGTCACGTTTACGGCGACCGCGACCTGCCTCCGCTGGATGCCTACATCTCCCAGCTGGACAACCTGGACAAGATTATGCTGCGCATCAGCCTTGCCCTGTCGCCCGCCGACAACAAGCCCGTCGAGCTGCTGATCATGGACGACATCGAGCAGGTGCACGAGAACGACGACCGTGCAATTCTGTTGCAGGTGCTAGAGCGCCTATCGCAGGACATTCCTGTGATCGTGAACTCGTCGAACCCCATTGTCGGACCTGTGGCGCCACACAAGGTTATTGAAATTGACGCCAACGCTGGCCACGCGCACCCGATTCATACGGGACTGCGCGAATACCCTGACCCGGCCGAAGTCGAAGCAGACCAATACGACCCAAACCAGTACGACCCAGAACTAGACGACCCAGAACTCGATGATCTGGATCTCCCCGAAAACCACAACACCACCGCAGAGCAGAAGGAGAACCGTTAATGCTTGCCGGTTTCAAACTCAACAGCGAAATCCGTAGTTTCAAGCGCAACCGGCTCACCCGAGCCGCACTTGTCATCCTTGTGCTTATGCCGCTGCTGTACTCCGCCCTGTACCTCTGGGCATTCTGGAACCCCTTCGGGAACCTGAACAGCCTGCCTGTCGCACTTGTTAACAGTGACAAGGGAACCAACGTTGAGGGCGAGGAACTGCGCGCCGGCGACGAGGTGATTCAGGGACTAAGGGACAACGACCAGATCAGCTGGATCGAAACGGATGCCGAAGATGCCCGCAAGGGCGTGGAATCCGGTCGGTATTACTTCTCCCTCGAGTTGCCGGAGAATTTCTCCGAAGCCGTGGCCTCCCCCACCTCCGATAACCCGGAGAAGGCCAACCTCATCAGCACTTACAACGACGCCAACGGTTTCCTATCGACCATGATCGGCCAGAACGTCATGCGTGAGGTCATCAGCGTGGTGGGCGACAAGATCAGTGCCGAAGCGGTGGACAAGGTCCTCGTCGGCGTCGTTGATGCCGGCTCCGGCATGCAGAAGGCTGCGATCGGCGCCGGCAAGCTGGCCGACGGCACCGCCGAACTGAAGGACGGGTCTATCCAATTGGACGACGGCGCCAACAAGCTCGCCGACGGCCTGGCCACCGCCAAGGACGGTTCCGGCAAGCTGCGCAAGGGCGCAACCGATCTGGATGACGGACTCGTCCAACTCCACGACGGTTCAGGGAAACTAGCCGACGGTACTGACGAGCTCGCCACGAAGGTGAACGCTGCGGCTGACAAGCTCAACGGCAAGGCCGGAAAGCTCAATCAGCTGGAAGATGGCGTCAATAAACTCGGCGACGGAGCAAGCCAGGTCAACGACGGAGTGCAGCAGCTCAACACCAAACTCGGCGGCGTGACCAAGGCCCAGGGCGACCACGCGGCTAACCTGCGTGGGCTCTCCCGCGACCTGCGCGGCACCGGCGTGCCCGCCGCCATCACCGCAGCCGACGAGCTGGACAAGGTCGCCTTCGCCCTGGAAACGCAGGGCCTCGGCCCGAAGTCGCAGAACGCATCGGATCTGAAGCGCCTGGCTGACGGCAGCGCACAGCTGTCCTACCAGCTCAACGACCCGAATGCGCCGCTGCGACACGGCGTGACCGAGCTGAAGGGCCTGCCGGGCCAGTTCAAACAGCTGCAGGACGGCGTGAACAAGCTCAACGACGGCGCGCAGACGCTGGATGAAAAGATGGGCGAAGCCTCCGACGGCGCAGGCAAGCTGAAGGACGGCGTGATCAAGCTGGACGACGGCAACACCAAGCTCAAAGACGGTGCGGACAAGCTCACCGAGGGCACCGGCAAGGCCAAGGATGGCACCGCCAAGTTGGACGATGGCGCCTCCGAACTCCACACCAAGCTCTCCGACGGCGCCAAGCAAGTTCCGAAGTGGAATGATGGCCAGCGCCTGGCCACTGCCTCCACCATCGGCGGGCCGGTGGACCTGAAGAGCGACAACGATTCCGGCAACCACACCTTCGGCGCCGGCATGGCACCGTTCTTCTTCAGCATGGCGCTGTTCATCGGCGGCATCATGGTCTACGTGATGATCAAGCCGCTGCAGGCCCGTACCGTCAACTCTGGTGTGCACTCCTGGCGTGCGGCACTCTCCGGCTTCCTGCCGACCGGCCTACTCGCCATCGGCCAGGCAGCCGTCGTGGTCGGCGTGACCGTCTGGGGCGTGGGCATGGACGTCGATAACCTGCCGGGTCTATTCCTCTTCGCAGCCCTCGTGGCGATGGTGTGGATGCTGATGAACCAAATGTTCATCGCGTTCCTCGGCCCCGGACCAGGCCGCGTGACAGCCCTAGCGGTGCTCATGTTGATGATCGTCGCCTCGGGAGGCCTCTATCCAGTCGAGACACAAAACAAGTTCTTCCAATTCCTGCATCCGTTCGACCCAATGACGTACACGGTCAACGGCTTCAGACAGTTGATCTACGGCTTCTACGACGAACGCCTACCGATCGCAGTGGGAGTACTCTTCCTCGTCGGCCTCGGCTGCTTCCTGGTCACCACGCTATCGGCCCGCAGCCAGCAAACCTGGACCATGAAGCGACTGCACCCGGTGCTGAACGCTTAAGGTTCGGTGGGACGAGGGGGCGTCACAAAACCTTCTCGGCGCCCTCGACCCCCAGCAACAAATCCGGGTCGATCTTCTGCCCCGCACGCAGGGTAGAGATCGACCCGTTGGATTCCAGAATCATGCACGCGACCTCGCTAAAGTCGCGTACCCCCGCCTTGCGCGCGGCCGTAGCGATCGCGGTCTCGGTGATGTGGTTGCGCTGCAGAGTCCCCTCCAACACCTCGCCATGGGCGATCAACACCGTCGGCGGCGGGTTGATGGTGCGGCGCAAGGCCACGACGTCCTGTACGGCGCCGAAGAGAGCCTCCATGCCCATGAGGGTGAGCAGGCCGATCACGCCCGCGGCCAGTGACGGCGGGTGGCCCAGAACAGTACGGCCCGCCACTGCGCCAAACATGAAAATAACGACAGCATCGAAGCCGCCCAGCGGGCTGAGGATGCGTTGCCCGAACAGCCGCACTGCCACCAGGAACGTCAGGTAGATACCGACGGCGGCGACCATGACCACCGGGATGCGCCACAGATCAATGCCGAGCTGTTCCTTCAGCACCGGCCCCCACCCCTGCGGCGGGGTGAAATCCGCCGCGCTTATCGCAACCGTCGTGAGTGATTCATGCATCCCGCCAAACATGGATACTCATTGTACGCCCAGGTAGATGGCACGGCGCACCGGGCGCGTGGTGCGCGGGTGTGCAGTGCGGGCGCGTGGTGCGTAGTGCGGGCGCGCAGGGTGCACTACTTTTCGAGCTCCTCGTCCGGGATCTCGCTCTTCACCTCATCGGTGATGGTCTTGTGCAGCTCCTTGTCCTCGATGTTGGATTCGCCGACCAGCTTGCGCATCTCCTGGCGATCCTCGTCGGTGTACTCCTCATCGTCGTGCTCGCGGGCGTGGGCGAGCTCGTGGATGCGGTCGCGGCGCTTAGACTCTGCGAAGATGCGGGCACGAGAGCGGAGCCACCAGGCGATCATCACGATGATCATCACCAGGCCGATGTAGCCGATGACCGGGTAGACATAGGTCATGAGGGTATCGAAGCCCACGAAGCTGATGCCGTAACCAATGAGCGTCACCACGACAAACACCGGGCGGAAGGACTTGTCGGTGCTGGCGGTCAGACGCTTACCCAGCGCGTAGAACATGCCGATCGCAGTGTTGAAGATCATGAAGAAGATGATGATCGCCATGATCACGCCCAGCACCGGGCTGATGTCGTCCATCATCGCCAGCATCGGCACATCGCTGCCCTGGACGGTCTCGATGTTCAGATACAGGGTGATCGCGGCGATGATCAGCATGACGGTGTACAGCACACCACCCATCAGGCCGCCGAGACCGGCCTCCTTCGGGGAGGCGTAGTTACCGCCAATCACCAGGGACATGGAAACACCCAGCAGCAGCGCCAGGCCGTTGTAGTTCAGGGCGGAGACGAACCACGGGGAAACCGGCGACTCTTCCGCCATCGCGATCTCGCTCAGGTGCGAAGTGTCGGAGGGCATGTTGATCATCGTGTACACGAAGGCGAAGACCACGGCGATGATGATCAGCGGGGTCAGCGCGCCGATGACCTGGCTGACCTTCTCCACGTCCAGCATTCCGGCGGCCAGCACCACGCCCGTCATTAGCAGCGCGCCCGCCCAGGCGGGGAGGCCGAACTGTTGCTCCAGGTTGGAGCCCGCGCCGGCGAGCATCACGAAACCGACGGCGAACAGGGTGATCGTCACGGAGACATCCAAGAACCGCGAGACGATGGGGTGCGCGACGTTGCGGAACACCATGCGGTGCTCGTCAGCCAGGAAGTAGCTGCCGACCTGCAGGATCACGCTACCGGCGAGGGTCATGACGATGCCGGCCAGCACCGCACCCCAAATGCCGTTGAGGCCAAAGGAAATGAAGTATTGGATCACTTCTTGGCCGGTGGCGAAGCCCGCGCCGACGGTCAACCCGACGAAGGCCATGGCGATAGAGAATGTTCTCTTCACGCTGAAGAAACTCCTTCACGAAAAATTAGAAAAGCAAATTATGCGATTTTGTCCGAACTATGACTGTACTCTGTCGGCTTCCCTACAGCACTTCCGCTGGCGGTGGCGACACCTAGCTCGCACCCAGCAGCTCCGGCGCGTCACAACTCGCGCGCCACGCGCCCCGCCCGCACGTCACAACTCGCGCACCACGCGCCCTGCGCCCGCGACGGCCTCCCCGACATAACCGCCGCCGAACACCGCCGCGTGCAGCCACAGCAGGTGCTGTTGGTGCAGATCCACGCTCTGCGCACCCGTCCCCCATCCATCCACGTACGGGCTGGCCTCGAAATACGCGCCCTCGATACTGCTCAGGTGCGGCGCGCCGAAGAGCCGCAGCGCCGCCAGGTCCGCGCGCGGATGGCCGCCATGCGCGCTCGGGTCGATGAGGATTGCTCCTTCTTTACTTCTTGACGCCACCTTCCCCCACAGCACATTTCCCGCCCACAGGTCACCGTGGATGCGGGCCGGGGGTGTGCTATCGTCCAGCTGCCCGGCGCGCAGAGCCTCCAGCAGCCGGGTGACCTCGGCGGGAATATCCGCGCCAGCGCTCGCGGTTCCGGCTGCCGCACCTCCAGCGCTCGCACTTTTGGCGCTCGCGGTTCCGGCTGCCGAGGCGCCTCCACCGAATACCCGCGCAACCAGCGGAGACAAGCACACGTCCGCGTAGAACTCTCCCCAGCTTTCGAAAGGTTTCAGAGGCAGCTCCAAGAGGTTGTCGTTGGGGCCTTGGAATCCGGACTCCCCCGTCGGCGAGAACCCGAAATGGGGCGCCCTCGCGGCATGCGTGGCCGCCAGCTTTCGGCCGAAATCCTCGGCCATGGCGCGTGTGGGCGTCATCGGCTCTACCCGATCGATCCCCAACCCACGAGCATCGTGCTCGTGAACAGAAACAACCGGGGCGCCACCCGGGGCTTCGGCGAGCCAGCGCAGGCCCGCGACCTCCCAAGCCCCAGGGCGGCCGGGGTTAGCTTTCCAATAAATGTCAGAAGTAGCCATGCCCCCAGTGTTACAGCGTTACGGCTTCGGCGTTACAGCATTGCGGTGGCGGCAGGCTGGCGAGCGCCTGAAGGCCCAGGAAAATCGGCCTACACTGGGAAGTGAAGGATGTCGAACCGGAAGGAGCATCATGAAGATCGTAGACAACGGACCAGAGGCCAATGTCTTTGACCTTGAAACTGCCACCCGAGAGAACACGAACTACCGCACGACCGCATGGACGGGCAAGTACCTGCAGGTGACCCTCATGTCCATCGCCCCCGGCGATTCCATTGGCCTGGAGGTTCACCACGATACCGACCAGTTCCTGCGCCTAGACGCAGGTGTTGGCAAGTGCATCATGGGGCCTGACAAGGACAACATGACCATCCAGCAGGAAGTTTCCGACGGCTGGGCTGTGCAGGTTCCGGCTGGTGTGTGGCACGACATCATCAACACCGGTGACGAGCCGATGCAGGTGTACGCGGTCTACGCACCGAGCCACCACGCCAAGGGCATCGTCCAGGAGACGGCCGAGCAGGCAGAGCAGGACGAGGAGTCCGGCAAGGACGTTCCGCCGGAGTGGACCGTTCAGCCTCCGAAGCAGCAGGCCGACGAGCACGCCTAGAACTGGGCTGAGCCGGCAACAGTGGCACCCCTACGCGGGGCGCCACTTTTCTTTTGCCCTGCACCGTGTGGCATCCACCGTGCCACTTTCACCGTGCGACCTACACCTGGCGGCATGCGCCACGCAGCCTCCGCCGCATGACATCCACCGCATAGCCTCCACAGCGCCGGAACCGCCCACGCCACTCACGCCACATGCACCCCTGATGCCCCACAGGCTCCACGGTCGCGAGCGGGCTACAGTGCCAATGTCCCAAATCTTCCACTTTCGCCAAAAAGCACACTTGCAGCCCAATAGTCATAATTGCCTGACCTGCACAAATAGATTAGTTATAAAAACAGAGTGGAAGATTTGGGACATCCCCCCCTGGCGCCACGCGCCCATACCCCCGAACCACACGCCCAACCCCGGTATGTCACACGTCGCGATCTCGGTACGTTAGCATGTGAAACTAAACAGCGTTCAAGACTGGCGTCAAGCCTAACGCTCAAGACTGATACGCCCCCATAACTTGCACGAGAAGTTTCACAAGAGCTTTGAGGAGACTGACGATGACTACCGCTGAGACGAAGCAGCCCACCGGAACCCCAGCAACCCCAGAAATCCTGAACCTCGCCCGCACGAAGGTGCTGGAAAACGGCGAGCCCCTGAACTACGAGGAAACCCTCCAGGTTCTGCAGCTCGGCGACGAGCACCTGGACGAGCTACTGGAGCTGGCCCACCAGGTCCGCCTGAAGTGGTGCGGCGATGCCGTGGAGATGGAAGGCATTATTTCCCTGCAGACCGGCGGCTGCCCCGAGGACTGCCACTTCTGCGCTCAGTCGGGCCTGTTCGAGTCCCCGGTTCGCTCCATCCAGCTGGACATCGCCCAGCTGATCGAGGCCGCAAAGCAGACCGCGAAGACCGGCGCCACGGAGTTCTGCATCGTCGCCGCCGTGAAGGGCCCCGACGAGGACCTGATGAACCAGATGGCCAAGGCCATCGCCGCCATCCAGGCGGAGGTCGACATCAACATTGCGGCTTCCATCGGCATCCTCACCCAGGAGCAGGTCGATCGCCTAAAGGAGCTCGGCGTGCACCGCTACAACCACAACCTGGAGACCTGCAAGAGCTACTTCCCGGAGGTTGTCACCACCCACACCTGGGAGGAGCGCACCTCCACCCTGGAGATGGTCCGCGACGCGGGCATGGAGGTCTGCTGTGGCGGCATTGTCGGCATGGGCGAGACCGTCGAGCAGCGCGCGGAGTTCGCCATCGACCTGCAAAACCTCGATCCCACGGAGGTTCCACTGAACTTCTTCGACCCCCGCCCGGGCACTCCTTTCGCGGACCTCGAGCCCATGCCGGTCAACGATGCCCTGCGCACCATCGGCGCGTTCCGCCTGGCTCTCCCCCGCCAGCTGCTGCGCTTCGCGGGAGGCCGCGAGCTGACCTTGGGCGACCTGGGCGCGGAGAAGGGTCTGTTGGGAGGCATCAACGCCGTCATTGTGGGCAACTACCTGACCACGCTGGGCCGCCCCGCCGAGCGCGACGTGGATATGCTCGGCAAGCTGCAGCTGCCGATCAAGGCTCTGAACGCGACCCTGTAGGCACACCGTGACATCCTCGATGCCTCTAAGCGAACTCACCGCCCTGTTTGTCTTGGGCGGTACCCCTTTATATGACGCCCATACGGGCCAGCCACTCGACACTTCAGACGAAACCTTGCGCGTCGGCCGCGGGGCACTTGCGCAGGCGAGTCGCGGGGCGCTGGCGGGTTTGGAGCCACCGCGTTTCTGCCCGCTGTGCGGGCGCCGGATGAAGGTGCAGGTGAATCCGATGGGTTGGACGGCGGAGTGCTCCCGGCATGGCGATGTGGATTCTTCAATTGTGGTGGATGCGTAGCTTGCAGCACGTAGTGTGGAACCACCGCTAGTTGCGGCGACAAAACTTCCCCTAGTAAGACGTTCCCCTGACAAGACTGACAGGACGATTCCCTGACGGGACGTCCCACCGACAAGGCGTTCCCCCGACGAAAGGCACTACAACCATGGCAGCTCCGGAGATTTCCGCCAGCATCACCGTCAACGCACCCACCAGCAAGGTCTGGCAGCGGGTTACCGACCTGTCAGCGATGGGTGACCGCAGCCCGCAGTGCAAGAAGATGATCCTGCTGCCGCGTCGCAAGAGCCGCACAGCCAACGCAGTCGGTACGGGTAGCGCGGCCGTCCCAGCCCCAGGCACCGTTACCATCAATTTCAACCGCCAGGGCCTGCTCTGGTGGCCCACCTGGGCGGTCGTCACAGAGGTCGTGCCGGAGAAGGTCTTCGAGTTCAAAATCCCTTTGAATGGCACGCGCTGGCGCTTCGAGCTCACCCCCGCCGCCGACGGCGCTCAGACGGTTCTCACGGAGAAGCGCCTGGCTCCCGGTGGCAAGACCTCCCTGATCTCCCGTGTGCTGGTCGCGGTCGTCCTCGGCGGGGAGGAAAAGTTCGAGGCTAGCCTGCAGGAAGGAATCCAGCAGACCATCCGTGCGCTTGCTAGGGAAGCTGAAAATTTTTAGGTACAGTTCACTCTCGTGAGTGATCAGACCAACGTAACTACCGCCACTTGGCCCCGTTCTAGAATCATCGCAGCCTGGGTAGCGGCGAATGCGGTTATCGTTGGAATCCTGATCTTCTGGCCCTTCGCCAAGGGTGACCCGATGTATTACTTCCGTAATTCCTTGGGCAAGCCCACGCATCCCAGCCATGGCGCGCTGCCGCTATCCGAGTATCCGGATGCTGGCCTGTGGCCCGTCCGCGCGATCATCCAAGTATGCGGGGATCACGCCCATGTTTTCCTCACCCTGTTCTCTGGGTTCCTCATTGCCCTCAGCACGGCATTCTTCTTCTACCTGCTGAATCACAGCCACCGCGCCGCACTCTTCTGGACTGCCTTCACCGCCGCCGCGGGGCCTATCGTGTACTCCCGTCTGGATCTCATCCCCGGCCTGCTGGTTGCTGCGACCGCGGCTGCTCTATTCACCCACCCGAAGGTCGCCTCCGCGCTGCTGGGGTTTGCAGCGATGTCGAAGCTGTGGCCTGCCGCGCTGGCCGCCGGGCTGGTGGATCGGTGGAATCGCTCCGCTACCTGGGCTCGCCTGGCCACGTTCGGCGGAACCCTCGTGGTTGTCGGCGCGATTACGGCGCTGACCTCCGGCTGGGATCGCCTGGTCTCCCCGCTGACCTACCAGGACGTCCGTGGCCTGCAGATCGAGTCGATCCTCGCCACTCCCCTGATCGTCGCGGCTGCGTTCTTCCCCGGCCATTGGCACATCGATAAGGCCCCGTCGAAGAGTTTCGAGATCTTCGGCCCGGGCGTGGATCAACTGGTCACGGCCAGCAGCGTGTTGATGGCGTGCACAATGTTGTTCGGCCTGGGCTGGGCCTTGTGGCACTTTCTTGGTGACGCCTGGTCTCCCCGCAGTACCGCCCTGTTCTTCCTGACTATGGTGCTGCTGCTGATCGTCTCCAACAAGGTGTTCTCCCCGCAGTACGTCGTATGGTTCGGCCCGGTGTTGGCAGTCCTGTTGGCAAAGCAGCCAGGCGATATGCCCAGCACCCCCGCGCGTGCCGAAACACATGGCGAGTCTGACGTACTGCGCAAGCTCGCGTGGCTCAGCGTGCTCGCGGCAGGCCTGACCACGGTGGTGTTCCCCTTTACCTATAACCTGCTGTTCGAAGGTCCCCACTGGTTCGCAGCCCTCGTGCTTACCGCCCGGAACATCCTGATGGTTTACATCACTTACCTGGCGCTAAAGCTGACTATCCACGCCGGCCTCAAGTCGCACCCCTTGAAGAAGCGGGAGGCTGAGGGCGTCACAAAGAAAGAACGTCTTAAGGAAAAAGCCTGAGGAAAAGGGCTTAAGAGTAACGGCGCACGTTGCGATCGCGCGTGAGCCACATTCCGCAGAAACCGCAGGCCCATACGGTAGCCACCGCGATCCAGGCCATGCCGAAGTCCGCCCAGTCGTAGTTGCCGTCCGGGGCGCGCAGGTTCAGCAGCACGCCGACGGCCTGGGCTCCGATCATTCCCGCGATCCAGCCACCCATATTCGCCAGGCCTGTGCCGGTGGCGACGAAGCGGCGGTCCACCTTCTCGCGCACGGAGTCGAAGCCCAAGTTCGCGACCGGACCGGTGAAGCCCATGACGATGTTCATCAGGCACGCGGCCCACAGCACTCCCGTCGGTGCGGAGGTGAAGAACCACAGCCAGCCCAGCCAGCCGGTGATGGAGAAGACCATCACAATCTGCATGCGGCGGTTGTAGAAGCGCGCGGACAGCAGGCCCACGATCGGGCCGACCGCCACGGAGGCCAGCGTGCCCAGCGAGAGCGCCAGCCCGGCCTGGTCGGCGGGCAGGCCGAGTCCGAGGGTCATGATCGGCAGACCCCACAGCAGGGTGAACACCACCAGCGCGCCCAGGCCCGTCCAGTGGACGAAGAAGCCGTGCCAGCAAACGCGGTTGGTCAACACATTGGTCAGGATCTTCTTGACGCCCAGGCGCTCGGCAGGCTCAGTAGGCCCAGTAGACCCGGCGGGCTTGCCGTGCGCCGCCGACTCCAGCTCTGCCTCAGGCTCCGGCGAGTCCTTCACCAGCACGCCCGCAGCCAGTGCCAATAGCGCGCCGACCGCGCCGAGGCTCACGAAGCCGGTCTGCCAGCTGGTCGCGTGCAACAAACTCAGGAATGGCACGGCGGATAGGAACTGGCCAAACTGCCCCACCGCGCCCGTAAGCTGCCCCAGCAGCGGCGCGTGGCGCAGCGGAATCCACGCGGGGATCAGGCGCATCACGGACAGGAAGGCCGTCGCATCGCCCGCGCCGATCAGCATGCGGGCGAAAATGGCCACCGGATAACTCGTGGTGAAAGCCAACGTGACCTGCCCCAACGCCATGACGAAAGCACCGGCGACCATCAGCTTGCGCGGCCCGAAGCGGTCCACCAGCAGGCCCACTGGAATCTGCGCAAAGGCGTACACCGCCAGCTGCAGCGAGGTGAATACCGCCAACTGAGCGGCGTTAATGTGGAAGCGATCGATCGCATCCACACTGGCCACTCCGAAGGAGGTGCGTCCCGTAACCGCCAGGGTGTAGCACAGCACCCCGGCTCCCCACACGATGAGCGCGCGAGCGCTGAGTTTGTCTTTATCCTTAGCAGTCACTCACCTCACGCTACTCCGTGGGTTATGGATAGACTTATTCACCATGAGCTTTACCCGCCCCTTCACTAATCGCCGCCGCGTTCTGGCCGCCGTTGTGGCCCTGCTGGTAGTTATCGCGCTGGTGATCTGGGCCGTTCTGGGTTTTTCTGGTGAGGACGCCCCCTCGGCCTCCAATACCACCAACTCCAGCGAGGGCTCGCCCAGCTCCGATACCTCGGGCTCCGCGAAGCCCAGCGAGAAGAAGCTGAAGAAGGACAGCAAGCGGGAGGACGAGGATGACCCCTCGGTGGTTCCGGGGCCGGTCGAGGGAACCGGGTCTTTCAGCATGGATGGCCCCGCGCCGGTGCAGGGTGCGACGTACGCCTCGATGCCCTACGCCCTGCCGCTGAACCCGGCGGGGCCGCAAAACACCATGGTGCGCTGGGTCGACGGCTGGGGCGTTTCGCCGAAGGATGCGGAGAAGGGCACGATGTACGTCCTGGGGCATGCGTGGGGTGCGGCTCCGCTGGTGTTCAACCCCTTGAGTGAAGCGGTGACTGCGGATGTGAACCTGAATGCCCCGCCAAAAAACGTGAACGGCACGGATGGCAAGCCGGTGAAGCGCTACACCTCTGACGTCTTGAACGGCGCGCGCATCAAGATGCGCGACGGCGCGAACCACCAGAAGACCTGGAAGGTCACCCGCAGCTGGCTGGTGGATAAGAACGAGGCCATCGTGGACCCGGACATTATGAATGACAAGCGTCCGGGACGGATCGTGTTGATCGCCTGCTCGGTCTCCGGAAATAACGACCTCGGCTACAACGTGATCGTCGAGGGCGAGCTAGTCTAGCCCGCTGACGGCGAGCGGCTCCGCCGGCTGGCTACACGCGGCTCCGGCCGCGGGGCTAGCCGCCGTAATCGATGCCGACGTCCTCGCCCCAGAACACCCGGTCCACCACCCGGTGGGCCTTGCGGGTCTTCTTCAGGTAGTCGTCCAGGAACTCCTGGGCCTGCTCCGGCGGCCAGTGGGCAGCAGCCGCGACGTGGCGCAGCTGGTCGCCGTGACTGGGCAGCTGATCCTTCCGCTTGCCCTTGACCAGCACAATCGCGTTGCGGGCGATGGTGGCGGTAATCCAGGCATCGCGCAGAATCTCAGCGTCGGATTCGGCGATGTACTCGCCGCTGGCCAGCTCGCGCAGGGTCTCCAGGGTGGAGGTATTACGCAGATTATCTGCATCGTCACCGTGCTGCATCGTGAGCAGCTGCACGGTCCACTCCACATCCGTCAGGGCGCCACGCCCCAGCTTGGTGTGGGTCTTGCGGTCCGCGCCGCGCGGCAGGCGCTCGGAATCCACGCGCGCTTTCATTCGGCGAACTTCCTGGACAACCTTGTCATCCACCCCTCCCGGCGGGTAGCGGAAGTCGTCGATCATGCGTAGGAACTCGATGCCGAGGTCCTTGTCACCTGCGATCCAGGTGGCGCGCAGCAGGGCCTGCATCTCCCACGTCTCGCCCCACTCCTTGTAGTAGCGGCGATAGGAATCCAGCGTGCGGACGACCGGGCCGTTGCGCCCCTCCGGGCGCAGGTCAATGTCCACGTCCAGGGGCGGATCCTGGCTGGGCCTACCCAGGCGCGTTCGCACCGAGTCGCAAATGCTGGTGGCCCACTTCAGCGCCTCTGATTCGTCCGCGCCTTCGACAGGCTGGGCGACAAACATCACGTCGGCGTCAGAACCATACCCGAGCTCCGCACCGCCCAACCGTCCCATGCCGATAACGGTGATGCGCGCCGGCGCGTTGGCCACATTCTCGTCCTCCCAGAAACGAATCTCGGCGCGCAGGGCGGCCTCGAGCACCGCGTCCCACACCCAGGACAGGGAAACGCAGACCTGCTCCACGTCCATGAAGCCCAGCAGGTCGGCTGCGGCGATGCGGGCCAGCTCCGCGCGGCGCAGCGAACGGGCGACAGCGATGGCCTTGTCCGGGTGGCGGTGGCGCCCGGCAGCTGCGACCAGGGAGTGGGTGACGACCTGCGGCTCGCGTTCCAGGAATTTCGGGCCGGTAGCGCCGTCGGAAAGGATCTTCACCGAGTCCACGGAATTCAGGAACAGCTCGGCAACATAAGGCGAGGTGCCCAGGATGTGCATGAGGCGCTTGCCCACGATGTTCTCGTCGCGCAGCAGGCGCAAAAACCAGCTGTAGTCGTGCGCGGCCTCCGAGAGCTTGCGGTAGTTCAACAGGCCAGCGTCCGGGTCGACCGTATCCCCCAGCCATTCCAGCAGCGTGGGCAGGATGATGGCCTGCAGCTTGGCCTTGCGGCTGCTGCCCGCGGCCAGGGCGCTTAGGTGCTCGAAGGCGCGATCCGGGTAGGCGTAGCCCAGGGCGGCCAGCTGGCGCTTCGCGGCCTCCGGCGATAGGCGGATCGTGTCGGCCTGCATCGCCGCCACAGAGGTCAGTAGCGGGCGGTAGAACAGCTTCGAGTGCAGCTGGCTGATCTCCAGGCTCACGCGCTTAACGTCCGCCGCCAGCTGCTCGTCCATGCTCTTCGTGCCCTGCGGGCGGCAACCAGAGGTACGCCCCAGCCACACGCGGGCGGCCTTTTCTTCCTTCGGCGGCAGAGTGTGCGTGCGCTTGAGCCGCTGCAGCTGCAGGCGGTGCTCCAGCAGGCGCATGAAGGCGTAGTTGTCCTGCAAGTTTTGGCAGTCCGCGCGGCCGATATAGCCGCCCTCGGCCAGGGCGCGCAGCGAGGCGACAGTGGAGCGAGTACGAAGCGATTCATCCGTGCGCCCGTGCACCATCTGCAGCAGCTGGACGGCGAACTCGATGTCGCGCAATCCCCCGGGGCCGAGTTTCAGCTCGCGGGCGCGGAGATCGTCTGGAATGTTCTCGATCACCCGGCGGCGCATGGCCTGCACGTCCTGCACGAAGTCCTCGCGCTCAGCGGCCGACCATACCTTCGCTGCCAACGCGGCGACGTACTCCTGCCCCAGCGCCAAGTCGCCGGTCATGGGGCGCGCCTTCAGCTGCGCTTGGAACTCCCAGGTTTCGGCCCAGCGGTTGTAGTACTTCACGTGCGATTCCAGGGTGCGCACCAGGGCACCACTCTTGCCTTCGGGTCGCAGGGCCGCGTCTACCTCAAAGAACACGCGACTGCCGATGTTAATGAACTCGCCCGCCCAGCGTGTGGCCTTCGGGTCGGCGGGTTCGGCGACGAAGATGACGTCCACGTCGGAGATATAGTTCAGCTCCTGCGCGCCGCACTTGCCCATGGCCAGAACTGCAAGGCGGGCGGGCTGCTCCTCCTGCTCGTACACCTGCGCACACGCCACGGCCAGGGCGGCGGTCAGCGCGGCGTCCGCAGCGTCAGAAAGTCGGCGGGAGACCAGCTCGAACTCGACGGGCTCCGCCGGCTCTTCGCCGCGCTGCACGAAGGTGCCCGCCACGTCGACGGCAGCGATGCGCGCGAGGATGGTGCGGTAGGTGCGGCGCATTGCGTCGTCTGCCTCTGGCCCTGTGACGCCCGCCCGAAAAACCCGTTCACCCGCGCCATCAACGGGGGTTGCCGAAACGCTGCCGAGCATGAGCTCCATCATTTCCTCGGCCGACGGCATGCCTTCTTCGAGCTGCTTCCACTCCGCCGGGTTAGCGACGATGTGGTCGCCCAGCATCGACGACGCGCCAAACAGGCTGAGCAGGCGGACGGCGAACTGGCGGGATTCGTTGATGCGCGCCAGCAGCGCGGCACTGGTGCCTGCAGCGTCCGCAGCATCCGCACGGTCGAGCGCCTCCACCAGGCGGATCAGATTATTGAGCGCCAGGTCCGGATCGCCCGTCGAGGCAAGTATCCACATCTGCTCCGCGTGCTCGGCATCCACCCAGCCGAGCTGCTCAAGGTCCTCCTGCGCCTTGGGGTGAGTCAGGCCCAGGGTGCGGGCGGTTGGCACGGAGGAACGCGAACTGCGGGGGCGGGTCATGGGGTGAAAGTGCTCCTGGAACTCTAGGAAGTAGTGGGAGGGGTGGAGGTAGCGGAAGGGGTGGAAATGCGGGGAAGCAGCAGACTAGGCGGCTAGAAGGACAGGTTGTTCCGCAGCTCCCACGGCGTGATCTGCGACTGGTACTCGTACCACTCGCGCCACTTGTTGCGCAGGAAGAACTCAAAGACGTGCTCGCCGAGGGCATCGGCAACCAGCTCGGAACGCTCCATCTCCCGCAGGGCGCTGTTCAGGTCCGAGGGCAGATCCTTGTAACCTGCGGCGATGCGCTCGCGGCGGGTCATGCGGGAGACATCCTCCTCCGCCGGGTTCGGCAGCTCGTAGCCCTCCTCGATGCCCTTCAAACCTGCGGCCAGCAGCACCGAATAAGCCAGGTAGGGGTTGCAGGCGCTATCCGGCGAGCGGACCTCCACGCGGCGGGAAGCCGCCTTGTTCTGCGTGTACATCGGCAGGCGCACCATCGCGGAGCGGTTCGACGCACCCCACGCCGCCGCACGCGGAGCCTCATCGCCGGAGGTAATGCGCTTATAGGAGTTCACCCACTGGTTCGTCACCGCCGTGATCTCCGGGGCGTGCTCCAGAATGCCCGCGATGAAGGACTTCGCGGTGCCCGACAGGCGCAGCTCATCATCCGGGTCGTGGAAAGCGTTACTCTCCCCCTCAAACAGGGACATGTGCGTGTGCATCGCCGAACCCGCGTGCTCATGGAAAGGCTTAGGCATAAACGTCGCGGCCACCCCGTTGCGGCGGGCGACCTGCTTAATCAGGTAGCGGAAGGTCATCACGTTATCCGCCATCGTCAGGGCGTCGGCGTAGCGCAGGTCGATCTCCTGCTGCCCCGGCGCGTTCTCGTGGTGAGAGAACTCCACCGAAATCCCCATGTGCTCCAGCGCGCTAATCGCGTGAGCGCGGAAGGCAGGCGCGTCGTCGGTGACCGCCTGGTCGAAGTATCCCCCGTTATCCGTCGGCACCGGCGGATAGCCCTCCGTCTCTAATTCCTTGACCAGGAAGAACTCGATCTCCGGGTGCACATAGCAGCTGAACCCCTGGTCCGCCGCGGCCTTCATCTGGCGGCGCAGCACCTGGCGCGGATCCGCCCACGAAGGGGTGCCATCCGGCATCGCAATGTCGCAGAACATACGCGCCGACAAAGCTCCATCATCCGACTTAAACGGGAAGATCTGGAACGTCGACGGGTCCGGCTGCGCAATCGTGTCCGACTCTGCGATGCGGGAGAAGCCCTCGATCGCCGAGCCGTCGAAGCCAATGCCCTCCTGGAAAGCCCCCTCTAGTTCCGCTGGCACCACCGCCACGGACTTGAGGTACCCCTGGATATCCGTGAACCAAAGGCGAACGAAGCGGATGTCGCGTTCTTCCAGCGTGCGCAGAACATATTCCTGTTGGCGATTCATGTCCCCCATTGTAGAAGTTCCCTGCCCGGCTGCGCCCCCGTTTGCACTAGTCGGCGGTTCAGCGATTGGGGCTAAGGGCGTCAGCTAGAATGAACAGCATGACTGCAACATCTGGAACATCCGGCTCCACCCCCACCGGCTACCTGGTCCCCACCAAGAAGGTGCGTATCGCTGACTTGAAGGCGCGCAAGGGCACGGGCGAGCCGTTCGCGATGCTGACCGCCTACGACTACTCCACCGCCGTCGCGTTCGCCGAGGCGGGCGTGGAGATCATGTTGGTCGGCGATTCTGCCGCGAATGTGGTGTTTGGTTACGACGCCACCCAGCGCATCAGCATGGACGAGATGGTCTATCTGACAGCCGCCGTCGTCCGCGGTGCTGGCAATGCCGCCGTGGTCGCTGACTTGCCCTTCGGCACCTATGAGGCTTCGGATGAGCAGGCCGTGAAGGCCGCCACCGAGATGCTGCATCGCACGGGCGCGCATGCGGTGAAGATCGAAGGCGGGGTGCGGATTGCGGATCGCATTCGCGCTATTACTGACGCCGGTATCTCCGTCTGTGCACACATCGGCTTTACTCCGCAGTCCGTCAACCAGCTGGGCGGTTTCAAGGTGCAGGGCCGCGGCGCTGGCGCAGAGCAGCTGCTGGCCGATGCCCGCGCCGTGCAGGAAGCCGGTGCCGACATGGTGGTTCTGGAAATGGTGCCCGCAGACGTGGCGGCTTCGGTGACTAAGGAGCTGGACATCCCGACGATTGGCATTGGCGCAGGTCCGGACTGCGATGGGCAGGTTCTGGTGTGGCACGACATGGCTGCGTTCCCAGCCGGCGGGCACCGTCCGCGCTTCGCTAAGCAGTGGGCTTCGGTGGGTTCGGACCTGACAGCCGCCGCTGCTGCCTACAAGCGAGAGGTTGCTGAAGGCGGATTCCCGACGCAGGAGCACTGCTTCTAACCTGGCTGGACTGGGCTGGCACCCCTTCCCAAAACGCTAAATGTCGTTAAAGTGGGAATTCGTCTTCCCGAAAAAATTTTTCCAGAAATTAAAACTGCCGTGACCTGCAGTTTTACAGTAATCGCAATCGTTGCCAATAACGTTTTATCACTTTAACGACATTTAGCGCGCCAGCCACCGCCGGTCACCACGCCCACGCCAGCCGCTGCTCGCCACCGCCGGTCACTACGCCTACGCCAGCCCATGCCCCACCGCCAGCCACCGCCAGCCACCGCCAGCCACCACTAGCTTCGCCCAGAAATATATACCTTAAGCCGAACCGGCATGCCGCCGCCAGGTGAGTTTTCTAAATCCATCCCTATACTTTCTCGAATGTATTCTGGCCTCTCCCCAAAATGAAAATGGGGATTTAAACTAAACTCTTTCCCTCCCTTAACAGCATGAACACCGGAATCCAGATAGCCGCCGCAGAGGATTGACTTCTCATGTTTGTCATCCCCCTGATCCCTACATCCCACAAGGTCATACTGCATTAACTCTGGGGCACTGGACAAAGCGTCTAAAACTTCTCGATGGTACTTCTCCAAAAATGTCTTCTTGGTGTGATCCATTCTCACAGTGTTCATTGGGGAATCTTCCGTCACCATGGGAACCGCCCTCCCATTCCCATATTTATCCAGCGTGTAGATTCTGGAGGATATTCCACCCGGGAACAGCACTAATTTGAAGGACAACGGAACAGAAATCACGTATATCGCAAAGGACAGAGCAAAGAAAACTACCCACATACGGGTTTGTCTGCCGGGGTTCTTTTTTCTCCAAATCGATCTGGAAATCAAAATTATGATTGCCGCCCAGGCCATAATGCTGGACAGAACAGTAAAGAGAATCAACCCGTGAAAGATGAGATCTAAGACATTAGCCCCCGGGGCAACATCAGAGACGTCAAAAGTCCGATAGAAAACATCTACGTCCACCAGCTTTCCCCCTCTATTCTCACTGCACACAGCGGCACACCTTAAACGGTGTGCTTTATTACCACTTAGGACAGTACAACAATGCTGGGCGGTTGGGGCTAGATGGCGTCCAGAATAACGAAGATGGCGGCGACCACGCCGCAGATCAGGACCGCCGCAGTCACCGCCACGACCGATCCGACGTTGGCGGTGAGACGTTCGGCGCGCAGGCCGGCACTGAAGCGCAGGTAGCGGCGCCTTTGGGGCAGCAAAATCAGCGCCGCGAGCAGCACCAACACTCCTGCGGCGGGCAGGACGATCACACCGTAGCGGCCGATCCATCGGAACAGCATCGCGCTGACGACCAGCAGCGCCAACAAGGTGCGCTGCCACGACAAGCTGGTGCGTTCCGGCTGAAGCCCCTGGTCAGAATGCGGCCGCTCGGGCACCTCCCGCGCTGCCCCACGTGCCTCCCGCGCAGCCTGTGAGCGCGTCACTTACAGCTCCATCCCAAAGTCGCCGAAGATCACAAACCCCAGCACCACCGCGCAAGCCACCACGGCCACGCCCGCCAAGAAGGGCACGATCGCGGGCACAGGCAGAGCCTTCCCGGTCCGCATCGCACGCTCCACGCGCAGCCACCGCACCGCCGCCCCCAGGCCGATCAGCATGCCAACGACCAGCACCAACACAGCTGCGGCACTCCACAGATGCTCGGGCACATTCGGCGAGCGGAACGCCTCCAGCGCCACCCCACCGGCCAGAAACGCCAGGCTGGTGCGGATCCACGCCAGGAAGGTACGCTCGTTCGCCAGTGTGAAGCGCGGGTCCGGCTCCGTCCCCTCCGGCAGCAGGGTGCGCGCCAGCCACGAACGCTCTGTCTCGTCGCCTAGGCGACCGTCCGCGCCGCTCCCGCCGCCCGCGCTCCCGGAGCCCTTAGTCGTCATCTTCCGCGTCGTACTCCTCGGCCTCCTTAGTGCGCTGCTGCGCGGTCGCGATGGCAGCCTCGGCCTCCGCGCGCGAGTCGTAGGGCCCCATACGGCTATCCCACGCGCTGTCCTTGCCCTGGCTCACCTGGCCGGTCTTCGTGTCGTAGTACCACTTCTGCGCATCATTTTCGCTCATAAGGTCATGTGTACCACACGCACCGGACAACCCCCGTCCTAATCGGCAGGCCAGGCGAAGCGTACCTTCCGCGCTGCGGGCTCGGCTTCGATCAGGGTTACTTTAACTGTTGACGCCTCGTCTGGGCCGCCCACACAAGTCGTCAAGATGGGCGGCTCCTCGACCAGGATTTTCGCCTTATCACCGCCGTCGCTATTGAGCACCGTCGCGTTGAAGTTCTGGCCAACCCACGGTTGCAGGACGACCGCCTCGGTGAGATTCAGGCAGGCGCGGTCGACGGCGCTGGCCGTCTGGCCGCTGGATTTCATGGTGCTGAGAACCTGGTCAACGTTGGCGGTCACCCACTCCGGGATGGGCTGCTCACTGGCGATCGCCAGGCAGATTTCCGTGGCGAAGCGGTCCACCAGTCGGCGCAGGGGTGCAGTAACGTGCGCGTAGTGGCCGCCGATGCCGGCGTGGATGCTGGGCTCTGAGTCGCCAGCCTCAGCACTCCCGCCAGCCAGTCCGAACTGCTGATACCCCGCCCCGCGCAGAAGGCTTTGCGCGTCGCGCATGAGTGCCATGCCACGCGGCGTGGAGGCGTCAATATCAGCGAGCAATTCCCCGATCGGGCGGCCGGAGCGATCGAACCCCAAGGCATGCGCGGAGTGGTCGAAGGCGGCGATTTCCTTGTCCCCAGCGGGCGGCAGGGTGCGCAGGATGCCCACGCCCGCGCGCACCATCATCTCGCCGGCGCACATGCCCGCCAGTAGTGACAGCTCGGAGTTGAAGTCGTTCATCTCCTGGCGCTCGTCGATGCCCAGCACGTAACGCTCGGCGCCATCGTCATCCTGGGTGCGCTCCACGGAGATCGAGGGCAAACGCAGGTTGACGGCCTTGCGCCGCAGGTCAGAGCGCTGGCGCGCACGGCCAACCTCCGGCAACTGCGCGATGGCGGGGTGCAGCGTGCCGCCGTGCATGTCCGCCTCCACCTCGGTGTAGTCGAAGCGCTTCACGGAGCGGATCAGCGCGCGGTACACGGTGAAATCCACGACCTCGCCGTCGGCGCGCAGCAGAATATCCCACACCACGGCGGGGCGAGTCTGGTCCGGCAGTAGCGAGGCACTGCCCTCGGATAGTTCTGCTGGGTGCAGGCGGGTCGGCTCGTCCGGCAGGTACATCGTCTGGCCGCGCTGCAGGGATTCCGCCATCAGCGGCCCCGCCGGATCCACGAAGGCCGCCACGTCCGCGATGGCGTACAGCACGCGCCACCGGGCGTCGCCATCCGGCGCGCCCTGAATGTTCACCGCCTGGTCCAGGTCCATCGAACCTGCCGGGTCGATGGTCACAAAAGGAATGTCCCGCAGGTCGCGGCGGTGGTCGGCGTGCTGATCGGTGGCCTGCAGCGCCTCGGCGTGGACGTCTTCCGGGAAGCGTTCCGGCAGTTGGAATTCTTCGGCGATGGCGCGGAAGTTCAGCTCGGCGGCGAAAAGTTTCATGACTCCAAGAGTGGCACAACCGCCCCGCCCCGGCCACGCACCCAGCCAAGTGCCCCGGCCACGCAGGAAACCCACGCCCAGCCGAGTAACCAACCGAGCGCCCCCAACCCCGAAAAATTTTTGCGCCGAGACGGCCTATGAGCCGGATTCTGTCCTATCCCCTGCCGACTCCGCTGCACCGCGTGGGCACGCGAAGTAGGCGTGGGACGAGGCGATCATCCATCTGAGCCCACCATTGCTGGTGGCTTCAAGCGGCCTACCTGCTCATTGTTGGGCGGGCAGCCCTAGAGCTACGCCGCACGCTTGTGCACCATCTGGGATGGCGCGCGTGCGGGCACCTTGACCTTGCTCCCGGTGGGGTTTACCTAGCCACCCCAGTCACCTGGGGTGCTGGTGCGCTCTTACCGCACCTTTTCACCCTTACCCGCGCGTGGCGGGCGGTTTGTTTTCTGTGGCACTGTTCCCGCGGGTCGCCCCGGGTTGCTGTTAGCAACCACCGTTGCCCTGTGGAGTCCGGACTTTCCTCCGCGCCCGGCCTGCCCCGTGTACAGGGTGGTTCCGTGCGCCGCGATCGCCCGGCCGTCTCGACAAGGGTTAACTCTAGCGCACGGTTTCTCCATCGAGGAAGTGCGTATCGTTGACCCTTCGCACCACGGCGCTGTCCTTGTTGCTGCCCTTATTCTTGACGCCCACTTCTCCCCCGGAACCATTCGAGCCATCCGGGAAGATCTCGATGACGCTCAAGCCTGCCAGGTCCAGGTGCAGCGTGCGGTATAGTGCGCCGCTTGCACAAAGGGCGTGGCGCAGGATGGATTTGATGGGCGTGACGTGGCTGACCAGCACGACGTCCTCGCCGGGGTGGTTGCGGGCCACGTCGCGGAGGAAGGGGCGCACGCGCGCGAGCACGTCGTCGGGGCTCTCGCCTCCGCTGGGGGCGGCGGCACTGTCCCAGAAGCAGGCGTCATGCTCGAGGGGGAATTCATCCATGACCTCGGCGAAGGTGCGGCCTTCCCAGTCTCCGAAGTTCATTTCGATCAGGGCCTCGGTCACGTGGACGCGGGGCTTGGCGGCGCCGGAAACGCCGACGCCCGCGGGCGCCGCAGTCAGCGCCTCGGCGACAGCCTCCGCGGTCTGGCGGGTGCGTTTCAGCGGAGAGCTGTAGATCGCCACCGGGCCAGCGCTGCCACCCGCGCCGCCTGCCAGCTGTCCGGCCACGTAGGCCGCGGCCCGTCGAGCCTGCTCATGCCCGTGGGAGGTCAGCTCCGGGTCGGAGAGCCCGGAGAACTGCTTCTTCACGCTCATCTCCGTCTGCCCGTGCCGCAGCACCCACAGGCGGGTCGGCTTCCCGCCGGGGTGCCATTCCGGCGCGCTCGCGGCATCGGTCACGGCCTCCGCGCCCGAAGTCCCTGCAGGTGCCGGCGCGGCATCCCCGTCGGCTTCGGCTGAGTCGGCGGCGGGTTGGAACGAGAGGGCGTCATCAAACCAGCGCCCCCCAATCCCATCATCCATGGCGCGATTGGCCAGCTCGTCAGCGCGTTTGTTCTGCGCGCGCGGCACCCAGTTGTAGGTGACGGCGGCGAGGGTCGCCTCAAGTTCCTTCACCCGCGCGGCCAGGGGCTTCATGTCGGGGTGCTTGATCTTCCAGCGGCCGCTCATCTGCTCGACGACGAGCTTGGAATCCATGCGCACCTGGATCTCCAGATCCCCGGCCGCGACCCCACGCATTTTCGCGACCTCGATGGCCAACTCCAGAGCGTTGATGAGCCCCTGGTACTCCGCCACATTGTTCGTGGCCTTGGCGATGAACTCCCAGCGTGCGGCTACTTCCTGGTCACCCTCCAGGACCGAACTTCCGCAACCGGCGATGCCCGGGTTACCGCGGGATCCTCCGTCGCATTCCACGTCTAAGCGCATCACTCATCACCCTCGTCTTGGCCCTCGTCTTGTCGTCTTGAGGTCACTCTATCGCAGCAGCAGGACATTACATTCAGGGCATCGCGGCACTTCCCCGCTGCCGTCTGCTGCCAACTTGTCGATCTCCTTCAGGGACAGCGGATCCAGCTCCATGAAGCACGCCTGACACGTCCGCCCCTTCAGCGGCGCAGCTCCCACCCCGTGCTCGGAGAGCTGCTGATCGTAGGCCTGCAGCAGCTCCGCGTTCGTGTCTTCCAACGCCGTCCGCCGCTGGGTCAGCCGTGCCTTGATGGCGGAAATATCGGCCTCCAGGGCGTTGGTCGCGCGGTCTAACTCGGTCTGCGCGGCGGCGATGTCCTCGTCGATCTGCGCATGTGTCTGGTCGTCGGCCTCGTCGGCGGCGGAGTCCGCGCCACTGAACATGGACTGCACCTTCACGGAGCGATCCAGCCGACCCTCCAGGTCCTGCAGTCGCTCGCGAGTACTGCGCAGGTCGTGTTTCAGGTCGCGCCGCCGCTCGGGGTCGGTCTGCGAGTTCAGCCCCGCAATATTCGCCCGTTCGCGTTCCTTGAGTTTCGCCACATCCTGGCGCAGGCGCATCAGGGTCGCTTTGTCGCTTCTGACCTGCACATTGTTCAGCACCTGCTGGCGGCGATCTTCGCGCTTTTGAGCCTGCAGCTCCTCCAGTTTCGCCTGCTCCGGCAGGGAATCCAGCCGCGCCTGCACGATGCTCAGCTCCTCCTGGTCGCGGGCTAAGTCTGCCAGGTTCTTTTGATCGTCGGTCGTCCAGCGCATCGCAGTTGCCCTCCTATTTTTCGTGCACGGTCCACGGGTCGGTGCGCACGTCGATCACTGTGGTCTGTGCCTTCGTTGCCTTCTTAATGACGCCTTCCGCCTGGAAACACCACGGAAACTCGCTGGCCCAGTGGGCGGTATCGATGACCGGGCATCCGCCCATGCGCAGGTGCTCATCCACCGGGTGGTGGCGCAAGTCGGAGGTAACGAAGCAGTCCACGTCCATTTTTGCGACCTGGCCGAGGAAGCTGTCGCCGGCACCGCTGGCGACGGCGACGGTGCGGATCATGGCATCGGGGTCTCCGGCTGCGCGCACGCCCCATTCGGTGGCGGGCAGGCGCTCGGCCACGCGGGTGGTGAATTCCCGCAGGGTCATTGGAGTATCCAGCTCGCCGACGCGGCCGATGCCCAGCTGCTGGTCGGCGGGCGTGGGCAGGGAGGTTTCCACACAGTCGTAGGCCGGCTCCTCATAAGGATGGGCCTTGATGAGAGCCGCGCGGATCGCTTCCCGCTTCGCGGCGGGGGCTACGAACTCGATGCGAACCTCCTCGACCGTCTCTACCTCCCCGACAGCGCCGAGATGCGGATTCGCACCCTCCGTGGGCAGGAACTGGCCGGTGACGGAGAACTCGAAGCAGGCCTGCTCATAGTCGCCCTGCGCGCCACCGCCTGCGGAGAAGATGGCAGATTTCACCGTGGGGGCGTCATTAACAGGAACGGTGAAGCCCCACTTGTCGGTGCCGGAAGGAATCGGCCGCAGAGGTGCGCCCGGGGTGATGCCGAGGAGCTCGGCCAGGCGGTCGTTGACGCCGGGGCGGGCGGAATCGGCGTTTGTGTGCGCGGCGAATAGGGCGATGCCGTTGCGGATCAGCTTGTGGACGATGCGGCCCTTCGGGGAGTTGGCGGGCACGCCGGTGACGCCACGGAGCAGCAGCGGGTGGTGAACCACGAGCATCTGCGCGCCCTGGGCGATGGCGGCATCCACGACAGCATCGGTGCAGTCCAGGGCGAAGGCGACCTTGTCGGCGGGCTCGGCGGGGTCGCCGCAAATCAGGCCGACCGCATCCCAGGATTCCGCGAGGTGGGGCGGGTAGGCGGCCTCCAGGGCGGCGACAACGTCGGCGACGGTGGTTTGGTTCGCGTCCTGGTTCGCGGCGGATGCGGGGCTCGCTGGGTTCGCGGCGGGGTTGGTAGTTGGCTCGGGCACGGATTCTCCTGGGGTACTGCTATGTGCTGCTTGCATGCTCCACCCAGCCTAGCCAGATCTGACACACTGGAGGAGTGCGAGATTTACCTATTCTGCTTGTAGACGTAGACGGAACGCTGATGGATAGCTACCCCGGCATCCGCGCCAGCTTTGTAAACGCCCTGGAGGCACACGGGGTGCCGGTGCCTCCCGAGGAGCGTGTGCGCGAAATCCCTGGCCCGCCGATGTTGGAAACCCTGCGGGACATTGGCCTGGAAGGCGAGCTGCTGCAGAAGGTCTTCGACACGTACCTCTCGGACCAGGAAAACGGACGCTGGAAGGAAGCCACCCCGTTCCCCGGCATGCGCGAGCTGCTGGAGAAGTGGTCCAGCGAGGGCATTATCCTGTCCACGGCGACGTCGAAGTCCGAGGTGTCGGCGGAGCGGATCCTGCGCGAACACGACATGCTGAAGTACTTCGCGGTACTCGGCGCAGCACAGGAGGATGGCACCCGCCGGTCAAAGGCTGCCGTGATTGAGTACGCGCTCGAGCAGCTAAAAGAGGCTCCCGAGGTGCGGGAATTCCTGGCTCATATGAGCGCCGAGGAAGGCCTGCAGGCCCTCGACCCGACGAAGATGCTGCTGATCGGCGACCGCATCCACGACGTGGAGGGTGCCGCGCAGTCCGGCATCCCCACGGTGCTGGTCGGCTGGGGCTACGGTTCCGCAGAAGAGCACGCCAAGGCCGCCTACAGCGTGGACACACTGGAGGAGCTGGACGCGCTGGTGCAGCGCTGGGCCAACGAAGGCTAGCCGGGCTGCTCAACGAACTGAAAGGAACTCAATGCACATCACTGTCGTATGCACGGGCAACATCTGCCGCTCCCCGATGGGCGAGGTGATTCTGCGCGCCGGCCTCGAGGAAGCCGGCATCGCCACCAGCCACTCCCCGGCCGCTGATGCTGACGGCGCCGACGCTGCCGCTGGATCCTCCGCTTCCGCCGACGCGCCCGTGACCCTGAATTCCTGCGGACTCGGCGGCTGGCACATCGGCGACGGTGCTGATGGTCGGGCGGTGGACGAGTTGGCGTCAATGGGTTACGACGGCACGGCGCACCGCGCGGCACAGCTCGGACCTGAGCATTTGGGCGCCGACCTTTTCCTGGCCATGGACGACGGGCATGTGCGCGGGTTGCGCAACGCGGGTGTTGCCCCGGAGCGCATTCGCTTGTTCCGTAGCTTTGACGCCAACTCCCCCGCCGGTGCCGAAGTCGCCGACCCTTACTACGGCCACCGCTCGGACTTTACCGAGGTCGGACAGCAGATTGAGGCCGCCGTGCCGGGGATCGTGGAGTACGTGCGGGAGCAGCTGGGGCGATAGTCCTGCGGACGCGGGCGCCGGGATAGCTGGGGCCGGAGGCCTTTCCGCCGCTTACTGCTCGGCAGAGTTGCAGAACAGCGTCCGCGCAGACCTCAAAACGCCACCGCTGGCACCTAAATGTCGGAAAAGTTGCACAACGTCATTGCAGGCAATTTTCACTAACACATACCTGCAGGTCAGAGCATTTTGTTTGCGCGCCGACCGATTGCTGATTTTCCGTTCTGCAACTTTTCCGACATTTAGCCCTTCCCGCCCCACCGATTGCCGCCGGGGTCGGGCATTCTCAACCACTCCAGGTGGCCAAATGTCTCCGGGGCGGGCATATTCAGCCACGTTAGATGGGCAAATGTCGCTAGAACGAGAAAACGTTGATGCCAACTATTTTCATCTACACAAACCCGCAGGTCAGAGAGTTTTGAAAAATCTTGGTGCTCCGTCGGCGTTGACGTATTCCCGATCTAACGACATTCGCGGACGGCAGCCCTCGCACATTCCCGATCTAACGACATTCCTCAGTCCGGGAGACAAACATTCCGCGGGCCGACCCAACATTCCTGGGCCCGGGCCGGCGACCTGTAGGGACTAGAAGCGCTCCCGGCCGCGCTTTTCCGCGCGGCGCTCCTCGAAACGGGAGCGGGTGCCTCCATAGCGGTCGGTGAGATCAGAACGCTTCCGAGACTTCGGCTTCTCGGCGCCACTAGGCTCCGACTTTTTAGAGTCGGCCGGCTTGGGTTTAGCAGCAACGTCGCCTGCCCCACCGCCAGCGCCGCCAGCACCCTCAGCACCGCCAGCACCCGCACCGGCTCCACTGCCAGCCGCATCCCCAGCACCAGCGCCGTCAACACCAGCATCTCCACCACCGGCACCATCGGTGATCTGGGCATTCAGGCGGGCGACTTCGGCGCTCTCCTCGCGCTCACGCCGACGCTCGCGCATCTCCGCATACACAAACCAACCCAAGCCCACCGGCGCCAGGATGCCGAACGCAATCCACTGAATTCCGTAGGACAAGTTCGTGCCACCATCCAAGTGCGGCAACGGCAGCGCCTGCAGATCCGGCGCATCGCCGTCTTCTCCACTGTCGGTACCACCGCTGACACCAGCATCATCGCCATCATCTCCGCTGTCGGCACCACCGTCAGCACCGGCATTTGCCTCAGCATCTCCATCGCCAGCATCGCCACCGGCCATGCCGTTCAGGCGGTCGACGCTCTCCGAATCCAGCTGCACATAATCCGCCGCCAGCTCCTCGTCCGTCACCTCGGAAATCTGCTTCGTCGACATGCCCGTGACCTGCGTGTATCCCTGAGATTCCGTCGGCTTCGCATCCGGCACAGCCTCGCTCATGCGGATAAACCCGGTCACCTTCACGTGATCTCCCGGCGCCCGCTTCAACTTAGGCGCGGCCCCATCCCCCTCCACGGCAACCCACCCGCGATGCACCAAAACGGTCTGTCCGCCGTCGAGACGAAAGGGCGTCAATGCTTGATAAGAATGAGCCGATTCCACCGGGCGGTTGCGCAGCAGCACCTCTTTGTCCGGCAGGAACTGGCCCTGTAGTGCGACTCTGGTCCATTCTTTTTCGACGCCCACTGAGCCCCCATCGCCCGGGATCACATCGGTGATTGGTGCGGGATCGGTTTGCAGGGATTGTTCGAGGCGCTGGTTGAAGGCGTTTTTATCCTTGTTCTTCCCCAGCTGCCAGGGGGCTAGGAAGCTGAATGCGGCGTAGGTGAAGGCGAGGACCAGGATGGCGGTGATGACCCATCCGGGTGTGAGGAAGTTTCGCCAGCCGCTGCGCTTCGAGGATGCCATGTGCTCCATTATTGCCCCGAGCAGCGGGGCGGCCAAATAGGCGGAGCCGAGAACGAAAATAGCCCCGCGGCCGAAGGGGCCACGAGGCGGTAAAAATTTTGGTGCGCCCTGACGGGTTCGAACCGCCGACCTGCTGGGTGTAAACCAGCTGCTCTTCCAGCTGAGCTAAAGGCGCGAGCTGTTTCTAAGAAAGAAACTGTGCTTCGTTTGAAGCGATAATGACTCTAGCACGCCCACCCACGAAATAACGAAACCGCAGGTGGCGCCCGGTACAGACAGCATCACACGCCTTTTTCAGCGCGATGTCTGAGCTGCCCGGCACCTACAGGGCTAGCGCTTGGTGCCGGAGGAAACCAGGCAGGCGCCCTGCCAGTCGCGCAGGCGCTCCGACTTGGTCTGCACCAGGCCTGCCAGCTGGGCGGACTCGGCGATCACGCCTGGCTCCACACGTCCGGCATCCAGCTTCGCGGGGGTCATCAGCCAGATGCGGCCGTCCTCTCCCAGGCTGCGGGTCGCATCGACCAGACCGTCTACCAGATCGCCGTCCTCGTCACGCCACCACAGGAGTACGACATCAACCACTTCGTCAGTGTCGATATCCAACAGGGCATCGCCGATAGCGTCTTCCAGGGCTTCGCTGATGCTGTTATCGCAGTCTTCGTCCCAACCGATCTCCTGGATCAAGCTGTCGGATTCGATGTTGAGCAGATCCGCCCAACCGTGTCCATTCTGCGACTGCGCGCGCTGTGCATCCTTCGCGCCATTGCCTTGTGCACCGCCAGCGGAGCCTGCAGGGCTCGAAGCCGAACCGGGGGCCATTGCCACTGTTATTTCGTACCTTTCTAAGAAAACCAGCCCGTCGGCTAACCGCCAGCGCATAGTGGCCGTATCACAACCGCTACACGTCCCTGCAGTTATCGCAGCTGGTGTGGTTAAAAAACTTCATTTTTGAACCTAACATAGTCGGGCTTCCAACGGAGGTTTTCTAACGCGACTTTGACGTACTGTGGAAGCCACAAGGGGCCTAAAAACAAGGGCGCCCCACAACCCGCGGATCTTAGGAGGACGAACCAATGTCCACTTCGGCAGAAGAAAACAACAGCGCATACGATGCCAGCAATTTTGCTTTGATCCGAGACGGAGTGGCCTCTTACCTGGCCGATTCCGACCCGGAGGAAACCCAGGAGTGGATGGATTCCCTCGACGGGCTGCTGGAATCCGCAGGCCCGGATCGCGGCCGCTACCTGATGCTGCGCCTACTGGAGCGCGCCACCGCCAAGCGCGTCCCCCTACCTCCCCTGCTTTCCACTGACTACGTCAACACCATCCCCACCACCCAGGAACCCGACTTCCCGGGTGACGAGGAGATTGAGAAGCGCTACCGCCGCTGGATCCGTTGGAACGCGGCCATCATGGTTCACCGCGCCCAGCGCCCGGGTATCGGGGTGGGCGGTCACATCTCCACCTACGCCTCCGCGGCCCCGCTCTACGAGGTCGGCCTTAACCACTTCTTCCGGGGCAAGGACCACCCGGGCGGCGGCGACCAGATCTTCTTCCAAGGCCACGCCTCCCCCGGCATGTACGCCCGCGCTTTCTTGGAAGGCCGCCTAAGCGAGGAAGACCTGGATGCCTTCCGCCAAGAGGCCTCTAAGCCTGGCAACGGCCTGCCCTCCTACCCGCACCCGCATGGCATGCCGGAGTTCTGGGAGTTTCCGACCGTCTCCATGGGTCTGGGCCCCATGGATGCCATCTACCAGGCCCGCTTCAACCGCTACCTGCACGACCGTGGCATCAAGGACACGTCCCAGCAGCACGTCTGGGCATTCCTCGGCGATGGTGAGATGGACGAGCCGGAATCCCGCGGCCTGATCCAAACTGCCGCGATCAACAACCTGGATAACCTGACCTTCGTCATCAACTGCAACCTGCAGCGACTGGACGGCCCAGTGCGCGGTAACACGAAGATCATCCAGGAGCTGGAGAGCTTCTTCCGCGGCGCCGGTTGGAACGTCATCAAGGTCGTCTGGGGCCGCGAGTGGGATCAGCTCTTCGCCCGCGACGAAGAGGGTGCTCTGGTCGAGGCTATGAACACCACCCCAGACGGAGACTTCCAGACCTTCAAGGCCAACGACGGCGCCTACGTCCGCGAGTACTTCTTCAACAAGGATCCGCGCACGGCCAAGCTGGTCGAGGACATGACCGACGAGGAGATCTGGCACCTGCGCCGCGGCGGCCACGACTATCGCAAGATCTACGCCGCCTACAAGCGTGCAATGGAGACCAAGGACCAGCCCACCGTCATCCTGGCGCACACCATTAAGGGCTACGGACTGGGCCACAACTTCGAGGGCCGCAACGCAACTCACCAGATGAAGAAGCTCGCGCTGGAGGATCTGAAGATCCTGCGCGACAAGCAGGACATTCCGTTCTCCGACGAGGAGCTGGAGAAGGACCCGTACCTGCCGCCGTACTTCCACCCCGGCGAGGACGCGGAAGAGATCCAGTACATGCTGAACCGCCGCAAGGAACTCGGCGGCTTCCTGCCGGAGCGCCGGGAGAAGTTCACGCCGCTGAAGATGCCCGATCTTTCCATCGCGAAGCTCGCCCGCAAGGGCTCCGGCAAGCAGGAGGTCGCCACCACGATGGCGCTGGTCCGCGTCTTCAAGGACCTTATGCGCGACGACGAGCTGAAGAAGCGCATCGTGCCGATCGTGCCGGATGAGGCGCGTACTTTCGGCATGGATTCCTGGTTCCCGACGCTGAAGATCTACAACCCGCACGGCCAGAACTACACGCCGGTGGATCACGACCTGATGCTCTCCTACCGCGAGGCCACAGACGGACACATTTTGCACGAGGGCATCTCGGAGGCCGGCTCAATGGCTTCCTTCATCGCCGCTGGCACCAGCTACGCCACCCACGGCGAAGTTATGATCCCGCTGTACATCTTCTACTCGATGTTCGGCTTCCAGCGCGTCGGCGACGAAATCTGGGCGGCGGCAGACCAGATGTCTCGCGGATTCCTGATCGGAGCCACCGCGGGCCGTACCACGCTGACAGGCGAGGGCTTGCAGCATATGGACGGCAACTCCCCTGTGTTGGCGTCCACAAACCCTGCAGTGGTGACCTACGATCCGGCGTTCGGCTACGAGATCGCCCACATCGTGCACCGTGGCATCGAGCGCATGTACGGCGAGAACAGCAACGATGGCCGCGGCGAGGACGTGATCTACTACCTCACCGCATACAACGAGCCGATCCACCAGCCGGCGGAGCCAGAGAACCTCGACGTGGAGGGGCTGCACAAGGGTATTTACCTTTATGACGCCGCCTCGGGCTCAGCGGAGTTGCAGGCCAATATTCTGGCCTCTGGCGTGGCCATGACGGCAGCTCTGAAGGCAAAGGAGCTGCTGAAGGAGTTCGACGTAGACGCAAACGTGTTCTCGGTGACCAGCTGGAACGAGCTGGCCCGCGATGGCCAGGCCGTGGAGCTGGAGCAGCTGCGCGACCCGGCTGCGGAACCCCGCACGGCGTTTATCACCCAGCAGCTCGAGGCTGCAGAGGGTCCGTTCGTGGCGGTGAGCGACTACGCCACCACTGTGGCCGAGCAGGTGCGCAAGTGGGTGCCGGGCGAGTACGTGGTGCTGGGTGCCGATGGCTTTGGCTTTGCGGATACTCGCCAGGCAGCGCGCCGGTACTTCAACGTGGACGCGGAGTCCATCGTGGTGGGCGTGCTACTGGGACTGGCGCGCGAGGGCAAGATCGAGCGCTCCGTGGCTGCGGAGGCCGCCAAGCGGTTCCAGATCGACGACCCGACTGCAACCAACTAGCCCAGCAGGTTCAGCAGCGCCCGGGTGACGTCCTCCGGGCGCTCGACAGGCAGCATGTGCCCGGATTCCGGGTACTCGTGGAAATCGGCACGGGGCCAGAGCTCATGGATGCGTCTGCTCTGGCTGGGCGGGGTGACGTCATCCATAGCGCCGACCAGGATCTCGCCGGGAATGTCCGCCAATAGCTCGGCGGCGGCAAGCTCGTCGTGCTCGGTCAGGTCGTCCAGGTATCCCAGCAGCGTGCGCATGGACGTCCCGGCGATCTCGTTGGCGTGGAAGGTCAGGACGTCAAAGTTATCGGATTCCCCTTCGTCCAGCGAGCCGTGGTAGATGAAGGCCGCGATGACTGGCTTGATGGCCCACTCCACCAGCGACTTCGTCCATTCCAGGTGACTGGGGCTCTTGGAGCCCAGCCAGCGGGTCGCCCGCACCAGGTGAGAATGCAGAATCTGGGACACTCCCGCAGAGGCGAAGGTATCGATCGCGCCGTTGATCAGCGCGATGCCGCTAACCCGCTGCAGGTCGGCCTCATCCAGGTATCGCAGACCGCCAAGGACGGTCATAGCGCCCATCGAGTGGCCCGCCAGGATCAGCCTGCCCGTCGGCGCGAGCTCGCGGATGGTCGCCGCCAGATCGATGGCGGTGCGTTCAATGTCCAGCCCCGGAGCATCCTCGCTGGCGCCGTGGCCGCGCAAATCCGGCAGCAGGATGCGCAAGTTCGGCTGCTCACGCAGTGCAGCCAATTGGAAGAACCAGGAGGCCGCCGTCAGGTTGAAGCCGTGCACGAGGATCAGGGTTGTAGGGGCGGACGAGGGGGCGTCCTCAAAAGAAAAAGAGTAAGAACGCACCTCGTAGACGGCGACCTTAGTGCCGTCGTCCATGGTCAGGCGATGGATCCAGCGTGCGCGCGGCAAGCCCGGTACGGCGGGAGGGTCGCGCAACACGATGCTGGCGAGGTTGCGGACGGCGGTGACGGGACGCATAGGAATGACCTTCGCAAGATTGTTAGGATGAGTGTACAAACGGCCGCGCGATGCGGGAGTGCGCTGGAGCTTTAGCCGCAAGGCTTTTAGCTTAGCGCCCCGCGTGCGGGCGAATATGGAGTGGCAGGAGAAGGAACGATCATGGCTGAACAAAACAACCAGCTGGCTGCGGCGCTGTCGAAGAAGCTGAAGAAGGACGGCGCCGACAAGAGCGGTACGAGCAAGGCTGGCAAGGACGGCTCGGCGGGCGCAGACGAGAAGGACAAGCGCAGCATCGTGCTGGATGTCGTGGAAGATGCGACGGGCATCGAGCGCGAGGAGCTAGAGGGCTCCAAGCGCCTAGGCGACGACCTGAACATCGACTCGCTGTCCCTAATGGACATCGCCGTGCGCCTGGAGGAAGAGTTCGGCGTGGAGGTCCCGGACGAGGACATCAACCGAGTGAAGACCATCGACGAGCTGGTTGGCCTGGTGGATAAGTGAGCAGCGAGGTAGAGGACGTACTCGCCGAGCTGCAGGACTGGCCCGTCGACAACGTGGCCGCTGCGGCGCTGTGGGGTGGCGAAACCGCAACTTTCGGCGACACGTCCGCGCAGTTCCCCCTGGCCAGCGTGAGCAAGCTGATCACCGCCTATGCCACGCTGCTGGCCGTCGAGGAGGGCGCCTTCGAGCTCGACCAGCAGGTCCCCGCCGAGTTGCTGCCCGAGTTCGACGACCTGCCGACCGTCCGCGAGCTGCTGGCCCACACCAGTGGCATTAGTTTCCGCGACCGCACTCCGGAGAAGCCGCGCGGTACCCGCCGGATCTACTCTTCGGCGGGCTACGAGGTGCTGGCGGACTTCATCGCCGCGGAGGCCGACATGCCTTTCGCGGATTACGTGGCCGAGGGCGTGTGCGCGCCTCTGGGCATCGAGGTGAAGGTCGAGGGCAGCGCGGGGCATGGTTTTTCTGCCTCGGTCGATGCCCTTGCGGTGTTGTGTTCTGAATTTTTGACGCCCACAGTCATCGCCCCCTCCACCCTCAACGATGCGCTGGAGCCCCAGTGGCCGGAGCTGTCCGGGGTGGTACCGGGCTATGGAATGCAGAAGCCCTGCCCGTGGGGCTTGGGCTTTGAGCTGCACGGTGAGAAGTCGCCGCACTGGTTGGGCGAGGGAATGCCTGAATCGGTGGCGGGGCACTTCGGCCAGTCGGGGACGTTCCTGTGGATCGACCGGAGTGGGGGCAATAAAAAAGCCGCCGTCGTCCTCACGGATGAGAACTTCGGCGACTGGGCCAAGCAGCGCTGGGATGGCTTCAACCAGCGCCTATGGGAGGCGCTGGGCTAGCTCCCCCCCCTGCCCCGCCCTGGCAGCGCTGGGCCAGCCCGGCGCGACGCGGCTACTCGAAGGTGGTGCGGAGGTCCTCGTGGCCCTCTGCGCGCCAGTCAACGTAGGCGTTGTCCTTGGTGTCGATTCCCTGCTCCCTCTGGTGCGGAACCTTGGCCACGATGTTGCGGCGGGCACGGCCGGATCGCAGCTGGATCTCGATGCGCTCAGCCAACTTCGCCAGGATCATGTTGATCACGATCATGATCACTGCGATCAACAGCAGGGCCGGGATCATCGCGCCGTAGTACTCGCCCAGCTGACGGCCAGAACGAACCACTTCCACGAAACCGATCATGTAACCCAGAGCGGAATCCTTCAGGGCAATGACCATCTGGGAGATGATCGCCGGCAGCATGGCGGCGACGGCCTGCGGCAGCAGGATCAGATTGATGGACTGGCGGTGGCTCAGGCCCAGTGCAATCGCTGCTTCACGCTGGCCGCGCGGCAGCGACTGGATGCCGGAGCGCAGGGTCTCTGCGATCACGGAGCCGTTGTACATCGTCAGGCCGAAGACCACTGCGGAAAAGCCCAGCCAGCTGGAAGGCACCAGCTGCAGCAGGGAAAACACCGCGTAGGCGAACAGCATCAGAACCAGCACCGGGATGGAGCGGAAGAACTCCACGATGATGCCGCAGATCCAGCGCACGGGTGCGGAGGGAGACAGTCGGCCCACGCCGAGAAGCGCGCCGATGGCCATCGCCAAGACGATGGAGACCACAGCCGCGCCGATCGTGGAGATCAGGCCCGGGATGATGTAGGTCGTCCATGTGCTGCCCTCCAGGAAGAAGGACCACTTTGCAGATTCGAACTGGCCCTTTTCGTTGAGCTTCATCGCTACCAGGACGAGGATCACAGCGACCACTACGACGGTGATCGCCGTGAGGATCGAGTTGAGCCTGCGCCCCTTCGGGCCTGGGGCGTCATAAAGAACTGTTGCACGTGTAGTCATTAGCGCTTCACCGCCCATCGCTTACCTGCCCAGCCGAAGAACAATCCGGTAGGCAGCGTCAAAATGATAAATCCGATTGCGATTACGCCGAAGATCACCAGAATGTCGCTGGCGTAGTCCTCCGTCAGGGTCTTCATCAGCAAGGAAGCCTCAGCCACACCGATCACCGAGGCGATGGTGGTGTTCTTCGTCAGCGCGATCAGGGTGTTACCCAGCGGCACGATCGCGCCGCGCAGGGCCTGCGGGAAGATCACGTGCCGGAAGTTCTGGCCGAAGCTAAGCCCCAAGGAGCGGGCGGCCTCGGCCTGGCCGAAGGGCACCGTGTTGATGCCGGAGCGCAGGGATTCCGCCACGAAGCAGGATGTATAGGCCACGAAGGCCAGGACTGCCAGGCGGAAGTTCTGCTTTTCGATGAAGGAATCGTTCTCCACCGCCAGCAGCAAGCCCAGGTTGTAGTACAGGCCCATGGAGGCCAGCAGAATGATCAACGTCAGCGGGGTGTTACGAACAATGTTGATGTACCACGCGGACAGGTTACGCAGGATGCCCACGGGGCTCACGCGCATGGCGGTCAGGATAATGCCGAAGATCAGCGATCCGACCGCGGAGAAGAACGTCAACTTGACGGTCACCCAAAATGCTGGGAGCAGTTCGGGCTTCATCTCGGACCATAGTTCGGGGTTCATAGTGCGTTCCTCCTTTCTACTTCTCGTCGACGAACGACAGGTCGCCGATCTTTGGCTTTTCGCCGATATCCACGTTGTCGCCCAGGTTCTTGGCGACGATCTTTTGGAACTCGCCGGAATCGTGCATTTCGTTCAGCGCTTCGTTGACCTCGGCTTTGGCTTTGTCGTCGCCCTTGGGCAGGCCAATGCCGTAGTTTTCGTTGGTCCAGAAGCTGCCGTCGTCGTTCTTTAGCTGAATGACGCTGTAGTCTTCGTCGAATCGCTCCTTGTAGCGCTGCGCGAAGCCAGCCAAAATGGTCGCGTCGGTGGTGGTTGCATCCACCACGCCTTGCTTCAGGCCTTCCGCGCACGCGGCGTAGGTGTCGAACTCCTGCAGCTGCACTTCTGGCAGCGCGTCCTTCACCTTCTGTGCCGGGGTGGAGCCGGACACGGAGCACAGGCGGGTGCCTGGCGCGATGTCGTTCAGGCCGTTGATGCCGGAATCCTCGCGAACCAGCAGCGCCTGGTGGGTGACCACGTACGGGCCTGCGAAGTCCACGGCCTTCAGGCGGCCTTTGTTGATGGAGTACGTGGCGGTGATCATGTTGACCTCACCGTTGTTGATGAGGGTCTCGCGCTGCGCGGAGGGGGTTTCGCGCCATTCGATTTCTGGTGTGGCCCAGCCGTGCTTCTTCGCGATGTATTCCACCACGTAGCGGGATACGTCGGTGTCCAGGCCGGCGAACTGCTTGTCCGGGGTGCGCTCGCCCAGGTTCGGTTGGTCGTACTTGGTGCCCATCACGACGTGGCCGGATTCGATATCCGCCAGCAGGTCGCGGGCACCGCCAGAGCCGCACGCGGTCAGCGCCACCACACTTGCGGTGGCAACCACTGCAGCGGTGAGGCGCTTGAGTGCGCTTTTGAAGGTAGACATGTGTAACTCGCTTCCCGAACTAGTGGTTCACGATCTTCGCCAGGAAGTCCTTGGCGCGATCGGATTGCGGGTTCGTGAAGAAGGTCTCCGGGTCGGCGTCCTCAACAATGGCGCCATCGGCCATGAACAGGATTCGATCCGCGACGCGGCGAGCAAAGCTCATCTCGTGGGTGACAACCACCATGGTCATGCCGCCCTTGGCGAGGTCGGTCATGACATCCAGGACCTCGTTGATCATCTCGGGGTCGAGGGCGGAGGTCGGCTCGTCGAAGAGCATCACCTTCGGGTCCATGGCCAGCGCGCGGGCGATGGCTACGCGCTGTTGCTGGCCACCGGATAGCTGTGCCGGGTACTTGTCGGCCTGGGCGGCGATGCCCACGCGGTCCAGCAGCTTCTCGGCGGTCTTGCGTGCCTCTTCCTTGCTGACCTTGCGGACCTTGGTGGGTGCCAGCGTGACGTTATCGCGAATGGTCATGTGGCTGAACAGGTTGAACTGCTGGAACACCATGCCAACCTCTGCGCGGAGCTTGGCCAGGTCTTTGCCTTCTTCCGGCAGCAGTTCACCGTCGATGCGGATTTCGCCATCGTCGATGGTCTCTAGGCGGTTAATGGTGCGGCACAGCGTGGATTTGCCGGATCCGGAGGGTCCAAGGATCACGACAACCTGGCCTGCTGATACTTCGAGGTTGATGTCCCGAAGAGCGTGGTACTCGCCGAAGTGCTTGTTCACTCCCTTGAGTTCAATCATTGGTTTGGAAACAGTGGGTTCAGACATGTTCCAAATAATAAGTAACGGAGGTCACTTTTATGAAATGAAAGCAAGATGACTCACTGCTGCTGCTTGTTGTTGTCTTATTGACGGCTTATTGACGCCCTTAGGTTGAACTCGTTAAAGGCGATAATTGACCATCCACGTGATCGCTTGAAGCAGGCATCGGTGACCGGTGTTGAGGACAGAAAAGAGCGTACGGTGGCGAGCATGAATTTTTCTGATTTTATACGCAACCGCCACTCCCCTCGCGCGTTCCTGCCGGACGAGATCCCGGCAGAGGACATCAAGGAGATTCTGCTGGACGCCCAGTCCGCGCCCTCGAACTCCAACACGCAGCCGTGGAACGTCCACGTGATCGGTGGCCAAAAGTTGAGGGACTTGAGTGCCGCACTGATCGAGGAGTTCGATACCAACGGACTTAACCCCGACTTCACTGTGGATTACGGCGAGGGCGTACACCCGCAGCGTTCTAAGGAGCTGGCGGCGAAGATGTACGGGCTGCTGGGCATTGCCCGCGAGGATAAGGAGGCGCGTACCGAGTTCGTCCGCGAGAACCTGCGATTCTTCGGCGCCCCGTACTCGGCGCTGATGTTCATCCCGCCAATCGGTGACCGTATTCGGGCGGCGTTCGACCAGGGGACGTACGCGGAGAACTTCCTGCTCTCCCTTACTGCACACGGCTACCACGGGGTGCCCCAGGGCATGATCTCCCTGCTGGCGCCGACGGTGCGCGAGTTCCTGGGCGTGGATGAGGAGTACAAGCTGGTGACTGCACTGACGTTCGGCCGTGCCGATGAATCCAGCCCGGTGTACAAGACCGCCCCGGGCCGCGTTGCGCTATCCGAGACGGTAACGGTGCACGGGATTGAGGGGCTGGGGCTGTAGACGCTGAGCACTGACATCTAAGAAATCCCCGCTGGCGCGGGGAGCATGTGATCCCATGTTCTGAACCGTGCAAAGCCAACGGCTCATCCCAGCTGGCGCTGGGAGACATGGGCATCACTAGCTCCCCACCCTACAAAACTGCAGACTCCACCCAGCTCACGGCGCGCTTTATTTTAATCCGAACTTGGCATTGCAAGGTAACGGCATCCTTGCTAACTTTGTTGGTAGAACACAACACTACGAAAGCCAACGGACATGACAGACCCCCACAGCGCACCACTGTTCGATTTAGATTCCTGGAACGACTTAGTCGACAGCTTCTCCCCCACAGCCAGCGCATTCCTAGCTAAATCGGGAGACGAGCATGGACCAATGTCCCTCGTTCAGCACATGGTCGATTCCGGCGCGGTCGCAACCCATCTTTGGGATACCTGGTTTTCCCCACAGACCAAGGACTTCCTCAGCCGCAGCACACGGCTCTCCCCTGAACACATCCGTTCACTCGCCGTTTTCCTCGTAGCTGCCCATGATGTGGGGAAGATATCCGGCCCGTTCTTACGTAAACTTCGCTCCCCCGAAACAAACGCGCCTTTGCTCTACCCACTCGAAAACGCTGGCATTCCTATCCCGGATCTTACTCCCGATGAAGATGTCGCCAACCTCGCCCACCCGCTCTATTCTCGGGAACTGCTGAAGCGCTGGCTAAAGACACATGGACTCAAAGCTCCCGTTGCTTTGTCACTCACCCAAACGGTGGAAGCTCACCATGGTTGGCTCACCGCGGCTGGCCGGAAGGCAGTCACCACTTTCGTCAATAGCTACCCTCCCGAGTGGCAAAGCGCCGTCGATGAGATCCTGGATACTCTCGCCTCTACCGCTCACGTCCAACCTGCCCTTGACGCTTTAGAAGGGAAGCCACCAACAACAGCCATTCAAATCATCACCGGATTCACGGTGATGTGCGACTGGCTGGCCTCCAACACGGATTTCTTCCCTCTTCGCTTTAGCGGTTCCCAAGCCGATCGCATCAAGCTGGGAATGGCAAAAGCTAAGTTCGATCTCCACACCGAGTTCAAACACTTCAGCGAAGACCCCACTCAGATTGCCGAGAACTATCGCGTGAGCTTTGCTTGGCCAGAAAGCGCCACCCCACGCCCCGTGCAATTCGCAGTTGCAGAACTACTGAACTCTAATTCTCCCGGCCCGACTCTACTCATAATCGAGGCTCCAACCGGAGAAGGAAAAACTGAAGGAGCCCTCCAGGCGGCTCTACTTTTCGCCCAGCACAATCACGCCAGCGGCGCGATTCTGGCGGCACCCACAATGGCAACGGCAAACGGCCTTTTCAAACGCTTTTCTTGCTGGGTGGAGAACATCACTGAAAATTCTGCCGTGTCGTCTCTCTACCTAGCTCACAGCAAGAACCGCCTCAATAAGGATTACCGCAAGCTCCGCTACAGCGACATCGGCGAGGATTGTGCTGACCACGGGACTGTCATCGCTACCGACTGGCTATCCGGCCGCAAGAACGGCCTACTGTCTAACTTCGTGGTCGGAACCATCGACCAGGTTCTCATGATGGCGCTTCAAATTCGACACTCCATGCTGCGCCACCTGGCGCTGGCTGGGAAAGTGGTGATGGGCCTGACCCCCGGAAAGTAGACACGTCGGGGGTTAGCTATGCTGCTTGGGTCAGTGTAGCTGATGTGAGTGCTTCGAAGTCATTGGGGGCTAGAAGGTTGCACCAGGAGTGCCGTCTGCGGGTGTTGTAGCGCATGCACCATCGAAAGACTTCCTGCCGGCAGATAATGGGATTATCAAAGACTTTCCGATCACGTAGCACTTCACGTTTTAAGGTGGCGTTAAATGATTCTGCCAGGGCATTATCGGCACTAGTTCCCACCGCGCCCATGGATTGGCGTACACCAAGTTGGGCGCAGTGGTCCCTAAACGCCTGTGAGGTGTACACACTTCCATGATCAGAATGGAAAATAGCCCCGTCAAGGCTTCCGCGGACTGTGCTGGCATGGGACAAAGCCTCGATGACCAGTGAGACACGCATGTGGTCTGCGAGTGCATAACCTGCAAGTCTTCGTGAATAGGTGTCAATGACCGTGGCCAGGTACATGTTCTTACCGCCCTTACACGGCAGGTAGGTGATGTCGCCTACATAAACACGGTTCGGCTCGTCAGCGGTGAATGTACGGCCTACTAAATCTGGCATGACACGGTGACCAGGCTTGCGCCGGGTGGTGATGCATCGACGCCGTTTGCTAAAGCCTTTTAGCCCCATGGATTTCATGATGCGCGCAACCTTCTTATGGTTGATCGGGCCGAAGTCCGTATCGTCGTTGAGGCTTGCAGCGATGCGTTTAGCACCATAAAGCCCGTTCTCATCATCAAAGATGGCCTTGATTCTTGCACCAATAAGGGCATCGGAACATATCTTTAACCTGCGATTTTCGTGGGTGTTGACCCATTTATAAAACGAGGAGCGATTGAGCTTTAACACATGGCACATCCGCTTGACCGAGTACTCGGTTCGGTGGTCATAGACAAACTGGAAGCGGATCACCAGCGTGTCTCTTCGGCAAAATATTTCGCGGCCTTGCGCAGAATATCGCGTTCTTCGCGCAGCTTCGCGTTCTCTTTTTCTAGCTGGCGGATTCGCTCGGAATCAGTCGTCTCCTTGGCGTTGTCGCGCATGGCCTTCGTGCGGGCACGTTTGCCGGTGCCGTATTGCTGAAGCCAGGAGAAAAGCGAGGAACGATTGACTCCAAGCTCTGCTGAAGCCGCGTGAAGTGAAAGGTCCTCATTGTTTTCATAGAGGGCCACAGCATCACGTTTGAACTGTTCGGAATACCTAGGCATGGTGGTAGATTACCTTTCTTCCCAACCCAACCGGGCTGGATATCAGGTGTCTACCAAACAGGGGTCAGGTCCGATCTTCGACGAGGTTCACGCCTACTCGACCTATACCAACGAATATCTCGCCGAAACCTTGCGGTGGCTCGCCGCATATGGCGTTCCCGTAATCCTCCTGTCCGCCACCTTGCCGACCAGCCGCAAAAAGGAGCTCGTTACTGCCTACGGTGGCCAGATGCATAAGAATGACCTCGCCCTAGCCGGTGAAGGTTATCCACTTCTCACTCTTGTGACTGAAGAAGGCGTCAGTGAACAAGCCGTCACTCCACGTCCGGACGACATGCACGCCAAAGTAGAAATCATCGATGATTCCGTTGAGGAACTAACGCGACTCGTCACCGAGCTCTGTTCCGACGGCGGCGTGGTTCTTGTCATTTGCAACACCATCAAGCGTGCACAAGAGGCTTTCACGGCTCTGGACTCGGTATTTCCCGATGAGGTTCGCCTCCACCACTCCGCATTCACCGGACTCGATCGCGCTCGTCACGAGGAAGACCTCCTCAACGAGCTGGGGCCGGCGTCACAAAGAAAACAAGGGCGCCCTCCCCTGCGCATCGTATGCGGTACACAGACCCTGGAGCAGAGCCTTGATATCGACGCTGACGCACTGATCACCGACATCGCACCAATGGATCTGATTATTCAGCGGGCTGGGCGCTTGCACCGTCACCAGAGGCCAGACAGCGATAGACCGGAGAAACTGCGTGATGCGCGCATTTACATTCGCGGTGTCGAGGAAACGACCCCAGTTCCCATATGGGATACCGGCACAGAATACATCTACGACGATGCGTTGCTGCTCACGACTTACCAACTGCTTTCTACAGAGGTGGTGGAGACGGGATTCCGACGCCCCTCCGATGTTCCGCAACTAGTTCAAAGAGCGTACGACCTCGACGCGGATCATAACTTTCCGGAAGCGTGGGCAGCTCGATGGGAGGAATCCAAAACAAGTAGTCGAGGTAAGGACGACTCCGATAAGTCACGATCGAAGGTCTTCCGGATACCAAGCCCCGATGAAACGGGCAAACGGTTGGATTCACTCTTTGAGATGCTCGTTCACGATCGCTCAGAGGAGGAGATCAAGGCCACGGCCTCCGTCCGCGATGCCGATAACAGCATCGAGATCATTCCGATCGTCGATGATGAATACGGCTATCGCCCTCTCCCCGGACTGAACAACGACCAACCGGAGTGTGTAGTGGAAGACACGACAATCCCTAACTTCGATACAGCCTTTCAGCTTGCTGCTTCCACTGTTCGTCTACCCACGATGTTCACACGCTCCGACAAGGTGTGGGATCGCACAGTCGATGCTTTGGAAGACCAAACACCAGAAGGATGGAAGGACCACTACCTCCTCCGGGGACAAGTAGCGCTACGCCTAGACCAGAACCTTGGGGCCACCTTGGCGGACGTGAAGATTAACTATTCAGAACTCCTCGGCCTGCGAACCGAGGGGTTCCCTGGATCGCGGAATGGCGCATGAAATGTTTGATTCACAAGTAGCTTTAGGGGCAAATGAAAAGCTGTTTCGGCCTCCCTAGAAAGGGAAATGCCCGCAATGGCATACCGAAAGTACACAGCAGAACTACACACGAAAGGAAGAACTATCGTGACGGAGAGCTTTAGCCTCCTCGATCAGCCGTGGATTCTCACTACGCTGACCGATGGCTCCGCTGCAGAGCTCAGCCTGCGCGAGATCTTCGACGGTTCCCATTCAGTCGCATCAATTCGTGGTGACAGCCCTTTGCAGGACGTCGCCATCTATCGCCTGCTTCTAACGGTTTACTGGTGCGCACATCGCCAGGAATTGCTTAGCGATCCAGGTACAGAACTGGATATGGCTGAATGGATTCCCGACAGGCTGGAAGCCGCTGCGGAGAACGAACCAGACAATACCGTGCTGAACTATCTGGAGCGCTACGCTGACCGTTTTGATCTTCTCGACCCAAAGCAACCTTTCATGCAGGTTGCCGACCTGCATACGAGCAAGAACGCGACTACCGATGTGCGCCGGATCGTACCTGATTTTGAAGACGACTACTTCACGCTCCGAGCTGGCGATGGCGCATTGTCACTCACCTATGCAGAGGCCGCTCGCTGGCTGATCTACGTGCAGGCCTACGACTATTCTGGGATCAAGTCTGGTGCCGTTGGTGACCCCCGCGTCAAGGGCGGAAGGGGTTACCCAATCGGCACCGGTTGGACCGGCGCTATCACTGCAACGATCATTCTTGGGGAAAACCTCCAGGAAACTCTGGCATTGAACACCACTGGTGGAGCTCTCCAAGCAAAGAATGACCATCCCGTGTGGAAACGCGAACCAGACACCTCCGCTCAACGTCTGGATCCTGCAAACAAGGATGGAATCTATCCCAAGGGGCCGGCTGAAATTCTGACCTGGCAATCCAGGCGCATCCGTCTCTTCCCGGATGGAGGACTGATCACTCAAGTTCTTGTCTCCAACGGGGACCGCATTCCCAATGCAAATGCGAATGTCCAGGACGACCCGATGACGCCCTACCGTTTCAGCAAGAACAAGTCCACGAAGACTTTGGACGTCTACTACCCCAAGCCTCTCGATTCTCAGCGGACAATGTGGCGCAGCTTGGAACCGTTGATCGCGTTGGAAACCGACCCGGTTTACGACGCTAAAAACCGAGCACCTAAACGTCCTAAGACGATCGACCAGCTTGCTTATCTCAAGGAGAATGAGGTTGACCTGCCGGAGACTTTGAACGTCTCCATGACGTCCATGGAGTACGGGCCAAATAGCGCAGTCGTAGGCATTAGCATCAGCACTCAAATCGAGTTGCCTCTCGAGATTCTTCCAAAGTCGGCGCTCAATCAACGTCAGGCAGTTCTCAACCTAGCAGCAGCGACTAGCCAGGCTGGAACAATGCTGGGCAGCTTTGCAGGTCAGCTCTTTCAGGCGGCGGGTGGGGACTACGAATTCCAGCCAGCTGCAACGGACACCCTCCTAGCCGAGCTAGAGCCGAAGTTCAGCGAATGGATGAAATCTCTGCACGGCGCAGACCTAGAGCCCCGGCTGAAAGCTTGGGAAATGACGGTACGCAACGCTGTCCTAGAACACGCAGACGTGCTTCTCGTTGGTGCCGGCCCCAAGGCACTGGTCGGCAGAATCATCGAATCTAACGATGATGAACGCTTCGTATCCGCTGGAACAGTCATGAACTGGCTGCAGAGGAAGCTCCGTGAAATTCTTCCGCGTACCGTTCCGCGCTAAGCGTTTCAACTTTCAGCACTACATACACCAAGAATAGGAAAATCATGGACCAAACAACTGATGACCGGCCACGGCTGAGCTCAGCGGTCGCTGCCACCTGTAGCCAGCTTCAGGCCGACTATCTCGGCCGGACTGGATACCCCAACCAGGCCAGGGCTCGCGGCACGCTCGCTGAACTTCGGAAGTCGGCTGGCCAGCCCGTAGACAAAAACCCCCTAGTTTTTGAAAGCGTTCTTTCTTCCCTAGTTGTACTTCTGTCCGAGAAGGAGGTTGGACGTGGTGATACCCCTTCCCCATCCGAGGAGGCAGCATTTCACGCGCTTACATTCTTCGCGCTCCACATGCAGGGCGCGACTCACGAGGTACACGATGAATCCCATTCGTTTGCCAGTGCCTGTGGCCGTCTAGCTCAGACCAGCGAGTCGAAATCTATCAAGGGTCGCTTCGACGCGCTGGTGCTTGCTCGCACCGCCCAGTCCCGACTGATCCAGACCCGCTCCCTCATTTCGCTGCTCCGATCCAACGACCTCCGTTTTAACTACGGCTGGTTCGCTGCAGATCTGCGCAAGCTCTCGAACCCACGTACTCGCAATGGCGTGCTACTGCGGTGGGGACGCGACTTCGCCTTTGCACGCTACCCGCGCGACATCGACGGCTCCGCTACTACCCAAGAAAACTAAAACTCTTCATTTCGAAAGGAATCTCTCCATGTCCATCACCATTGATTTCCACGCCCTGCAAACCCTTCCACCGAGCCTGATTAACCGTGACGATACGGGCGCTCCGAAGACTGCAATTTTCGGCGGTGCACCACGCCAGCGTGTTTCCTCCCAAGCCTGGAAGCGTGCCATCCGCAAGGATTTCGGCGAGAAGTTCCCCACTGGCTTCGTGGGATACCGAACCCGTCGCGCAATCGAGCTGGTCGCAGACCGCATCCAAGAGCTGGATACTTCCATCGAAGAGGCCGAAGCAACCACCCTTTCCGAGAAGGTCTTCACCGCTGCGGGCTTCAAGCTGACCAAGAGGAAGACCGCAAAGGCTGAAGGTGAGGAAGTAGAACAAAAATCTGAACTCGGGTACTTGCTCTTCCTAAGCGTCCGACAGGTGAGTAACCTGGCCCAGTACGCAATCGACCACCGCGAAGAAAATAAGTTCCCCAAGAGGGAAGTATCTGTGCTGTTCGACCAAGAACATGGCGTGGACATCAGCATGTTCGGCCGTATGGTCGCAGAAGCTCCAGACTTCAACGTCGACGCATCCGTCCAGGTCGCACACGCTATTGGCGTGCATGAATCCGAGCCGGAGTTCGACTTCTACACCGCTGTCGACGACATGGTGGAAGCCGACGAAGAAGTCGGTGCAGCCATGATGGGCACCGTACAGATGATGTCCTCCACCCTCTACCGATTCGCTACTCTCGACGTTGACTCGCTGGCGGAGAACCTAGGTGACCAGAGCGTACTGGCTGAAGCCATCAAGGCTTTCACAGAGAGCTTCATCACGTCGCTGCCCACGGGTAAACAAAACACCTTCGCACACAACAGTGTGCCGGAGCTCGTGTACGTCACCGTCCGAAATGACCGCTCCATCTCCCTAGTCAACGCCTTCGAGGAACCGGTAGTCTCCGAGAACAACCAAGGCCGCCGCAAGTCCGCTGCTGATCGTCTGGCTCGCGAAGCCGAGCAGATCCAAAATACCTACGGTTTCGTCCCACAGGCCGCCTTTGTGATGTCCTTGGGCGACCTGGCCGACGCTTTCATCGAGATCGATCTGGCCAAGAAGACCACTCTGCCCGAGCTCGTCGAAGCTGTCGCAGAAGCTGCCACTCAGGAGCGCTAATGCCTTCCACCCTCCTACTCAGGCTCTCTGGCCCCATGCAATCGTGGGGTGTCAGTAGCCGATTCAAGCAACGCGCAACCGAACAGGTGCCCACCAAGTCCGGTGTGCTGGGGCTTCTAGCCGCTGCACAAGGGCGCCGGCGCACTGACGACCTGCAAGACCTTGCAGCTCTAACGTTCGCCGTTCGCGTAGATCAGCCTGGTTCCCTACTGCGGGATTACCAGACCGCCCAGCCGTGGCAGAAAAGGCCAAAGGACAACGCGAACCTGGTCACGCGGTACTACCTTGAGGATGCTGTGTTCGTCGCTGCCGTCGAATCGGACAATGATTCCTTCATCGACGAACTCGCCAGCGCCGTCCAGCGCCCCCGTTTCCCGTTGTTCCTTGGGCGCCGTTCGTGCCCCGCTCCCCCGAACCTCTACCTCGGTACGTTCCGCGGCTCGGCCGTCGACGCACTGCGCGCAACCGACTGGCAGGCTACCCGCGCGCACAGGAAAACTCGGGCACCGAAGCTCTCGCTGCCTATTTTTCGTGACGCCACACAGGGTGAAACCGGCATAGCCAGACGCGACGTACCAATCTCCTTCTCTCAAGAGCACCGGGAGTATGGCTGGCGAGACGTCGTCCAAGACAAGACCGGGGTGCCCGTCGAGAATGACCTCGGTTCGACCAACGACCCATTTATGGAGGCGGTGATGCAGGCATGACGACCTTCACTCGACTTCACCTCAACCCCAGCAGTCGTCAAGCACGAAAGTTGCTGGGAAATCCGCAGGCGATGCACGCGGCAGTTCTGAGCTGCTTCCCCAAGGAAGTCGGCGATAAAGAACGAATTCTCTGGCGCCACGACGGCAAAACTCGGGGAGCCGACGAACATTTTGTGTACATCGTCGGACCAGATAGCTGCGATCCGACCAAGATCGCCGAGCAAACCGGTTCCGAACACGATCCACAGAAAGCAAGCTACAACCGCCTGCTGGAAGCCCTCGCGGATGGCCAACAGTGGCATTACGAAGTCGTGCTAAACCCTGTGGCGGCCAAGAAGGCTCCCGGCTCTCCACGGGGAACTCGAGGCAAACTTACCGCGCTGGTGGGCGAGGCTGCACAGTTGGAATGGTTTAACACCAAGGCTAAAAGCTGTGGATTCACCCCACTGGAGACCCTGATCGTGGAGCGGAAGACACTGCGCTTTTCGAAGCTGGCGAAGAATCCGAAAGGCCGCCAGGTTGTGATTGGCACGGTGCGATACCGCGGCACTTTGCAGATCGACGACGTTGAAACATTTAAGAAGTCACTCGTCGAGGGAATTGGCCGGGGTAAAGCCTATGGTTGTGGCCTGTTGACTCTGGCTAAGCCCACCCCGAGCAAGACAAGCTAAGGCCTGAGCTATGGCGCCGCACCCCTCAAAGTCACCCATGGATCGTCCGATCCTTCCGCGCGTGCAGGATCGGATTTCCTTTCTGTACGCCGAGCGATGCGTGGTCAATCGTGACAACAACGCAGTTACCTTCGCAGATGAACGCGGCATCACCCATGTACCTGCGGCAAGTATTGCGGCCCTACTGCTTGGCCCCGGTACGAAGGTGACATATGCGGCGATGGCTCTTCTGGGAGACTCCGGGGTTTCTGTCGTATGGGTTGGAGAAAAGGGCGTGCGCTACTACGCATCCGGCCGTTCGCTATCGAATTCTTCGGCAGCGGCGGAGGCGCAGGCGTCAATAGTAAGCAACCAGCGCCGCAGGCTTTTCTGTGCCAGACAGATGTACGCCATGCGCTTCCCTGGCGAAGATATTTCACGTGCGACAATGGCGCAGCTACGTGGTCGCGAGGGATCCCGGATGAAGAAGGTCTACCTAGCGGAGGCCGAGCGCACGGGAGTGCCATGGAAGAAGCGGATGTATGATCCGCAGAGTTTTTCCAGTGGCGACCCGATTAACCGAACCCTGACGGCGGCGAATGCAGCCCTATACGGGGTGGCTCATGCGGTCATCGCGTCGTTGGGGTTCATTCCCTCTTTAGGCGTAATTCACCAAGGCACGGAACGGGCTTTTGTTTACGACATTGCGGATCTGTACAAGGCCGAGATTTCGATTCCAGCGGCGTTTGATGCAGTTGCGGAGAACGAGCTGACCGCCGATGTGAACATTCGGAGGGTGATCCGCGATTATGTGGTGAAGAAGAACCTTATACCGACCATGATTCGGGATCTGATGTTCCTAATGGAGATGAGCTCCGAGGCTCAAAATATTGATGCTGAGCTGGTGTTGTGGTCGGACTTGGAGGTCGTGGCTTCCAAACGCAATTGGTCAGACGATGGGCCAATCAGATGATGGTCTTGGTTGTATCTGCATGTCCTGCGGGTCTTCGCGGTGACCTCACAAGGTGGCTGTTGGAGATTTCTCCAGGTGTGTTCGTAGGGCGCCCCAGTGCCAGGGTGCGCGACCAGGTGTGGGAGCGAACATGCGACCTGGTGAATGATGGCCGAGCGATCATGGTGTTCCAGGCAGCAAACGAGCAGGGCTTTGATTTCAAGACTCACCGGCATAACTGGGTTCCAACTGATTTCGATGGGGTGAACTTGATTACGCGCCCCAACAACCGGGCAGCTTCGACGAGGCGGCGCGGATGGAGTAATGCGCGGAGGAGGTAAAGCGTCGGTGATCGTTCGCTAGTCCGGTAGGCGGTGGTGAAAACAAGCTGAAGTAGAATTGGCCCAACGGCTCAAAGAACCACAGCTCAGAGAGTGTGCTCCCCGCGCCAGCGGGGATGAGCCGGCGACCACCGCGAACTCGCCGATGAGCTTGAGGTGCTCCCCGCGCCAGCGGGGATGAGCCGGAGCGTATTGTCTCGCGCGTTGACATATTGGGGTGCTCCCCGCGCCAGCGGGGATGAGCCGGCTATCGACGGCCTCACAGACAAGGTTAAGGGGTGCTCCCCGCGCCAGCGGGGATGAGCCTCGCCCTAATCTTCTCCTCCACCGAGCTTGTAGGTGCTCCCCGCGCCAGCGGGGATGAGCCGGCCACGGCTGCATGGGAGGGCATTAAGAATGCGTGCTCCCCGCGCCAGCGGGGATGAGCCGACCACCGTGGCCTTAGAGGTGATGTAGGTGCAGTGCTCCCCGCGCCAGCGGGGATGAGCCGGGCAAGGGGTGGGTGGTGACGGCGGACGGTCGGTGCTCCCCGCGCCAGCGGGGATGAGCCGTGTATAGGGTTATCGCCCCTGCGCTGGGCGCGGTGCTCCCCGCGCCAGCGGGGATGAGCCTGGTCTTAAAGACCTTCGGCTTAACCTCACGCAGTGCTCCCCGCGCCAGCGGGGATGAGCCGTAGCGGCCTGCCTTGTCCTCGCGGGCTTGCTCGTGCTCCCCGCGCCAGCGGGGATGAGCCCGAGGCCGGGGTTATGGGGTGCGGTGAAGGTTGGTGCTCCCCGCGCCAGCGGGGATGAGCCAGTGCGGGATGAACTGCGCCGCATCCCGAAGGAGTGCTCCCCGCGCCAGCGGGGATGAGCCGGACGCGATCACCCGCAAGGAAGGCAAGAAGCTGTGCTCCCCGCGCCAGCGGGGATGAGCCGTCCACCCACCCCTTCTCCACCATCTCTTTAATGTGCTCCCCGCGCCAGCGGGGATGAGCCGCAAACGATCCAAACCGGCATCGACGGGTTCCGGTGCTCCCCGCGCCAGCGGGGATGAGCCGTCCGCCCACCCCTTCTCCACCATCTCCTTAATGTGCTCCCCGCGCCAGCGGGGATGAGCCGCAGCGTTACGGTGGCCCCGGTGCTGTGTGGCCGTGCTCCCCGCGCCAGCGGGGATGAGCCGTCTTCCGCGCCTGCTCCGCAAACGCCATCGACGTGCTCCCCGCGCCAGCGGGGATGAGCCGGGCGATAAGGGTGACCCTGGTGGTGTGCGGGGGTGCTCCCCGCGCCAGCGGGGATGAGCCGGTATCTAGCCCGTCGCGCAACCCCTTGAAAGTGTGCTCCCCGCGCCAGCGGGGATGAGCCGGTCGACCGCTACGCCCCTAGTACCCTCGGCAGGTGCTCCCCGCGCCAGCGGGGATGAGCCGCCGATGTAGTAGTTCAGCCGTGTAGGTAGCCAGTGCTCCCCGCGCCAGCGGGGATGAGCCGGCATCCGTGGTCGATTGAGGTTTGGATGAGGTGTGCTCCCCGCGCCAGCGGGGATGAGCCGTTTTTCGGTGAAGGTGAAGGTTTTGGAGTTGGGTGCTCCCCGCGCCAGCGGGGATGAGCCGGCTAAAAGCTTTAAGGAGTCCATCGGCAAGATGTGCTCCCCGCGCCAGCGGGGATGAGCCTGAGTGCTGCAACCCCATATCGCGTCGAAACACGTGCTCCCCGCGCCAGCGGGGATGAGCCGGGCACGCCCGGTGACCGACTACGCCGCGAGATGTGCTCCCCGCGCCAGCGGGGATGAGCCGACTACTGACGCGCTTGGCGATGGTGACGAGAAGTGTTCCCCGCGCCAGCGGGGATGAGCCGTACCAGAAGGCTGTGGTTTCTGGGAATTCTGGGTGCTCCCCGCGCCAGCGGGGATGAGCCTGGAACGCAACCGGGATAAAAACCCGCCACGGTGTGCTCCCCGCGCCAGCGGGGATGAGCCGTACCAGAAGGCTGTGGCTTCTGGGAATTCTGGGTGCTCCCCGCGCCAGCGGGGATGAGCCAGGAGAAGGCGCTAGCGGAGGCGCGTAAGGCTCTGTGCTCCCCGCGCCAGCGGGGATGAGCCTGCGTACGGTGTGATTAACCCGGCGCTCCGGTCGTGCTCCCCGCGCCAGCGGGGATGAGCCGCCGATCGAGAAGTGCGGCAGCTCTTCGGCGGAGTGCTCCCCGCGCCAGCGGGGATGAGCCTCTTTCGATCTGCCATGTCATCACCTCCCTAGGGTGCTCCCCGCGCCAGCGGGGATGAGCCGCAACGCTCAGCACTTGATTGGACTCGTCGCGCGTGCTCCCCGCGCCAGCGGGGATGAGCCGGTGTTTGAGTGCGGCGGGGTGGCCAGTGTCAGGTGCTCCCCGCGCCAGCGGGGATGAGCCGGAGGGGAGCGCGGCGGCGAACGTGTTTAAGACGTGCTCCCCGCGCCAGCGGGGATGAGCCGTTCGCGCTGTTCAGTGTCAGAGAGTGCCATGAGTGCTCCCCGCGCCAGCGGGGATGAGCCGTCGATCCGGTTGCCGTTATGTAGGTTCACACAGTGCTCCCCGCGCCAGCGGGGATGAGCCGTCCAGGTCCCAGTGGAAGAAGGCTTGTTCCTGGTGCTCCCCGCGCCAGCGGGGATTAGCCTCAGGGAGTGCTATCTTGACGCGATTTCCACGGATCACCAGCATTCACCGCTCCTGAAAGGCGGGACGACCTCCAAAATGAAGAAAGCTTTCTATTCAATGCTTAACAGCAAAGAAATTCAATAGAAAGAAACGAAACTAAATTGAAAAGATCGTGGTTACTGATCTTCTGATACTCTCACATAATCAGGACGATGTTCCTTTAGGAAACTCCGTAAGCATTCGCCTGGGTTACTGCCAGGTGAAAAGAGATCGAGGATCTTATCCAACATGTCAGGCGCGATAAACACACCACCTTCGACCGAGTAGTAGACCGCACTCTCGAGTGCATATTCGAATTCTCCCCCTAAGGCGGGAGTAAAGGCGTGGTCAATCCCTGCAGTGACGAACTGCTCTCCATAACGGGAAAGAAATTCTTCGAATACATCCATCGAGGGATCCGCACGCATCTTACGATCCTCTCCGCTTTACCGCACGGTAGCTAAAAACGTGATTGTAACTAACTTCGGCTACCCGCTACCTCATCTCTAAGAATCCTACGCTAGGGCGCCTCCCACCGAAACCTCTTTCCGCAGGAAAGCTAGCTGCTCCTCAATAATCTCCGAGAACAGAGGCTCCACGTACGGGTCAAAGTGGCCGCCCTCGTGAATGTGAACCATGGCGCGCCGAACCTTCCCAGCTGCTTTGAGGGCGACATTTGTTGGAGTGACGGCGTCATTAGACATCATCTGGAAAAGCGCCAGACAGGAAGCATTCCAGTCAGACGGCGAACATAGCACCCCTTCCGGCATGCCCTTTCCCGTAATCTTGTGGGGCTAGCGGGGCTCGAACCCGCGACCAGCGGATTATGAGTCCGCGGCTCTAACCGACTGAGCTATAGCCCCAGCAAAGCCAAGCCACTCCAACTGAGCGGCTTGCTCACAAAAGATTCAACCACACCGCCCGGCGCGGGCACTCATATACCCCGCTTTCGATACATCGAATCCCTACCGCACCCCTAACTACCCCTCAGAAATGTGCCCCTGAACAGCCGATTTGTCTGTTTGCACCGTTGGCATATAGAGTATGATCTCGTTGCACAGGGCAAGGGAATTAACTCCCAAGCTCGCACAACTTAATCCCCTATAGCTCAGTTGGCAGAGCATTCGACTGTTAATCGAAAGGTCACTGGTTCGAGCCCAGTTGGGGGAGCAACTTACAAGCCCCGATCGGCTGCACTACGCAGAAGATCGGGGTTTGCCGCGTTGGAGCGGAAGCGCTATAACCTTCAAAACTTCGCCACGTAATCGAACTAATACTCGATTATGTGCTGACTTGTCTTGTCGTTGCCTTACACTCACACCTGTTCTCAACCACCACAAGTATTCACCAAGCGAGCTCAGAAGGGTAAGGTAATGAACCATGACGACCACGAACCCCAGCAAACGCCGGGCGTTCCTGACGGGAGTGGGCAGCATCCTCGATCTACAGGGCGCCGCGACGTACCGCCGCATGCAAAGCCTAATGCCACCTCCAGCGCCGAAGACTTCACTCAACGCAGCATTGGTACGAGCATCAGCTCTGAGCAGCTCCGAAACGACCCCGTTCTCCTCACCGCAGTAATCGCAGTCCTAGTCCTTTGTGGCTACTTAGCCTTTTTGGGATACGTAATCAGCGCAAGCATTATTGCTGGATTTGATTTGGTCACATTGGCGAGTGTTTTTGCCAACGGGCGCCGAATAGAGGACTCCTAAACTCACCTACCCCCGCGGAAACAAAACACCTCCCTGCCGCATCTACTACTACGACCGGGCTTTGTGCCTTCGCCTCCCACACAGGCGCCGCGCACGTCGCCCGCAAGTACCCAACACGCACCCAGCAACGAGTACCAGGACTTTAGTTAGATGCCCTCCCCCGACAACACTCCCCAGAAAGAATCCCTCCAAGACCCCATCAACGGCCGCCTCGCACTGATCTTCATCGGCGCCATCGTCCTGGTCGGCATCCTCGTCGCTGCGATCTGGCACGTAGCCAACAGCAAAGAGCACAGCCACAGCATCAATACGCAACCCGCTGCAGCCTCCGCGCACCAGCGTCCAGACAGCACTTCGACCACGGCACCGGCCACGGAGCCGGCCAACGCGCCTGTCAAGGCATCCAATGCCCCACAAAGCGAGCTCAACCAATACCCCACGTCCGAAAGCGAGGCCACCGGCAGCACCGCCATGGAATCCACTGAGAGCACGGCCATCGCCCAGCCAACCGACGCTCCCAGAACCCAGCGGCAAGCCAACGATGCCGCCATGACCGCCCTCAAATTCAACCTCTCCGAAAAGGGCCTGCGCGAGAACCTGCAGCTCCAGGGCTACTCCGACGATCAAATCACCACGGCCATCGAAAAGCTCGATCCCGACTGGAATCAGCAGGCTCTCAACTGCGCGCGCAAGCTCAACGAAACAGGCTCTCCCCTACCCGAGGAAGAGCTGCTCGAGATGCTAAAGACTAACTCCGGCTTCACCGACGACCAGGCCCAGTACGCCATCGACCACCTGTAGCGCAGCCCCTGCGCCCCCGCACCCCAGCAACCTACCGAACCAGCCGTTTCACGGCCTGGGATACCTCCGCCAGCTTTTCCTCGGCTTCCTCTCCCCCGGCCTCCGCGGCGTGCCGCACGCAGTGGTTCATATGGTCGTCCAACAACCCCAGCGCCACGCCCTTCAGCGCAGACTGCAGCGCAGTGACCTGCGTGAGAATGTCGATGCAATACTGCTCCTCATCCACCATCCGCTGCAGCCCGCGCACCTGCCCCTCGATCCGCTTCAGCCGCGCCAGGTAGCGCTCCTTATCACTCAAGTACCCGTGCATTATTTGAATCCTTTCAACCGCAGGCTGTTGCTCACCACAAACACGCTGGACAGCGCCATCGCCGCACCGGCCAGCATCGGGTTCAGCAGCCCGAATGCGGCCAGCGGGATCGCCGCCACGTTGTAGGCAAACGCCCAGAACAGGTTCATCTTGATCGTCCGCAGCGTCTTGCGCGCCAGCCGCAGCGCATCCGCCACGGCCAGCAGATCGTCGCGCATCACGGTAATGTCCGCCGCCTCAATCGCCGCGTCCGTGCCGGAACCCATCGCGATGCCCAGGTCCGCGCTCGCCAGCGCCGCCGCGTCGTTCACGCCGTCGCCGACCATCGCCACGTTCTCCAGCGAGCGGATGTGCGCCACCTTGTCCTCCGGCATCACCCCGGCAATCACCTCGTCGATGCCAACCTCGCGCGCCACGGCGTCCGCCACTTGCTGATTATCGCCGGTCAGAAGCACAGTCTTCAGCCCCATCTCATGCATCTTCCGCACCGCTTCGGCACTGGTGGGGCGCACCGTATCGGCCACGCTGATGGTGCCGATCGCCCGCCCATCCGCGCTCACATTGACTGTGGTTGCCTTATTTGTGGACGCCCCCTCGTCCCCACGGCCAATCCGAATCACCTGGCCCTCGACGGTTCCCTCCACGCCGTGTCCAGGAAGGTTCCTAAATCCGGAGACCTCCGGCAGGCCGCCGATCTCCTCCCGGCCGGCCTCTGCAATGGCTCGGCCGATGGGATGCTCCGAGTACGCCTCTACCGCCGCAGCGGCGCGCAGCACCTCCTCGCGGGTGCCGCCTGTCGGCTGCACGTCGACTACCCGCATGGTACCCGTGGTTACCGTGCCGGTCTTATCCATCACAACGGTGGTGATGGCGTGCGCGCCCTCCAAAACCTCGGGTCCGCGAATCAGAATGCCCTGTTCGGCCCCGCGACCCGTGCCAACCAGCAGGGCTGTGGGCGTCGCTAAACCAAGGGCGCAGGGGCACGCGATAATCAGCACCGCGACCGCATTGCTAAAGCCCGCGAACAGCAGCGTAATCAGCGCGATCGCGATGACGACCGGAACGAAAATGCCGGAGACCTTATCGGCCAGGCGCTGCACGTCGGCCTTGCCGGACTGGGCTTCGTCGATCAGCTTCGCCATCTGCGCGAGCTTCGTCTGCTCGCCCACGTGGGTGGCCTCCACAACCAGGCGGCCGGAGGTGTTGATGGTGGCACCCGCGACCTCGTCGCCGGGGCCAACATCGACGGGCACGGACTCGCCGGTGAGCATGGACTGATCGATGGCGGACGTGCCGTCCAGGATGCGGCCATCCGTGGCGATCTTCTCGCCAGGGCGGGCCAGGAAGCGGTCGCCGATCTGCAGCTGCTCGATGGGAATCAGCTGCTCCTGCACACCTGCACCAGCGCCGTCCGTGCCTTCCCGCAGCACGGTGACCTGCTTGGCGCCCATGTCCGTTAGCGCACGGATGGCATCCCCCGCGCGCTGCTTGGAGCGCTTCTCGAAGTACCGACCCGCCAGCACGAAGGTCACCACGCCCGCGGCGACCTCGAAGTAGATGTCCCCCATCGGGTCGCCCGCATGGTTCAGGATGGACCAGCCGTGGCGCATGCCCGGCTCACCCGCATGGCCGAAGAACAGCGCATACAACGACCACAGATAGGCCGCCGAGGTGCCGACGGTGATGAGGGTATCCATCGTCGCCGCACCGTGCTTCAGGTTCACCCACGTGGCCTTGTGGAAAGGCCACCCCGCCCACAGAATCACCGGGGTCGCCAGGGCAAAGCTGGCCCATTGCCAGTAGTCGAACTGCAGCGGCGGGATCATCGCCAGCAGGATCACCGGGGTGGCCAGCACGACGGCGACCACTAGGCGGCGCTTCAGGCCGCGCAGCTCCTTGGCGGCGGGGTCGTCGCCGGCGGGCTTCTCCGGCTTAGGCACGCTGCCGCCGTAGCCGAGCTTCTCCACGATGGCGATGTAGGAGTCCGCGTCGGAAGCCGCCCCCTCCTCCGTTTCGATGTGCGCCTTTTCCGTGGCGTAGTTGACGGTGGCGGTCACGCCCTCCTGCTTGTTCAGCTTCTTTTCGATGCGGTTAGCGCAGGAGGCGCAGGTCATGCCCGTGATATCAAGATCTATTACAGCCATGCCCCCAGTATACCCTTAGGGGGTATCAGTATCCACGTTCGATGTACTCCTCGATACGCGCAGCCTCAGCGCCCACCGTGGTGGTATCGCCGTGGCCGGGGTACACCTTCAAATCGTGCGGCAGGATAAACACCTTGGACTGCAGAGACTCAATGATCCTCGGGAAGCTCGAGTACTTCCGCCCCGTCGCACCCGGCCCACCGTTGAACAGCGTGTCGCCGGACAGCAGCGCATGCTGCCCCGGAACCTCCACCACGATGCAACCCGGCGAGTGTCCCGGCGTGTGGTACAGGCGCACACTCCACTCCGCCCAGAGCGGATCCTCCACGTCGATCGGGGTAAACGGCGCGTCGCCGTTGGATTCCTCCCACAGCATCCGGTCGTCCTCGTGCAGGTAGACCTTTACGCCCCACTTCTCAGCAAGCTCCGGCGCCAGCTCGCAGTGGTCATTGTGCGCGTGGGTCAGCAGGATCGCCTCCACGGTGCGGCCCCCCACGTGGTCGATCACCGCCTGCGCGTCGTGCGCCGGATCCACCACGATGCACTTGTCACCGTTAACCAGCAGGTAGACGTTGTTGTCCACGTCCCACTCGCCGCCATCCAGGCGGAACTTGCCGGAGGTCTCGAACTGCTCGATCTGCGGGTTTTCGAACTTCTGCTCGCTCATGCTTCCTCTTGTATCTCTCGGGCTTCTATCTCTCGCGCTTGCTTACTTGAACTCCACCACGGAGCGCAGAACCTTGCCCTGCTTCATCTTCTCGAAGGCATCTTCCACGCCATCGATGCTGATGCGATCGTCCACGAAGCGATCCAGCGGGAAGCGGCCCTCCTGGTACAAGTCCACGTACATCGGGAAGTCGCGCTCCGGCAGGCAATCGCCGTACCAGGACGACTTCAGCGCACCACCGTGGCTAAACACATCCAGGAATGGCAGCTCCAGGGTCATGTCCGGAGTCGGCACACCCACCAGCACCACGCGGCCAGCCAGGTCGCGCACGTAGAAGGCCTGCTTGTACGTCTGCGGCAGACCCACGGCGTCCACCGCTACGTCCACGCCGAATCCACCGTTGATCTCCTGGACCTTCTCCACCAGCTCATCGTCCGAAAGCCCCGAGCTGTTGATCGTGTGGGTAGCGCCGAACTCTTCCTTGGCGCGGGCGAGCTTGGCGTCAGAAATATCGATAGCAATGATCTTCGTCGCACCCGCAACAGCCGCACCGGCAATCGCGGCCATGCCCACGCCACCTACACCGATGACGGCGATGGATTCGCCGCGCTTGACCTCACCGGTGTTCACTGCGGCGCCGAGACCGGCCATGACGCCACATCCCAGCAGACCCGCGACCGCAGGGTCGGCCTCGGAGTTCACCTTGGTGCACTGTCCTTCGTGGACCAGCGTCTTTTCAGCGAAGGCGCCGATGCCCAGAGCAGCCTCCAGCTCAGTGCCGTCGGCGAGTGTCATCTTCTTCGACGCATTGTGAGTATCGAAACAGTACTTCGGCTCGCCCTTCTTGCAGGCGCGGCACTGGCCACACACGGCGCGCCAGTTCAGCACCACATAGTCGCCGACCTCCACGTGCGTCACGCGGTCGCCTACCTGCTCGACCACACCAGCGGCCTCGTGGCCCAGCAGGAACGGGTAGTCGTCCGTAATGCCGCCATCGCGGTAGGCCAGGTCGGTGTGGCATACGCCGCAAGCTTGGATGCGGACGATCACATCATTTTCGCCCGGATCGGGGATCACGATGTCGGTCAGCTCGACGGGGTCGTTCTTTGCGCGGGAAATTACAGCTTTCACAGTGGTAGTCATGTCACCCACTGTACGGGCGGTTCAGAAAAGCGGCAGCCGGCCAGAGCTGGGCGGCGTCGGGCCCAGCACCAGGCAGCGCTGGGCGGTGTCGGGCCCAGCACCCCGTTCGGCGCCGTCGGGAGCTTCGCGTAGGATTGGGGCACTAACGGCATTAATGCAGCAACCAAGGCAAGAAACCAAGGAGCCACCATGATTCAGCTCGTCGTCGGAGCCGCCGCGGGTTACCTGATGGGCACGAAGGCCGGCCGCCGCCGCTATGAGCAGATCCGCCGCGGCTACCAGTCCGCAGTGAACTCGGACATCACCAAGGCCGTTGTGCGTTCCGGCCGTAAGGCTCTGGCCAACCGCCTGGATCCGGAGCCGCGCATGCACGAGGTGCGCGACCTGAACCGCTCCACCCGCGATTCCCTAGGCGAGGGCCACACCATCGTCGAGGCGGATGATGCGCACCCAAATGACCGCATTGAATCGCCCAAGAGGGCGCCAAAGAACCCCTTTAAATGAACACGGCTTGTGGGTACGATACCTCCTACGCAATTACGAGAAAGTAGGAACTATCGCTGTGTGCGGCGAACTGAAGCGTCCTGGGATTAGTTCCGCTTCTTTTATGCCCCTGTGTTGATGGGCTGGGTGAGATAGTACTCGGTTTCTACTTCCTGTGGGGTGGCGTAGTCCAAAGCTTCGTGAAGCCGCTTAGTGTTCCACCAATGCACCCACCGCAAGGTGGCCAGTTCGACTTCTCCGACCGATGTCCACGGGCCTTGGGCATGAATCAGTTCCGCCTTGTAGAGACCGTTGACGGTCTCAGCTAGAGCATTGTCATAAGAATCTCCGACTGTTCCGACACTCGGCCGGATTCCGGATTCCGCGAGAGCGGTGGAATACTTCAGTGACACGTACTGGCTGCCCCGATCGCTATGGTGAATCAGTTGGTTTCCATGGATTCGCCCTGCAGTCGTTAACGCATGCTCCAAAGCCTCCATGGGCAGCGCATCGGTACGCATCGTCGAGCGTGTAGCAACACCAACAATCTTTCGGCTGTAGACATCCACGACAAACGCGGTGTAGGCGAATCCTGACAGGGTGCGAACGTAAGTAATGTCGGCAACCCACAGCCTTCCTGGTGCTTGTGCACGGAAGTTTCGCTGTACTAGGTCTGGGCGATAATCCGGTGCCTTCGGGCTAGTCGTTGTCACGGGGGTTCGTCCACGTCTGCGGCCGCAAACACCTGCTAGTTTCATTAATCGAGCGGTTTTGTCGCGGCCGATATGAAGGCCTTCACGGTTCATCGCGTGCCACATTTTGCGGATGCCGTAGACCGAGAAATTCTGCGCATGCACACGTTGTATCTCTGGGATGAGAAGGCTGTCGCTTAAGGCCCTTGCGCTGGGAACACGTGTGGTGGCTTTGCGGTAGCCGCGTGAGGTGATGAATCCACGATCTGCTTGTTTAAGGACTCGGCAGATGGCCTCGACCCCAAACTGATCCTTATATGTGTCGATGTAGGAGATCATTTGGTCGTGGGTCGGTCGAGTTCCGCTGCGAAAAAAGCCGAAGCAGTCTTAAGAATCCCGTTTGCTCTTTTTAGTTCGCGGCTTTCTCGGCGCAGACGCTCGAGCTCTTCTTCCATTGTCTCGCCGCCTGACGCGTCAGAGTCATCACGTACTGAAGCGCTGTCACGGTACCAAGCCCGCAACGTGTGGTGAGATACTCCAAGCAGCTCACCGACTTCCGTGTAGGCACGTTGCAGTGAGCAGGACTCCAGGCGAACCATTTCGATGATCTGATGGACCGCCTTCTCCTTAAACTCAACGGAATACTTTCTAGGCATAGTTCAATCCTTCCTAAGCTGAGGTAGGAACTAAACCCAGGACGCTTCAATTTCGAGGAGCTTGCTGACGGTGCCGAATCCAAGGCAGCCGCGCTTCGCGCCGTCGAAGCGGTCATCGGTATCAAAACATCCACTATCCGCAACTGGGTACGTGTGGAAGAGAAGAAGACAGTCGTGGCCGTTGAGCAATCCGCTGCAGAAAAAGACGCGGAACTTATCACCCTGCGCAAAGAAAACGCCAGGCTTAAAGAAGCCAATGAAATTTTGAAACTGGCCTCAGCTTTTTTCGCTCAGGCGGAGCTCGACCGCAAACTGAAGTGATTGTAGATTTCCTCCGCACTCACCGGCACCTGTATTCCATCGAGCGGGCATGCCGCGTGCTCAACGAGCATGAATACACCATTTCACCTGCAACGTTTTACCGCTTCCAGTCCCGTGGTTTCGGTCCCACCGCCGCTGAGCTAGACGAGGCGTATGCCGCGCACCGGCTGTTTGAGCTATGGGTGGCTAATCGGCGGGTCTACGGGCGACGCAAACTATGGAAAGCCGCCCACCGGGCTGGTTGGAACATCGGCCGTGACCAGGTGCAGCACCTTATGAAGATCCTTGGAATCGCGGGGGTGCTCCGACGTAAGACCACGCGTACCACCATTGCTGATCCCACCGCGCAGCGTTTCCCGGATCGTATTCAACGGGCCTGGTCCCAGGCTCAGCGACCTGATCAGTGGTGGGTCGCTGACTTCGGGCCTGACCTCCGGATAGTAGACGCATCGGGGGTCAGGCCCTTGCACACAAAACAAGAGAAAGATAAGGTTAGGCTACCTTTAGTACACTAGCGAATCTGCAACCCGAATCATTGACATGAATGATGACAACGAAACAATAGAAAGCAATATCTGACATGGACAATGTAAAAGAAGAAAAACAGAATTCTTCCTTGGCTGATGCTGCCCGCGATAGGTATAAAGCTGGCCAAGTCGCCCTGAAGAAACTCCTCTCCCCCGTGCAACCAATAATTTATGGTGCACAATTCCTCGCATTACTGTCCTCAGTACTCGCCGTGGCGCCTTATGTTGCACTAGTAGCAATGGGCAATGCACTGTTTGATGGAGATGTGGTCCATGTCAGAAAAATCGCACAGTGGCTTATTACTGCTTTTTTGGGGCAGTTGTTCCTATACTTTTTAGCGCTTCTCACCACCCACTTAGCAGATGCAAAACTGGTTGGCATTAACCGGCGCAAGATCGTAGATCGTATCTCTCAAGCACCGTTGGCATGGTTTAGCCAGACCACTTCCGGTAAGGTTCGCAAAGCCGTTGAGGATGACACATTAACCTTGCACACTCTCACCGCTCACGCACCTGTCGAACGGATCGCTGCGATTGTGACTCCCCTATCACTATTAGTGTATGCCTTCATTCTCGATTGGCGACTGGGTTTACTTTCAATCACCACAGTACCCATTTACCTAGCTATACAGGCCTATTCCATGAAGGATATGGGAACCAAAACCGCCGAAATGGATGACCTCCTCGCTAAGGTTTCTGCCACTGCCGTGGAATTCACTGAAGGAATTTCTGTAGTGAAGGCTTTCGGAACCGTTGGTAAAGCTCATGCTCGCTACCGGGATGCAGCATTCCGATTCGCTGATTTTTACTACGAGTGGGTAAAACCATTGCTGCGTTTCAGTGCTATTTCTGAATCCGTCATTGCCGTACCGGTCATCCTCATCATTAATGTCGGCGGTGGTGTATTACTCATCAATGCTGGCAAAGTAACTGTGGCAGAGGTCATTGCCACAACCCTCATCGCATTGATTATTCCAGGGACTATTCAAACCGTTGGTATGATGATGTGGGCTTATCAGCTAGCCGGTAATGCTGCACGGCGTCTAGATGATGTCATGAACATTCCCCTAGTAAAAGAGGGAACTACTGAGTTAGTCACCGACAAGCGCGACTTGAAGGTGGCGTTCCACGATGTGAGCTTTGCTTATGATTCCACCCACCCGGTTCTGCATAACTTCAACGCAACACTGGAACCCGGCACCGTGACCGCACTCATCGGGCCTTCTGGTTCTGGTAAATCCACCGCAGCCACAATGCTGGCGCGGTTCCAGGATCCGGATTCCGGCCAGGTCACCATCGACGGTATCGATATTCGCGAGTTAACCTTTGCCAGTCTCTACCGCACTGTTGCCTTCGTACTGCAGGATCCATATCTACTGCGCACCAGCATTCGCGATAATATTCGCTTATCTAAGCCCGATGCCTCCGATGAACTAATTTGGCAAGCCGCAGAGGCCGCACACATCGCCGAAGATATTCGCGCGTTACCAGCTGGGCTGGACACCATTGTCAGCGACGAAACTTTCTTATCAGGTGGTCAACAACAACGCATTTCTATTGCCCGGGCGATTGTGGCCGACCCAGTCATCCTGATTCTCGATGAGGCCACCGCGGCTACAGATCCCGATTGTGAGGCGGAAATTCAAGCGGCGCTAACCAAACTTGTAGCAGATAAGACTGTGCTGGTCATCGCACACAAACCAGAGTCCGTTAAGGGTGCCGACCAAGTAATCGAGCTTGATCCTGTCAAGGAGGCTACCAATGTCTAATGCACCATCGAAGTCAACCCGTTCGCGTCTGCATGATCCACTACTTCTACGTGGCCTAGCCAAATTGCTAACTCCACAGGGGCAGCGCCTCAGTAAATGGTTTGTATTCCTATCCTTGCTCATCGGCCTCCTCGACGGCCTTGCGATCCTCGTGCTAGTACCGCTAACGAAAGCACTTGTTGCCGGCTCCCCTATTACCCCCTGGCTGTGGACATTGCTAGCCATCGCAGTTATAGCCTTTGTACTGCGGTTTTTCTCCACCATGTTCTCCTATCACACAGTGCTGGACTTTCTACGCACTGCTCACCAGGTGATCGGCGATAAACTCGCTAACCTTCCCCTCGGATGGTTCGGCCCGTCGAAAACAGGTGGATTGTCTCGCCTAGTATCGGAACGCTACATGGCTGCCGGTGAGGTAATCGCCCATCAACAAGGCACTATTTTCCGTGATGGTGCAGCACTGATTACGCTACTGGTCGGTGCGTGGATTTGGAATCCGCGCTTGGGCCTGATCTTTCTGGTTATTGCCCCCTTCTCCCTAGCCATCATGCAGCTGTCAGGTTGGATTCGTGAAAAAGCTACCGATCGGGCACTTCCAGCGAATAAAGCGCTCTCCAATAGAGTCGTCGAATTTGCCAGTCGCCAACCGGCACTTCGCGCGGCAGGTCGTTCTGAAAACTTCAGTTTACTCCACGAAGCACTAGAAAACGATCACAAAGCACGGGTACGCGAACTATGGCAATCCACATTCGCATTGCTACTCAATGGCTTAGTAGTACAGGCATTCATCGTCTCGTTCATTACTATAGTTGCCAGTTTGGCTATCGATGGGGCAATGTCACCACTAGAAACCGTTGCCGTGATCGGTATTAGTTTGCGGTTTACCCGTTCATTGGAGCAGGTTGGCAATGCCTATGTAGCTCTGGACGTCGGGCGCGTGGCCATTGTCGAAACATCGGCGATTACCGATTCCCCGTCCCTGCCAGAGCCGACAGAACCAACCCCAGGTGATGGCTCCGGCAGTGTGGAACTTAGCAATGTTACCTTCGCCTACGATAAGAAAAATGTGCTAAACGATGTGAGTTTTAAGGTTCCACCACAAACCGTCACTGCAATTGTTGGCCCGTCTGGCTCCGGTAAGACCACCATTGCCCGATTAATTTCCCGCTTCTGGGATGTCAATTCCGGTACTGTATTCGTCGATGGGGTTGACATTCGCCAGTTGGGCACGGAACAGTTAATGTCCAAATTATCCATGGTTTTCCAAGACATTTATCTGTTCGATGATTCGCTAATCGCCAATATCCGCGTTGGCCGCCCCGATGCTACCGACGAAGAAGTTTATCATGCTGCCGATCTTGCTGGTGTAACCCCGATTGCCCGACGACTCGGTTGGCAATCCCCGGTGGGCGAAGGCGGCCGGCTCCTTTCCGGTGGCGAGCGCCAGCGGGTATCGGTAGCCCGTGCACTACTAAAGAATGCCCCCATCGTAATATTCGACGAGGCTACCTCAGCCCTTGATGCCGAAAACGAAGCGAACATTCTGGCTTCTATGGAAGCCCTGCGCGCAGACTCTACCTTCATTGTAATTGCCCACAAACTTGATACCATTCAATCTGCGAATCAAATCGTGGTACTGGGTAGCCATGGTCAGGTCAGCCAGGTGGGGACACATGACGAACTTTACGGTGTTCCTGGTATTTATCAGCACTTCTGGAAGCGCCGTGAAGCAGCCCGCGGTTGGGCGTTGACAAACTCCGAAGGCTGACCGCGCAATATGGCAAGGATATAAGTTTTATAACAACAGAACGAGTATTCCTTGCCCGCAACCGGGCTATTGGGGTGCGTAAGGACGTTTGAATCATCCTGGGTTTAGTTCCTACCTCAGGTAAGGAAGGATGAGGCACTTTGCCCAGAAAGTATTCCGTCGAGTTTAAGGAGAAGGCGGTCCATCAGATCATCGAAATGGTCCGCTTGGAGTCCTGCTCACTGCAACGCGCCTACGAGGAAGTCGGTGAGCTCCTCGGTGTATCACGCCACACATTGCGGGCGTAGTACCGCGACAGCGCCTCCACACGAGACGGCCGCAAAGCGCCGGATCACGAAACAATCGAAACTTGAAAAGAGGTGCTTTGGACTACCTGCGGGTGAAAGAATTTAAGCGACTAATAGTTGCGAACTAAAGGACTGTTTCGCGGGTCTTGTTTACGCTGCGCTTGGGTGACACGCATTTCCACTACCTTTTCTTCGTTGACGACTTGCCTATAAAAGACAAGGTAGCGGCCCCAGTGGTCAATAATCATGTCCGTTGCACTGAAACCATCGAGAGATGTGCATCGAACGATGGTAAATCCAATTGGTAGATACCACGCCTCGGTGGGAACTAGGCGTTCTGGTGAAGAGCTGTTGATCTGCCCCCATATTGGAAGTCTTTGGAAGAACACCAACGAGGGCGGAGTGTGCATATCGCCTCTTGGAACGTAGGTGCGGTTACCCTGCGTAGAACCGTGGTGAGGGTTTGACCAAGGCGTCGGGAGTAGATCAAGGTTTGAACGGGGATCGCGCCCCTCAATGGTGTATTCAAACAGGCTGGTTAAGGGCGAAGCTAGTAATGTAAATGCTTTCGAATCAGAGTATGTGTCGAGCCAGATGGTTCCTTTAAGTTCCACGCTGAAATCCTCTGAGGGCTTCATGAAGTCTCCAACTACGTCCGCGATGGGAACGGCCCGTGGCTGGAGGTATTCACTATCTTCATCCCACCCCCTAGTAGCGGCCATTTTCTGAGCTAGTGAAATAGTTGCCTCGATGCCATGTTTATTCATTGGAGAACCTGTGTCCGGGCGCAACTTGATCGGCGTTGTTATCGGTAGGAGCATTAGTGACTGTTGGTGCCTGAGCAGGTTGGGTCTGCGCAACCGGGGCGAAACCGATGCTGAGGATGGCGGGAAAAGGAGGGCTGAGATGGTGCGCGATGGTCGAGCCATGGTGGTCATCTTTCGCTGCGGTGAGTGGTTAGATCTGACAGTAGCACCAGAGGTTTCCTTTGAAAGGAAAATTGGTGACTGGGGGATGAAATCATCCTGGATGTGTGGAGGGGAGGTTTACTCTTCGTCTGTGGTGATGGTTTCTTGTCCAGCGAGGAAGATCAGTTGATCAATACGGTCGGGTAGCTCGTCAACGGTGAACGTTTGTGCCCAGGAGTCCTCGCCCAACTTGGTTAGTCGGAGGTATTCGAAGTCGGGGACGATGACGAACTTCGGCCACTTATGCTGACCGATGGAACCGCGATCGAGTGGCGCTACAGGGTTTGAATTAAGAAGAAGCGTTAGCGCGTAGTTCTCCAAACGGTTTTCCTAGCGCGTAAAGTCGCCGAAGTCCGAGGCCCGCTCGTGCAGCGAGCGGCGGTACTTCTCCAACGCAATCACATCCGCAAACAGCGCGTTATACTCCTCTTTCTGCAGGTCGGGGCGCATACGCTGCATCCGGGACTTCATGTCCGCAATCTCGCTGCCCACCCAACGTTCCTGCATCCGCGCCATAATCGCATCCGCATAGTACGGCAGCCTCTCCGGCAGGCAATGCAGGTCCTCCACCGCCAGCTCGGAGACCACCGCCGCCCCCATCGGGTCCTTCATCTGTGCCGCGATTCTTTCGATCCATCCGGCCCCACCGTTGCTGTTCGCCGCCCCACCTAATGACGCCACAGCCTCAGCCATCGCCACGTATGTCGGGTGCACGAAGCTCTCCGGGGGCATGAGGTCGAAGATGGTGGAAGCCAGCTGTGGTTCCTGCAAAGCCAGCTTCATGACCTCGCGGGGGCCTTCCAGGTAGTCGTCGTTCGGGTTCGGGCGCTCCATGCCCTTGACCACATGCAGGTTGGGGCCGCCCCCACTTCCTGTGCCTGCGCTACCCGCGCCAGCCGAGCCCGCACCGGCCCCAGCGCCGCCAGCGCCAGCAGGACCGACGCCGGTCTTCAACTCCAGCTTCGGCCGCTGCCCGCCGGACTTCCGCGCCTCCTTGCGCACCTGATCCAGCACGTCGTTCGGGTTATCCCAGCCGACCCAGCCTGCGGCCTGGCGGGCGTACTCGTCCCGCAACGCGTCGTCCTTAATCCCCGCCAGCACTGGCACGATGCGCCGCAGGGCGTGCACGCGCCCGTCGATGCTGGCCGTATCGTAGTCCGCGATGAGAGTGCGGATCACGAACTCGAACATCGGAATGCGGGAGGCCACCAGCTCGCGCACGGCCGCATCGCCGCGCTTGATGCGCACATCGCACGGGTCCTGCCCGCCCGGCGCGACCGTCACATAACTGCGTCCAGAGAACTGCTGGTCGCCCTCGAAGGCACGCATGGCCGCCTTCTGCCCGGCCTCGTCACCGTCGAAGGTGTAGATGATCTCTCCACGGAAGAACTGGTCGTCCAGCATGAACCTCCGCAGCGCAGACAGGTGCTCCGCACCGAAGGCCGTGCCACACGCGGCCACCGCGGTATCCACTCCGGCGGCGTGCATGGCCATCACATCCGTGTAGCCCTCCACCACCACAGCCTGGTGCTTGGCCACGATGTTCCGCTTCGCCTGGTCAATGCCGAACAGCACCTTCGACTTCTTGTACAGCATTGTCTCCGGCGTATTCAGGTACTTGCCCAGCTTGTCGTCGTCGAAGAGCTTGCGGGCGCCGAAGCCGATCACGTCCCCACTGACGGAACGGATCGGCCACAAAAGGCGGCGGTGGAACCGGTCGATCGGACCGCGCTTCCCCATACGGCCCAGACCCGCCGCTTCGATCTCCTTGAACGTAAAGCCCTTCTGCTGCAAGTGCTTGGTCAACCGATCCCATCCGGCCGGTGCATACCCGCAGCCGAACTGTTCGGCGTGTTCCATGGTGAAACCGCGCTCGATCAGGAAGTTGCGAGCAACGTCCGCGCCTTCGGCGTCACCAAGAAATTCCTTACGGTAGAACTCAAAGGCCGCCTTGTTCGCGGCGACCAACCTGCGCCGCGTGCCGGGCTCCTCCCGATTGCCAGGCCGGCCGCCCTCGTAGTTGATGCGGTAGCCGATGCGTTCGGCGCACGCCTCCACGGCCTCAGGGAAGGACATGTGTTCCATCAGCATGAGGAACTTGAAAACGTCACCGCCCTGGTCCGTGGAAAAACAGTGGAAATAACCGTGGTTCGGGCGGACGTGGAACGAGGGAGTCTTTTCGTCCTTAAAGGGGCTAAGACCCTTCATGGAATCGACGCCACCCGGTTTGAGCTGCACATACTCCCCCACTACTTCTTCGATGGGGGTCTGCTCTCGAATTGCTTCGATGTCCCGCTCCGGAATCCTGCCCTTAGCCATAGCCACATGCTAGTACAACCCCGCAGCGACCCCTTTTAGTCCTAGAGCGGCGATGCGCCACAACCTATTTTCTACAAACAACACACCGCGGCAGAGCCGAGCACTAACGTGTTCAAAATAGGATCTACGTCACACTGCACTAACACGAAGGACCACTCCCATGACTGACTCGCAGGCCAACGCGCAGGCTGCTCCGCAAGCTGCCTCGTCGACAACCGGAAACGCATCTACCCACTACGACGTGCTGATCATCGGCTCCGGCTTCGGCGGTTCCACCACCGCTCTGCGCCTGGTGGAGAAGGGGTACAAGGTCGGCATCCTCGAGGCCGGCCGCCGATTCAAGGATGAAGAGTTTGCCAAGAACTCCTGGCACCTCAAGGACTTCCTGTGGATGCCGCAGATCGGCCTGTACGGCATCCAGCGCATCCACCTGCTCAAGGACGTGATGATCCTCGCTGGCGCGGGCGTGGGCGGCGGCTCGCTGAACTACGCGAACACGCTGTATCAGCCGGGCGAGGCATACTTCAACGACAAGCAGTGGAACACCATCACCGACTGGGAAGACGAGCTGACCCCCTACTACCAGCAAGCCCAAAAGATGCTCGGCGTGGTGGAGAACCCCACCATGACCCCCGCCGACGTGTACTCCAAGAAGGTTGCCGAGGAGATGGGCGTGGGCGACACATTCCGCATGGCGCCCGTCGGAGTCTTCTTTGGAGAAAAGGTCGGGCTCGAAGGTAAGCCGTGTGAGACTGTGAAGGATCCATACTTCGGTGGCGTTGGCCCCGATCGCACCGCTTGCCACGAGTGCGGCGAGTGCATGACCGGCTGCCGCCACGGTGCGAAAAACACCCTGCTGAAGAACTACCTATACCTGGCCGAGAAGGGCGGGGCGAAAGTCCACGACCGCACCACCGTCACCGACATCACCTTCGATGGCACCACCTGGACGGTGCAGGCCAAGCAGACCGGGCCGATCACCAAGCGCAACCCGCAGACCAGCACCTTCACCGCAGATAACCTCGTCGTCGCCGCGGGCACCTGGGGCACTCAGAACCTGCTGCACCGCCAGAAGGCCAACGGCAACCTGCCGAAGCTGTCGGACAAGCTGGGCCACCTCACCCGCACGAACTCCGAGGCGCTGCTGGGTGCGAACCGTTCGACCTACTCCCCCGACATGGATTTCTCCGAGGGCGTGGCCATCACCTCCTCCTACTTCCCCGCCCCGGATACGCACATCGAGCCGGTGCGCTACGGCAAGGGCTCCAACGCGATGGGCCTGCTGCAGACCCTCATGACCGACGGCGATAAGCTACAGCCCCGTTTCCTGGAGTTCATCAAGCAAATCTTCCTGCAATACAAGGCGATCCCTCGCCTGGTGAACCTAAACAAGTGGTCGCAGCGTACCGTCATCAACCTGGTGATGCAGACCCGCGATAACTCCCTGCGTACGTTCCTGCGCAAGATCGGCCCGTTCAACATGCTGAGCTCCGAACAGGGCACCGGCGAGCCAAACCCCTCCTGGATCCCCGAGGGCAACGCAGCCACCCGCATCCTGGCGAAGATGCTGCCGAAGGGTGTTGCTGGCGGCGTATGGTCAGAGGTCTTCAACATCCCGCTGACCGCGCACTTCCTGGGCGGTTGCGTGATCGGCTCCTCGCCCGAGCACGGCGTGGTGGACCCCTACCACCGCGCTTGGGGCTACCCGAGCTTGTTCATCACCGACGGTTCCGCCATCACCGCGAACCCGGGCGTGAACCCCTCCCTGTCCATCACCGCGAATGCCGAGCGCGCCGCCGCCATGTGGCCGAACAAGGGCGAGGCCGACCCGCGCCCGCCGCAGTCCGAGGGCTACCGCCGCATCAACCCTGTGCAGCCGAACAACCCAATCGTTCCGGACGACGCCCCGGCCGCCCTCCGCCTGCCACTGCGCGTGCTCTAAACTCTTCCCTATGTCTCAGGGAAGTTCGCAGGGCCTTTCGAATAGCCTCGTGCCCAAGAAGTGGGCCAAGTACGCCACGCCGGTTGTCGGCGCGGCGATCGTCGCGGCCGGTTGGTTCGGCCTGCAAGGCGACGATGGAGCCGACGGAAACGGCGGTACAGCTTCTGGTGTTTCTAGCAATGACGCCGACACCTGCGCCGTTGACACCCTCCCGCCGGAAGCAAAGAAGCAGATCGACGACATTCTGCAGGGAGCCCCGCCGGACGACGGAGATGCCGACGGCAAGCACTTCGGCAACTACGAAGGCCTACTACCGAAGGAGAAGGGCGACTACTACCGCGAATACACCGTGAAGACCCCGGGGCTTAACCACCGGGGCGAGCGCCGCATCGTCGTCGGTGGCGGCACTGAAACCGACCCGGATGTGTGGTACTACACGTCCGACCACTTCGAGAGCTTCTGCTCTATCCCCGACGCGGAGGACTAGGCCGCTTAGGCCCAGGCGGCGCTGATTCCGCTGGCGCGCTTGTCCAGCCGCTCCAACCGGGATTCCGTCAGCGAAGCCACCTGGTCGATGACTACGCGGCGTGCTTCGCGGTCGGAGGCGGCGGCGTCAAACCACGAAGAAAACATCGGGTCCAGCGCGCCCGAGCCGCCGCGCCACAAGTAGTCCGTGACGCGGAAGATGCGCTCGCGCTGGCGCTGCTGGTTGGCCAGATGCTGGGCCTCGTCCATGACGTACAGGACCGCGACGGACTTCAGCAGCGTAACCTCCGCCTGCACGGGCTCGGGGATCACCAGATCGGCGGCGTAGCGACCAAGTGCCTCCTCGCCGAACTGCTGGCGGGTGCCCGTGACGGCGGCGGTGACGAAGCGGGAAACCAACTCCGAGGTCATCGCCTTCAGTGCTGCGAGGTCTTGCATCGAACCGCCGAAATCAGCTGCGCGGGAAACCAACGTCATGGCACGCAGGCGGTCGGCAGCCTCCAGCAGCTCCTCCGGGGTGCCACCGAACACGCGGGCGCCCTTCTCCGCCAGCGCGGCTAGCTCCACCAGATCCCACAGCACGCCGAAGTCGATGCGCCCGGAAAGAATGCCGTCTTCCACGTCGTGCACCGAGTACGCGACGTCATCGGACCAGTCCATGATCTGCGCCTCCAGGCACTTCCGCCCCTCGGGCGCGCCCTCGCGGATCCACTTGAGAGTCTCCACGTCCTCGGCGTAGGCGGAGTACTTGGCGCGCTTGTTGCCGTGCTCGTCGACCGGCCCCCACGGGTATTTGCAGGCTGCATCCAGGCTGGCGCGGGTGAGGTTCAGGCCGTAGGAGACGGGCACGGCGCCTGCATCAGTGCCAGCACCGACGGCGCTGTCCCCCAGCACCTTCGGTTCCAAACGCGAAAGAATGCGCAGCGTCTGCGCGTTGCCCTCGAAGCCTCCGCAGTCGGCGGCAGCCTCATCCAGCGCACGCTCCCCGTTGTGGCCATACGGCGGATGGCCAATGTCGTGGCTCAGCCCCGCCAGCTCCGTCAGGTCCGGGTCCGCACCCAACGTCTTGCCGATCCCACGGGCGATCTGCGCGACCTCCAACGAGTGTGTCAGGCGGGTACGCGGTGTATCCCCCGATCCCGGCCCCACGACCTGCGTCTTATCCGCCAGCCGCCGCAGCGCCGCAGAGTGCAGCACGCGCGCCCGGTCTCGGTCGAAGCTATCGCGCCCGTCCACCACAGCCCCGGGCAGCCCCAGGGTCTTCGGCCGATCCGGCAGCCGCCGCTGCTCGTCGTGATCACTATAGGGGTAACGCATGTCCTCTTCTCACTTCTCTAACGGCGCTCAACTACCGGCGTTTCTCTACTGCCTCGTAATACAGCATGCCCAACGTCTCGTGCAGGATCGAGTTGGCCTGCGACTTTCGGGTGAACACCGAAGGCCCCTGGCGGGTGGGGCTCGCCCACGCATCCAATCCCTGATCGCGCACCATCCGGGTAGCTCGCAGCGAGTGCTCCGGATCCGTCACCACCACGGAAGTCCGCCAACCGTTTTCGCTCGCCACCTGTGCGAACGCCTCCGCGGATTTCAGCGTATCCGCGCCTTCCTCCACCGGCACTACCGCCGAATCTGGAATGTCGAAGTTCTCCACCAGGTACTTCTTGCCCGCAGCCGCCTCGGTGTATTGGTCGCCCTCTGCTTTTCCGCCCACGGTGACGATCGTCGGCGCCACACCTTGCTTGTACAGCTCCGCTGCGTGATTCAGACGAGATGCGAACCAGTTTGATGGGCTGCCTGCATACTGCGCCGCCCCCAGCACAAAGATCGTGTCGGCCGGGCGCCTGTCGTCCGCCCGTGCAAAGTGCCACACCTGGAAAGCCGTCACGCCAAACACACCCGCAGCCACCAAGAGGATGGTTAACAGCGTGATGAGGACATACTTCACCACGCGCTTCACCGGATGCCGTGCTTTAGCCATGCGCAAAACCATACGCGGTTTCCCCTGTATTTTTCGTTAAGGTGGGCTGTATGAAACCGACTTTTTCCACCACTCGCTTCCTGGCAATCCTAGCTGCCGGCGCCGTCCTCGGATTTGGCTCTTTTCTTATTGACGCCCCCTCGGCCCCAGCCGCCACTGCCACCAGCGAGGTACAGCTAACGTCCCAGCTCGTTGACGAGTCCGGGGTGTTGTCTGAACAGGAAAAAGCGGACATTTCGGCGTCATTAAAAGAAGCAACCAAAGAATCCGGCAAGAAGCTCTACGTCGTCTTCGTCCCGACTGCGGCAGACAGCATCAATACGATGGCCGAGCAGCTGCGGGAACAGGACGGCACCGATAACGTAATTGTGCTGGCAGTGGCCACCGAAACGCGGCAGATCGGCTACGCCGCCGGGCCGAAGGTAAAGACTAGCGAGGCAGAGAAGCTGCAGGACGCGGCACGGGAGCACTTCGCCGACGACGATTGGGCCGGGGGCGCGCAGGCCGCGGCGGACAAGCTGGCGGGCAAGACCTCCACGGCATCAAAGGTATGGATGGGCGCCGGAGCCGTCGGTGTGGTCGGCGCGGGTGCCGGTGCCTTTGCGTGGTCCCGCCGCAATAGGAAGAAGACGCACGCGCAGCAACTAGAAACCGCTCGCGAGATCGACCCGGGCAACATCGACGACCTGTACAAGCAGCCCACTGAGGTGCTGCGCGAGCTGGCGGATGAGGAACTGCACAGTACCGACGAATCCATCCGCAAGGGCGATGAAGAGCTAGCCGTCGCGCGCGGAGAGTTCGGCGAGGAGCGCACCCGCGACCTAGCCAAGGCGTTGCAGCACAGCCGCACGACTCTGAACAAGGCCTACAGCATGAACGAGCGGCTACGCTCCGGGCTGGTGACCACCGAGCCAGAACAGCGCGACCTGCTGATCGAAATCGTGTCTACCTGTGGGCAGGCAGACGACAACCTGGACGGGCAGGCCGCGCGCTTTGCCGAGCTACGGCAGAAGCTGATGGATGCGCCCCAGCTGGTGGAGAAGCTCCGCCAGACCAGCATCAGTCTGCACAACCGCATTCCGAATGCGCGGGAGATTCTCAGCGATGCCGAAACTCGCGTGGACCCGGCGCTGCTGGAGTCTGTACGCCAAAACCCGGATGTTGCCGAGGACGAGCTGGCGGAGGCCGAAAAGGCGCTGGACTCTGCACGCGGACTGCTGGACAAGCCAGCCGGGCAGCAAGGCGGGCTGATCGACGCACTTGGTGCCGCGCGCATGGCACTGCAGCAGGCGGATTCGCAGCTGCTGGCCGTGGAGCGTGCGGAGGAGCACTTGCGGTCGGCGCAGTCCAACCTGCCCGCGCTGATCACCGAGGTGGAAGAGGAAATTGCGGAGGCCGGGCAGTTGGATAGGTCCGGCGCTGACTTGGACCGGAAGGGCTTGTACGAGGCCGTAGAGCAGGCCCGCGAGGCGCTGGAGAAGGCGCGGGCTGAAGGTTCTTCGGATCCGCTAGGCAGTTACTCCCAACTGCTGGAAGCCGACGGTGTACTGGACATTCAGCTCGACGAGGCGCGCGGCAAGGCCAGCGACTTTGCCCGGACTGTGAACATGGTGGATCGGACGGTCATGGATGCCTCACAGCGGTTGGAGGCTGTGGAGGATCTGATTAAGAACCGTCGGCGGATCATCGGCGTGGATACGCGCACGGCGGCTCAGGCCGCGCGGACTGCTCTGGATGAAGCTGAGCAGCTGCGGACGGAGGATCCGAAGCGGGCGCTGCGGGCAGCCCAGCGGGCTAGCCAGCTGGCGCAGCAGGCCAGCGCGCAGGCGCGTAAGGATATCGACGACTTCAACCGTCGCAACAGCGGCTACGGCGGGTTCGGCGGTAGTGGCGGCGGCAACTTTGTGACGGGCATGGTGCTGGGCTCGCTGCTGAGCGGCAACGGTGGTTTCGGCGGCGGCTTTGGTGGCGGTGGCTTTGGTGGTGGCTTCGGTGGCGGTGGAGACTTCGGCGGCAGCGGCTCCTCCAGCTTCTAGCTGCGTCTCCTTCAACTAACAGCTGGGGCGGGGCCGGTCGGCTAGCTGCGACTTCTCCAGCTTCCAGCCGAGTCTCCTCCCACTTCTGGCTGGGATACTGGGCTTAGCCCCACCCTGAATTCCGTTAAATGTCGCTAAAGTGGGAATACGTTATTGGCAACTATTTCCACATATGCAAACCTGCAGGTCAGCGAGTTGCTGAGAAATTGGAATCCGGATTCAATTTTGCAGATTCCCACTTTAACGACATTTACGCCTATCTCAGCCCTTCAGACCCGCCAAGCCAGAAGACCTCGCCCCTTTCAGACCCGCCAAGACAGAGGCCCCAAACCTCGGATCGACTCGAGCAGGCCCCCACATTCTGGCGCCCCCGCATTCTCCGGGCAGTAAAAAAGCGCCCGCCCAGAGGGGGGCGAGCGCCTTAGGTCAGCTGGCCGGGCTAGCAACCTCAGCCAGGCCGAGCCTGCAGTAGCAAGCCAGCCAGCCGAGGTAAGCCAGCGGCAAGCAGTTAGCTTTAGAAGATCACGCGAAGAACCGCGACGGTACCACTGGAGATGATCGCAGCAGCCGGCAGAGTGATAACCCAAGCCAGGGCGATGGGCTTCATCAGACCCCAATTGGCATCCTTATTAACCAGGCCAACGCCCAGAACAGCACCAATCAGAATGTGGGTGGAGGAAACCGGCAGACCCAGCACGGATGCGCCCATAACCACGGCAGCTGCAGACAGCTCTGCAGCAAAGCCAGAGGCCGGGTGCATCTTGGTCAGGCCGGAACCAACGGTGCGGATAACGAAGCGGCCAATGAACCACAGGCCAGCAATCAAGGCAACACCCATGGCAACCATGACCGGCAGAGCCACAGCGGACTCCTCAGAGATGGAGTTCGTCTTCAACACATCCAGCACTGCAACGAACGGTCCAAGCGCGTTAGCGATGTCGTTGGAGCCGTGGCTGAATGCGAATGCAGATGCGGTGAACACCTGCATCCAGCTGAACAGCAGGAAGGTCGAGCGGTTTAGCGCCTGCTTCTTCAGGGTGCGGGAGAAGATGTAAACAGCCATCCAAACAACGGCTGCCACCATGCCCATGATCAGGAAGTTGCCCAGGCTGGACAGCTCCAGGTTCATGTTCTTCAGACCCTTGAACAGCAGCATCGCGGAGATGATGATGGAACCAACTGCGGCCAGCATCGGCACCCAGGTATCCAGAGCGTGGTGCGCCTCAACGTCCTCAATGGACTTATTGATGCGGTGCAGCTTCTTGTAGTAATCGGACTCCAGGTCCTCCTCAGTGAAGTCGTGCTCGCGCATCGTTGTCGAGTCACGAATCATCGCATCGGTCAGAGCCAGCTGCTCTTCCTCGCTGAGCTGACCGAAGGCGATCTTGTGCTGAATGTTCAGCTCCTTCTTTTCCTTCTTGATCTCATCGAGGCGCTGGTCCGCCAGCTCGTTGTAGACCAAGATGCCACGCTTAATCGCGCCATAAAGAAGGTATGCAACGATGCCGCCCAGTGCCGGAGACAGAACCCAAGAAATGGCGATCTTGCCAACCTCGCCCCACTGGACCATGGACCAGCCGCCAGTGCCGGTGATGAAGCCGACGGTCAAAGCCGCACCAACGATGCCGCCCACGATGGAGTGCGTGGTGGACACCGGCCAGCCCATGCGGGTCGCCACCAGCAGCCACACGGCCGCACCCAGCAGGGAGGCCATCATGATGTAGGCAAAGTTCATCGGCTCGAGGTTGTCGATAGCACCCAGGTCAACGATGCCGGAACGGACCGTATCCGTAACCTCGCCACCAGCCAGCACGGCACCGGAAACCTCGAAGATAGCGGCTACAACCAGAGCCTGCTTCAGACTCAGCGTGCCGGCGCCCACGGAGGTACCGAAGGAGTTCGCAACGTCGTTACCACCGATGTTGAACGCCATGAACACGGCGAAAATGATGGTGGTCAGCAGAACAATCAAGCTGGCGTTTTCACCAACGTAGTCGTGAGCCCACAGACTGAATGTCACCAAGGTGACGGCCATAAGACCGCCGAAAAACAGGTGCCACCACGTATTATTCTCATTTTCGGGCACAGGGGTGATGCCCGCGGCCGACGATGGCGCGGCCGTTTCGGTTGTCGTCGACAAGATTCCTCCAAAGCGTCAAGATGTCAGACAGAGCCACCTTGTCCGATGGAGGTAAAAAGAACGAGTTTTAATGTTGAACAGAAAGTTAACGAAGGTTGAACTCTTGCTACCTACGTAGGTTGGATTAACCCTCGACATGCAGCTTTGAGATACCCCAATCCCATTACGTTGTTGGCAGTTCCGCTTGAAGGAACTCAGGATTCGTACTCCTAGCCCCATGCTGGGGCAGGTTATGTTTGTCTGCGTTCCTTCTGCCTTGGGGCAGTGGAACTAGTCGCTGGCTTCGGTATGGCTTGTTTTCGTCCCTGTCTGAAAATGATCCGGGGGGTGATGCCGCCGAAGGCAGTGGCATACTCCAGACTGCTAATAGGAACCTGACCCGCACAGAATGTGCGAGGTCTCAAAGTAATGTGGATGCCAGCGTGAAGTATGTCCGACCACCAGCGATGAAATAAGTCCCATACTCATTCAATTCGCTAGGAGGTCTGGCATGACCTACGACTATGTCATCGGCATGGACGTCGGTAAATACTTTCACCACGCTTGCGTCTTAGATATCGACGGCACCCAGGTGCTATCTAAGCGCATCAACCAAAACGAAAAATCCCTGCGCGCACTGTTTTCAGCGTTCAGCGCACACGACCACAAGGTCCTTGTCGTCGTGGACCAGCCCAATAACATTGGTCGACTAACTGTCGCGGTTGCTCAAGAACTCGGGATCGACGTGCGCTACCTTCCCGGTTTGGCTATGCGTCAACTCTCGCGCATCCACGCTGGCAATGCCAAAACTGATATCCGGGACGCCTATATCATCGCCCACGCTGCAAAGAACCTTCCGGAATCCCTCCGCAGCGTCGACCGCGTCGAAGAAGCCTTCCTCCAGTTGAAGGTCCTCAACGGTATCGACGAAGATTTAGCGCGCTCCTACACCAGGCTCATCAATCAGATTCGAAGTGCACTAGTAGGCTGCTACCCGCAATTCGAACAGGCCCTTCGCGGTCAGATAATTCACCGCAAGTGGGTTCTGCACCTACTTGCACGCTACGGCGGACCGACCAAGATAAAACGCCTCGGAAAGGCCAAGGCAACTGCCTTCGCTCGACGCTATAAGGCACGCAATCCTGAACCTGTCCTCGATGCCATTTTCGCTGCCATCTCTGAGCAAACAGTTGCCATTGCTGGTGCACACTATGCCGAAATGGGCGTAGCAATGTCGGCGAAGGACGCGCTTTTAAAGCTCGAGCACCGCACACAAATCGAGCAGGAAGTCATCGAGCTCATCAACGACATCCCCCACACTCAAATCCTGCTATCCATGCCAGGAATCGGACCAAAGACGGCAGCACAAATTCTCATGACCGCGGGCGACATGACCGACTTCCCGACAGCTGGGCACCTAGCCTCTTACGCTGGCTTATCACCTCGGACAAACCAGTCCGGGACCTCGATCATGTCGAACTCACTGAACCGAGCCGGCAATAAAAAATTAAAGAACGCCCTATGGCAATCATCTTTTGCATCCATCAGATTCCACGAGCGTTCCCGGCAATTCTATGAACGAAAGCGCCGTGAAGGCAAAAGACACAACGCCGCAGTAGTAGCACTAGCCCGCAGACGACTCAACGTCCTCTACGCCATGATGCGCAACCACAAGCACTACCACGATCCCGCACCATCACAGGAAGACCTAGCAGCCTAGACACTAAGAGTAAAGATAGCCGACCGGGTAAAATCCCAGTCGGCTAGCAGCCATGCCCGAAAACAACACGACCAAACAACCCCGCAGAGAGAATCCGCCCCCAATTTCTCCACCCGCTAGGTTGACAACCTATATAGGAACACCCCCCCGAAAAAACCAAACCCAATCAGGTTTCTAGATAAACCCAATCCAGTAGAGCACCACGATCGGAATGCACAGCAACAGCGCAATAGTGATCGCCCACGAAGAACTGATCATCCGCGTCTCCATGCACAGTCGCGCCGCCCAGGAAATAAACACACGCACATCGATCGGCAGCTTCTCGCCCGCCCCTTCGAACTCCACGTGCAGGTTCCGCAAGCCACGGTTCTCGCTGGTGAACTGCCCTACCTTCTCGCCGTCGATATCCAGCACGAAGTTCTTCTTCGTCTCCGCAATGATCGTCACGTGGTGCCGGTCGGCCTGCACCTCGTAGCGATCCGACTTTCCGAAGCTCTTGCCGTTGCCGGTCACCGTCCAGGTGCCCGTCTGGGTCGTCGCCGAAGCGGTGCAGCCATTCTTTGTGACGCCACCGCCTCGCGACTCAGCGCCTGCAGAACTGTCCACAGCGCTGCCGGAAGCGTCACCGTCGTCGGGGTTGTGCAACTGCCACGTGTCACCACCGAAGCGGATGTTGGTGACGCCGCGCTCGTCGGCGAACTCCGCCACCTTCACGAGGTCATTGCTGGGGCCTTCGTAGATGGGGAACGTGTGCCCGTCACTCGGCAGGCCCCAGCGAATGTCAGCCGACATGCTTAGCAGCCCGCCAGTCGTTCAGCGAAGTAGCTCTGCAGATCCTCGATCTTGATGCGCTCCTGCTCCATGGTGTCGCGCTCGCGGACGGTCACGGCATTGTCCTCGAGAGTGTCGAAGTCGACGGTCACGCAGAATGGCGTGCCGATTTCGTCCTGGCGACGGTAGCGGCGACCGATAGCGCCGGAGGTGTCGTAATCCACGTTCCAGAAGCCACGCAGCTGGCCGGCGATCTTCTCCGCGGTCGGAGTCAGCGTTTCCTTCTTGGACAGAGGCAGAACGGCGATCTTGACGGGAGCTAGACGACGGTCCAGCTTCAGCACCGTGCGGGTATCCGTGCCACCCTTCGCATTCGGTACTTCTTCTTCCGTGTAGGCGTCAACAAGGAAGGCCATCATCGCACGGCCAAGGCCGGCGGCGGGCTCGATGGTGTAAGGGATCCAACGCTCCTCCGTGGTCTGGTCGTAGAAGCTCAAGTCCTCGCCCGAGCCCTCGGAGTGGACGCGCAGGTCGTAATCGGTGCGGTTGGCTACGCCCTCGAGCTCGCCCCACTTGGAGCCGTTGAAGTGGAAGGCGTACTCCACATCCACGGTGCGCTTGGAGTAGTGGGACAGCTTCTCCTTCGGGTGTTCGTAAAGACGCAGGTTCTCGGGCTTGATACCCAGGTCGATGTACCACTGGTGGCGGTCATCGATCCAGTACTGGTGCCACTCTTCGTCCTCGCCCGGCTTGACGAAGAACTCCATCTCCATCTGCTCGAACTCGCGGGTGCGGAAGATGAAGTTGCCCGGGGTGATCTCGTTACGGAAAGACTTACCAACCTGCGCGATACCGAACGGCGGCTTCTGACGGGAGGTGGTCATCACGTTCTTGAAGTTCGTGAAGATACCCTGCGCAGTCTCCGGGCGCAGGTAGTGCAGGCCTTCCTTATCGTCAACGGGCCCCAGGAAGGTCTTCAGCAGACCAGAGAAAGCCTTCGGCTCGGTCCAAGCGCCGGGCTGGCCGGTCTCCGGATCGTTGATGTCGGCCAGACCATTTGCCGGCGGGTGGCCGTGCTTCTCCTCATAAGCCTCCAGCAGGTGGTCCGCGCGGTAACGCTTGTGGGTGTGCAGGGACTCAACCAGCGGGTCAGTGAACACCTCAACGTGGCCGGAGACCTCCCACACGCGCTTCGGCAGAATCACGGAAGAATCCAGGCCCACAACATCGCGGCGGGAAGTAACCATGTGGCGCCACCACTGGCGCTTGATGTTCTCCTTCAACTCCACACCCAGCGGGCCGTAATCCCAGGCAGAGCGGGTGCCACCGTAGATCTCGCCGCAGGGATACACCAGCCCCCTGCGCTTGGCTAGGTTGACGACGGAATCAATGGTGCTTGCCATGGTTGGCGTGTCTCCTTGGTCGAGGTGTTCGTGCAGGAAATGCAGGTTTCGCTTTCCAGCTATTGTGCCCAACATTCTAACCCGTTCAAGGTGAAAGCCAACGGTCGGGGTGGGGCGCCTGGCGTTTCGCTGCAGTCGCCGCGGCAACTGGCCAAAGGGGCGTCATAAAAGGGTTAAGTAAAGAAAAGTGTGTCCGCATGCCACCATAACCCCAGACCACACACCACAAATCACCAAAGAATAGCTCCCCGAAAGCTATTACCCACACCATCCCGCACCTCCGGCCACATTTGTGCTAACCGCACACCGGTTGGATTAAAGGATGACCACCAACCGCCCCAGCTGCCCACTATGCGGCAACAACACAAAGAAAAACGGCACCACCAGCAAATCAACCACCCGTTGGCGCTGCACCCACTGCGGACACTCCTTTACCCGCAACACCCAAACCCACAACAAAAATACCGCCACCATGGCTTTGTTCATCCAATGGGCCACCGGCACCCAATCTCTAACCACCTTCGCCGCACACCATGGCGTAACCAGGCAAACCATGCACCACCGATTCCGATGGTGCTGGTGGATCATCCCCACACCCACCATCGACTCATTCCGCATCCATGACCAAATCTTCCTCGACGCGACCTATCTAAAGTCCGGATGCCTCCTGATCGCAGCCAGTAAAACCCACGTCATCAACTGGACCTGGGCCAGACACGAAACCACCGCCGCCTACACCGAACTCCTACGCCCCATTGCCGCACCACTAATCGCAGTCACAGACGGCGGACAAGGTGCCCAATCAGCCATCCACCACTGCTGGCCAACAACACGCATCCAACGCTGCCTCGTCCACGCCCAACGAACAGTCCGCCGCCACACCACCAGCAACCCCCGCACCGATGCCGGCAAAACCCTCTACCGCCTAGCCCTGAAACTCACTCGCATCACCGACCTTGACCAAGCATCCACATGGGTCGCCCACCTGCACGAATTCGACCACACCTACCGGGAATGGATGAACGAGAAAACCACCATCAAAGACCCTGCTACCGGCGCCTACACCAAGGTCTACACCCACCAACGCGTCCGAGCGGCCTATCAATCATTGCTATCTCTGCACCGCAGAGACCTGCTGTTTACCTACCTGCAACCCCCACCAACAACCATCGACCCCGACAACCTTGCAGCAACAACAAACAGCCTCGAAGGTGGCATCAACGCCCCCATAAAAGAACTAGCCCGCAGACACCGCGGACTATCACTACCGCATCAACGCACAGTGATGGATTGGTGGCTGTATCTACATACAGAAGTCCCTGACGATCCGGTCAAGATCGCCAGGGACCAACGATGGGGTCAAGACGCACTTTCCACAGCAACAGACCTGATCACCCACAACACCACAGCCACTACCAATGACATCGGTGCACCAGCAGAATACGACACCGCCATCGACACCAGCTACCAACACAACCTCGGCATCCAAAAAGGCTGGATCAAATAACCGCAACACGCCCGGAAAAGACACACTTTTCTGGGTTAAGGGTCAAAAAGTGTGTCCGGAATCGCGGATTTTCACGGATTGACCTGTAGGTTTCCGGAAAGTATATGCTCCGGAAGCATATATCTAGCCCCCGACGGGAAATCCTCGGTGTGGCAGCCGTGATGTGCTATGCGCGGCGTGGTGTGGTGTCGCAATGTCGAAGAACCAACCACGCTGCCACTGCGGCGGTGAAATGAAACGCAACGGCACCACCAGCAAAGGCACCACCAGATGGCGCTGCAAACAATGCGGCGCCTCCAGCGTCAAACGTCGAAACGACATCACCAACGCGGCAGTGTTCACCCAGTTCATCGAGCATTGCACCACCGCAATATCACTCGACGACCTAGCCAAACGAAACGGTGTTAGCCGCGCCACCATGAAGCGGCGCTTCAAGTGGTGCTGGCTCGTTGATGTGCCTGACCCCACCGCCGGCCACCACAAGCGGATCTACGACCAGGTATTTCTCGATGGCACCTACACCGCCGGTGGCTGCCTGATCGTCGCGGCGACCATCGACCACGTGATCGCCTGGCACTGGTGCAAACACGAAACCACCCGCGACTACCAACTGCTGCTTGAACGCATCGAAGCCCCACTCATCGCCGTCATCGACGGCGGCCAAGGCGCATACAGCGCAATCAAAAAGTGCTGGCCGACTACGAAAATTCAACGCTGCCTCGTCCACGCCCAACGCGTGGTCCGCCGCTACACCACCACCAACCCACGCACCGATGCCGGGCGCACCATCTACCGACTTGCGCTGAAACTGACCCGGATCACCACACTGGATGAAGCCGCCGCGTGGGGTGTGCAACTGCACGAGTTTTCAACGATCTACCGGGAATGGATGAACGAGAAAACCATGATCAAAGACCCCAAAACAGGTGCATGGACCCGCGTGTGGACCCACCACAACGTGCGCAAGGCCTACAACAGCCTCAACCATCTTTGGCGGTCCGAGATGCTGTTTGTCTACCTCAACCCGCCAGCAGGAGTCCTTGCGCCCGAGCGGATCAAATCCACCACCAACAGCTTAGAAGGCGGCATCAACGCCCAGCTCAAACTGCTCGCCAGAACCCACCGCGGCAGATCAGGCGAACGACAACGCCGCATGCTGGATTGGTGGCTCTACTTAAAAACGGAACTGCCTGACGATCCAGTACGAATCGCCAGGCAGTCCGACTGGGGCCAGGGCCAACTCGCCAAAGTATCCACCCTGACCCAAACCGAGAACCAAGCCGACCACGAAACAGGACGCCCAGCCCTCTACGACAACGCTATCGACACCGACTACACCCACTCAATCGGCATTCAAAAAGGCCAAATCTAACCCCCGCGACACGCCGAGCCAGACACACATTTTGACCCTTAACCCGTCGAACATCCAGGTGCGGTAACGCTCCAGGTCGCCGTCTTTAAGCTCGTAGCCCGCCCACTCGGCCACCACGCTCAAGGTGTTGGGGAAGCTGCCGCCGATGGTTCTAGCGCGCACCTCCGGGGTGAGCGGGCGGCCTAGCAGCTCGCCGAGCTCGAAGGTGGCCTTACCCCACAGCGGTTCGGTGTCGATGAGGGTGCCGTCCATGTCCCAGAGGACGGCCTTCGGCCTACTCAAGTTCCGGAAGCTCGTTGAGAGCCTCGTCCGTGGCGCCGGTGGCGGCCGCCGCACGGAACACCAAGGTCTCGATGTCGGCCTTCTCCTCCGGTTCAAGCACCGCGTTGGCGTGCTTTTCGTTGAACTCCTCGAGGTTCTCGTAGAACGGCGCCACGACCTTCACCAGCGCGTCGCCCTCAGGGTCGTCGCCAAGCAGATCGAGGGCGTCAAGGAACATCTCAAGCCGCTTCTTCAAATCCGGCAGCACCGCCGGGTCGAAAGGCTCTTCCCACAGGTCCTTGTCCTCGTCCTGCAGGTAGGAACCGGTGGCGAAGGTGTTCAGGTCGTCGATGAATTCGTCTACCTCGGGCTGAAACTGGGCCCGAATCGAGTTGTCCGCAGCTGCGCTCATGGGCCCATTGTGCGTGAGGCGCGCTAAATGCGCACCCCGAGCAGCCCGTCGAGGGCGGTGGCGATGATCTGGTTGCAGTCGCCGGCTGCGCCGTCGAGAAGCGAAAGTGCCTCCGGGGTGTTCAGATCGTCCGCAAGAATCGCGCGAAGCTTATCGACGACTTCCGTCGCCTCCGCCTCAGAAACCTCGCCGGCGAGCTGCTCGCGCCAACGCGTAAGGCGCTCCTCGGCCTCGGCCAGGATCGCGTCGGAGAAGTCCCGGTCCTCGCGGTAGTGGCCCGCAAAAACAGCCAGGCGGATCGCCGACGGGTCGTGGCCTGCCTCCGAGAGCTTGTGCACGAACACGAGGTTGCCCAGGGACTTGGACATCTTCACACCGTCGAGGGCGATCATGCCGGCGTGGACGTAGTGCCCGGCCATGCGCTCGACCTTTAGCGCGGCCTCAGCGTGGGCCGCGGAGAACTCGTGGTGCGGAAACGCCAGGTCAGACCCGCCGCCCTGGATGGCGAAGTGGCTGCCCAGGCGGTTGGTGGCAATCGCGGAGCACTCGACGTGCCAGCCCGGACGGCCCGGGCCGAACGGTGAGTCCCAGGCGGGCTCGCCCTCGCGGTGGCCGCGCCAGATCAGCGCGTCCAGCGGATCGCGCTTGCCCTCTCGATCCGGGTCGCCGCCACGTTCCGCGAAGTACTCCTCCATGGTGGCGCGGTCCAGGTTGGACTCGTAGCCGAACTGCTCGGTGGCGTCGATGGAGGCGTAAATGTCGCCCTGGTCGAGCTCGTAGGCGGCGCCGGCGTCGAGAAGCTGCTGCACCATCGCGATCACCTCGTCGACTGACTCCATCGCGCCGATGTAGTCGCGCGGCGGGATCACGGACAGGATCTCCATGTCGCTGCGGAACAGGTTGATCTGGCTGGTGCCGAGTTCGCGCCAGTCCACGCCGTCGCGCTCGGCGCGCTCGAACAGCGGGTCGTCCACGTCGGTGATGTTCTGCGCGTAGTGGACCTTGTGGCCGTTGGCGAGCAGCTGGCGCTGCGCCAGGTCGAAGGTGAGGTAGGTCGCGGCGTGGCCGAGGTGGGTGGAGTCGTACGGGGTAATGCCGCAGACGTACATCCCCACCTCCCCGTTCGCATCCGGGGTGGTGTCTACTTCTTTGACGCGCTGATCGGCGGTGTCGAAGAGCTTCAGCGGCACCGGGGTGCCGGCGACTACGGGTACGGACGGGTCGGGCCATGCATGCATGCGGACAACCCTACAACTAGGCGGCCATCACGCCAGTGCCGAGCAGCGCCATGACCAAAAGGCCCAGCGGAATGCGGTAGGCGGCGAACCACGCGAACGAGTGGTTGGACACGAACTTCAGCAGCCACGCAATGGAGATGTAGCCGACCACAAAGCCGATGCCGGAGCCGACGAGCAGCTGCAAACCGCTCGCCGCCTGGCCCGCCTGGGGGTCGAAAGCATCAGGCAGGGAGAACAGCCCGGAGGCCAGCACTGCCGGAATGGCTAGCAGGAAGGAGAAACGGGTGGCAACCTCGCGGTCGAGGTTGAGGAACAGACCGCCGGAAATGGTGCCGCCGGAGCGCGACACACCGGGGATGAGCGCCAGGCACTGCCACAGGCCCATCAGAACCGCGTCCTTCATGGTCAGTTCCTCGAAGCCGCGGGTCTTCTTGCCGCGGCGCTCGGCCAGGATGAACACCAGCGAGAACAGGATTAGCACGGTGGCGGTGATCCAGAGGTTGCGGAAGTTCTCGCGGATTAAGTCCTTGAGCAGCACGCCTGCAAGACCGACCGGGATGGTGCCGGCGATGACCATCCAGCCCATGCGGTAGTCGAAGTTCCGCTTGGATTTGTCCGCGAGGCCGGCGAACCAGGCGGTGAGAATGCGCCAGATGTCTTTGGCAAAGAAGACCAGCACGGCAAGCTCCGTTCCCAGCTGGATCACGGCGGTGAAGCTGGCGCCGGCGTCTTCGCCCCAAAACAGTTGGGAGACGATGCGCAGGTGGCCCGAGGAAGACACTGGCAGAAACTCGGTGAGGCCCTGGACAACAGACAGGACGATCACCTGGACCCAGGACATTGTGGTGGCGGGATCAGTCATGGCGAAAGACACTACCCCGCCCGCTTAGCCATCGCGGTACGCGACGGGCGCGTTGCTAGGCTTTAACCTTGTGAATGCTCGTTTGTTTGCCCCCAGTTCCCGCCTCCGCTTTGTCGCAGTTTCCGGTGCAGTCGCGGCTGCCCTGGCGTTGAGCGCCTGCGGCGCGTCTCCCTCTGCCAAGATCGAGGAAGCCGGCGGAGAGGCAGCTGCGAACATGGGCAGCGCTGAGCCGGTGCAGTCCCCGCAGTCGTCGGACCCGGCGGGCGACCTGGTCGACTTCGAGCCGGTGAGCGATGTGGACGAAACGAACGGCCGCATCGGCGTTCGCACTTCAAGCGCGCTGACTATCGGCACCCTCGAGGAGATTCAGCAGGGCAAGGCCGCCCGCCACGAGCTGGACCAATCCTGCGGCGAGGCTTCCGCCAACGCCGGCACCTTCGCGCTCGCCTGCGCAGGCGAGATCAAGCTCTTCGGAGACCGGGAGGAGACTATCGCCACGGATAAGCCGGTCACGGCGGCCACGGTGGCGTCGACAGGCGAGGTGCTCGCAGGCAGCGACTCGGAGCGCAAGATCTGGGTCTTCGACGGCGGCGAGCTCAAAGACACCATCGACGTCGCACGCGAAACCGACCAGTTGCAGGCGGTGCAGGTGGACGGCCAGCGCGACTCGGTGGTGCGCACCAACCGCTTCGACACCACCATCCAGGACATCGACTGGAACGGCGCGCGCCAAGGCGGCACCCTGCGCGTCGGCCTGGGCGTGGGCAAGGTGCGCGGCGGCGAGCACGGCCTGGTGCTGGCCGCGGATTCCACCGGTAGTCAGCTCCACGTCTACACCACCGACGACATCATCCGCCTCCAGCAGTCCGCGCCCGTGCCGGAAGGACCCTGGGATGCCGCGTGGGACCCCGCGCAGCGCCTCGCCTGGGTCAGCTCGCTGGCCAGCAACACCGCCACCGGCTACGACATCTCCCAGGGCATTCCGGTGAAGCGCAAGCATTTCGCCACCGTCGCAGATGCCCAGAGCATCATTACGCTTGACGACGGCACCGTGGTCGCCGCCTCCGCATCCGGCGACGGCATCCAGATCGTCTCCCCCGCCGACCAAACCGAGAGCAACTAGGAGAAAACCCATGACGCTCTACGACCGCGCACTCAAGCTCATGTTCCTGCTGCCGCCGGAGCGCATCCACGGCATCATCAGCGGCGCGTTGCAGACGCTGCACTTGGTCACCCCGGTCAACCGCGTGATGGAAAAGGCCGTGCGCGTGCACGACCCGGTGCTGCACCAAACTGTTTTCGGCGTGGATTTTCCCGCCCCGCTGGGGCTGGCGGCCGGCTTTGACAAGAACGCCGAGGCGATCGACTCCTGGGGCGCGATCGGCTTCGGCTACGCCGAGATGGGCACCGTGACCCCGAAGTCCCAGCCGGGCAACCCCACGCCGCGTCTGTTCCGCCTGCCGGAGGACAAGGCGATTTTGAACCGCATGGGCTTCAACAACAAGGGCGCGCTCGTGGTCGCCGACAACCTCCGCGCGCGGCGCTCCCGCGACGTGGTGGGCATCAACATCGGCAAGAACAAGACCTCCGAAGATGCCGTGGCGGACTACCGCGCCACCTCGACGCTTCTGGGCCAGCTTGCGGACTACCTGGTGGTCAACGTCTCATCCCCCAACACGCCGGGTCTGCGCGACCTGCAGGCGGTGGAGGAACTCCGCCCGATCCTGGAGGTGGTGAAGAAGTCCACCACCACCACCCCGGTGCTGGTGAAGATCGCGCCGGACCTTTCCGACGACGACATCGACGCCGTCGCCGACCTCGCCGTCGAGCTGGGCCTGGCCGGCATCGTGGCCACCAACACCACCATTTCCCGCGACGGTCTGAAAACGCCCGCTGCCAAGGTGGAGAAGATGGGCGCGGGCGGGATCAGCGGAGCCCCGTTGGAGAAGCGCTCGCTCGAGGTGCTCAAGCGCCTGAACGAGCGCGTGGGCGACAAGCTGGTGCTCGTCAGCGTCGGCGGCATCTCCACGCCCGAGCAGGCGTGGGAGCGCATCGCCGCGGGCGCGAGCCTGCTGCAGGGCTACACGCCGTTCATCTACGGCGGGCTGGGCTGGATCCGCGGCATCCACCGCGGGATCGCCGCGCAGATCAAAGCCCACGGCCTGGACTCGATTGAGCAGGCCGTGGGCAGCGGGCTGGAGTGGAAAGCGCTCTAAGCGTGACCGGCTGCGCTGCGGCGCAGCACAACCGCGCAGAGTCCGGCGGCGAGCGCCCAGCCGATCAGCCAGAACGGCGTGGTGGCCATCAGCTCAGTGTCCGGCGCGATGAAGCCGAGCCCGATGAGCACCACGGCCGCGAGCAGCGAGCCCACCTGGGTGCGCGAGCCTTGCTGCTTGGTGTTGTAGGTGGCGAAGGCGCCGACGATGGCCACCGCCGCGATGACGGAGAGCACCTGCGGGGTGACGGGGAACGCGGCGTCGCCTCGAAGCAGCGCCAGCACGGCGTAGAGCACGAGCACGAGTGCGATGCCCATGAACGCGCCGCCGACGCGGAGTTGCACTGGAACCATTCGGCGAATCTTACTGGTTTTCGTACCAGCCCCAGATGATTGCCCGGCCCAGCGAGTGGAAGTTCAGGTTGAAGCCGAGCTGGGTGGGGTTGGCAATCTCGTCCGCGGGCAACTCCGTGTCCACCGCGTGGACGGCGTACAGGTAGCGGTGCGGGCCGTGGCCGGCCGGCGGGTTGGCGCCGTAGTATCCCTGCACGCCGCTGTCGCCGGTGAGCACCACCGCGCCAACCCCGAGGTCGTCCTTCGCGCCCGCGCCGGCGGGCAGCTCGGTGACGTCAGCCGGGATGTTGAACGCGGACCAGTGCCAAAAGCCAGAGGCGGTCGGCGCGTCCGGGTCGAAGCAGGTCACAGCGTACGTCTTGGTGCCCTCCGGGGCGCCGGACCAGGACAGCTGCGGGCTGGTGGCGTTGTCGCCGGCCAGCGTATCGGCGAGGCGCTCGCCGTCGACGATGTCCTCGGAGGCGATGTCGAAGGACGGCACGTCCGCAAGCGGGGCGTACGGGTCGGGGCCGGGGAAACGGTCGGAAACATAGTTAGCAGTCATGTCCCCATTCCTACCGGAGAGCTAGTGACCGCCGCCACTCCATGCGGCGAACAGTTGCGCATATCTCCCGCCCTCGGCGACGAGCTCAGCGTGGGTGCCGTCCTCGATGATGCGCCCGGCGTCCATGACCAGGATCCGGTCCGCGGCCGCCGCCTGGTCTAGGCGGTGCGCCACCACCAGCGCCGTGGTGTCCGCGGTAATCCTCGCGGCGGCGTCTTCCAGCGCGTTGGTGGCATCGCTGCCGGCTTCCGCCGTGGCCTCGTCCAGGATGAGCACCTTCGGGCCCGACAGCGCCACGCGCGCGAGTGCGAGCTGTTGCTCCACCTCCGGGGGTAGGTCCTCCGCGCCCGCGCCGACGGCGGTGTCCAGTCCTTTCGGGAACAGGCGCGCGAACTGGGTGCCTTCCGGATCAATTCCGACGCTTGCCAGCGCACGCAGCAGGTCCGCGTCGGTCGCGCCCTGCGCAGCCATCGAGAGGTCCTCGCGCAGGGTGCCGGCGAACAGGTGGACGTCCTGGGTGAGCAGGGTGACGTTCTTGGCGGTCCAGGTGTCGCTGACCTGCGAGGTATCTACTGCGCCTACCCGGATGCACCCAGACGTGGGCTCCACCAGCCCCGCAATGAGCGCGGCGAGCGTTGATTTGCCGGCACCCGAGGTGCCCACCAGTGCGGTAGTTGTTCCTGCCTCGAGCGTGACGGTGAGGTTGTCCAGCACGTTGGCGCCGTCTGGGTACGCGAACGAGACGTGCTCGACTTCCACATTCACAGGCTCGGTCAGGTCCGCCGGTACGGCCGTGGCGTCGCGACCGTCCGCAAGCTTAGCCAGGCTCACCGCGCGGCCCACTGCGGTGGCCGCGCTCTGCAGCTCGCCGACGAAGAACAGGGCGTTGAACACCGTGACCTCGGCGCGGAAGACCATGAACACGGCGGCACTCGCCTGGCCCGGGCTGATGGCACCGGCCGTCGCGAGCCACGCGCCGACGCCAAGCGTGAGCAGCACCCACGCGGCGAAGGCGACCTGGCCGATTCCCATGAGGCGGGTGAACCAGGGCACGCGGTCCATCTCAGCTTCCACCGCACCCCAGGAGGTCCGCCGCATCCGGGCCAACGCCCAGCGCTCCAAGTCGAAAGCGCGCAGCGTGGGCAGGCCCCGGACGGTGTCCAGCAACACTGCGTTGCGACGTGCTTCCGCCACGCTCACCGCATTGGACGCGCCGGGGATGGCGCGCACCACCGCGCGGGCAAACGGGTAGGTGCATATGCAGATCAGAAGCAGGATCAGGGCGAAGCGGACGTCGATAAGCAAAAGCCCGATGAACGTGATCGGGAAGACGAACACGGTGGTGAGCACGCGCGAGCCGATGGCGGTGATGGTTTGGACGACGTCGTCGATGTCCTTGGTCATGCGTGTGATGACGTTGCCGGTGCCGAGCTCCATCACCCGCGGCACTGGTGCGCGCAGGATCGCGTCGAGGCAGCGGCGGCGCAGGTCGATGGACGCGCGGGCGACTTTCTGGCCCACCACATAATTGCCCAGCGCCCGCAAGAACATCTCGACGAGCATGCAGGCCAACGCCAGGCCGACGGTCAAAACGAAGGCGCGGGTGCCGGTTCCCAGCAGTGGCACTGATCCGCCGGTGAGCGGGTCGACGCTACGGCCGAACAGGTTCGACTGCGTGGTGTAGACAGCGACAATCAGCGCCTGGATGATCAGCAAACCCGCCCACCAGCGCTTGTCCAGAGCGTTGGGTAGCGCAGACAGGTACGCGAAGGTCTCCTTCACGCTCGCGGGGGCGACCGCGTCAGTGCGTTCGTATTCGCGCGCCATTTACGCCACCTCCAATTCGGTTCCAGCGTGCTGCCACGCGGCGTTTCCGGTGATGACCACGGTGGTTTTGTCTGCTCTGAGCGCGGCGACGGCTGCCACGACGTCCGCCTGTGTCACGGAATCGAGGCCAGTGGTCGGGTCGTCCAGGATGAGCACGTCCGAGTCGGCGGCGAGCGCCCTAGCAAGCGCGACGCGCTGCCGCTGCCCGCCGGAGAGATTCAGGCCGGCCTCGCCCAGCGGTGCGTCCGGCAACTCGCCGCCTGCGTCTATGCCGCCGAGCCTGCGGAGGATGTCTTGGCAGTGGGCGGCGGCGAGCGCCTGCTTGACGACGTCCTCCGGCACATCCCCGCGCGGGTTCACGTTGTCTGCGATGGTGCCCTCAAACACGTTGACGGTGTGCGGCGGGAACAGCACGTCTGCGCGCTGCGCCCACGCGGCGGCGGTGGCGTAGGAACGCTCCGCCGGCTCGAGAATCCACAGACCCGCGCCTGGGACCGGGGTGTCTGTCGGCTCAGGCCCCGCCGCGTCATCGCCCGCGTGGTGCAGCTGCTCGATGCGTTGACCGCTCGCCACGGCCCTGCCCCACCCGCTGGCCAGGTCGCCGAACGCGAAGCCCGCCATGTCCAACACAGGCGGCACCAACAGTGCCACGGATGTCAGCTGCCCCGGGGTGATCTCCCCGCGCAGCGTCATCCACGCGCTCAAGCCCACGATGCCAAGGTTGCACAGCCACGCCACGCAAAACCTGGCGAAACCGAGCCACACCTCCACACGCAGGTGCGTGAGCATCAAGCGCTTCGCCTTCGCCGTTTCGGCGTGAAAACGTGTTGCCACGGTTGCACCCGCGCCGAGGCCTTTGACGGTGCGGATGCCTTGCGACGCATCCGTGGCCAAGCCAGCCACATCCGCCTCCGCGGCGCGACGCTTCAGCGACACCCGCGTCACCGGCCCCGCGGTCCACGCGGCGAACAGGGCGATGATCAGCGCGCTCGCCGGGATCGCGAGCGAGATCCACGGGGAGACCGACCACATCGCCACCATCGCGCCGACCGCGTAGCCGATGGCCATGAGCGGAAACGACAGCAGCTCGCGGTATCGACCGACGGTGTTCGCGTCCGCGTCGATGGTGTTGAGCACCGTGCCGGGGCTCATCGCCCCTGCCCCGTGGCGCAGCACGCCCGAGGACAGGTGCTGCTGCGCGTTGTGGGTCACGCGGCGCACCGAGGCTGTGGCCAGGCCGTCGCCGGTTTCCTCGCCGATGAATTGGATGATGAAGATGCCGACCAATACTGCGAAGAGCCACCATGCGTTGAACTTTTCTTCCCCCACCAGGCCGTCCACGATCATGCCCACCACCACCGGCACAAACGCGGCGATGCCGGAGCCGATGAGGTAGCTCAGAATGTGCAGCACTAGCACGCCCGGGTATGCGCCTACCATGTCCCTGACCACGCGGTTCCCGCTGCTCCAGCGTGCTGGGTGGAGCCGCGCCGGATCGTCCGCTGGTGGGACGGGCGGGACGAACCAGCTGTACGTCTTCATTCTGCGCGGCGGTGGGATCATTCTGGAAAATCTAGCAAATTTTGGGTTAAGGGTCAAAAAGTGTGTCCGGAATCGCGGATTTTCACGGATTGACCTGTAGGTTTCCGGAAAGTATATGCTCCGGAAGCATATATCTAGCCCCCGACGGGAAATCCTCGGTGTGGCAGCCGTGATGTGCTATGCGCGGCGTGGTGTGGTGTCGCAATGTCGAAGAACCAACCACGCTGCCACTGCGGCGGTGAAATGAAACGCAACGGCACCACCAGCAAAGGCACCACCAGATGGCGCTGCAAACAATGCGGCGCCTCCAGCGTCAAACGTCGAAACGACATCACCAACGCGGCAGTGTTCACCCAGTTCATCGAGCATTGCACCACCGCAATATCACTCGACGACCTAGCCAAACGAAACGGTGTTAGCCGCGCCACCATGAAGCGGCGCTTCAAGTGGTGCTGGCTCGTTGATGTGCCTGACCCCACCGCCGGCCACCACAAGCGGATCTACGACCAGGTATTTCTCGATGGCACCTACACCGCCGGTGGCTGCCTGATCGTCGCGGCGACCATCGACCACGTGATCGCCTGGCACTGGTGCAAACACGAAACCACCCGCGACTACCAACTGCTGCTTGAACGCATCGAAGCCCCACTCATCGCCGTCATCGACGGCGGCCAAGGCGCATACAGCGCAATCAAAAAGTGCTGGCCGACTACGAAAATTCAACGCTGCCTCGTCCACGCCCAACGCGTGGTCCGCCGCTACACCACCACCAACCCACGCACCGATGCCGGGCGCACCATCTACCGACTTGCGCTGAAACTGACCCGGATCACCACACTGGATGAAGCCGCCGCGTGGGGTGTGCAACTGCACGAGTTTTCAACGATCTACCGGGAATGGATGAACGAGAAAACCATGATCAAAGACCCCAAAACAGGTGCATGGACCCGCGTGTGGACCCACCACAACGTGCGCAAGGCCTACAACAGCCTCAACCATCTTTGGCGGTCCGAGATGCTGTTTGTCTACCTCAACCCGCCAGCAGGAGTCCTTGCGCCCGAGCGGATCAAATCCACCACCAACAGCTTAGAAGGCGGCATCAACGCCCAGCTCAAACTGCTCGCCAGAACCCACCGCGGCAGATCAGGCGAACGACAACGCCGCATGCTGGATTGGTGGCTCTACTTAAAAACGGAACTGCCTGACGATCCAGTACGAATCGCCAGGCAGTCCGACTGGGGCCAGGGCCAACTCGCCAAAGTATCCACCCTGACCCAAACCGAGAACCAAGCCGACCACGAAACAGGACGCCCAGCCCTCTACGACAACGCTATCGACACCGACTACACCCACTCAATCGGCATTCAAAAAGGCCAAATCTAACCCCCGCGACACGCCGAGCCAGACACACATTTTGACCCTTAACCCACTTTTCTTTACTTAACCCTCATAAAAAGGGTTAAAGATAAAAAAGAACCCGCGGTTAGGGGGGGTAAATACCGCGGGTCCCGGCCACGCTTTCCTCACAAAGAGAATGGGGCCTGTTCCCTTTAGCTGGAAGCTGCGAGGGGGGGGATTACGCACACTCCCAAGGGAACTGCCTTAAATCTAGCCCGGGAGTTTCTAGAAAGTCAAGCGTCCGGAGCACAATAATTGGGCATATTTTTCCGTCCCACCGCTGTGGCGTTTAAGGCTTGGGGTGGCGCACTAGCGCCAGCCTTAGAGGACTTATCGAAAACTTATTGAAAATTACCGGCAAGAGTCCTAATGTTGGTAGTTACCGCAGGTTATCTGCCGCAAAACAGCATTAGTTAGCCACGCAACCCACATTTAAGTCACTTTTAGAGCGCTTTCAATGCACGTCTAAAGCACGTCCAAAGCACACTTCCAGAAGCACAAGGAGCGAGCTCACGGTGAGCAACCCAGCTACCAACAAACTTCCCAAGATCGGCCAGCGCAACACCCGCCAACGACGCGCGGTGGCGGAGCTGCTGGAGGGGCTCACCACGTTCAGTAGTGCCCAAGACATCCACGAGAAGCTCGTAGCCCAGGACCACAAGGTTGGTCTGACCACCGTGTACCGGACACTGCAGCAGATGGCGGAAGCGGGCACTATCGATACGCTTTACGACGATTCTGGCGAAACGCTCTATCGCGCCTGCGCGACCGACGACCACCACCATCACCTGGTATGCACTTCCTGCCGCCGTACCGTGGAGATCGACGGCGGCCCCGTCGAGGACTGGGCCGCGGAAACCGCCAAGAAGTTCGGCTACCAAAAGTCCGGCCACACCGCCGAGATCTTCGGCCTGTGTGGAGACTGCCAGAAGAAGTCCGCCAGCTAGCCAGCCACAGCTAGCTGCGGGCTCAGATCTAGAACTAGACGTTAAACAGCGACCCGAGCAGGTACGTCGCCCCGGCTGCGCCGAAGCCAATGATTAATTGACGCAAGGCGCGTCGGCCCGGCCCCACACCAGACAAAAGGCCCACCACAGAGCCGGTAAACATCAAGGCCAAGCCCACCATCACGCAGGAGACAATCGCCGCGGTGGAGCCCGACAGGCCGAAGATGTACGGCAGCACCGGGATTAACGCGCCGACCGCGAAGCAGAAGAAGCTGGAGATCGCGGCGGACAAGCCAGAGCCGGCATCCTCGTGTTCGGGGGCCGCGTGCTCCACCATGCTCTCCCCGGCGCCCTGCGCGGACACAGTGCCGACCTTCTCTGCATCGAAGGCCTGCTCCCCCACCGGCTGGTTCGTCTCGATGATGGAATCGAAAACGCGGCGGGCTCGGTCGGCAGCCTCCTGCTCGCTCATGCCGCGGGCGCGGTACACCAGTGCCAGCTCGTTCTGGTTCACGTCCAGGTTCGGTAGCGAACGGCTAGCATTCGGATCCGGGGCATTCGCGCCCAGCAGTTCCTTCTGCGAGGTCACGGACACGTACTCGCCCGCGGCCATCGACAGCGCGCCGGCCAGTAGGCCAGCGATACCGGTGACCAGCACCAGGTGGGAGGATCCACCCGTGCCGACCATGCCCAGCACCAGCGCCAGGTTTGAAACCAGGCCATCGTTCGCGCCGAAGATCGCCGCGCGGAAATCCCCAGACATGCGGGCGCGCCCGCGCGCGGCCAAGCCACGGACAACCTCGGCGTGAATCGCCTCGTCCGCAGCAAGCTGGTCGGCGGCGTCCGCATCCGAAATGTATTCGTTACGCTGCTCCGATGATTGCATCAGAGCCAGCACGAACACCGACCCGAAGCGTCGCGCCATCCAAGCCTTCATGCGGGTATCGAGGCTGGCTTTGCGGGGCAGGCCCACGTATTCGCCCAGGCGGTTCTTCCAATAGGCCTCGTGGCGCGCCTCTGCCTCCGCAAGTCCCAGGAGGATGGCGCGTTCCTCACCGGTCTTCTTGCGCGCCAGCTCGCGGTACACGGCGCCCTCAGCGCGCTCGTTGGCCAGGTACTGCTGCCAGCGCGCGATTTGGCGCTTCGTCGGCTGCGGCTGCTCGACAGCATCCGCCTCGTTCGCACCGTTCACGCTGTTCACTTCACCCCTCCAAAGCGCCTATCGCGCTTCGCAAATTCCAACACTGCTGCCCGCAGGTGGTTCGGCGTGTAATCCGGGAACAGCACATCCTGGTACACCATTTCGGCGTAGGTGGATTGCCACGGCAGGAAGTTCGAGGTTCGCATCTCGCCCGATGGTCGCAGGAACAGGTCCACGTCCGGCATGTCCGGCTCGTCCAAGTAACGTGCAAACGTCTTCTCGTTCACCTGCCGGGGCTTCAACTTCCCGGCCTTCACGTCCTCGGCGATCCAGCGCGCCGCGTCCGCGATCTCCGCCCGGCCACCGTAATTCACGCACATGCCCAAGGTCATGGTCGTGTTGTTTTTCGTCAGCTCCTCGGCCTGCTCCAGCTCTGCAATCACGGTGCGCCACAGGCGCGGGCGGCGGCCCACCCAGCGGATCCGCACCCCGAGGCTGTTCAGGTAGTCGCGCTGGCGACGCAGCACGTCGCGGTTGAAGCCCATCAAAAAGCGCACCTCGTCAGCCGACCGGCGCCAGTTTTCTGTAGAGAACGCATAGGCGGAGAGGTAATCCACCCCAAGCTCGATGCATTCCTCTACCAAAGACATCAGCACAGCCTCGCCGCGGCGGTGCCCCTCAGTGCGGACCATGCCGCGTTCCTCAGCCCAGCGCCCGTTGCCGTCCATCACCAGCGCAATGTGCTTCGGGCGGAGCTCCGGCGGAATCTCGGAACGGTCCACGTGCGGATATTCAGTGCTACTCACCCGTACTATATTGCCACACGCGCACCATTGACCCTATAGCGCTGCGTAAGCCGGGCAGCCTACTTCCAGCTGCTGCCGCACGTGGGCCAGCAGCAGGCGGTGCGATTGTGCCGCGATGTCTTGCCCCTGCTCGTCGCGCAGTATTTGGGCTGCTTGTTCGTGACGCCCCTTCTTCAGCAGCCACAAGGCGTGTACCGCCGCCGAAGGGGGCGTGAACGCACCCGGAGGCCTGCACGTCACGCACACCGCACCCCCGGCCCCTGGGTGGAATGCTCGGTGGGGGCCGCGCTTGCCACACTGTGCGCAGTCGACCAGGCTGGGCTCCCAGCCGGCGACTTCCAGGCCATGTAGTACGAACTCGTCGGCCACGCTGACCGGCGGGAGGGCTGGGGTGGTTAGTTGGGTGGCTAGCTGCTGGAGTGCGGCGTCCAGAAGAAAAAAGATCGAGCGCGCCGACGAAGGCTCAGCGGCGAAAACCTGGGCCATCTCCAACATCGCCGCGCCCGCGTAGAAGCGATCAACATCGGCGACGATGGGCGAAGCATATGTAGCGACAGTGGCGGCATCGGTGACGTTAGCGAGGGAACGGCCGGGGTAAATCTGCACGTCAACGCAGGAAAATCGGTCGAGGCGAGCACCGAAACGGGAACGGGTCTTGCGGATACCCTTGGCTACGGCGCGGATCAGGCCGTTGTCCTTGGTGAGCAGGACGAGAATCAGGTCGGCCTCGCCCAACTTGTAGGTGCGAAGCACAAAGGCCTCGTCCCGAAAGCTGGGACGAGACCTTCTACTCATAGGCAGCAAGTATAGCGCTTGCCCAAAAGTGCTCGGGCGTAGACCAGCTTGGACTAAGCCAGGCTAAGCGGACATGCCTCGCTGCTTAATACGGGCCCAAGCGGCGGCCGTGTTGGTCAGAGCCACGAAAACCTCCAAGACGATACGAACAGTCGCCAGGTTGACGATGGCCTGGAAGATCGAGACCACGGAGGAAATCAACTTGCCTCCAACGGAATCCCCACCGCCCATGGAGAACTCGTACTTATTCTCACCTTGAACGGTGCTATCACTATATGCGGAGAAGTCAAGGATAGAACTGCCGGTCCAGGTTCCGATCAAAGAGAACAGCAGGTACAGTCCGATCACAACCATGGCGATGATGTACAGCACCCGCAGAAATGAGCGGGTCGTGTACTTCTGAAAACTAACGTCGAATAGCCCAGAAAGAAAAGATTCGTTTCCCATCGGCTAGCTCCCGTTGGTCGAAGTACGCGCCTGTCGCTCGTCGATGGACTGCACCGACTGCGCAGTGCGGATGATGGACACAGCGACCTCCAGACCAACGCGGTAGAACGCCAGCCATGCAACGGCGCCGAGGAGCACCAGTGGGATGCCGATGAGCGCCAGGAGGATTGCGGAAGCGTCCTGCGCCATCGCTGCCAACAGGGCAATGATGCCCAGCAGAACAAACAGGCCAACAACGATCATCAACAGGATGTACAGCACCTTCACCACGGACGGGGTGACGTAGCGGGTGAAGCTGAAGTCGAACAGGGCAGAAAAGAAACCGTCGTTATCAGCGCCCGTCGAGTTCGCCATCTGCTGGTTCGGGTAAGCCTGGAAGTCGGCTGCGCCCTGCGGCTGGTTCTGCTGAGCAAAGGGATCCTGCTGGCCATAAGCGCCTGGCTGAGAGTACTGGCCCTGCTGACCGTACGGATCCTGGCCATACTGGCCGAAGCCCTGGGAATAGTCCTGGGTTTGATCCGGGGTTTGATCCGGGCCGAAACCGTTGTTCAAGCCACCGTTGTCGCCGGCGCCATAGCCAGCGCCGTCCGCCGAGTGCTTGCCGGAATCATCGGAACCGTAGGGGTTAGACGGGGTTGTCACTAGTAGCCTTTCTTAGCGACGCAAGCCATGCGCCTGGTTAGGGGGCGCGGTGTGCGCCACGAATGTTCAAAATCAAGGTCTAAACCAACGTATCGCACTTCGCTTCCGCGCACAGGGGAAGTACCCCTAGAACCCCATCCGCCCCAACTGCTTCGGATCCGACTGCCAGTTCTTCGCCACCTTAATGTGCACGTCCAGGTAGATGTTCTGGTCCAGCATCTTCACGATTTCCAGCCGCGAGCGGTGGACGATGCGCGACAGGCGCCGACCGTCCTTGCCTCGCAGAATTGCTTTCTGCCCTTCGCGCTCCACAAAAATCACCGCGTGCACGTCCAGCACGCCCTCGCGTTGCGGGTTCGGCACGACCTCTTCGATCTGCACGGCCACAGAGTGCGGCAATTCTTCGTGCAACCCTTCCAGCGCAGCTTCGCGGATCAGCTCCGCCATGCGGGTATCGCGGTCGTCATCAGTCACGTGGTCGTCCGGGTAGAACTTCGGCCCCTCCGGCAGCTGGTCGCGCAGCACATCCAGCAGCACATCCAGCTGTACCTGCTTGGTGGAAGAAACCGGCACCACGTCCGCCCCGTCCAGCAGTTCGTGCAGCGCCAGGAGTTGCGCGCCGACTTGATCCTTGGAAACCTTGTCCAACTTGGTCACCACACCGATCAGCGGGGTCTTCGGTGCGACGGAACGAACGGCGTCCACAATCCAGCGATCCCCCGGGCCAATCTTCTCGTCTGCGGGTACGCACATGGCGATGACGTCCACATCCGAGTACGTCTCTTTAACTACCTCGTTCAGGCGCTCGCCGAGCAAAGTGCGCGGGCGGTGCAGGCCGGGGGTGTCCACCAAAATGATCTGGGCGTCCTCGCGGTGGACAATGCCACGGATCGGGTGGCGGGTGGTCTCCGGCTGGTCGGCGGTGATGGCGATCTTCTCCCCCACCAGCGCGTTCGTCAGAGTGGACTTGCCGGTGTTTGGGCGGCCGACGAAGCTGACAAACCCGGAGCGGAAGCCTTCGGGGGCACGGTATTCCTCCGGCACTTCCATCTCTTCAGGCGCCACGCCCGCCCCTTCGGGCATTCCTGCGCCCGGGTCGAAGGGATCTTCGGGGATGTAAGGATCGTTCATGGTCATCAAGTATCTCTTATTGCTGTGCTTTATCGCTAGCGCTCTTATCTTGGGGTTTATCTTGGCCACTGTTTCTTGTGGACGCCGCCACGGCCGTCCCTTCCGCAGCCCCACCATCGCGGTCGGCATCAACAGTGCCCTCAGGCTGCTGTTCGCGAGTCACCACGGCGGTACGGATCTTCACGCGCCCACGGCGGTCGCGTCCGCCCTCGTAGCGAAGATGCAGACCGGCTGTGGAAATCTCCGCCCCTGGGATCGGCACCCTGCCCAGCTCGAAGGCCCCAAGGCCGTAGACGGTATCCACTTCCTCGTGCTGCTCATCGCTGAACTCCACGTCCTCGAATAGCTCCTCGAGCTCCTCAAGCGACAGGCGCGCCTGCACCCGGTAGCTGCCGTCCTCCAGCGGCTCGATCGGCGCTTGCTCCGACGTATCGTACTCGTCGGTAATCTCGCCGACGATCTCCTCCAGGATGTCCTCGATGGAAATCAGCCCCGCCACGGCACCGTATTCGTCGATAAGCATGGCAATGTGAATCTGGTCGCGCTGCATGTCCTCCAGCAGGTCGTCCAGTTTTTTCGAATCCGGTACGAACACGGCGGGCCGCATGCAGTCTCGCACGCGGATGGAGCTGCCGCCGTCGGTCATGTGATAGGTCTCGGCAATGAGGTCTTTGAGGTAAATGACGCCCACAATGTCGTCCACGTCATCCCCCACCACGGGCAGCCGGGAAAGACCGGTGCGCACGCACAGGCTGGTGGCTTGGCCGGCGGTCTTATCGGCCTCGATCCACACCATCTCTGGCCGCGGCACCATCACGGAGCGCGCCGAGGTGTCGGCGAGGTCAAAGACGGATTGGATCATCCGCCTCTCGTCCATCTCCACAACGCCGCGTTCGGAGGCGATGTCCACCATTTCGCGCAGCTCAATTTCGGAGGCGAAGGGGCCGTTGCGGAAACCCCGGCCGGGCGTCAGCACATTACCGGCACCGACCAGCAACTTTGCGATTGGCCCCAGCAGCTTGGATAGCCCCAGCAGAATCGGCGCAGTCGCCAGACTAATGGTGTACGGGTTCTGTCGACCGAGCGTGCGGGAGAGCACGCCGATCAGAATGAATGTCAGTAGCGTGACGATCACGATGGCGGTGGCGAATGCCCAGCCGCGCGAACCCATCAGCTCCACGCAGGCGGCGGCGGCCAGCACCGCGCCGGAGACCTCGCAAATGGTGCGGAGCAGCACCAGCAGGTTAATGTGGCCAGCCCGCCCCTCGAGCACCCGCTCCAGTCGGGCAGCACCCGGGCGATCCTCCTTCACCAGGTTCTCCACCCGCGCTGCGGAGAGCGATGACACTGCCGTTTCCACCAGCGACAGCACACCGCCTAAGAAGAGCGCAAGGATCGCAAACGGGATGGATAAGGGGATGTCGATCGTCATCTTTCGAAGCTTCTAGTTTTGAGTGTCGTCGCGGTCCGCAGCGCTGGGGAAGGCCCCGGCGCCAGTCGGCTTCGGAGCGAAGCTCACGCCGCGCTCCTCCTGGGAGTCATACCAATTAGCCAGGATCTCATTCTGCAAGGCGAACATCTTTTGCTCATCTTCCGGGGTGACGTGGTCGAAGCCCAGCAGGTGCAGCACCCCGTGGACGGTCAGCAGGTCAAGCTCGTGGGCCAGGGAGTGGCCTGCACGGGTCGCCTGACCTTCAGCAAAGTCGGGGCACAGCATGATGTCGCCCAACATCGCCGGGGAGGGTTCCGCCGCATCCTTGCGGCCCCAACCCGGCGTCAATTCGTCCATCGGAAAGCTCATCACATCGGTAGGGCCGGGCAGATCCATCCACCTAACGTGCAGGTCCTCGATGGTTTCCAGGTCGACAATGTGGATAGATAGCTCGGCTGCCGGGTGAACGTCGAGGGTCCACAGTGCGTAGCGGGCGACGTCGATCAGCTCTTCCTCGTTGACCTCGCCGCGGCCGGATTCGTTAAAAACTTCGATGCTCATGGGATGCTTGCCTTTGGTAGTTCGTGCTTGCCGTTAGATTTCCGCTAGATTGCCGCTAGATTGCCGCTAGATCTCCGTTAGATCTCCGTTAGATCTCATTGTCTAGCTCGTAGGTGCCGTAGGCTTCCACGATCTTGGAGACCAACCGGTGGCGCACGACGTCGTCGGAATCCAAGTTAATGATCGACACGCCATCCACTCCCTGCAGAACCTGGCGGGCAACCTTCAGGCCGGACTCCTGGCGGTTCGGCAGATCCACCTGGCTCAAGTCGCCAGTAACCACCATCTTGGAGCCAAACCCTAGGCGGGTCAGGAACATCTTCATCTGCGCCGGGGTGGTGTTCTGTGCCTCGTCCAGGACTACGAAGGAATCATTAAGCGTCCGGCCGCGCATGTAGGCCAAGGGCGCGACTTCAATCACGCCGGTATCCATCAGCCGGGGGATCGTCTCCGGGTCCACCATTTCCCGCAGCGCGTCGTGCAGCGGGCGCAAGTAGGGGTCGATCTTGTCGCTCAGCGTGCCGGGCAGAAAACCCAGCTTCTCCCCTGCCTCCACGGCCGGGCGGGTCAGGATAATCCGATTAACGTCCTTGGCCTGCAGGGCCTGTACGGCCTTGGCCATGGCCAGATACGTTTTGCCCGTACCGGCTGGACCGATGCCAAATACGATCGCGTCCTCGTCGATGGCCTCCACGTATTCCTGCTGGCCAGGGGTCTTCGGACGCACCGTCTTGCCACGGTAGGAGACGATGGGTGCGGAGTCGCTGCTGGAAACCAGCGCCGGGGCTTGTTCCTCCACCAGAGTGATCGCGCGCTTCGTGGCAGCTGGATCCACCGCGTGGCCTCGGCTGACCAGGTTGATCATCTCCTGCAACACGCGGCGCGCCTGGGATACCTCGGAGGCCTCGCCGCGGATCGTCACGCGGTTGCCGCGGGTCAGGATGTCCGCATCGAAGGCGTGCTCCAGCACCCGCAGGTTCTCATCTGCCGGGCCGGCGACGTCCAGAACCGATTCCGGGTCGAGCTCCACGGTAGAGCTGGCTACGCGGGGGCGCGGTGACCTAGCGGAGTTGGGTGACGTCATGTGTATCGATCCTACCGCCAACGGTCCGTGACAGCGCCGATGGCTCCCAGCGCCACGGCTGCAGCGGTGGCGGTGCGCAGAACTTCCGGCCCCAGGCGGACCGGGGTGGCTCCCAGCTGCTCAAATTCGGCGAGTTCCTCCGGGCTGATGCCGCCCTCGGGGCCGACGACGAGGGCGATCTCGGTTGCGGCAGCTTCGCTGCCGTTGGCGTCGTCGCCATTCACCGCCGCGCTGACGGCCGCGGGCAACGGCTCGGTGGCCTCCTCGTGCAGCACCAGCACGCGGACGGTGCTGGTGCCGCTGCCACCACCGACACCGCTCGCAGCGGTGCCGGCCTCCCCCAGCCCCAGCACCCGCGCCAGCTCCTGCGGGCTGCGCACCAGCTGCGTCACCTCTGGGATCTGCAGGCGACGGGACTGCTTAGCCGCCGCGCGGGCTGCGTTGTCCCATTTCGCGTGGGCCTTAGCCTCCTTGCCATCCCACTTTGCGATAGCCCTGCGGGCGGCCCACGGCACAATCCGATCTGCGCCCGCCTGTACCGCCAGATCCACGGCCAGTTCCGCCCGGTCTGACTTTGGAATCGCCTGTACTACCGTCACCCGTGGGTTCGGGGTGGGAAGCTCAAGAATGTCAGCGACCTCCACGGTGGCGTCCCCAAGAAAAGAACCTTGCACCGCGCGTGTGGCGCCATCGGTGATGACCAACCCCTCGCCCACTTCGAGGCGCTTGACGGAGGCGTGCTTGGCCTCCGCACCGGTCAAACGGAAGCGATCGCCGACAACAACCGGCTCGGGAATGGGGTGGACGAACACCGGATCTGTCATGGGCTAACGGCCAAACTTCGAGCGCAGGCGGGAGAAGAAACCGCTATGGGACTCGTCCTTGGAAGCCACGCCAGCGTTCTGGGAGCTGGCTTCTCGCAGCTTCTCCAGCAGGTCACGCTGCTTGTGGTTGAGGTCGGTAGGGATCATGACCTCCACGTGGGCGATCAGGGAACCGTGGCCCTCGCGGCGCAAGTGTGGCATGCCCTTCTCGGACAGGCGGATTGTGGCATCCGGCTGAGTGCCCGGCGCGACGTCCACGGTGGCGATGGAATCGTCCAGCAGTTTGACCTCCACGGAGGTACCCAGGGCCGCGTCTACCGCCGGTACCTGCAAGTTCACGTGCAGGTCATCGGACTCGCGGATGAAATACGGGTGCTCGGTAGCGTGCACTTCCACGTACAGGTCGCCGGCGGGGCCGCCACCGGGTCCGACCTCACCCTTGCCGCTCATGCGCAGGCGCATGCCGTCGGAGATACCAGCGGGGATGGAAACCTTGAGGGTCTGGCGGTCGCGCACGCGCCCGTCGCCTGCGCAGTTCTCACAGGGATCCTGGATGATCTCGCCGGTGCCCGCGCAGCGGTGGCAAGCACGGCGCACCTGCACGCGGCCCAGCATAGAATTCTGTAGCTCCATGACCTCGCCCGCGCCCTGACATGTCGGGCAGGTCACCGGCGCTGCCTTGGAGGCCGATCCCGAGCCGTCGCACACATCGCACAGCACAGCGGTTTCCACGGTGATCTCGCGGTCGATGCCTGCGTAGATCTCCTCCAGCGTGGCTTCCAAGTGCACCAGGGCATCGTTGCCGCGGCGCACGCGGGACTCGCGCGGGCCGCGTGCCCCGCCGCCACCGCCGAAGAATGCGTCGAAGATGTCGCCCAGGCCGCCGCCGGAGAAGCCCCCGAATCCGCCGGCTCCCGGCTGGCCGAAGCCCTGCTCCTCCGGGTCGCCACCGGCATCCACGATCTGGCGCTTCTGCGGGTCCGTCAGTACCTCCTGGGCCAGGGAGGCCTCGCGGAACTTCTCCGCGGCCTCCTCGGAAGGGTTGACGTCCGGGTGGTACTTGCGGGCTAGGCGGCGGTACGCCTTCTTAATTTCGGCGTCCGTAGCGTCGCGATCCACACCGAGGATTCCGTAATAGTCTCGAGCCACGTTCAGCGGGTCCTTTTCACGTCTGTCTTTGAGTTGCTTGCAGTCTTTAGTGCTTAACCAACTGCACTATCCTACTATTCCTACTCTTCGCTCAAAATCCGCGAGACGTAGTGCGCCACGGCCGTCACAGAGGAAATGGTGCCGGAGTAGTCCAGGTGGGTTGGCCCCACCACACCCATGCCGCCGAGCACCGCATTGGCATTGCCATAGCCGGCGGATACGACGGAGGCACCGCGCAACTCCTCGTCCTCGTTTTCCTCACCGATGCTCACCTGCACCTGCAGGTCGCGCACGCTATTCAGCAGTTTCAGCACCACCACCTGTTCTTCCAGGGCCTCCACCACTGGGCTGAGCTCGCTGGTGCGCATCAGGTTGGGTGTACCTGCCAGGATCAGGCGGTCATTCGGGCGCTCCAGCAGGGTCTCCACCAGCACGGTCGTCACCACAAGCGCCACGTCGCGCAGTTCCTCGGGCATGCTGTTGCCCTTAGCCTCGTTGGCTAGGGCAGCGATATTCGTGCACGCATCGTCGAGGGTGCGCCCTACCATCGCGGAATTCACCAGGTCCCGCAACCGTGGCAGGTCGTCGTCGCTGATCGGCTGCCCCAGGTCCACGTTGCGCTGGTCCACGCGCCCAGTGTCGGTGATCAACACCAGCAGGATGCGGTGGCTGCCCAGCTTCACCAGCTCGCAGTGCTTCACCCGCCCGCGCCGCAGATCCGGCATCTGGACCACGGCCACCTGGCGGGTCAGCTGGGATAGCAGCTGCACGCTACGGCGCAGCACGTCCTCCAGGTCCACACCGTGTTCCAGGAAGTCCAGGATCGCGCGGCGCTCCGGGGTACTCAGCGGCTTGACCTCGTGGATCCCGTCCACAAAGCGCCGGTAGCCCTTTACCGTGGGGATGCGTCCAGAGGAGGCATGCTGCTGAGTGATGTACCCCTCGGCCTCTAGCACTGCCATGTCGTTGCGGATCGTCGCGGAGGAAACGCCCAGCTGGTGTCGATCCACCAGCATCTTCGAGCCCACCGGCTCGTGCGAGGCGATGAAATCGCTGACGATCGCCCGCAGCACTTGGTTTCTTCTGTGTTCCGTTCCGCTCGACAAATCCTTCACTCCTCGCGTGAGTCCGATCAGCCTCGATTGGCTCTTAAAGCCCGAGCGCCAACACAATGTCCGTGACGATCCCGTCGGCCAGGTAGCGCCCTTTATCCGTCAATCTTAGGCGCTCGCCGTGTTTATCCAGCAGGCCCAGGCCCGTGTAGCGCTCGATCACCTGCGCCAGCTCAGCGTTCTCATCACTACCGACTAGCTTCAGCCCTTCAGCCAAACGCAACTGCAGCATCACATGTTCGGTACGCAGGTCGTCGTTGGTGAGGCGCTCTGTCGTCACCACCGACCCTGGCACGGGTAGGCCATCCTTTCCTGTTGACGCCCCTTCGGCCTCCCCCAGCAGCCCATCCCAATAGGTCGCCGGACGCTTCGCATTCACCAGCCTCACCAGGCCAGACTCGCTGTGCCCCTCCCCACGCAGCCGCACGCATCCATGGGCGCCGGGCCCGGCGCCCCACCACTGACCGGAGCGCCAATAGATCAGGTTGTGCTGGCATTCACCGCCGGGTTTGGCCCAGTTAGAGACCTCGTACCAGTTAAATCCGGCATCCCGCAGGCGGGCATCGATGGCGTCATAACGATCAGCGAGAGTGTCCTCGTCCGGGGCGGGCAGCTCGCCGCGCCGCACCTTGCGCGCCATGGCCGTGCCGTCCTCAACGATCAGGGAGTAGGCGGAAACGTGGTCGACGTCGGCCTCCAGCACGGCGTCGAGGGTGCGCCGCAGGTCTTCATCGGTCTCGGTCGGGGTGCCGTAGATGACATCCAGGTTGATGTGCTCGAAGCCTGCTCGCTTGGCCTCGCGGGTCGCCTCGATCGGGCGGCCCGGGGTGTGCTGGCGTTCCAGCACCTTCAGCACATGCCCCATCGCGGACTGCATGCCTAAGGAGATGCGGTTGAAACCCGCCTCGCGCAAGCCTGCGAAGAACTCCGGGCTGGTGGATTCCGGGTTCGCCTCGGTGGTGACCTCCGCGTCTGCTGCCAGGCCGATCGTGCGGCGGGCAGCATTTAGCGCTCGGGCCAGCCCCTCGTGGCCCAACATGGAGGGCGTGCCACCACCGAAGAAGACGGTCTGTACCTCGCCGGGGTAATCCCACACCTCGGCGGCGACCTCCAGTTCGCGTTCCAGGGCATCCAGGTAGCCAGGGATGGTGTTGCCATCCACAGCGCTGCCGTCGGCCGCGCTGAGCTCCTGCGGGGTGTACGTGTTGAAGTCGCAGTAGCCACAGCGGGTGGAGCAAAAGGGGACGTGGATATAAAGGCCATGCATACTACGTGCATAGTACTAGCCGTGCTGGCGGTACTGGTGCTAGACAGCAGTGCCGCGCTTGCGCCGCTGCAGGCGGCCGACGATCTCCTCCACCCGGGCGCGCTCTGCCAGGAACTCCGGCGGCGCCTCGCCGCGCATGCCCGCGGCCAGCTCCGGCTGGTGGGCAATGACCTCCCGCCAGTGGCCCACCAGCTCGATGGTGCGCTGCTCGGCCTTCACGTATGCCTGCGGCAGCAGCACGGACTGGGATTCCAGGGCGCACTGCGTCTGGTTGATCACCCAGTCCTCCACCTCGCGCAGGTCCGCGCGGATACGCTCGGCCTGCTCGCGCAGCCACATGCGCCAGGAGGCCGTGGAGGCCATCGTCGCCGGCGCGTGCTCGGCGGAAGTATCAGCGAACTCCGCGCCACGGGCACTGCGCGGGTCGCTGGTGCCGGCGGCGGTTGGGGTGGTGGCGTCAGAAAGAGAACGGCGAGCGGACGCACCGGGCTTCCTGTGCATAAAGCTCAAGGTGCGGCCGGGGTGCGGGTAGTCGCTGCTGTGCGCGACACTGCCGCCGAGGGCGCGCGGGCTACGCGAGGGGGTCACGCCCGACATGCTGCCGGCGCGCACGCCGGAGACGAAGGCCTGACGCAGGCCGTTGAGCTCCGATAGGCCGGGGCGCACCTCAGCGCGTCCCTCTGCAACGATCTCTTCCAGCTCCAGCAGGCAGTCTTCCACCAGGTCGGCATCCCAATCGGCGATGGCTTGGGAGACGTGGTTGATGTAATCGGCGATCTCGTCGCCAATGTCGTAGATATTTTGGGTGAGCTCGCGAACGCGCAGGGCAGCATCGTAGTGCACGCGTTCTCCTCTCCCCTGGGCCCGTCAAAGCCCATGTCTTGGTTGATACCGCAGACAACTCTAAAACAAGAACACCGGCCACACGCGGAGGCGTGGCCGGTGTCGTGGAGTGGATTTCTTAACTTACTTTGAGTTGTAAATCCAGGCGATATCGTCGGCGAAGTTCTTCGCCACAACGAAGCGCTTCAACTTCAGCGACGGGGTGACTTCGTCGTTCTCCTCGGTGAAGTCGCGGTGGACGATACGGAATTTCTTGATGCCCTCTGCGTGAGAAACTGTGGCGTTGGCCTCGTTGATCGCATCCTGGATCTCGGAGCGCAGAACCGGGTTCTTCGCGAGCTCGCGGATGGAGACGTTCTCGGCGATGCCGTTGTTTTCCTTCCACTTCTTGGCGGCTTCCTCGTCCAGGGAGATCAGGGCGCCAACGAACTTCTGGTCATCGCCCACGACCATGGCCTGGGAGATCAGCGGGGCGGAGCGCAGGATGTCCTCCATCGGACCAGGCGAGACGTTCTTTCCGCCGGCGGTGACGATGATTTCCTTCTTGCGTCCGGTGATCTTCAGGTGGCCGGTGGGCAGCAGCTTGCCCAGGTCGCCCGTGCGGTAGAAGCCGTCCTCAGTGAAGGATTCCGCAGTAGCTTCCTCGTTCTCCCAATAGCCAGCGAAAACCATGTCGCCCTTCAGCAGGATCTCGCCGTCGTCGGCGATCTTGACGGTGATGCCACCCAACGGGCGGCCGACGGTGCCGATGATGTTGTCCGGGGCGAAGTTAGTGCAGGCTGCGGCCGTGCACTCGGTCAGGCCGTAGCCCTCGTACAGGTTCACGCCCACGCCACGGAAGAAGTGCATGAGCTCCGGGTTCAGTGCGGAGCCGCCGGAGATCGCGTAGTCCAGTTCGCCGCCCATGGCCTCACGGACCTTGGAGTAAACCAGCTTGTCGCCGATAGCGCGGTCGATCTTCTGCTTCAGCGACGGGCCCTCGTCAGTATCGAGCGCCTTCGAGTAGTCGACCGCGGCGCGCTCTGCGAAGTTGAAGATCTTGGCCTTGACGCCGCCGCCGTCCGTGGCCTTGGCCTTCACGCCCGCGTGAACCTTTTCAAAGATGCGCGGCACAGAGCAGATCAAGTTCGGCTTGGTGCGCTGGAACTCGGCAACCAGGGTGCTCATGTCGCTCCAGTGGGTCTGGGTAGCGCCGCCGACGGTGGCAGCGTGTGCCATCGCGCGGGAGAACACGTGAGCCAGCGGCAGGAACGTCAGCTTGCGGTAACCGAAAGCAGCGGCGCGGCCGACCGGGTGGGTCAGGATGGCGCGAGCCTCAGCCAGCCAATTGTGGTGGGTCAGCTTGCAGCCCTTCGGGCGGCCGGTGGTGCCGGAGGTGTAAACGATGGAGGCGACGTCATCGTGGCGGGTGTTGGCGATGCGCTCTTCCAGGACGTCCTGCCCGATGCCAGCTTCCTTGCCGTCGTTAACCAGGATGTCGATGGCGCCGCTGTTGATCTCAAGCACGCGGTTGAGGTGCGCGGAACTATCACCCTCTGGGCGGTCACCTTCCTTAACGAACGTCTTCAGGCGGGTAGTGTGGCCAGACTTTTCGGAGATCGCTAGCTTCGCACCGGAGTTCCCCACGATCCACTCACACTGGGAGGTGGAAGAAGATGGGTAGATCGGCACGGTGATGCCGCCGGCAGCCCAGATGGCGTAGTCCAGCACGGTCCACTCGTAGCGCGTGTCGGACATGATGACCACACGGTCACCCTGCTCGATGCCGTTGGCAACCAGACCCTTGGCTACCGAGTACACATCGTCCAGGAACTGGGAGACGGTGACGTCCACCCAGTCGAAGTTCTTCGGACGCTTAAACAGCACCCCGTCTGGGGATTCGGTGCCGAGGTCACGAACTGCCGTTAGGCAGGTCTCGTGCTCGTCGATCGTGTACAGGGCTTCAGAGGTGTACTCCGTCATGCTGCTCCCTTTGCTCATGTCCTGACAGTTGCCTGACCTGGTTCTTTACATGAAAAACGGGCGCATCTTGGGTTGGATCGCCCGTCACTTCAACGTGATTAATACTTCTACAACCATATATGAGTGGTGTAGATCACGCCGAACCTTCGGTAAAAATGTACCGCGATATCCGGCCAACGCTAACCCCGGCATCCTCCCACTCCCCTCCACTCCCCTTCGAACTCTGCTCAAAAGAGTGGAAGAAGCTCTGCTCAACCTGCACAATGGCAGTTGTGACTAGCTCTGTGGAACCCGGCGGACAGATCGCCCCCGATGTCAACGCAATCCTCAACGAACTGGCTGCCGAATGCGGCGTGGCCACCTGGTACACCGGCCAGGACGGCCAGCGGGTGGATGTGAAAAGCAGCACTGTACTTTTCGCGCTCCGCGAGTTGGGACTGGATCTGCCCGAGGACCCCGACGCCCTCACCGAAGAGATTGCACAGGCGGCCATCGAGGATCTACTGCACACCCGCTACAGCCGTATGATCGCCCCCACTATCACCGCCATCGCCGACCGCCCGCGCACTTTGCATGTCCACTGCATCGACGGCGAATCCCTGCAGGTGCAGGTCCATACTGAAGACGGCGACACGATCGAGCTGGAACAGCTCAACGAATGGGTGGACCCCATCACCGTCGGCGCCGAAGACACCGCCACCACCTTCGGCACGGCTACGTTCCAGCTGCCCGCCCTGCCCGCCGGCTGGCACCAGCTCGAGGCTCGCGCCGACTCCACGGAGGCTACCTCGACCCTGCTGGTCTCTCCCCAATCCCTGGAGCTACCGGATGCCCCGCGCACCGGAGTGATGGCGCAGCTGTATTCCCTGCGTGACAAGGACGCCTGGGGCATCGGCGACTACGGCACACTCGAGGTTCTGAGCGATTCCCTGCAGAAGCTCGGCGGGGCGGACTTCGTACTGGGGAACCCCATGCACGCGGCAGAGGCAGCTCCCCCGGTGGAGGATTCCCCCTACCTGCCCACCACCCGCCGCTACACGAACCCCATTTACATCCGGGTAGAGAACACACCCGAGTACGCGGCACACCCCGAACTACACACGGAGATCGAGCAGCTCGCTGCCCCGCTGAAGAAGCGCAACCACACGGCTGATTTGTTGGATCGGGACCCCGTGGTGGCGTCCAAAATCAAAGCCCTTCACCTGTTGTATTCCGCAGGGATCGGCGACGAGCGTGCGGAACAGCTGCGTGCCTTCCGCGAGCGCGAGGGCGAGGGGCTGGTGGGCTTCACCGAATGGTGCGAGCGCGCAGCCAACGATCCGGCGCTGACTAGCGACTTTTACGCCTGGATGCAGATGCTCTGCCAGGAGCAGGAGCTGCACGCTCAAAACACCCTGACCGAACACATGAGCATCGGGCTGATGGCAGATCTGGCCGTGGGCGTGCACCCCGGCGGCGCGGACTCGCAGACGCTGGCCGACGTGCTGGCGCCTGGAGCTAGCGTGGGCGCCCCGCCGGATGGCTACAACCAGCAGGGGCAGGACTGGTCGCAGCCGCCGTGGCACCCCTGGAAGCTGGCTGAAGAGGGCTATCGCCCGTGGCGCGACATGCTGCGTACGATCCTGCGCACCGCCGGTGGCATCCGCATCGACCACGTACTGGGGCTTTTCCGCCTGTGGTGGATCCCGCGGATGGAATCGCCGACGCTCGGCACTTACGTCACCTACGACCACGAGGCTCTGGTCGGCGCCCTGGTGCTGGAAGCTCACCGCGCCGGTGCCGTGGTGGTCGGCGAGGATCTGGGCACTTTCGAACCCTGGGTCCAGGATTACCTGGCCAGCCGCGGGGTGATGGGAACCTCGATCGTGTGGTTTGAGGGTGACGCCAACGGGGCGAAGCCGCCGGAGGCCTACCGCCGTACCTGCCTGACCTCCGTAACCACACACGACCTACCTCCGACCGCCAGCTACCTGCGAGGCGGTCACATCGACCTGCGCGAAGAGCTGGGGGTTTTGACCCGCAGCGCGGACGACGAATTCGCCGAGGATGCCAATTGGCAAGTAGACGTGCTGGGTACCATCGCCCGACACGGTGGCTTCCACGGCATGGACTGTGAGGGTTACTTCCTCAACGACCTACACCAAGAGCTGGACGATCCGCGGCACGGGCGTGAGCGCCGCCCGGATGTTTCGTACATCCTGCGCGCCATGCACCGCTACATTGCGCAGACCCCGTCGCTGCTGCGCTGCGCCGCGCTAGTGGATCTGGTGGGCGACCTGCGCGCGCAGAACCAGCCGGGCACCACGCAGGACCTGTATCCAAACTGGCGCGTTCCGCTGTGCGATGGCGAGGGCAACCCGGTGCTCGTGGAAGATCTGGCGGACTTGTCGCTGGCCCGCGACGTATTAGCCGCCACCCGCGGCGAGGGCTAGCAGCGCGCTCGCTGGGAGCGCGCTGGGCTAGAAAACGCTAGTGGCCAGCCAGGCTACGAGCAGCAGAACCAGCAGCAGGGCCAACGCCTGGCGCACCTTGGAATGGTGTTTCATCGGCTGCTAGTCCTCTCTGTCTTTGTCTCTGTTTCTGGCTACTTCTGGTCGCCTGGTGCCATCGTCTAGCGGCACCGAGCTGCGGCTCGCCCACATATCACGCAGCGATAGCGCACCGTGCACGCGCTCTTCTTCCGCGCTGGCGGGGAAAATCCGCAGCGCAATCACCTGCCATACTAAGGCCAACACGGTGCAAACCACGAATAGTGCGAGGAACACTAGCGGGGTTTGGATCCACACCGGCGCGTTGATAAGCCATTCCATCATCTACCCCTGACTGAGCCCACGGCGGTCAAGTAGCGGTTGCACGCTGCGCTGCTGGCCACGGAACATCCAGAATGCATCTTCGAAGTCGATGCTAGCGCCGCGGGAGAGGATGATGCGGCGGAAACGCTCGCCCGCGAAGCGAACATCGTCGTCGTCGAGGTCGGCGGTGGCGTCATTAGAATCTGTACCGGACTCACCGACCGCAGCGCCAGTGTCGACGAAGGCCTGGAAACCGTCGGCGTCCAGCACCTCCGCCCACAGGTAGCTCCAGTAGTCGGCGGAGTAGCCGCCGGCGAAGATGTGGTTGAAATAAGCCGAGCGATAGCGCGGGGCAAGCGCGCCGTTGACGTCCACCCCGGCGCGCTCCAGGGCTTCGGCCTCGAAGGATTCCACCTGGGCGGCGGCATCGTCCGTGGCAGCGAGCTGCTCCGCCTCCGCGGCGGAGAGCTTGTGCCAGGCCAGGTCCAACCAGCAGGCGGCCAAGAACTCGGTGGTGGCCAGGCCCTGCCCCCACTTCGCCTGGGCGCGGATCGCATCGACGAACTCGCCACTGATAACTTCCCCGGTTTCCACGTGGCGGGCGTAGTTGCGCAGTACGGCGGGCTCTAAAGCCCAGTTTTCGTTGATCTGGCTGGGAAACTCCACGAAGTCGCGGGGCACATTTGTGCCGGACAGCGTGGGATAGCGCACGTCGGAGAGCAGGCCGTGCAGGGCGTGGCCGAACTCGTGGAAAACGGTCTGCACCTCGTCGAGGGTCAACAGCGCCTGCTCGCCCTCGGCGGGTTCGGCGATGTTCATGACGTTGACCACCACGGGGGCCTTGCCCAGCAGGTTGGATTGTTCGACGAAGGAGTTCATCCACGCGCCACCGCGCTTGGTGGGGCGGGCGTACATGTCGGTCAGCAGCAGGCCGATGCCGACGGGCGACTCTTCACCCTCAGTGACTTCCCATACCCGCACGCCCGGCGCGTAGCCGGCGAGGTCGGTGCGTTCCCGCACGTCAATGCCGTAGAGGCGCTTGGCGGCAAAGAAGGCACCGTCGACCATAACCTGTTCCAGCGGGAAGTACTTCTTCAGCTCGGCTTCATCGACGTCCAGCTCTTCTGCGCGCAGCTGGGCATCCCAGTAGGGCCAGTCGGCCCCGCTCAGCCCCGCTGTACCCGCTGCGCTCTCTGTACCCGCTGAGGGCTCTGTGCCACTCACGGCCATCTTGTCCAGCGCCCGCTTGTACTCTCCGTGCGCGTTCGCCACGGCGGCGGGCGTCACCTGATTCAGCAGATCCTCGACCGCCGCGAGGCTACCGGCGGTCTCGGCGGCGGCGACGAACTCGGCGTGATTGGCAAAGCCCAGCAGCTCGGCGCGCTGGGCGCGCAGGCGCACGATCTGCAGCAGTGTGGCCTCGTTGCTGCCGGCGGCGCGGTTCAGCGATGCCTCGTGCACCTTCGCGCGCGCGGCCGGGTTTTCAAGAGATTCCAGCACCGGCTGGATGCTCGGCAGGCCCAGGCGAATCAGCCAGCCTTCCTCCCCGCGTTCGTTGGCGGCCTTGGCGAAGTACTCCTTGTCCGCCGCGCTCAGCCCCGCGACCTCGGCCTCGTCTGTCAGCAGCACCGCCGCGTCTTCGGTGGCGGTCTGCAGCTGCGCGCCGAAGGCGGTGGTCAGCTCCGCCAGTTGGGCGTCGATGTCGCGCAGGCTTTCCCGCTGCGCATCGTCCAGTTCGGCACCACCGCGAATAAAGCTCTTCTTCAGCTCCCGCAGCAGGGCTTCCTCTTCGCTGCCTTCCGGTTGCTCGGGCAGGTCGCAAATGCGCTCCCACAGCTTCCGGTTCAGCCAGATTTCGCTGAAGTGCCGCGCCAACTCTGGGCTGATCGTCGCCTCAATCTCGCGCACCTGATCGGTGGCATTTGCGCCCGTATAATTAAAAACAATGGCCAGCACGCGCTGCAGCATCTGCCCCGATTCTTCCCACGCCTCGGCGGTATTTTCCCAGGTGGGAGCTTCAGGGTTGTTCGCGATCGCCGCGATCTGCGCGGCGTGATCCACCAGCGCGGTGCGGAAGGCAGGCACCAGCTCGGCAAGGTCGATTGCCGCGAAGTCGGGCAGTTCATAAGGCAGTTCGGAAGCGTTTTGGAGGTAATCCATGATCCCCCACTCTATCCCTGAGGCCAACAACTACGTTGATGTGGCCATCAAACAGGGTCGCAAACGTGGCTTCCTCCGCGGTTCCGTACTCCGCTTCGAGTCCATCCCCTACGCCTCGGGCGAACGCTTCGCCCCTCCTTCCCCTGCCGTCCCTTTTAAATCTTTCTTCGGCGCCCCCTCTACCACCACCCACCGCCAGTCCCTATCCATCACCTGCCCGGTCGACGCACCCCCTTCCATCATCGAGTCTGACTTCCACCCCAAGGCCAAGTCTGGATCTGACTCCACCCCCACAGCCAGCACCAAACCTGCGGCACCCGTAATCGTGTTCATCCACGGTGGTCGCTACGAGGAAGGCTTCGCCGACGAACTCTGGTACCAGGGGGTCCGCTTCGCCGAGGAAGGTTTCGTATACGTTTCGCTGAATTACCGCTACCGCCTGGAAGGCTTCCTGCCTCTATTGGACGAGGATCACCCCGCCGACGTGGACGCTTCAGCGGATCCGAATACCGAGCCGGAGTACTTCCGTGGCGCCGAGGACATCGTGGTCGCTTTGCGCTGGGTGCGGGATAACATCGCAGCCTTTGGCGGGAATCCGGAGCAGGTCACGCTAATGGGCCAGTCTGCCGGCGGCGCGCTGACGGCCTGGACGCTCTGCAACCCGCGGACAGAGGGCTTGGTGCATCGCGCGGTGATCTTGAGCCCCGGGTTCCCGCGCGAGGGTTGGCCGAGCCGCGAGCACGTCGCCCGCGCGGTCCTCGGCGGCCCGCTGACCAGCGAGCACCTGTCCAGCCTCTCCCCCGAACAATTGCAGCGTGCCTATCGGCGCTACGCCCGCTTCTACGGTTCGGACTGCGCCGTGGGTCCCTACCCTTTCCGGCCCAGCGAAATGCGCGACGTGCCGCTGTTGATCGGCACCCTGCGCGAAGAGTTTACGAAGATGCCTTTCGCCCGCGCCATCGACAAGCGCTTGAGCTCCAAAAACCCGTTGGTGCGGCAAGCGGCCAAGGCGCTGGGACGCTACGCGGAATGGAAGCTGGGCGCGCGGGTGCGGTGGGCGTCACCACGTCCGGTGGGAATGGCCATCGGTGATTCGGCCATCAAACGCTGGGCCGTGGCGATCATGGAGGAGAAACGCGATACGAGCTGGGCTTATGAGTTTCACGGGAGCCAATCGGCCTGGCACTGCGCGGATCTGCCTTTGGTTTTTGACGCCCTCACGGTCGCGCCCAAAACAGTGAAGTATTTCTGCGGCGAGTCGGCCGCTGAGCGCTTGCAGCCGCTGGCGACGGAGTTTCACGGGATCGTCTCGCGTTTCGCCCGCGGGGAAGATCCGGAGTGGCCGCGCTATGGTTCGCGACGTTTGGTGCGGCGCTTCGATATGGATGCATCCGCTCAGGGTGAGGTGACTCGCGAGGTGGCGGAGGATGCCTACCGGCAGATTCGGGAGGATTATCCGGAGCTGTACCCGAGCCGTTAGGGCTCTATTCGATCTGATTCGGGTACCACACCAGACAGTGACTAGACAGCTCTGTCTAGAGTGCTAGGGTGGGAGGCTATGAACGCAACCACCCAAAACAACAACCTTGAGAACACCCAGAACACTTGCCCGCAGGATTCCGCCGTATCAGTTCCCGGCCTCGCCACGTTGCGCGCTCGCGGGACGATGAAGTGGACCGTCTACGACGAGGATGTCCTCCCCCTGTGGGTCGCCGAGACCGACTTCGACACTTGCCCTGCCGTCAAGCAGGCCATCCAGTCTGGCGTGGACCGTGAATACTTCGGCTACGAGCGCCGTAACCAGTCCGTGGAGAAGGCCCTGGCCGGCTTCCTGGATCGCCGTTTTGGTTGGCAGATCGAGCCGACGTGGGTGCGGTTGGTGCCCGATGTGGTCAAGGGTGTGGCCACGGCTATCGACGAGTTGACGCCCCAGGGCTCAGACGTGATCGTCCCAGTGCCCAGCTACCACCCGTTCTTCGACGTGCCGAGCGCAGTGAAGCGCCCGAAGGTTGAGGTGGAGATGACCAAGGTGAAAAAGAATGGCGCCGAAGAGTGGGCCTTCGACTACGCGGCCCTGGAGGCTGCCTTCGCCAGCACCGACAACCCGGCTGGCGTGGGCGCGATGATCGTATGCAACCCGTACAACCCACTGGGCCGCGCATGGCGCCCCGAAGAGCTGGCCAAGCTGGTGGAACTGGCTGCCAAGTACAACGTGCGCCTGATCTCCGACGAAATTCACGCGCCGGTGGTCTACGCGCCGCACAAGCACACTCCCCTGGCCACGCTCAGCGAGACCGCTGCGCGGGTAACCGTGACGGTGCTGGCCACCTCGAAGGGCTGGAACACCGCCGGTCTGCACTGCGCGCAGATGATCTTCACCAACCCGGACGACCGCGCGGCCATGGCGAAGGTCAGCCCACTGCGCACCGGATCTGCCTCCACTCTGGGGCAGGTCGCCGCCGAAGCCGCCTACACGGACGGCGAGGCCTGGCTGGACAGCGAGCTGGAGTACCTGGAAGGCAACCTGGATCTGCTCGAACGCCGCCTGCCGGAGGTGCTGCCCGGCGCGAAGTTCATCCGCCCCGAGGCCAGCTTCCTGCTGTGGGTGGATCTCAGTGAGGTCCCGGGACTAGCGGACAACCCGGGCCAGAAGCTGCTGGAAGGAGCCCGCGTGGCCTTCAACGAAGGCACCATGTTCGGCGCCCAGGGCGCGGGGCATGTGCGCATCAACTTCGGAACGTCCCGGGAGATCCTGAACGAGGCCCTGGACCGCATCGCGGAATTCGCTAAGGAGCATGCGAACAATTAACTTGGCTAGGTGTGATTAAAGCCTTTAGCCGAATCCTGCGTTCCACCAAGGAACTGTGGCCGTTCTACATCATTGTGATGATCGCCAGCCTCGTCACCGCGGGGCTGGCGCTGGCCACTCCCTTCCTGGTGAAGCTGGCCACCGACACCATTGTGGATACCGTCGGCGGTGGTGGCGCTTCCGACGCCGCCATTGAGAACGCCACGAAAACCGTCATCTGGCTAGCGGTCGGGCTACTAGCTGTGGAGCTGGCGAACACCATCATCCGCAACATCGGTGGTTGGTTCGGAGACGTGATGGCGATGCGGATGCGCCAGATCCTCTCCAACCGCTATTACGCCAAACTCCTGGCCCTGCCGCAGGGCTACTACGACAAGCAGGTCACCGGCACCATCATTTCCCGGTTGGATCGCTCCATCCTGGGGCTGACGGACTTCATCAAGTCCTTCGCCAATAACTTCTTCTCCATGCTGATCACAGTGGTGATGATCCTAGTCATCACCGCGATCTACTACTGGCCGCTGGCGCTTCTGCTGGCCATCATCTTCCCGATGTACCTGTACTTGACCATGCTGACTTCCAAAAAGTGGATGGTGTGGGAGAAGGAAAAGAACGAGCACATCGACGTGGCCCAGGGACGCTTCGCGGAGGTCATCGGACAGGTGAAGGTGGTGAAGTCCTTCGTCTCTGAGCTGCGCGAACTTAGGCTGTTCCAGAAGCACTTTGCAGACACAATCCAACTAACGCGCGAACAATCCCGCTGGTGGCACTTCATGGACATCCTGCGCATGGGCGGGATGAACATCATCTTCTTCGCCATCTACCTGATGTTGTTCTGGCGCACCCTACACGGCGACTTCACGCTCGGCGACATGGTTCTACTACTGCAGTACGTAGTGATGGCCCGCCAGCCAGCCGGCATGATGAGCTGGATGGTGGATACCGCCCAGCGCGCCGCCGCGGGCTCCCGCGAGTACTTCGAGACCATGGAAGAGCTAGAGGAGCCCTCGGCCACCGCTCCCCTGCTGGAGGCCGCCCGTCCGGGCGGGCCGATGCTGGTCTCCCAGGAAGACGTCGACCAGGCCGTGCGCCCGCAACTTTCCGCCCCAGAAACTGGCCCGGTGATCGATTTCGACCACGTGAGCTTCGAGTACCTCAAGGGCGAGCCCGTCATCCACGAAGTCACCTTCCAGGCGTCAAAGGGCGACCAGGTAGCACTGGTCGGCGAATCCGGTGGCGGCAAGTCCACCCTGGTGAACCTGCTGCTGGGCCTGTACCGCCCCACCGAGGGGCAGCTCAAGGTCTGTGGCAAGGACGTGGCCGACATGACGGCCGCAGAGCTGCGCAGCTCCGTAGGTGTGGTGTTCCAGGAACCCGCTCTGTTCTCCGGCACGGTGCGGGAAAACATTGCCTACGCCAAGCCCGACGCGACCGATGAGGAGATCGAGGCAGTGGCAAAGCGCGCCTTTGCTCACGACTTCATCATGCATTTCAAGGACGGCTACGACACTCTGATTGGCGAGCGCGGCCTGCGCCTTTCCGGTGGACAGAAGCAACGCATCGCCGTGGCCCGCGCGATGCTGAAGGACGCCCCCGTGCTGATCCTGGACGAGGCCACCTCCGCGTTGGACACCAAGGCCGAGCGCGTGGTGCAGGCCGGACTGAACGAGCTGATGGTGGGCCGCACTACCATCGTCATCGCCCACCGCCTGTCCACCATCGCCGACGTGGACAAGATCGTCACCCTGGACAAGGGGCATGTTTGCGAGGTCGGCTCCCCGGCCGAGCTCGCGACCAGCGGCGGAATCTACAACGAGCTGCTACAGCTGACCAGCTCCTCCTCCGCCGCCGACCGGGCACGCCTGAAGCGCTTCGGATTCAGCGAACCGGGCGCCGAGGACGATGAAGAGTTCGGCTTAGACAGCACTTCCGCTGCTGATGCCAACTCACAGGAGTAGCCTGGGAGAATGACTGAATTCCCCCCTAGTATCACCGAGTTCACTACCTTCGACGGCTCAAAAGTGGGCGTCGGCACCGAAGAAGCAACGGCCGCAGAGCGACAGGTACGCGACAACGACAGCAACTACGTATTCCACAGCTGGTCGGCGCAAGAGAAGATCAACCCGCAGCCGCTCAGCCACGCGGAGGGCGTGTGGATCTACGATTATCAGGGCAATGGCTACCTGGACCTGGGCAGCCAGCTGGTCAGCGCCAACCTGGGCCACGCGCACCCGAAGCTGGTAGAGGCAATTCAGCAGCAAGCAACCCGCATCACCAACCAGAACCCCGCGTTCTCCAACGACGTGCGCAGCGAGCTGGCCAAGGAGATCGTGGAGCAGGCGCAGGGCGACTTCTCCCACGTGTTCTTCACCAACGGCGGCGCGGACGCCATCGAGCACGCCATCCGCATGGCGCGCCTAACTACCGGCAAGTCCAAGATCCTGACGGCCTACCGCAGCTACCACGGCGCTACCGGCTCCGCGATTATGGCCACCGGTGAGGCTCGCCGCCACGGCAACCCCACCACTGACGGCGACGTGAAGCACTTCTGGGGCCCGTTCTTGTACCGCAGCGCCTTCTACTCCTCCACGCAGGAGGAAGAGTGCGCTCGCGCTCTCCAGTCTCTGGAGGAAACCCTGGTGTACGAGGACAACGTGGCTGCCGTGCTGATCGAGTCCGTCGTGGGTTCCAGCGGCATCATCGTCCCGCCGGAGGGCTTCCTGCAGGGTGTGCGCGAGATCTGCGACCGCCATGGTGCGCTGTACATCGCCGACGAGGTCATGGTCGGCTTCGGCCGTACCGGCAAGATGTTCGCCTACGAGCATGGCGGCAAGAATCTGCAGCCAGACCTGGTTACCTTCGCCAAGGGCGTGAACTCCGGCATGGCGCCGCTGGGTGGCGTGATGATGAACGAGGCCGTCTACCAGCGCTTCGCCGACAAGCCTTACCCGGGCGGCCTGACCTACTCCGGTCACCCCCTGGCTGCCGCGCCTGGCCTGGCGGCACAGAAGGTCTACCGCGAGGAGAACATCTTCGAGAAGGTCGCCGAGCTGGGCGAGCGCGTGATCGCTCCGGCAATGGAGAAGATCGCGGAGAACCACCCGAGCGTGGGCAACGTCCGTGGCAAGGGCTTCTTCTGGGCCATCGAGTTCGTTAGCGACCAGGAGGCCAAGACCCCGATGGGTGGCGAGGCCATGGCTGCGTTCGGCGCCGAGCTGAAGAAGGCCGGCATCTGGCCGATGGTTTCCGGCCACCGCCTGCACTTCGCTCCGCCGCTGATCACCACTGAGGAGCAGCTGAACTGGGCGCTGGAGATCGTCGACCGCGCGGCAGCGGTCGTCGACCAGGCGCTGTAAAGCCTCCCTGGCGCCAGCGCGCCGGAGCTCCCCCCGGCAATAGAAAAGTCCCGGCTGGAATCCTCCAGCCGGGACTTTTGTCGTCTTAAGTCTTACTTCTGAGCGTCGCCCAGAACCTTGTTTACAGCGTCAGAAGCCTTGTCCTTCAGCTCGTTGGCCTTGTCCTTGATGTCGGACTTGGTCTGGTCTGCGCGACCCTCGTTGGCCAGATCGTCGTTATTGGTAGCCTCGCCGGCAGCCTCCTTGGCCTGACCTGCGACACCCTCTGCCTTGTTCTTCAGATCGTCAATGGACATGTAGTGACCTTTCCTTTCGTTGGGTCCGCCCACCGGGCCGAGCCGCGGTCACGGCCTTCGAATTACCCAGCGGGCGTTGTGGGGTTAATTGTACTCGTAAAATCCCTTGCCGGACTTGCGCCCGGTGTGACCTGCGGTGACCATGCGGCGCAGCAGCGGCGGGCAGGCGTAGCTCGGGTCACCGAACTCCTTGTACATGACGTCTGCGATAAAGGCGCAGGTATCCAGACCAACCATGTCTGCTAGGGTCAGCGGACCCATCGGGTGGTTGGCCCCCAGCTTCATGCCGGTATCGATGTCCTCCGGAGTTGCCACGCCGTTTTCCACCATGCGAACAGCGGAAAGCATGTACGGCACCAGCAGGAAGTTCACGATGAAGCCGGAGCGGTCCTTCGCGCGGATGGCCTGCTTACCCAGCTTCTCGGTGGCGTAGGTCTGGGCAACCTCAACAACGTCCTCGTCGGTGGTCAGCGCCGGGATGACCTCCACCAGCGGCAGGACCGGAACTGGGTTGAAGAAGTGCAGGCCCAGCACGCGGCCCGGGTTCTTAGTTGCGCTGGCGATGGTCTGGATCGGCAGGGAGGACGTGTTGGAGCACAGTGGAGCCTTCTTGTCCTCGACGATCTCGTCCAGCTTGGCGAAGACGTCCTTCTTGACGTCCTCGTTCTCAATGATGGCTTCCATGACCAGCTCGCGGTCAGCGAAGTCCTCGAGCTTGGTGGTGAAAGTTAGGCGGCCGAGTGCCGCGTCGCGGTCCTCCTCGGACAGTTTGCCGCGGCTGACGGCCTTCTCCAGGGACTTCTCGATGCGAGCCTTACCCGCATCGGCGAACTCCTGCTTGGCCTCCCAAACCAGCACGTCGCTGCCAGCCTTGGCGGCGACCTCTGCGATGCCAGATCCCATCAGACCTGCACCGATAACACCTACACGCTGAACCATGGTCACTCCTTTTTTATAGGTTTATTCGTACTAGATCCAGCCTACCGATGTTGTAGGTGCGATTGTGCTTAACGCATTTCCTGATCTATTCCTTATTGACGCCCTCATCGTCCGCCGAGCCTTCGGGTTCAGTCGGCTCGTCCGTAATCAGTTCGCCTTCTTGGTCGTACATCAGGCGCGCGGGGGCAACTTCGGCGTCATTGTCCACGTCACCGACGATTCCCAGGTCGCCCTCGATGCGCACGTTGCCAGGGATGACGAGGTTTCCTTCTGCGTCGTATTCGAAGCGAGCGTGCTCGTTGCCTTCGTTGTCATAGCCAGGCGCCGGGCGAGCCTCGTGCTCTGCAAGCTTCTCCGCAGAGTCGGTCTTACCCCACTGGCGGCTCGGCGGCTCAGGGCGTGCAGCCGAGTCATCATTCATTCCCTTCACCAGGGAGAACATCATGACGAAATTGAACAGCACGAACGGGAAACCAATGATGATCACAGTTTGTTGCAGTGCGTCGATGCCGGAATCCGGAGCCATGATCAGGATGGCACCTGCGACAGCGCCGATCATGATGCACCACAGCAAGCGGTACATCAGCGGAGTCTTGCCCTCCTCACCGGCTGCGAACATGTCGTTGATCAGCGCAGCGGAGTCGATGGAGGTGACGAAGAAGATGGCGATTACGAACAGTGCCAGGATGCTAATGGCTAGAGTCCACGGGAAATGCTCCAAGAAGGTGAACAGCGCAGTAGCGGGATCGCCGTCCTCCACGATCGGCTTGGTCAGCACGCCCGACTCCTTCTTTTCGATATCCAGGCCGGCGTATCCAAAGACAGAGAACCAAACAATAGTGAATGCGGTCGGCAGCAACAGCACGCCGCCGATGAACTCGCGGACGGTACGGCCACGGGAAATGCGGGCGACGAACATGCCCACGAAAGGCGACCAACAGATCGTCCACGCCCAGTAGAAGACCGTCCACTTACCCTGCCAGCCCGGGTTCACCTGCTGCGAATCAGACCAGAACATGATCTTCGGCAGATACTCCGCGTACAGACTAGTGGCATCCATCGTGCCGCGCAGCAAAAGCAGTGTAGGGCCGGTCAGCAGTACGAACACCATCAGCAGAGTTGCCGCGAGAATGTTGATGTTGGACAGCCACTTGATGCCCTTCGACAGCCCCGTGGAAACCGAGATGGACGACGCCACCACGATGACGACAAGGATGCTGATCTGCACCCACGCGACGGTGTCCGCACCGAACACCTTGGCTAGGCCAGAGTTGATCTGCAGCGTACCGAGCCCGACCGAAACCGCGATGCCGAAAACGGTGCCGATGATAGACAGGGCGTCAATAAGCTTTCCGGGCCACGAATAGATCCGGGCGCCGAGGATGGGTGCGAAGATACTTGATACGCGCGGCGGCAGGTGGCGCTTGTAGATGAAGTAGCCCAGAGCCAGGCCAGGCAGCGCGAAGATGACCCACATGTGCAGGCCGAAGTGATACAAGGTGAATCCCATGGCTTCGCCGATGGCCTCGGGGCTCATCGGTTCCGCATCTTGCATAGGTACGTTGACGACGTGGTTCATCGGCTCGGCCACACCGTAGAACATCAACACGGAGCCCAGGCCGCCGGCGAAGAGCATCGCGAACCAGGACAAGGTTCGGAATGCCGGCTGCTCGCCTTCAACGCCCAGGCGCATGCGGCCGAAGCGGGAGGCGAAGAGAACCATCAGAAAAAGGAAGGCCAGGGAGATGCTGCCGATGTACAGCCAGTTGAAGTTCTCCAGCAGCCAGTTAGCGCCGGTCTGCAGGCTTTCTGCGGCCCTGTCTTTGAAGATGATCGCGTAGCCAACAAAGGCGACGATGAAGCCGAAGGCAACCCAGAAGATTAGTGGATCAACCTTTACTTTTTCCGCGTTTGCCGCGGCTGTAGATTTTTCGCCTTCCATGGCGGGATCACTCCCCAGTTTCATGCTCGAACGTGCGTAGGTCTTGCAATACCCTATCCTTTCTCCCGGACAATCATGACCTTCACGTCCAGATTGTTTGGCTTCGCGGATGCCCTTATGCCCTTTGACCAGGTGTTTAACGTTTGCGGGAAAAGCCTATTTAATGCGTAGCGACCTTGCAGACCGTACACAGGGTTTTTCCAGGAAGGCGCTTTAGATTAGTTCTCAGTGGTCGACAGAAAGGATCCACATACGAACGGTCATTCTCCTCTTGAAACGTCAGCAAGAAACCCCCAGGTTTTAAGTCCGCCTGGGGGTTTCTTGTTTTTGTTTGACGTTAGAGCCCTAAGTTTTAGCTCCGCCGTAGCCGATCTAGTTATGACTGCGCCCAGTCGTAACTGGCCTTAGTTGTAGCTGGGATTTCCGGTGGGGTCGCTGGGGCTCTCGGTCAGGCTACTCAACATCTCTTCAAGATCCTGCAAACTGTCGTCGAGCTGATCCTCGTAATCAGACATATTTGGGAAGTCAGAGGGCAGAGTAATGCCGGAGGGGCTAGGCAGCGAAGTCAGAGGGTTGTCTTCACTCTGGTTGCTCGAAGTCTCTTCGTCATTCTCACCCGTCGTATCCGTAGGCGCGGACGTGGAAGAGCTGGGCTTTTTGCCCTCGTCATCGTCGCTGGAAACCAAGTTATAAATCAGTACGCCGCCAACTACCAGCGCGATGAGAACCAGTAGGCCGATGACGATCTTGGCTACGTTGCCGTTGCCGCCCTGTCCGTTGGAGCCGTTGGGACCAGGTTGGCCGAAAGGCTGACCATATGCTTGGCCGGGCTGGCCATATCCCTGCTGCCCATATCCCTGCTGACCAAAACCTTGCTGGCCGTATCCCTGCTGACCATATCCGGGCTGACCCGACTGGCCTGCCTGGCCGGGCTGGCCTGCCTGACCATAGCCTTGCTGGCCCGACTGTCCGTAACCCTGTTGACCAGCCTGGCCGTAGGACGCTTGCCCATAGCCCTGCTGGCCGTAGCCGCCCTGAGGGTTGAAACCGGGCGCGCCATACCCCTGATTGCCCGGGTTCTGGTAGCCCTGCGCGTTACCGGCACCGGAGGCCCCGAAGACCTGCGTGTTCTGATCATCCTGGCGACGGTACTGCGGGGGCTCTGCATTCGAGCCTTCTGGCTTGGCCTGCCCCAAGTATTCGGTCGGATCGTCGGCGTTCTGCCTGTCCGCGCCGTTACCGCCGCTATTGAAGGGATTATTGTCCTGTGGTGCCATTTCCTAAAACTTTCCGTGCCAGGAGCCGAGCTCAGTCCTTTTACGTGCCTTCTGCACTTCGAGGATTAAGACTATCGCAGGTACCCAGCTGCTGCCCGAGTATCTGCGTTCTGTACCCCACGGCCGCCCCAGGAGAAGGAAGCCACCGTGTAGCCGTTGCCGAAGGAAGCCGAGGCCAAAGTCTGGCGACCGTAATCGGACCAGCCCCACTTCGTGCCGTTGACTCCCGGCAGGTGCACCGTTCCCCAGTCCTGACGGGTACCGTCTGCAGCCACGGGGCTGGCAGTACGCATCCAGTGCAACACCAGGGAGCGTGGGTGGCGGATACGCAGGTTGTGCAAGAACAGAGCCGTGTCCGTCGCGGAAGTATAGGAGTTACCCCAGTGTGCAGCAGCTCGGGTGTTACGCAGGCCGTACTCGCGGGCGATAGTGCTGATGGCTCGCGGGTACTTGCGGTTGATCTTGGAGGCAGCGCCGTCGTCTGAGAAGCGAATCATGCGCTCTGTTAGGTAGCGGTCCGAGTTGCTGTGGTCACCGTAACGCAGTACGTAATCCGCCATGTAGAGCTTCACGATGGACAGACCCGGGCGGGCTTCGTCAGCGTTTGGAGTCTTGGCAATACCATTGTTAGTCACCACGGCCATCGAGGTACGGGCAGGCACGTTGTGGATCGTGCGCACCTTGTAGCCGTTGTTCGGTGCCGGCCGGTGCGGCGCCGGTCGCTGCGGGGCGGAGGAACCCGGGATCTGGTTGGCGGACATTCCCAGCTGGTTCAGCGCATCCTCCACGGCCTGCGGAACCGGAGGCAAAGGTGGGAGCTGCGGCGCCGGGGGCAGTTGAACCTGTGGCAACGGCGGAAGCTGCGAGCCGGCGGGTGGCCCTGCAGGCGCAGCATTCGCCGGAGCGGCAAACCCTGCCACACCAATGGAGGCCGTCAGAGCCGCAGTTGCAATGCCCTTCGCGGCAGAGCGTGAATCCTTAGCCGCATGCCGCGGGCGGTAGGTGTACTGGGAAAAGTTGAACGTCATAACCTCAAGTCCCGTTTATTCAGGTTGTCGTGCGCCGAGAAGTAGGCGTCACCATGCACAGCATAAATATACATAGATAGGTACTTACGCACCTGCATTGAGCACTATGCGTCGCGGTAAAGCAGCTCCATAACCTCCTCATAAGGAGCCGGGTGCAGCCCCCAAGCATCCACTCCGACATCGACCTGACCAGGACCGGTCATCGGCGACGCGGAATGCAGGTGGCCATGAATGACGTATGGCACGTCCAGGCGTAGAGAGTCGTAGCGAGACTCCATACCCTCATGATCCTGACCAGGGCGCGGGAAGTGGCACAGCCAGGCGACCTCGGTATCGGCCTTCTTGGCTAGGTCTTCGTTATCGGCCACCCCGTCGCCGTCCGGATCCCACGGAACGACGCACTGGTAGGGCTGCACGGAATCGAAAACCTCCAGAAATCTGCGCTGCCGTTCGGCACTGTCGGCGTGCAGCGGGTGGCAGGTGTCGTGGTTACCGGCGATCAAGTGAACGGTGACGTCCAGGCCGGAAAAGGTTTGGGCCAGCAGATCCAGCGCTCGCTCTTCCTGTGGCCCCCATCCGGAAGAGATATCGCCTAGAACCCACAGCGTGTCGCCCGGAGCCAGAGCGTTATTGAGGTTATTCAGGATCGTTGCGTCATGTCGCTCGACATCCGCGTCGATCTCTCCACTGGACCCATAGCCACGTAATTCAGCAACGAAGGGGTGGCCGAGGTGCAGGTCGCTGGTGAACCAGGTGCGGGGTTGGTTCATGGTCGCTCCTTCTTTTGGTCCGAGCCTGGGCGCGGAACCGGCTGCGCGGGCTATGAGAACCACTCTAACCAATGCCCTTACCCCCTTTCACGGCAGGCTTTCCCACCGAATTTCATATTTTGAGATTCCAATCTCATATACTGGTCACATGACGACCGAAGAGAAGAACGCAGAAGCGCCTCAAACCGGCGCGGAAAACACCAATGCCACCAATGCAACTGAGGAACGCTCCGCCACCATTGCCGTGTGGGCCTTCCCCGCATTCATCTTGATTGGCGCGGGCCTCGCACTGGCCAGCCCGGGCACCTTCACTCCCCTGGCAGCACACATCTCCACGATGATCGCCATCATCATGCTGTGCATGGGCCTCACTCTGACGCTGCCCGACTTCGCACTGGTCATCAAGCGCCCCATGCCGATCTTCATCGGCGTGCTGGCGCAGTTCGTCATCATGCCGCTGGGTGCTGTAGCCGTTGCCAAGCTGCTGGGGCTGAACCCAATGCTGGCAATCGGTTTGCTCATGCTGGGCTCCGTCCCGGGCGGCACTACTTCCAACGTGGTTTCCTACCTGGCGAAGGGCGACGTTGCCCTGTCTGTGACCATGACCTCCGTCTCCACGATCCTCTCCCCGATCGTCACCCCGGTGATCATGCTGCTGCTCGCGGGCGAGGAAACCCCGGTGGATGGCAAGTCCATGGCGTGGAGCCTGGTCCAGACCGTGCTGCTGCCCGTCATCGGCGGCCTGGTCATCCGTGTGATCTTCGACCGCATCGTCCAGTTCCTGCTGCCAGTCCTGCCGTGGCTGTCCATCATCGCCATCGGTGGCGTGGTCTTCCCCGCAGTGGCTAAGTCTTCCGAGACGCTGATGAACGTCGGCGTAACCGTCCTGGTCGCCGTCATCATCCACAACCTCATCGGCTACATCCTGGGCTACTTCGCCGCCCGCGCCACCGGCGAATCCCCCGCCGTGTGCCGTACCACCGCCATCGAGGTCGCCACGCAGTCCGCTGGCCTGGCCTCTGGCATGTCGGGCAAGTATTGGGCTCCGGAGGCCGCCATCCCCGGTGCGGTCGCCGCCGTGTGGCACAACATCTCCGGCGCTCTATTCGCTTTCCTCATGCGCCGCTTCGCCAAGAACTAGCAGCGCCCTACCATGGGAATCATGCGTATCTTCGGCTTTGATTCCTTCGGCGGCCCCGAGGTCACCCGCTTCCTCGACGTCGCCGACCCCACCTGGCAGCCCGGCAGCGTGCTGATCCGCCCCACGGCGATCAGCCTGAACCCCGGCGATATTAAAGTGCGGAACGGCCAGCGCCAGGGCTCCTTCCCGGTCTCTTTCCCCATGGCCATGGGCCGCGAGGCCGCTGGCATCGTCATCGAGGCCGACCCTTCCACCGGGTTTTCGCCAGGTGATCGCGTCTTTGGCTCGGCTTTCTCCAGCACTGGTGCTGCGAGTGATTCTTTTGTTCTTTTGGACGCCACCTCGACCGCAGCTATCCCCAGCGGGGTAGAGGCGACGGATGCCGCCTGCCTCCCCGCGGCCGCCGGAACCGCCTATGACGCTTTGGCGGAACTGCACGACCTGGAGACCTGGCCGGATGAGGGCGCCCGCCTGCTGGTGATCGGCGCGGGCGGCGGCGTGGGAACGCATGCCCTGCAACTGGCGCGGCATTTCGACATTGAGGTTATCGGCATCGCCAGCGCCCGTAAGAAGGTCCTGGTAGAGCGCCTGGGCGCGCGGTTTATGGATACCGCGGAGCTGGGCAAGACTGGCTCCCACGTCACAGTTCCGCCGATGGACGGCATCCTGGACCTCGTCGGCGGCGAGGTCTTGGAGGGGCTGGCGCACCTTGCGCCGGAGGGCGCGATCCGCAGCGCTGCCGACAAACAGCTGGCCACCCGCCTGGGTGGCAGTGGCATCACTCGAGTCCGCACCCAGGAGCGCTTCGCAGAGCTCGCCCGCTTGGTGGCGGAGGGTGCGATGCGCCCGGTAATCGGCAGGGAGCTTCCCTTCAGCGCCGCTGCCGAGGGCTACGAAGAGGTCGAGTCGGGGCACGCGCTGGGAAAGGTCGTTCTCACTGTGAATGACTAGCGGAAGCGCTAGGCTTCTTCATTAATACGACTCATTCCTTTACTTAAGGACGTTTTCATGAAGCGTATATCTGCCCTAGCTCCACTCACCGTCGCCACGATGGGGTTAAGCGCCTGCGGATCTGAAGATTCCAACGATGCCGCCGACTCAGGCAGCGCCGCCAACGCCTCTGCACAGCAGAATTCGGCAGCTAAGGGTGAGGCCTCTAAAAAGGACGACAAGGCAGACGAAACCACACGCGCTAAGTCCACCAAGAAGTCCGGCCCCAACCCCACCCCACCGGCTTCAAACCACGGTTCCGGTCACAGCTCTGCCACAGAAAGCAACAACCGCGCAGCTGAGCCGACGCGAGGCAAACGCAAACGTCCCTCTTCCAACGGGGAAGTGCTTACCCGCGAAATGACTGCGGGGTCACTGCAAATGGCGCTGAGATCAGCGTTCCTCTCCAAACATCATGCGAGTTCGCTGATGCGATTTACGCAGAGGCATTGAAACCCACCTACGCCTATAGGTCTAGCAACCCTAACGTGACGGCTGTACCCCAAGCGAACACTTTGTGAATGACAAGATTTCCTGTTGGCTAGGGTTGGCTCCATGACTAACGGAACAGAACCGTCACTGCCTCTAGAGATCACGGAACAGTTGGGTGTGATCTCGGGGCAAAAGGTGGGTTATGCCCGGGTGAGCTCGAAAGATCAGAATCTTGATCGCCAGATTGAGCAACTCAAGGCGGAGAAGGTCTTCACCTATTACACAGATAGGGCTAGTGGTGGTTCACGAAAGTGGCCTAGTCTTGATGAAGCGATGCGGTATGTCCGTGCGGGGGATCAGCTTGTGGTCGCCGTCGATGGATCGGTGCGCGCGGTCATTAACGGATCTGTATGCCATTGTTGACGAGTTAGTCAGCAAAGGGGTGTCGGTGGAGTTCCTCAAGGAGGGACAGATCTACTCGAAGGACTCCACCCCGATCGCCAAGCTGATGCTCGGGCTGCTGGGTTCGGTGGCGGAATTTGAACGCTCAATCATTAGGGAGCGTCAAGCCGAGGGGATTGCTCGAGCGAGGGGTGTACAAAGGTCGTGCCCGCGCGCTTACTGCGGAGCAGGTTGATCAGGCGCATGCATGGGTGGATGCTGGTGTACCGAAAGCGGAAGTCGCACGACGTTTTGAAGGTAGGGCGAACAACGCTGTATAGCCGCTTTGGCAAGCCAACGCGAACTACGGATTTGGCTTAAGGAGACCATGGTCAGGTCGATCATATCGATAGCGGACTTGGATAATCTAACCTATTATAGCAGTAGTCAAACAGTATGGATTATCTTAATAGAGAAATCAAATAGAACCTAACGACCATAGAGAACCCTGCCAACAGGAGGACTTCGCCGACTAAAAATATGAGACCTCCGCCAATGTTAGGGCTATTGTCTTCCATGCTTTTAACAAGTACGACAGCCACCGCTCCAGCGGCAATGATCGCCCACCCTGTAGCGATTTTATTTGGGACAATTACCGCAAGAAAAATGCCCAAAAGGGCAGAAATTGCCGAGATTATTACAAGAGATTGATTGAAGGAATCAAAAAACTGGCTCTCCGTACCGTAAGATGGGTCATAAAAAGGCATTATGATCCATCTTGATAAGCCAAACAAGGACAGAGAAATAAGAATAAGTTCAATGATCGGCAAGAAAAGAATGCGCTTTATCAAATTAATCATTCCTTAAAAATCATGAGGAGCATTCTTTACGACTTGATAGTAAACCTGGGCTACATTTCCGCACCGATACCTATCTACACTGTATCGTGAGTATACACCTTCGCAGGTTAGCAATAGCTGCGAGTGGAACCTTTCATCACAAAATGATTGGGTCCTTTCTCCTCGAGAAACAGCCTGGTAGCACATATCATGAATAGCGCAAGGTCCTCTGAAATCTGCATTCTTTACTCCTCCAGAGTATTCATCAGGGCTAGATGTGCAGTAGTCGTTTAGATTTCCTCTATGCCAGTCATATAAATAGTAGCTAGGGACTGGAATGATTGTCACTACCTCTTTTCCGCCCACTACACGAGAATCTCTAGTTTCTGCATTGGCAACAAGGACATTTCGTGCGCCTATCTCCACATTCCCCCCACTGGCCAACTCAGGATAAAGAGCAACTAGTTTATCGTTAAGTAGCTTCTCTCCCACTCGTGTAGTGGCGGTGTTTCCTAGGTACACACTTAGATCCAGTCGACTTTTTGAGAAGTTTTGAACAACATTTCCTTTACTGTCCAAAAATTGTTCGGAAGTAGGGTATCCATAGATACCTTGCTCACGTCCGCTCGCTTCCCAGATCAACTGCTGTGCTCCCACAACGCTATGTGCTCCATATTGTGGGTGCCAGTAGATCTTCCCGCGGGTGAAGTTATGGAACCGTCCGATGCCGTCAGGGGTTTTTGTTTCATCACCTGTGGGGTAGCCAAGCGGGCCTTTTTCTGCCCCGGTTTGCACCCACTTGTCGTAGATCGCCCCGTGGATTGTGGCCAGTCCTGCCAATGAGCCGTAGATGTGGCCGTGCTCGAAGGATTGCTTACGCCCGATACTGCCAGACAGGCCAAATTCGTCAGTGGTGGGGTAACCTAGCGGTCCACGTTCCCATCCGATACGTGCCCAAGCGACAGAGAAGTGCGTGGTGATCGAATGAGCACCGGTATTAGGGTGCCAGTAGATGAATCCGTTGACGAACTCGTTGCGGCGCCCCACACCATCGGGAACCTTCAGTTCGTCGGATTTTGGCCAGGTTAGGAAGCTTTGTGGTCCGCCGAGGGAGTCGTACTTTTCGCGGATCTTTCCGCAGACCTTGAACGGGCTGGGCCAGTACGTTCGGCACGTATCGACAACGGCAAAAGTCTGGATCCCAGAGCGTGCCTGTGTGGCCTGTTCTTTAGCTTCTTGGACCTCGGCGCGGTTGGCCTGTTCCTTGGTGAAACCACCAGGGATTTCTTCTTTATCGGAACGCATCTGTCCTGGGATGACTTTGCTTTTGGGGTTGATGGTGGGGTGCCAGTTTTTGCCCGCTTGGTTATCTACGTTGTTGTCGTCGAAGCCTGGTTCTGCCGGTTCGAGATCTTCGCGCCCGGGTGCGACGTAATCGGCGTTGTTGTCGCCTGGTGTGCTGGCGGCTGCTGGTGGTTGTGCGGGCTGAGCTTGCACGGTGGGGGTGAAGCCGATGCCGAGGGTGAGGGCGAATAGGAGAGTGGTGATAGTGCGAGATGGTCTGGCCATGTTGGGTCATCTTTCGCTGTGGTGAATGGTTAGAAATAGACTTAGCGCAAGATAGTTCCTTTGGGGATGAAAAATGGTTGAATAGTTGGGAAATCTTGTAAATATGCAGGAAGGTTCCTGAGCTTATTCTGCATGGCTGTTTGTCGACAGTCTATTCAGCGCTATATCTGTTCTTCTTATATATGGAGTAGGTGAGCGGCCGGGAGAGGGGTGCGATGCGACGTGCCGTGAAAGAGATGCGAACTCCCCGGACTTTCCTCATATCTCGAGCCAGGCATACTCGGAGGCAATCGACGTGTGGCATTGTTCACCCCGATAGCCACGTATCCGGCAGCAGCCTCAAGTACTGCCCCCGCTTTCAAGCGGCGTCCGGTTTTCCCTTCCTCATCATCTGCACTACGTGTTCAGTGCCCAAGTCGATCAGTGCCGACAGATTATTAATCGCACTCGGGTTCGCGGAACGGAAGGCCTGCACGCGGTTCCTGACGCCTTTGCCAGGTGTAGCGGAGTCGTATTGGGCCTGGATTGAGAACACAGCATCGATAAGGGCTGTACTGATCTCCTGGGGGTAACCACCGCGGTAGGCGGTGAAGTTTGATTCGGGGATGTGGCGGGTTGCGGCAATGACAGCGTCAAGCTGGGCCGAGGTTATGGTCATGCCTTTGAGATCTCCGTATCAGTGGTATTTGGTACGCCTACGTGGGCTGCATTGATCCCTAAAGCGAAGTAGTACTGTACCCCATGCGAACATCACGGTCACTGACCCCGATTCCGGTGATACTCATGCGATGGACTGCCGCGTGGGCTCGGACGGCAGCACTCTAACTTGTCAGGTAGGAAAATCGAACGATTACGACTTTGGGGCAGACTTCGCCCTGAAGCAAAAGATGTGGTTCGACTACCTCACAATCGCCACTCCCCAGTAGGACTCCCCCGCGCCCTTCACGGATCAGGCGCACGCTAGGCCGGGGTCAGCGCACCGGCAGTAGCGATCACCGCAAACTCCGCGATCCAGATCCACAGCCAGGGACGCTTCGGCAGCAGGGGCAGTTCGTCGGCCGTTGAAGGTCGCGCGAAGATGGACTTCGTTGCCGAGTCGAAAGATTCCCACACTTCCCGGTAGTCGGACTCCGTGGCCGCCCACTGCCGAACCGCCTTGGTGTCGCGGTTGTTCGCATACATCCAAAACAGCGCCGGGCCGGCAAACATGAGGCAATAAAGCACCGCCAGGAGGATCTTCAGGGCTCCATCAACGCCCTCCATCGAGCCGGATAGGATCCCGAACAGCATAATCACACCCAAGATCAGCGCGAGCCACGCCGCAACCTTCTTCGCGGTATTCGGGCGGTACTTCGACAACCGAATTCGGCGAGCCTCCAGATCCTGCTCATCGGAGGTACGCACGACCTGCCCATCGTGTGGGTCTTCATCGGGCATCCAACCAGCAAGGTAATCCTTTTCGCCCGGGCGCTGCGGTTCCTTGAAACTCATGGATCTCAGTGTAGGCACTGCTCCGGACAGCCCACAGCTCATCGTTCGATTTCGGGGACTACACTGTGAATGTCCCCAAGGGACTGCCTCCTTGACTGTCCCTGGAATGCCCTATTTCGCCGACGTATACGAGGGAAAACAAAGACACAGTGAGCCAAACCAGCCCCGACAAGCAGCCCTCCTCGCCATCACCGTTATCCCCAAAGCCTCCGCGTAACCCCGCGGAGTTCCCCATCCCCCAGCGTCCAAGCGCGTGGGAGCTGTTCAGTACCTTCAACTCGAAGGCGTCGGGCTGGGCTGGTGGGTTGCGGGCCGCACTGTCGTTGCTGATCCCCGGCACTATCGCATGGTCACTGGGCCACACCGACGCAATGTTGCTGGTTGCTGGCGGCGCGTTCACCGTCATCTACGGCGGCAACCTTCCGTACCGAACCCGTCTGAAGGTGATGGCGTTCTCCGCCGCTCTGCTGGCCGCCTGCCCCACCATCGCCGCCTGGCTGGGCAAGATGATGTGGGAGCACATGGATTCCGGCGGCTCGCACTGGTGGCTACTCATCGCCGGTGTGTACTGCACCTTCCTCTCCGGCGTGTTCACCTACGCCCAGAACGCGCTGCGTCTGCCGCCACCGGGCGGCTTCTTCATCGTCATGGTTTCCGGCGGTGCCACAATGATCGCCCGCAACGACCTCAACCCGCTAGCCATCGGCGGTTGGGCCCTGTTCGGCGCGTTCGTCGCCATCATCGTGGGCATGTTCCCCGCCCTGTTTAATCCGCGCGGCCCGGAGCAGCGAGCCATTCGCACCCTCAACAACGCGGTGGCGGACTTCGCGGAGGACCCCACCCCCGGCAACTACTACCTGGCCCGCACCTCCCTCTCCGAGGCGTGGACCACTCTGATGGGCGCGGGCATCGTCTCCGGGGGCAGGGTCGTCCGTGAATCACAACGCGACCTGGTGGTGCAGGTACAGCAGGCCCGCCAGAAACTCATGGCGGCCAGTGCGCAGGCAGGCTACGTGGATACGGACGAGGACTTCTCCGATACCAATGGCATGGTCGACCCCACCCGTACTGCCATTCCGCACCACAAGCCGTCGGTCAAGTACCGTTTCGGCCGTTCGCTCAACATCCACAGCCATGCGGAGCTCAGCATGGAAAAGGTGGTGCTGGCCAGCCTGACCTCTTGCGCCCTCACCATCTGGCTGGGCCTGGACCGTCCTGACTGGGGTGTGATTACCGCTTTGCTGATCCTGCAGTGGGGGCCGGAGAAAATCCCCGGCACCATCCGCGGCGTCCACCGACTCCTAGGATCCGTGCTGGGCATCGGCTTGTTCGCCATCGCCCATGCCTTCCAGATCGGCGGCCTCCCCCTGCTGTTCCTGTTGGCCGTCTGCCAATTCGCCGCCGAGTTCTTCATCGTCAAGAACTATGCGTTCACCGTCATCTTCACCACACCCATGGCGCTGATGATGGGCAACTCTCTCGCCCGCCCACTCGGCGACGTGGTTATCGACCGCCTCGCCGAGGTGTGTGTTGCGGTTATCTGCTCGTTTATCTTCTTGTGGCTGTGGCGCACTACGTCGGACGCCCACTACCACCGCCGCCTTGCAGGCCACTGCGAAGCGGCGATGGGTGCATTGCTGGGCGCCTTGCTGATCAACCCGCCGGACCGCGCGCTCTACGCGCGCCGCGACCTGCAGTTCGAGCTGCTCAGCGAGCGCAAGCACATGATGAAAATGATCAACAACAACTCGCCCTATGCGCGCAGCATGTGGGCCAAGCACAACCAGCTGCAGCTCACCGGTTATACCCTGTTGGATTACTGCAACGCCCACGCGGACGAGGAGCTTTCCCTAGGCGAGATCAACCGCCTGGCCGCGGCGGTACGACAGCTCGGCTGAGCCTAGTCGGCGTCAATAAACCTAGTCGGCGTCAGTAGACAGAGCAGCGACGAAGGCTTCCTGCGGAACAGAGACCGAACCGATGGCCTTCATGCGCTTCTTGCCTTCCTTCTGCTTTTCCAGCAGCTTGCGCTTACGCGAAACGTCGCCGCCGTAGCACTTGGAAAGAACGTCCTTGCGCAGGGCGCGGATGTTCTCGCGGGCAATGATCTTGGAGCCGATGGCCGCCTGCACCGGCACTTCGAACTGCTGGCGCGGGATGAGTTCCTTGAGCTTTACGGTCATCTTGTTGCCGTACCAGTGGGCATTCTCGCGGTGAACGATGGCGCTGAACGCATCCACCGGGTCGCCCTGCAGCAGGATGTCCACCTTGACCAGGTCGGCCAGCTGCTCGCCGGCCTCCTCGTAGTTCAGCGAAGCGTAGCCCTTAGTGCGGGACTTCAGCTGATCGAAGAAGTCGAAGATGATCTCGCCCAGCGGCATGGTGTAGCGCAGCTCCACACGATCCTCGGAAAGGTAGTCCATGCCGCCCATCTGGCCGCGCTTGGACTGGCATAGCTCCATCGTCGCGCCCAGGAACTCCGCCGGCACGATCACGGTCATCTTCACGATCGGCTCGTAGATCTCGCGCATCTTGCCGCCCGGCCAGTCCGAAGGATTGCGGACCATTACCTCGCTGCCGTCCTCCTTGACCACGCGGTACACCACGGAAGGCGCGGTGGAGATCAGGTCTAGGTCGAACTCGCGCTCCAGGCGAGCGCGGGTGATCTCCATATGCAGCAGGCCCAGGAAGCCACAGCGGAAGCCGAAGCCCAGGGCCACGGAAGTCTCCGGCTCGAAGGTCAGGGAGGCATCGTTGAGCTGCAGCTTCTCGATAGCCTCGCGCAGGTCCGGATACTGGTCGGCACTGATTGGGAACAGGCCGGAGTACACCATCGGGGTCGGTTCTTGGTAGCCCTTCAACGGGGTTTCCGCGCCGTTGACGGCCCAAGTGATCGTATCGCCCACCTTGGACTGGCGGACGTCCTTCACACCGGTGATGATGTAGCCAACCTCGCCCACACCGAGCCCCTTGGTCTTCGTCGGCTCTGGGGAGACCACGCCGATTTCCAGGGTTTCGTGGGTCGCGCCGGTACTCATCATCTGGATCTTCTGGCGGGATTCCAGCTTGCCGTCCATCATGCGCACGTAGGTCACCACGCCGCGGTAGATGTCGTAGACACTGTCGAAGATCATGGCACGGGCCGGCGCATCGGCGTCGCCGACCGGGGCGGGCACGAGCTCACAGACCCTGTCCAGCAACTCGGAAACGCCTTCGCCCGTCTTACCGGATACGCGCAGCACGTCCTCCGGCTCGCAGCCGATGATGTGCGCAATCTCCAGGGCGTACTTATCCGGGTCCGCTGCCGGCAGGTCGATCTTGTTCAGAACCGGGATGATTTCCAGGTCGTTTTCCATCGCCAGGTACAGGTTCGCCAGCGTCTGCGCCTCGATACCCTGTGCCGCGTCGACTAGCAGGATGCAACCCTCACACGCCTCGAGGGCGCGGGACACCTCGTAGGTGAAGTCCACGTGGCCGGGCGTATCAATCAGGTGCATCACCAGCTCTTCGCCCGCGTGCGCGCCGGTCTTCGGCACCCAGGGCAGGCGCACGTTCTGTGCCTTAATGGTGATGCCACGTTCGCGCTCGATGTCCATGTTGTCGAGGTACTGGTCGCGCATGTCGCGATCCTCGACTACACCGGACATCTGCAGAATGCGGTCCGCCAGAGTGGACTTGCCGTGGTCAATGTGGGCAATGATGCAGAAGTTACGGATCCTCTCTGGGTCCGTAAACGTCTCTGTGGCGTAATTCTTCTGCTTGGCTGCCATTTGCCCTCCTCTTTCGCTTATGCGTAACCCTACTATGCATCGGCACAGAAGTAGCAGACGGGGTTTAGCTGCGAACCTTATTCCTGTGAGCACATGGTTCGGGTAACCTGTCACCTATGGCTGGTTCCGAAGGAAGTGTTGTGGATGTGACGCCCCCACGGGGAAAATCCCGCAATCCCATTGGGGCCATCAAGAGGTTTTTCCAGCGGTTTTATATCCGCCATTTCACGCGCAAGCAGGCTCTGAAGCGTGGCATCACGGAATTAAATGCACACCTGGGAATGGGGGCGGAGTATGCCGGCTTGGCGGGTAGCCGAGACGAAACAGTCAAGACCCCTAGCCGTGACCTAGCCCGCCCCGTCACCTACATCCCGGACATGGACGGGCAGGCCGATGCAGGAGAAGTTGTGTGGGCTGACATCTGTCCGAAGAAGGGTATACCTCCTGAACGGCGCGCAGTGCTGGTAGTCGGGCGCAAGAGCCACCGTCTTCTAACCCTGCTGATTTCCTCCCGCGAGGAGTTCGCGGATCAGCCTACTTGGGTCCCTATCGGCACCGGGCCGTGGAGTTCCGGGGCGGACCGGGATAGCTGGGTACGTATAGATAAGGTGCTGCAGGTGCCGGAAACCCACATCCAACGCCGCGGCATTCCGCTACCTTCCCGCCGTTTCGATCGAGTCGCCAACGTGCTGCGCCAGGAATACGGCTGGGGTTAGAGGCTTTTTGCCTTTTATTTGTCCCTGCTGCTAACATTTCTCGAGTTCACGGTGCTGTCAGCAAGCTGTCAAAGACTTCGTTGAGATGCACTGCACGGCCATGCCGCACCCCTCAGGACCTTGGGTGGGGTGTTAGAGACCGCGCGGCCGCGGTGGGAGTTCGCTCCCCTGGACAGATTTTTCCGAAAACTTTTTGAAAGAAGAGGCACGCCACCATGGCAAACATCAAGCAGCAGAAGAAGCGCGTTCTCACCAACGAGATCGCTCGCAAGCGCAACCAGGCTATCCGTTCCCGCCTGCGCACCGAGACCCGCAAGTTCAACGCCGCCGTTGAGGCTGGCGACAAGGAGGCCGCTGAGGCTCAGCTGCGCGTCGCTTCCCGCTTCTACGACAAGGCCGTAACCAAGGGCACCATCCACCGCAACAACGCGGCAAACAAGAAGTCCGGCATGGCCGCACGCTTCAACAAGATGGCCTAAGGTTTTCCAAAGGTTTCTAACCGGTACTTGCCTGAATCGAGGCCCGCACCTTCCACAGAGGTTGAGACGTTGCGTCACAAAGCAACAACAACAACCTCCCTGGGTGCGGGTCTTCGTTATGCCTTAAGCTTAAGGGCTAGATTAAGGGCTAGGTACAGCCCACAGCCGATCGCTGCAAAAGACGTTTCAAAGGAGTTCGACTAAGGGATGAAGGAACGCTTCCGCTCAGCCCTGCTCGGCACCGCCCTCGGCGATGCATGGGGTTACCCATACCTGAACCCGCCACAACCCGAGCGCACCCCACTGCCCGACTCGCTGGTGATCAGCGACGCTACCCAAATGACCCTGGCTCTTTGCGCCGCGATGGCGGAGATCGACGCTGGAGATCTGGACCGCGAAGAAGGCATGCAGGCCATCGGCCAGCACTTCATCAATTACCACGACGACCCGGATTACGACCGGCTCCCTGGGGCCTCGAACACCGAGTCGTTGGATCGACTGTGCCAGCTCGGACCGGAGCACTGGGACAATGTGGCGACGCACTCCGGCGGATCTGGTGCCGTAATGCGCGTGGCCGCCAGCGCGTTGCTCGCACCAGCCGATGAGGGCGTGGGCTGGTCCGTCCTGCAGGGCATCCTGACCCACGACTCAGGCGTGGCTCGCGCCGCGTGCGCGGTGGTGGCCTGCATGTTGTCCGCCAAGAAGGGGACCCGCCTGCTCGATGTTGCCGAAGGACTGGCCGGCGACGAGAACTTCGATAACGATAGCCTGCTGACCAACCAGGAAAAACTGGACATCCTCACTGACCTGAACGAGGCTCTGATTACGGATCTGACCGGCCCCGACGTGCCACTGAGCGAGCTGGTCTCCCGCGTCAGCGCCGTACATGAGTACCTAACTCCATTCCTGCAGCGCGGCGACTTCGAAGAGCTGTACCGCAACAGCAGCAAGTTTGTCCAGATCCTGGGCCGCGGATGGGATGCCGGATCCTGCACCGCCTCCGCCCTACTGTTGGCGCAGCTATACCTGGATAACCAGGATCAGTACGCCCCCCACGACTTCCTGCACGTGGCCGTGAACTGGCCGGGCAACCGCAACACCCGCGCATCTCTAACCGGAGCACTAATCGGCTCCCACCTAGAAGACGGCGTAGACGCATGGGAGGAAACCCGCGAGTACGACTTCGAGTCGCGCTACGACGATGCAGTGCACTGCGGCGTGTGGAAAGGCTTTAGCGCCCGCTAGCGCTGCATTATCTGAGCGCTGGCTGTCCGCCAGCACTGCACTATCTACGCGCTGGCTGCCCGCCAGCGATGTGCGCAATTTTCCGCACCGCGTCCTCTACTGCGAAGTCAGGGTCAGCACTGTGTCCCTTCACACCCGCATCAAGCTCTGCGGTGATCTGCACCGCCTGCGCAATCATGGGCGTGGTCCAACGCCGGGCGGTGCGGATCGTTTTGTCCAGCTTCCACGGTGCCATTCCGAACTTCGCCGCATCTCGGCGGGAGTTGATGTTGCCCGCGCCCGCCACCTTCGCAATGTCCGCGATCCCGGAGCTCAGTGCGCTGGCCAACAGCACCGGCGCCACGCCGAGCTGTAGCGCCCGGCGCGCTAATGCTACTGCGGCGCGGACGTTACCCGCGATGGCGTAGTCAGCGACCTCGAAACCGCTGACCTCCGCCTTGCCCTGGTAGTAACGCTTCACCGCCGCGGCGTCCACGTGGCCGTCCGTGTCGGCGATGAGTTGGCTGATGGCACTAGCCAGCTGGCGCAGATCGCTTCCCACCACGTCCAGCAGCAGCTCGCACACTTCACGGGTTACCCGCGCGCCCTGGCTGCGAAACTCCTGGTCGATGAAGGCCAACTGCTCGCGGCCTTTAAGTGCACCGGCTTGGAATACCACCGCGCCGAGTTTCGGCCAGCTATCCACCAGCTTCTTATTGCGCCCTTTGCCGGTGTGCACGATGATCAGCACTACCCCGTCGGCCGGGTCCTTGATCGCCTGTTCTAGCAGCCCGACGATCTCCTTGCCTGTATCTTCCACGCCTGTGACGACCACGATCCGGTCTTCGGCGAACAGGCTGGGGCTTAGCAGCTCAGCCAATTCGGGGGCACTGAGTTCCGAGGCTTTGCGCATCTCTACCGGCAAGTTCGGGTCCCCACTGGCGGCCCGCGCCTGGTTGACGATGCCCTGCCTACGCCGTTCAGCCAGGAAGTCATCGCCGCCGACGATCAGGTTGATGGGTGCGGGATGCTCGGGGCGGTTCATGGGTTCGATCTTGCCAGATCTGCGCGCGCGACTTCTAACGGAACTCCACCTTGTCCTTGCACGGGTAGTACACGGGCACCCCGTTGGGCATAAAGCTGGGCCTGTCGTGCGGTTTCCCACACTGCGTCACGACCACAGCCACCTGTTGCGCTCCCCCTCTCTCCGCCACGGCTGCGTCGATCGTTTGTAGCTGTCGCATCGCTTGGTCATCATCGCGGACCTGGAACACTTCCCTGCCGCGTAGGTCCACTGGCCCTGTTTTGATTGCCGTGGGTGCGTCTGGTCTTTCTAGTTTTATGACGCCCCCTCGTCCCCACACACCCAGCATCAGCACCCCGCACATAAGCGTGGCCCAGCCCCACCGGAGTGTTCGCCAGTAACGGGCATAGCGCACGCTCAACAGCAAAACTGCCAACAGTGCGCTGGCGATCCCCGCCCATGCCCATCCTCCTGGGGTGGCGAGCATCGGCGCTCCGGACCCCATGCGGGCCACCTGCAACACCCATGCAGCACAAGGCACAGCAGGCGCGATAATGATCTTGGCCAACAACATCGTCACCGGTGGATAAATCGCCGCCAGCAGAGCAGCCATAAGCCCCAGCACAGTGATCACTGGAACCACTACCGTCACCGCAAGGTTGCAGACCACCGCTACCAGGGAGACTTTCCCCGTCATATGGACGATGATCGGAATGGTCACCAAGTCCGCTGCGATTGCCACCAGAACCATTCGCACCACCATCGCCTGCAGTTGAGTCGGCCGTTCGTGGGCCGGAAGCCAGGGAAACAGCGGCATCCTGGCCAGCACGGCTTTCGACCACCAAGGCAAAACCACAACGATGCCCGCCGTCGCCACCACCGAAAGCACGAAGGCATAGCTAATGGCCATGCTTGGGGAAAGCACCATCAGCACGATGATGGCCGCGCTCAAGGAGGCGATGATATCCGTCCATCGAGCCGAGGCCACTGCCACCAGCCCAACGCAGCCCATAATTGCTGCGCGCAGCACACTGGGTTCTGGGCCGACCAGCAGCACAAAGGCCACCAGGGCACCAGCTGCTACCAGCAGCCGGCTGAGGCGCCCCGCCCGACAAGCCGTGGCCAGCACCAACGCGGCTCCGGTAACGACTGCGACATTAGAGCCCGAGACCGCACTAAGGTGGCTTAGCCCCGTGACGGCGAACTGGTTGCGTAGGGTGGAATCCTGCATACTGACGTCCCCCATCACCATGCCGGGTAGGATCTTCCCAGCTTCCCACGGCAGGTCCACGCACAGCGCGTCGAAGCCTCGGCGCAGCCAGGCGGTAACACCCCATATTCCCTCCGGATCGCTAATATTTTCCGGCGCGCGCGTGGCAGACAGAGTGACGGGCACCATCTCCGCCCCGCGAGCAGGGCGGATGGTGGCGGCAATGTCGAAGCTCATGCCGGGTTGTAAGCCCGTGAAGTCGCCTTCAGCACCGGCCAAGTCGGGACGCAGGAAGAGTGGCACCTCCCCTAGGCCGTCGACGTCCACGGGAACCAGCACCGTCCCCTCCGCGACTTGCTTCGGCAATCCCACCACCGTCACTCGCTGCTGCACACTGCCCGATTGGGTGGAGAGATTCTGCAGCAGCGGTTGGGCGTCAATAAGAAAGATCCGCCACCACGTGCCCAGGCCCACCGCGCTGGCGACAGCGCCGACGGTGGCGAGGGTGCGCGCGAGAAGGCGACGCCACGGGGCTCCGTAGCTGCGGCGGGCGCGCCACCACCACACGGAGCTGGCGAGCGTGATGAACCCTCCAATGGCAAGCGGCCAGAAGCTGCGGGTCAGGATTATCGCAGCAACCATAAGCCAACACCCAAGCGCGACGGGAACCAGCCGCAGATCGACGCCACGAGCTTTGGTGACAGCCTCCGGGCTGAACGGCTCCGGCGATTCTTGCGGTGCCGCGGACGTCCATAGCCCCGTCGCAAAGGAGCTAGATAGTGACGGCATCGCGCATCGCTTCGAACTTCGCTGGGCCGATGCCGCGGACGTCCAGGAGCTGCTCAACGCTGGTGAATGGACCGTTGGATTCTCTCCAATCGATGATGGCCTCAGCAGTGGCAGGACCGATGCCACTTATGGTTTCCAACTGCGTGGCGTCAGCGGTATTGAGGTTCACCTTGGCGTCTGCGCCGTTTGCGCCGTCCGCCCCACGCGCAGAACCACCGCCTGCCCCACCACCCTGGTTCGCCCCGCCCGCGCCCGCTCCTGCGGTCCCGCCCGGCGCGGATTGCGCACCCCCGGCGTACACCACGCGCGAGCCGCGATCATCGACAACGATCTGCATTCCATCACTGACCGGCTCTGCCAGATTGATGCCCAATACAACTGCCTTGGGAAGACCTCCGCCTGCGGCCTCTATGGCTTCGCCCACCCGGGTGGTGGCCTGCACCCGGAGCAGCCCCGGATGGTGCACCATCCCCTGCACGCTCACGACGACTTCCTGGCTTTCGGCTTGCTCGTCAGACTGACTACCATCCCCGGCTGTGGCCTGCCCCGTATCGCTTGCCGGAACGGCGCCGCCCATGCCCGTATCAGCGGCGCCGCCAGGTGCTCCAGGTCCGCTCGTGGTCGCCAGCATGTCGGCGCCGCCTGCCCCGTCGTCCGAATCCTGCCGTTGGCAGGCGAAAAATGCGACGCTGATGAGAACTGCCAAGACCACTGTGACGACAAGCCCCCTGGACGCAGTGCTGCTTATGACGGTATGCGTGTCTAGGTCAACGTTGGCGAGTTCATGCTCCGGCATGGGTTGGGCCAAAGCCTCAGCGCGGGCGCGAACTTTGTCAGCGGAACTCTGCCGCATACGTCGTGTGGACATGCGCCGATCAGATCATGCCCCACAGACAACCATCCGTCGAGCATCACGGCTAGGGCATCGAAACCCCAGGAAGCTGTGGAGAACCCCTCCCCTGTGGATAACCCACGAATAAACGCCCGTGTTACTCGCTATCGCTGGACGCCGTATCGCTGACTTCCTTGGTCGCCTCTCCGTTTGCTTCGGCTGCTTCTGCTTCATTGGCGCTGTCCGCCGTGCCTCGTAGCGTCGCAGCCACGCCCAATGCCCCCTGGCCCACGTGCAACTGCAAGACCTGCGGAATGCTTACGATACTTACCTCTACCTGCGGCAAAGACTTCCAGGTCTCCACCCGAACCTGCCGGCGCAGCGCGTGTGTGCGCGACTCCGACGGCTGGGGCGGAGCCTCCAGCCTATTTAGCTCCTCAATCATCTCACCAAGCCGCGCCGAAAGGTCCACAGCCTGGTCCTCGGCATCACTGTGGTGCACGGCAATCTGCACATCACGCGGGTTTCCCTTGCCCGCCACGGCCTCGTCGATCACCAGGCGGCGCACCAGATCAACCACGCGATCCATTGCCTTAGCCTGGGTGCGAGTTTTCGCCGCCAACGTCAGCTTGCCCTCAGCCACCTGCAGTATCGGTTTAATCGCCAGCGTGGAGGTCAGCAGCGCCTGTCCCACTGACAGGCGCCCGCCCTTGCGCAGCACGTCCAGCTGGTGGACGTACAGCCACAGCGAGGAGTTCTTCAGGGACTCCTCGGCCACCGCCACCACGGTGTCCAGGTCCGCCCCGTCGCGCGCGGCCTCGGCGGCGCTCAGCGCAGCAAAGCCCAGCACCATGCCGATGCTTTTGGTATCCAGAACCTTCACCTGGCCGTCGAACACGCCTGCTGCCACGCACGCATTGGCATATGTTGCGGAAAGCTGCTTGGAAAGGTGCAGCGCAACCACACCAGCATCTCCGCCGCGCTCCATCAGGCGGGCGTAGCTCGCGGTCAGCTCCAGACTGCTCAGGCTCGAAGTCGTCTGCTCTTCCCCTTCGCCCTCCACGTGCAGGTCCAGCACAGTGATGCCGGCCTTCTCTGCAAGATCCTTCGTCAGGCAGCAGGAAGAATCCGTGACGATCTGAACAGTCACTACCTACCTGCCTTCACTGGGGTTGTGCGGGTTGGGACGAGTGGCGTCAGTACCAAAAGAGCTAGGGGCAGCCCCCGGAAGGGCGCCCTCGTCCGGGCTCGCGTCGGTGGCCACGCCCAAGTTCCAGCCTTCCAGATGCCACTGTGGCAGCTTCCACCAGTCGGCGCGGCTCGAAGGAACCAGTGGCACTGTACTTCCGTCTATCGCCACCGGAGTGGTGCCCGCCGCCTCGCCAGTAAAACGAGGACGCGCCAACAGCTGCGACCAGCAGGCATTACCCAAACCGGTGAACACCGGATAGTAGCGCACCGGAAGGTCCAGCAGACGGGCAGTAAGCGCGCCAATCGTGCCACCGTGGGCAACAATCATCACATCCCCCTCGTCGAACACATCTGTCGCCATGATCTCCTCAATCACGGCAAAGGCGCGCTCGGCAACCTCCAGGCGTGTCTCTCCACCCGGAGGAGCCCACTGCGGATCGTGGCGCCAATATGCACGCTGGCCTGGGAAGTCGCGGTCAACCTCTTCGCGCGAAGCTCCCTGCCACTGCCCCAGGTCCGTCTCCCGCAGGCGGGAATCGGTCGTCACCTCACAGCCGAAAGGCTCGGCGAGGATCAACGCCGTATCGTAGGCGCGCTTAAGGTCACTGGCGACCACCCGCGCGATGCGCCTATCGCCCAGCATCTGCGCAGTGACCTTAGCCTGCTGCACACCCACCGGGGACAGGTCAGTATCCAGCTGTCCCTGCATACGCCCCGTGGCGTTGTATTCCGTCTGCCCGTGACGGACCAAAAAGACCCTGCGCTCGCCCATGGTGAAGACTAGTCAGCTTCTACAGCTCGTCTGCATCTGGGGCGGGTCCAGCCAGCGGTAGATCGTCGATGCTGGTGGCTTCCAGAACGTCCACCTCTGCATCGGCATCCCAGTTGCTTCCGCGGTCCACCTGCTCCACGCCTTCAACCTCGATCTGCGGGGCATCGCGCCACAGGCGATCCAGTGCGTAGAACTCTCGCTCCTCCTTGCGCTGAACGTGCACCACAACGTTGCCGTAGTCCAACAACACCCAGTGGCCCTCGCCGCGCCCCTCGCGACGGGTTGGCTTGGGGCCGTCCTGGCCCACCTCGTACTCGACTTCGTCGACAATGGAGTTCACCATGCGCTCGTTATCGCCGCTAACGATGACAAACACGTCCGTAATGGCCAAACGGTCCGAGACATCGAGAACCAGGATGTCCTCCCCCAGCTTCTCGGCCGCTGCGCGCGCCGCCACTCCGGCGAGCGCGATCGAATCTGCAGTAGCAGTCAAAAAATTTCAGCCCTTCATGATTGGTTTAAAACACATCCAGTTTAGCAACCCAGCAGCTATTCGCTGGAAACGTACATGCCGTGCTTGGCGATGTACTGCACCACGCCATCGGGCACCAGGTACCACACTGGCCGGCCGCTGGTGGCCCTCTCACGTACATCGGTGGAACTGATCGCCATCGCGGGAATCTCCACAAGCGACAAACGCCCAGCGGCAACTTCCTTCGATAGCGGGTCGTTGCTACCCTCGTCGTCCTTCGGCAACTCGTAACCGGGGCGGGTCACACCTACGAAGTGCGCCAGGTCGAAGATCTTCTCCCAATCCCGCCATGTCACGATCTTCTGCAGCGCGTCGGCGCCGGTGATAAAGAACAGCTCGGCTTCGGGGTATTGGGCGCGGATGTCTGCCAAAGTGTCCACGGTGTACGTATCCCCACCGCGGTCAATATCCACCCGAGAAACCAGGAAGCGAGGGTTTGAGGCCGTGGCGACGACCGTCATTAGATAACGATCCTCTGCCGCGGAGACCTGTTTGTGCTTCTTCTGCCATGGCTGGCCGGTGGGCACGTAGATCACCACATCCAGGTCAAACAGATCCGCAACCTCACTACCGGCTACCAGGTGCCCGTTGTGGATGGGGTCGAACGTGCCGCCCATGATGCCAACCCGGGTGGGCTGTGTGGTGGTGTTCTGCACTGTTGATTCTGCCTTTTCTTTCTCCGGGCCGTCTGCGGTCTTTATATTGACTGCCGGAAGATTCTAGTCTGGGGATGTGTGGGCGTTCGATCGCCCAAATTATAGGTGAAACAGCAGGGAGTGTCCGATCTAGCGATGAGTACAAACGCGTGGGTTCCAAACCAGCACGGCGCATGGGCGATGCTCATTCTGCCAATCACCACAGGTCTGATCACCGCCGCCGTTATCGCTCCGTCCTACGGCAATCCGGTGCAGTGGTTGGCATTGACTTTTATGCCTCTGGCCTGGGTATTCGGCTACTTCACCTTCTTCGCTTTCGGCCTGTGGTTCAAGACCCGCGCCCCTGCCCGCCGTCGCGCATACCTCTGGCCTACGTTGACCTACGGTGCGCTCACAGCCATTTTCACCGTGATTGTGTTGTATCTGCAGCCCCGATTGCTGTGGTGGTGCGTGCCGTTCGTACCGCTGATTGCGGTAGCTCTGATGGAGGTCTTCAGGAGGCGCCCCCGCAGCCTCATCTCCGGTATCTCCACCACGGTGGCAAGCGCCCTAATGTACATCGTCGCTGTTTCGGCCAGCGGTTTTTCGATTCTGCCGTGGTTCTTCAGCGAGGCGCCCGTCGCAATTTGGGTAACCACCCTCGTCATCGGCTTGTACTTCACGGGCACGATTTTCTATGTGAAGACGATCATCCGCGAGCGGGATAATGCCCCCTTCGAGCGGGTTTCGCTGCGCTATCACCGCATCGCTTTGTTGATCACGCTCATCACCTCGATCGCGGCCGTTATCGACGGTGGCTATACCGCCAGCGGCCCACTGATGATCCTGGTGATGGCAGCCGCTGCCCTGCGCGCCAAAATGATCCCACCGATCGCCAAGGCAAACCCACGCGAGTGGACGCCCAAGAAGGTCGGCATGTGGGAAATACCGATGTGTCTGGTACTGGCGCTGGGTGCGAGCCTTACGCTCGTGGTGTAGCTGTTCTTTCTTTATGACGCCCACTTTTCAACTGGCAAAGTGAGCGCCATCGCCACACTTAGGGGCGAACCTGGCCTTCGCCGTTGATAACCCACTTGGTGCTCGTCAGCTCCGGCAGCCCCATCGGGCCGCGGGCGTGCAGCTTCTGGGTGGAGATACCGATCTCCGCGCCGAAGCCGAACATCTCTCCATCTGTCCACGCGGTAGAGGTGTTGATGGAGACAGCAGCTGCGTCGACGTACTGCTCGAAGTAGCTGGTGGTCTTGTAGTCGCGGGCGGCAATACCCTCGGTGTGGCTGGTGCCATAACGGTTGATGTGGGCCACAGCCTCCTCCACGCCGTCGACGATGGCCACTGCAATGTCAAAGCTCAGGTACTCGTCGGTCCAGTCGGTTTCTTCCGCCTGGACGACGTCGTTGATCAGCGGATCCAGCTGCTTCTTCTCACCGTGCAGGGTCACACCGGCCTTCTGCAGTTCCTGCAGGACGTAGATTTTGTCCGGGTCCGGCAGGGCGGAATCCAGCAGTACAACCTCGGTGGCGTTGCAGACGGAGCAGCGGCGGGTCTTGCCGTTAATAACCAACTTGGTGGCTTCCTCGATGTCCGCAGAGGAGTCGATGTAGAAGTGGCAGTTGCCCGTACCGGTCTCGATGGTGGGCACGGTAGCACCCAGCACCACTGCGTTGATCAGCCCAGCGCCACCGCGCGGGATAACCAGGTCTACTAGGCCACGGGCGGTAATCAGGTCCTGCACCGAGTCGTGAGTATCGCACGGTAGCAACTGGACTAGCTCACGCGGCAGGTTGTGGCTTTCAGCAACATCCTGCAGGATCTGCACCAACTTCTCGTTCGTGTGGCGGGCGGACTTGGAGCCGCGTAGCAGCGGCACGTTGCCGGACTTGATGGCCAGGCCGAAAGCATCGACCGTGACGTTGGGGCGGGCCTCGTAGACCATGCCCATCACACCCAGCGGCACGCGCACCTGCTTCATGCGCAGGCCGTTGGGGCGGGTGTGTCCGCGTACGATTTCGCCCACCGGATCCGAGAGTCCAATAACCTGGCGCAGGCCGCCGGCAATACCGGAAATGCGCTCGGTATCCAGCGCAAGACGGTCGAGCAGGGAGTCGGCGAAGCCGCGCTCCTTGCCCGTTGCAATGTCCTTCTCGTTGGCAGCGATGATGTCAGCCGCGTTAGCCTCCAGCGCATCTGCCGCGTCTGCTAGCAGATCGTTCTTCTGCTGGGTGTTCAGCAGCAGCTGGGAACTGACTTCCTTGGCCTTTTTAGCCTTGGCTAGAACCTCGTCGCGTTCTGCCTGGCGTTCCGGGGAAAGGGCGTTCTCTTGAGCTTCGTTGGAGTTTGTCATACCAACCCATGCTAGCGAACTAGCCCCTAAGCTGCGCCATGTTGCATGGAAACCGGAATCAGCATTGGCTCTTTGAGAGTAGTGTGGCTTAAGGTTCGCTTCTCCGAAGACTAGGCGTACTTTCATGTATCGCTCTGTCCGCTCTGTCCTCGATTTTCGTAGAAAGGAATCCGAATGAGTTCCCTAGCAACAGGCGGCAGCTACCTTTTGGCAGCCGTTCTCGCCGGTGACGCATTGATTTCCGTCAAGCCGCCTAAGTTCATACGCCGTTGCCTGGAGGGCGTTAAGTTCCCCGAAGATTGGTGGTGGACGCTGATCGCGATCAAGTCTCTCGCAGCCACAGGACTGGTTTACGGTGCGGCTACCGGCAACGCTTCAATCGCGACAACCGTCTCAGTAGGTGTACTGGGCTATTTCCTTTCCGCAATCATCGCTCACATTAAGGCGAACTTCCTCGGATCAGAATTCTGGATCAACTGCCTGGGAATGACGGCTCTTAGCGCAGGCGTTCTTTCCTTTAATGCGAAGTCCATGTAGGGGCTTGCTTCGCCACACAACGGCACCGCCGCGCAGCTAACGCGGCTTCAGCCCCTCCGGGCCAAGGGATCACACCCCTACTAACCCTTTAGCTGCGCCCGGTTAGAGTAATGGGACATATAGTCGGCGTGCACCACCGGCCTGCGGGCAAACTCCGGCAGGTCGGAAGTCGACTGGCCAATCAGGTCGTGCAGCATGGCGGAATCGTATGCCACCTCGCCACGGCCGACGATGTTGCCGTCTGGCCCGACCAGGTCCACCACGTCGCGCTGGGAGAAATCGCCCTCGACCTTGGTGATCCCCACCGACAGCAGGGACTTGTGATTCTCCGTCACTGCGTGCACCGCGCCGGCATCCAGGTGCAGCTGGCCATGCGAATCCGCAGCGTAGAGCACCCAGAACTTCCAAGCGCTCAGGCGGTCCTGATCCGGCCAGAAGCAGGTTCCGACCTCCGCGGTATCCAGGGCCGCGCCGATGTTCTCCGTGGAAGTCAGTAGCACCGGCACACCCGCGCGGGAGGCCAGGCGGGCAGCCGATACCTTCGCCGCCATACCACCGGTGCCCAGGCGACCGCCGTCGCCGGCAGCCACGCCCTTCAGGTCCTTGGAACTCTTCACCTCGGCGATGAACTGGGCGCCCGGCTCGGCCGGGTTGCGGTCGTACAGGCCGTCCACGTCGGATAGCAGCACGCAAGCATCCGCGAAGGCCAGGTGGCTCACCAAAGCGGCCAGGCGGTCGTTATCGCCGAAGCGCATCTCAGAGGTAGCGACCGTATCGTTCTCGTTGACAATCGGCACGGCCTTCAGCTGGCGCAAGCGGTCAATGGTGCGCTGGGCATTACGTGCGCGGTCGCGTTCTGCGGCGTCCGAAGCAGTAAGAAGAACCTGGCCGATAGTACGACCATAACGGGCGAAGCTACGCGCCCACTCCTGGGCCAACAGCACCTGGCCGACAGACGCGGCGGCCTGCTTGGTAGCCAGGTCGGTGGGGCGCTGGGCGAGCTCCAGTGGGCCCATGCCACAGGCCACAGCACCAGAGGAGACGACGATGAGGTCGGTGTCGCGCGCCATGCGCGCTTCCAGCGCGTCGGCGATCATGTCAATCTGGTTCGGGTCCACACGACCATCGTCGTCGGTCAGGGAGGAAGAGCCGATCTTCACCACCAGGCGGCGGGCGTGGGCGATGTCAGCACGAACATCGGAATCATGCCCCATCGCTGGATCGTCTTCGTCTGCTTCCGGCTCCGGAAACTCGATGGAAGTCGCAGGCACTACTGGCCCTGGCTCATGCACGGGCCTTTGCCCGTAGGTAGGCACGGGCGAGGCTAATTCTGGAGTCATCTCCCCCGGTCCTGCGTAGCTAAACGCGGACTGGGCTGAACTGAACTCGTTTTCGTCTGCAATGTCGGAATCGGAGGATGACATACTCTCCAGTATGCCAGCCCACTCCCCGGCCTTGTGCCGTTTGGTACAACCTGGCTACCCCTGCCAACGTTCGCGCTCTGCGACCTCGCCATCGCCGAAATCGTTCTCGTCGATCAGGCCACGGCGGGCTTGCGAGGCACGCTTGCGCTCCTCCGGGGTGGCGCGGGTGTTCTGCTCGAGGCGGACGTCGGTGCCGCGTCCGCTGCGCATCACGTCCACACCGGCGGCGGTCTGTGGGTCCCATTCGAAGGTGATCTCTCCGATTGTTACCTCGCTGCCTGCATCCGCGCCGGCCTTGTAAAGCGCTTCCTCCACACCGGCCTTGGCCAGTCGGTCGGCCAGGTAGCCCACTGCCTCGTCATTTTCGAAGTCGGTCTGCCGGATCCAGCGTTCGATCTTCTCGCCACGGACAATGAAGGCATCCTCGGCGGACGGATCCGCTTCCACTTCGAACTCGGCGAACCGTCCGCCGGAGCGCTTGCGCAGCCCCTTCGGCGTAATGACCTGCGCGGGCTTCTCCTCCACGGGGTTCGCCTTGCGGTGGGCCTTCACAATATCCATTAGCGCGTACTTCAGCTCGTCCAAGCCCTTATGCGCAACCGTGGAAATGCGGAAGATCGGCCAGCCGAATTCCTTGAGTTCTTCCTCCTGCAGATCGGCCATGTCTGCAGCGTCTGGCACGTCCATCTTGTTCAGGATGATCACCCGCGGACGTTCGCGCAGGTCGCCCAGCCCGGAGTCGCTGGCCAGCTCCTCTTGATAGTTGGCCAGCTCCTTTTCCAGGGCCTTGATGTCCGCAACAGGATCGCGGTCTGCTTCCAGCGAGGCGGCGTCGACGACATGGGCCAGAACGGCAGTGCGTTCGATGTGGCGCAGGAAATCCAGTCCCAGGCCTTTGCCTTCGCTCGCACCGGGGATCAGGCCCGGCACGTCAGCTACGGTAAACACCTCGTGGCCAACGTTGACCACGCCCAGGTTCGGCACCAGGGTCGTAAACGGGTAGTCCGCGATCTTCGGCTTCGCGGCCGACAGCACGGAAATCAGCGAGCTCTTACCCGCCGATGGGAAGCCAACCAGGCCAACGTCTGCCATGGACTTAAGTTCGAGGATGACGTCTTTTGCCTCGCCAGGTTCGCCCAGCAGCGCGAAACCCGGGGCTTTCCTGCTTTTGGACGCCAACGCCGCGTTCCCCAACCCGCCATGTCCGCCCGCGGCGACGATCATCCGCGTACCCTTGCCTGTCAGGTCGGCAATTGCCTCGCCCTTGGAGTTAAGCACAACGGTGCCTTCCGGCACTTGGAGTACGAGGTCTTCCCCGCGCGCACCGTGTCGGTGATCGCCAGCGCCGTTGTTGCCGCGCTGAGCCTTGATGTGAGGGTGAAAGTGGAAGTCCAACAGGGTGTGCACCTGTGAGGAGACTTCCAAGATGATGTCTCCGCCGTGGCCGCCGTTACCTCCATCGGGGCCGCCGAGAGGGACGAACTTTTCGCGGTGAACAGAAGCGCAGCCGTGGCCGCCGTCACCGGCCTGCAAATGCAGCACTACGCGATCAACGAATTGTGGCATAGCTTTCCCTTGCTTTCTTTTCGCCCCAATTAATACTTCGAGCTCCGAGTCTATCTGTGTTTGGGGTAGCGGCCTAAAAGGTGGAGAATCCGAACCCTGTGTTTCCTCCATAGGCATACGTGAACTATAGTTAGCCTACCCTTGCCACTGGCAAGGCTAAGCTAAGTATGAGAGTGGGCTCGGCCCAGCCTCTCACACCCCTCACGTAAGGATTAACAATGCGTTTTTCTCCGCTTCGCAAAGTCTGCGTCGGCGTCGTAGCAGCAACCACTGCCCTCGGCCTCGCAGCCTGCGGCGCATCCAACCCCGGCGACGAAGGCTCTTCCGGCGCTAGTAAGTCCGGCTCCGCCATCACCGTCACCGATGTGACCGGCCGGCAGGTCACCTTCGACTCTCGCCCAGAGAAGATCCTCCTCGCAGAGGGTCGCGGACTATTCGCCACCTCCATCTTGAACAAGGAAAACCCAACGGAGCACATCGTGGCCATCGGCTCCGACATGCACTCCGCCGCTCCCACCTTCGAAGAGAAACTCTCCAAGGCAGACAAAAAGTACAGCGACCTCCCGACCGTTGGAAACATTTCTAAGGGCGATGTGACCGTTGAGAACCTACTTGCCCACAAACCGGACGTCACCGTACTTTCCCTAGATCACAAGAAGGCCGCCGAAGAATCCGGCCTACTGGACAAGATGGATCAGGCTGGCCTGAAATACGTCTTCAGTGACTTCCGCCAAAAGCCATTGGAGAACACCACCAAGACGATGAGCCTCTACGGTCAACTGCTAGGCAAGGAAGATAAAGCCAAGGAGTTCAACGACTTCTACTCCGGCAAGGTTAAGGACGTCACTGACCGTGCAAACAAGGCAAAAGACAAGCCGAAGACCCTGGTCTGGCGCGCGGCGGGTATGAAGGACTGCTGTGGCACTGTGAAGAACTCCAACCTCGGCGATCTGGTCAACGCTGCGGGCGGAAAGAACATCGGCGACGACCTGCTGGACACGGAATCCGGGGATCTCACCGCAGAGAAGGTCCTTGCCGAACAGCCAGAGCAGATCATTGCCACCGGTGGCGCATGGGCCAAGGATCCCGAAAAGCCCGAGGTGCTGCCGCACGTGGAGCTCGGCTACACCGCCAAGCCCGACGTATCTGAGAAGACTCTCAAGGGACTGCTGGCCACGCCTGGTTTTAGTTCGTTGAAGGCTCCCAAGGAGGGCAAGCTACACGCGGTCTACCACCAGTTCTACGATTCCCCGTTTAACGTTTTCGCCCTTGAGCAGTTTGCAGAATGGTTGCACCCTGAACTGTTCCAGGACCTCGACGCAGAGAAGGACTTCGCAGACTTCCACAAGAGGTGGCTGCCGTTCGAGTACTCCGGAACCTTCTTCACCTCCACCAAGAGCTAACCCCAAGAAGTAACCCCCATGTCCCACCTTGTAATTTCAGACAAGTCATCAACGGACGAAGGCGAGATATCCAACGCTCACGATGTTGCGCTTCCGGCCGGAGCCAGCGCGGTCGTCCAACAGTATCGTCGCCAGGCCAGGCGGAAAATCCTCGCCATTTTCGCGCTATCCATCGCTGCTTTCGCAGCCTTCGCCGTCGCCACGATCGTCGGCCCCATCGACCTGAGCTTGATGGAACTATGGAAGGCACTCATCGACCCCAACGGTGTCGATGAGACCACCCACACCGTCCTATGGAACCTACGCCTGCCTGCGTCAGTGATGGCCGTTCTCATCGGCGCCTCGCTCTCGCTATCCGGGGCGCACATGCAAACCATCCTGGATAACCCGCTAGCGGAACCGTTCACCCTTGGCATCTCCGCAGCAGCGGCGTTCGGCGGAGCCGCATCCATTGTGTTGGGCTGGACGGTGCTGGCTAACCCGCAGTTCAACCTCGCAGCCGTGGCTTGGGTGGCCTCGCTAGTGGCGGTATTTATCGTGGCGGGCGCTTCATTGTGGCGCGGTGCCAGCGCAGAATCGATGATTCTGCTCGGAATTGCGCTGGTGTTCTTGTTCCAGGCAATGCTTTCCCTGATGCAATACCGCGCGACAACCGAGGCACTGCAGCAGATCGTATTCTGGACGATGGGTTCGCTCCAGCGCGCGAACTGGACGTCTAACGCCATCATCTTCGGTGCGTTGGCAGTCGCGATTCCTTTCACCATCCTGAATTCGTGGAAGCTCACTGCCCTACGACTAGGCGATGATCGCGCGGCGGCGCTGGGAATCAACGTCCAGCGCTTGCGCGTCACCACACTCATAGTCTCCTCCCTACTGGCAGCCAGCGCGGTAGCGTTCGCGGGCGTGATCGGCTTCATCGGCCTGGTCGGCCCCCACGTCGCCCGTATGCTCGTCGGCGAGGATCAGCGCTACTTCGCCCCTGCATCCATGGCGGCCGGAGCTCTGTTGCTGGCCGCTGCACACGCGGTATCGATCACTGCGGTTCCTGGCGTGGCGGTGCCGATCGGCATCATCACATCCTTGGTGGGAGTTCCTTTCTTCCTCATTCTGGTGTTCGTCCGCCGACGCACGGTCTGGGGGTCCTAGCCCATGCTGACTATCGAAGATATCCACGTCCGCTACGGCAAGAATCCGGTTCTGCAGGGAGTATCCGCTTCCGGCTTCCAGCCGGGGTCCATCACCGGCCTATTGGGGCCCAATGCCGCGGGAAAGTCCACCCTGGTGAAGACGATTGCTGGGATACAGCGGGCGTCATCAGGCACCTGCCGAGTCACCAGCAACGGCGAGGAACTATCCGGCACTAACCGGCGCGACGCGATTGGTTATGTTCCGCAAGACCTGCTGTCCAGTGCTTCCCTGACGGCCTTCGAATCGATCCTCGTGGCGACGAAACGATCGACACGCCGGGCAGCCACCGCAACCGCACAGGAACAAGCGGCCGCAGTGCTAGAGCGGCTGGGGATTACGCACCTGGCTTCGCGTTATGTTCACGAACTGTCGGGTGGCCAGCGGCAGCTGGTCGCCGTGGGACAAATGCTGGTGCGCGAGCCCGAGGTGCTACTTCTGGACGAGCCGACGTCTGCCCTGGATCTGCGGCACCAGGTGGAGCTGCTGCAGCTCATCCGCCGAGAGGTATCCCAAAAGGATTCGATCGCGCTGATTGCGATTCACGACCTGAACCTAGCGGCACGATACTGTGATCAGCTTATTGTGCTCCACCGGGGGCGCCTAATGGCGCAGGGGCAACCTTCCGAGGTGCTGACCCCGGGCCTGTTGGAAGAGGTCTACGGACTGCGGGCGAAGGTGCTTGACGATGATGGCACGCCAGTAATCTGCCCTGTCGAGGACTCAACGCCGAGTCTTAAGTAGCATTGACTACTCCAAGACAAGCCCCGGTTCCGCCGGGGCTATTTTCATGGCTAATATGAAGGATTTCATTACAGTATGGAAACGCAAAAATCCAGTGCACGCACTTAGTGCGTCCACTGGATTTTCAAGCTCTATGCGGGCTCAACCGAAGCTATGCCAAGAGCTAGCGAAGGCTAGCGAGAGCTTAGGCCTCGACTGCCTCGTTCTCGACGATGTTCACCACGCGGCGACGACGCTTGGTAGCGAACTGTACGGCGCCGGCCTTCAGGGCGAACAGAGTGTCGTCGCCACCACGGCCGACGTTCTCACCCGGGTGGAAAGAGGTGCCACGCTGGCGGATCAGAATCTCGCCGGCCTTGACCTGCTGGCCGCCGAAGCGCTTCACACCGAGACGCTTGGACTCGGAGTCACGGCCGTTGTTGGAGCTAGATGCACCCTTCTTGTGTGCCATTAGTCTCTCCCTCCTTAAGGAAGAAAATCGAAGTGTCTCGGTAGTTTACTTGATACCGGTGACCTTCAGAACCGTGAGGCTCTGACGGTGGCCGAAGCGGCGCTTGTAACCGGTCTTGTTGCGGTAGTGCATGCCGCGGATCTTCGGTCCACGAACATGCTCAACGATCTCAGCGTTGACGTTGACAGATGCCAGCTTGTCACCGGTGGTGACGTTTGCGCCATCGACGACGAGAACCGGGGTGAGAGCCACGGACGAACCCGGCTCACCCTCGATCTTCTCGACCTTGACGAGGTCACCTTCGGCAACCTTGTACTGCTTTCCGCCGGTCTTGACGATCGCGTACATGTAGGGCTACCCCTTTATTTCTCTAATCGGCTCAGGCAGCCCCCTGCGGGAAGGAAGCATCCTGACTGTTACTTTTGCTTAGCTGCGTTCGTTCCCCAAAAGCGCCCGGGGCACTTCTGTGCACACTGTGCGAGCACAACTTGCTAGGAGCTAGTGCACTCGCGCAGTCCCCGGCGACGCGCGCGTTAAGGCTGGTCACCGGCGGAACGAACAGCGACTGGTTAAGACTACCCGGTCAGGGGGCTAAAAACCAAATCCCTTTGCTTTCGCTCGGAACTAGTTCGTCTTGCGCACCACTCGCCGGCGACGGCCACGCGAACGGGGCTTTTCACCGCCCTTTTCGGCGTTATTGTTTGTGACGCCGAAGTCCTCCGGTCGCGGGGCAAAATCAGACTTAGAGTTGCCTCGTGTCTGTCGCTTCCGGCGTGGGGATTCCTCGAACTTGCGCTTCGCTTCCTCGTAACTGGATTGGTTGGCGGCGGAAGAGTGGGCGTCCCGACCCGAAGAAGAACGAGCGCTGCGCGCGTTCGTGTGCGCCGAACGCACTACGCGGCGGCGACGGCGCACCCTGTTAGCCGCGACCTTATTCTGCTCCGGCCGCTCTGCGTTGTCGGCTGCCGAGGGCTCGTCCGGATCCTCCTGGGCGGACCGCTTGCGGGCGCTGGCGACGATGCCTTCGATGTCGCTGGCACGGTTGCGCGCCTTAGCGTTACCTCCCCGCTTCTGTGACTGCTCCTGCTTTGGTTCCGGCTGCTCCTCCTGCCGCTCGGATCCCTGGGCAGCGAGCGGGGTACCGCGACGAACCACACGGCGCACGCGACGGCGAGTGCCCTGCGGAGACTGTGGCCGCTGAGTCTGCTCGGTCTGCTCGGTCTGCGGGGTCCGCTCGACCTGCTTATCCTCGCGCTGGCTACGCTCCGGAGCCTTACCCTGGCCTCGCTCCTTGAGCTGCCCCTTGGACTGGTTCTTGCCCTGGTTTTTAGCCTGCTGGCGCTCCTTGCGGTGCCCGTGGTCGCGTCGCGGCTCCGGGTCCTTCTGCTCCACCGGGTCCGGATGCATGATGAACCCGCGTCCATCGCAAGCCTCACATGGGGTGGAGAAAGTCTCCAGCAGGCCAGTACCCAATCGCTTGCGGGTCAACTGCACCAGCCCCAGCGAGGTCACTTCACCCAACTTGTGGCGCGTGCGGTCGCGGCCTAGGAACTCCGACAGGCGGCGCAGCACCAGGTCCTGGTTCTGCTGCAGCAGCATGTCGATGAAGTCCACGACGATCATGCCACCGATGTCACGCAGACGCAGCTGGCGGACGATCTCTTCGGCCGCCTCCAGGTTGTTCTCCGTGACCGTAGCCTCGAGGTTGCCACCGCTGCCCACAAAGGAACCGGTATTCACGTCGATGACCGTCATGGCCTCAGTGTGGTCGATGATCAGGTAACCACCCGACGGCAGCCACACCTTGCGAGCCATAGCCTTTTCCAGCTGCTGGTCCAGGTCCAACGGTGCGAAGGCATCCTGGCCGTCGTGCTTGCCGCGGTTCCACTTGTGTACGCGGTCCATCAGCTCCGGGGAGGTGCGCCCCAGGTAATCGCGCACGGCCTGCCAGGACTTATCGCCGTCGATGATGAGCTCGGAGAAGTCCGCGTTGAAAACATCACGCACGACCTGGATCAGCATGTTCGGCTCTTCGTAGAGCGTCACCGGCTTGGACCCCTTGGAGTTGCGCTCCTTGTTCTCGAGCTTCTGGATCTCCTGCCAACGCTTCTCCAGGCGCTGCACGTCCTCAGTGATCTGCTCTTCCGTTGCATTCTCTGCAGCGGTGCGGATAATTGCGCCGCCATCGCCGGTGATTACCTCACCCAGGATGTCCTTCAGACGCTTGCGCTCGCCTGCAGGGAGCTTGCGGGAAATGCCGGCGGTCGTGCCCGCCGGAAAGTACACCAGGTAGCGGCCCGCGAAGCTAATGCGGTTGGTCAGGCGCGCACCCTTGTGTCCAATCGGATCCTTCAGCACCTGCACCAGGATCTGATCACCCGGGCGCAGCGCCTGGTCGATCTTGCGGCTCTTGGAGTGCAGGTGGGGCGAACGCCAATCCATCTCGCCTGCGTACAGCACCGCGTTGCGGCCCGTGCCGATGTCCACGAAGGCTGCCTCCATGCTGCCCAGCACGTTTTGCACGCGGCCGAGGTACACGTTGCCAATCAGAGACTGGTGCGTCGCATCCGCCACGAAGTGCTCGACCAGCTGGCCGTCTTCCACCACGCCGACCTGAGTCATCATGCCCTTGCGATCGGTGCGCTCCGAGTCGCGGACGATCATCGTGCGTTCCACGGACTCGCGGCGGGCCAGGAACTCGGCGCGGGTGATGGCCTTGTAGTTCTTGTCGCGGTTCTTTGCCCGCCAGCGGCGCTGCGATTCGAGGCGGGTGGAGCCCTTCATCTTCACCGGCTCGTCCACCAGATCTTCGGTGGCGCGCTCGGCCGGGTGCAGATCCTCGGGCGCGACGTTCTTCGCGGGGGTCTCGTCGGCTTTCTCTTCTGACGCCCGCTCCTCCGCCCGGCGCGCACTTCCTACGCGGCGTACGACTCGGCGGACTCGACGGCGCCGCACCGGCTTCTGCTCGGAATCTTCTTCCTGCGCCTTCTCCTCCTGCGCCTTTTCTTCCTGAGGCTTCGCTACCTGGGCTGCTGCCCGCTCCGACTTCTTCTCCGGCTTCTGCTCTGGTTCCTCGGCCTGCTGCGACTTCTTGGCAGACTTCTTTACAGCGCGCTTCGCCGTCTTCTTCACAGAGCGCTTGGCGGTTCGCTTGGCCGACTTCTTCTCCGGCTTTTCAGTAGTCTCCTCAGCAACCGCTTCAGGAGCCACCTCAGTAGCGTCCTCTACCGCCTGCTCCACCTGCTCTTTCTGCTCGGCAGGCTCGACAGACTTGGAGGGCTTGGCATGCTCAGCAGGCTCAGAGGACTTCTTCGTCCGCTTCTTCGCAGTCTGCTTTGCAGACTTCTTAGTAGCCTTCTTCGCCGCCTTCTTAGCTGACTTCTTCGGCTTCTCGGCCGCAGGAGCCTCTACCTCCGCAGGCTTTTCGTCTGCCTGAGATGGCTCGGAGCTGGCACTGAGGGCGTCCAAAACAGAAAAGACCTGCGCCTGAGTCAGCGACGAGGCCGTCTTCTTCCCCTCAATGCCATGGTCCGCCAGAACGCCCAGGAAGTCCGTCGCGCGGATCCCCAACTGCTTGGCAACGGTGTGGACGCGAACCTTCTCCCCCACACTGTCTCGATCAATTTTCGCAGCCTGAGCTGCAATTTCCGGGCTGATAGTCGCCACGAAATCTCCTTTTAAAGTCTTCAAAGTTTTCCTGATCGCCATGCCGCATCGTCGTTGTGGGCACCCGATCTGTACCCCATTGTCTCACATCGTCTCGAATCCATCCGACAACCCATCCGACAACGCTGTGTTCAAGTGCGCGACTGTTACGCTGAACGCCATGCCCAACCCATCGTCGCCCTCCGTTGCCTTCGACCAGACTGTGCTCACCGATGTCCAAAACGGCATGCGCCCCAGCAAAGCCGCGCAGTTTGTGATTTCGCTGATTTTCGGACTGATGATGTTCATCCTCTGCGCACCGATCACCGGACCATTGCCAGCGCTGGGGATCCTCGTCGCCGCCGTCCTGGCTGGCGTCGTGTGGTGGCGCTACCTGCGGCGGGGCGGCGTGCGCGGCAACGACTACTCCCCCATGAAGTCAGACGCCGAAGCCGCCCGCACCCCCTTCAGCTGGAAGGAAGAAGGCCGTTTGGTGCTAGTGCTTGCGCTCGTATTCGGCATATCGCAGGTCGCAAACATGTTCAGCAGCCAGGGCAGGTGGGGCTTCGCCGCTATTGCCGCGCTGATCACCGTTGGGTTGATGTACTGGGTCGTTACTCTTGACGCCTGGCGCCCCACTCGCTACACCGACCCGGAAAAGCTGGGGCGAGAAATGCGAATTGAGGAACCCACCGAGTGGCTACAGGCATTCCTCTACTGCCGCCGATGTGTCCCGGGCGGGCTGCAGATCCTGAGCGATACCTTGAAGGAGGATCTTTCGCGGTACGGATGGACCACTCGCAGTGCGAACGAGGCTCTGGACAAGCTAGTAGAGCAGGGCAAAGCTGTGAAGATTCGGGAGTTGCGTTCTACCGATGGAGCGAGGAATTGGGTCACGCTGACAAAGGAAGGCTCCCAAGACTTCCAGGAGCGGCACGCCGGCTAGCCCGAAGCTCTCCGATGCACAAAAACCGCGGACGCGCTGCGCCCGCGGTTTATTTTTCCAGCTGTTTACAGGTTCGGGAACCAGATGCCGATCTCGCGCTCAGCGGACTCCGGGGAGTCGGAGCCGTGGACAACGTTCTCGCCAACGGTCAGGGCGAAGTCGCCGCGGATGGTGCCCGGGGTGGCCTTCTCCACCGGGTGGGTGCCACCAGCCAGCTGGCGCCAAGCGGCGATAGCGGACTCGCCCTCAACGATGCCGGCAACCAGCGGAGCGGAGGTGATGAAGTCCACCAGCTCGCCGAAGAAAGGCTTGTCGGAGTGCTCAGCGTAGTGCTTCTCCGCGGTCTCGCGGTCAGCGGTACGCAGGTCCAGCTCCACGAGCTTCAGACCCTTCTTTTCGATGCGGGAGATAATTTCGCCCACGTGGCCGTTCTTAACACCGTCGGGCTTGATCAGAATCAGAGTGCGTTCAGTCATGCCAGTAATTCTACACGTGGCGTCACGGCACTACAGCGCCGCAACGCCTTGGCGCTACACGCGGCTGCGCACCTGATCCATCAGCGCATACGCGCGGTCACCCGGGCACGCAGTGGCAGTAGAAACGTCGCTCCAGTCGCGGTGGCCGGTAATCGTGCGGCGAGTCAGATTCAGGCGGGCCGCGTTGTTCACGTAACGCACACTGCCGCGTGGGTCCAGCCCCAGCCCACGGCACAGGTGGCCAAGAACGCGCACGAGGGAGTTGATAGCGGCGGGGGTTGGCGCCTGCTGCATGAAGTTGCCCAGCAGACACACACCAATGTTGCCGTCGTTCGCGTTGTACACGTGCCCTGCAGTAACGGACATAGGTGATGCGCCTAAGCTTCCGGACTGGAAAACCGCCTGGCCATCTGTGCCGGTGGTCCGCCCCTGGAACACTGTGCCGTCCGGGGCGATCAGCAGGTGGTAGCCGATGTCGCCCCACCCGCGGCCACCATTCGCTGAAGAAGCGTGGAAGGCGTAAATGCTGCGGACATTCGCGGCATAGTCACCGTTAACCGGGGTAGCCATTGCCGTGTGGTGCACGGTGATGAGCTGTGCGCGGGTGAAGCGAGGAGTCCACCCCGTGAGCGACTCGTTCGCTCCCCATTCGCGACGGGAAACCACGCGCAGGCCGTTGATCACGTTCGCCCCACCGATGCCATTACCGCCACCCGGAGCCGGCACACCCGGATTGGCCAGACCGCTGGACTGTAGGATCCCAGCAATAGTGCCCGCCAGCGCTAGCGAGCCAGCTAGGCCCGCCGCTCCGGTCTCCAGGCTGCTTTGCAGTTCAGCCGGGTTGGAGGGTAGACCCATGGGCGCCGCGTAGGGTGCAATGCCCGCCCCGAAAATCTGCTCTTCCTGCCCCTGTGGGGCCTCCACGATGTGAAGGAACAGGCGGGTAGCCGGGTCGTTAACCTCACCGGGAAGCCAGACAGCCGTGGCACCATCCGGCAGCTCTACAGGCTCGGATTTCAGTGCGGAATCATCGCCCTCGCGGTCGTGCGCCTCGGGCAGAACCACCCGGTCCTCTGTGCGCCCGTCCGAGAACTCGAAGCGCAGGGTCGCCTGCGTGGCCTCGGTCGCTGCGGGAGCAAAGGTGATCGTGAGGTACCCGGTACCTCCGGGCAGTTCGCCCTTTTGGTTGACGCCGATTCCCGTCCCGGTGAAACCCTCTGGCTCCGCAAGGGTCGGGGCGCCGGCGGCTCCGGCGGGATCTGCACCGGGAAGTGCATTGTCGGCGGAGGAGAAGACCCCCATATTGTTGCGGTTGGCGAAGAGAAGGGAGCCACCAACAGCGGCTCCCAAGGCAGTGGAAGAGCGGAAAAATGCACGGCGCGTTAACGTCATGCATCGAATAATAAACCACATTCGGGGGTAGAGGGAGGCTTACCCCTCTTTAAGGGTATCCCCAGGTGAATGTGACCGATGTTAAAGGTGGTGCAAATGTGGCGTCCCGGGGTCTAGTCAGCGGGGGTAGCTGGGCGCCGCACGTTGCCTTCCTCGTCGAGGTGCTGGGAAGGTAGCAGACCACGCGCCATGCGGCGCATCAGGTTGGAGCGCAGGTGGTAGATGTACCACCAGCACAGCGCAAAGATTACGCCCATCGCACCCATCGCCGGGTGCACAATGAAGCCAGCAACAGCCAACACCTGCAGGGCAATGTTCAGCCAGTCGGCCCACCTGACCTTCTGCAGGAAGGCGGCGACGATCATCGCGGCGCCCAGGCCGATCACGTAAACCATGTTGAAGGTCGTGGCAGATGCACCACCATCCACCCGGGTGATGACGGTCAGCACCAGCAGGATCACGATGGCTTCCATAATGTGCGTGCCAGCCATCACGCCGCGCAGCCCCTTCAGCGGATCGTTTGCCGGGGCCTGGCCGGGACCCAGCGGGCCGTATTCGCTCTGCCCACTGTGCCCACTGTGCCCACTGCCCTCCCCTGCCCTAATGCGGTTATGCGGGTTCTGTGCCACGATTCTGCAGCTCCTTGGTAGATCTTCCAGTTCTTAACATCTTGTCTCCGCCGGCGCCTGTTCTGGTCGCCTGTGTTGACTGCCTAGGCAGGTTCCTTGCCGAACAGCGTGCGAGCCTCCCCAGCTGTCACGACCGAGCCGGTGATCAGCACACCAGCGCCGGACAGCACGCCGTCCTCATCGTCCTCTGCCAGCTGGGTGGCAACCTCCACAGCACCGGGCAGGTTCACAGCCACGTGTACGCGCTCTTCGCCGAAGGCATCCTGCGCGTACTCGGCCAACACGTCCACAGGCAGGGCGCGCGGGGAGTTAACCTCCGTGACCACGACCTCGTCCATCACGGGCTCCAGGGCGGCCAGGATACCGCGGGCGTCCTTGTCCCCCAGCACGCCGACCACGCCGACCAGTCGGCGGAACTCAAAGTCGCGGTCGATGGCCGCTGCCAGGGCTTTCGCCCCGTGGGGGTTGTGCGAGGCGTCGATAAACACGCTCGGGGTGGAGCGCACGCGCTCCAGGCGGCCGGGCGAGGCAACGGAGGCAAAGCCTTCCCGCACCGTATCCACGTCCAGCTGGCGCTCAGCTCCGGCGCCGAAGAACGCCTCCACAGCCGCCAGAGCCACGGCAGCGTTGCGCGCCTGGTGCTCGCCGGAGAGCGGAAGGAAGATGTCCGTGTACTCGCCAGCCAGCCCGCGGATGGTCACGGTCTGCCCGCCGACGGCGATCTGGCTGGAAACCACACCGAACTCGCTGCCCGCGCGGGCTACGGCGGAATCCTTCGCCACAGCCTCTTCCAGCAGCACTCGCATGGCCTCTGGCTCCTGCTCAGCGACGATGGTCACGTTGTCCGGCGGGGTGAGCAGATCGTCGGCATCCCAGCGGGCCTTGATGATTCCCGCCTTCTCGCCCGCGATTTCCTCTAGCGTGTCGCCCAGGTAGTCCGTGTGATCCAGCCCGATCGGGGTAATCACGGCAACGTCAGAGTTCACCACGTTCGTCGCATCCCAGCGTCCGCCCATGCCGGTCTCCACCACGGCAACGTCTACCGGCGCATCGGCAAAGGCCGCGTAAGCCATGGCCACCAGCACCTCGAACTTGCTCATCTGTGGGCCGCCTTCGGCCTGACTCTTCGCGTCCACCATCTCCACCATCGGCTGGATGTCGCGCCAGGTGTCCACGTAGTCGCGCGGGTGCAGCGGCTTGCCATCGATGGCGATGCGTTCGGTAACGATCTGCAGGTGCGGGCTGGTAGTCCGCCCGGTGCGACGGTGGAACGCACGCATCAGCGATTCGATCATCCGCACCACGGAAGTCTTGCCGTTCGTCCCCGCCACGTGAATCACCGGGAATGCACGCTCCGGATGGCCGAGCAGGTCCATCAGCATCTCGACGCGCTCGAGCGTCGGGTCGATCTTCGTCTCCGGCCAGCGCTGATTCAGCTCTGCGTCCACCTCGGCCAGTGCAGCCAGGTCGTCGGGCGTAATGGGGCGTTCTTTAACTGACGCCACCTCGGCCTCATCCGCACCCACACCGTCGATAGGCAGGGCTAGGCCTGCATCGTCGAGCGTGACCTCTTCCGGGTAGCTATCCCCGACCTTGTCGTCGCTCATGCCTTTGGCAGGCCTTCCAGGCGGGCAGTGATACGCTCGAACTCCTCCTGCGCGACGCGCTGGCGCTCGCGGATTCCTTCGACGACCTTCTCCGGCGCCTTGGCCAGGAAGTTTTCGTTGCCCAGCTTCTTCGCTGCGTTGTCCAGCTCCTTCTGAGCTGCCGCGAGGTCCTTCTCCAGGCGCTTGCGTTCCGCCGCAACGTCGACGGTGCCGGAGGTATCCAGCTGCACGGCGATGGTTGCCTGGGACAGGCGCACCTCGATGGATGCGGTCTCCGCGAAGTCTTCCTCCGGGGTTTCCAGGCGCACCAGGGAGCGCACGGCTTCCTCGAAGTTGGCCAGGTCAGCGGCGGCGAAGTCCAGCTTGGCGGGCACCTTCTGGGAGGGCTTCACGCCCTGGTCACTACGGAAGCGGCGCAGCTCGGTGACCAGCTTGTCCACGTCCGCCATGCGGCGTACCGCGTCGGCGTCGGTTTCCGCTCCATCGTTGGTGAGCTCGGCGGTCGGCCAGTCGGCGGTGACGAGGGATTCGGAGTAGCCCTCTTCCCCATCGGTCAGCGCCTTCCACAGCGTCTCGGTCACGAAGGGCATGGCGGGGTGCAGTAGGCGCAGCACGGAGTCCAGCACGCGGCCCAGCACGATTTGGGTACGAATGCCCCGCTGGACCTGTTCTTCCGTGGCACTGTCCCAGTCGCGCGGGATCTGTACCTTGGCGATCTCCAGGTACCAGTCGCAGAACTCACCCCAGGCGAAGCGGTACAGGTTTTCGTTCGCCAAGGAGAACTCGTAGCGATCCAGCGCATCGTCCACCAGCTGACGGACTTCTTCCAGGCGGTCCAAAATCCAGCGGTCGGCATCCGTCAGGGTCTCGCGGGCGGGCAGCTCGCCCACGCGCGCGCCGTTCATCAGGGCAAACTTGGTGGCGTTGTACAGCTTGGTGGCGAAATTACGGGAGGACTGTGCGGCATCCTCGCCCACCGGCAGGTCGGAGCCCGGGTTGGCACCACGCGCAAGGGTGAAGCGAAGCGCATCCGCACCGTAATCACGCACCCAGTCCATCGGGTCGATGCCGTTGCCCAGGGACTTCGACATCTTGCGGCCGTGCTCGTCGCGCACCAGGCCGTGCAGGAAGATGTCCTTGAACGGGATCTGCGGGCGGCCGTCCTTGCCCGTACCCAAAATCTCAGGGGTGTGCTTGGAGGCGAAGGTGGCGAACATCATCATTCGGGCCACCCAGAAGAACAGGATGTCGTAGCCCGTCACCAGCACACTTGTTGGGTAGAACTTCTCCAATTCCGGAGTCTTCTCCGGCCAGCCCATCGTGGAGAACGGCCACAGGGCGGAGCTAAACCAGGTGTCCAGCACGTCCTCGTCCTGGTACCACCCCTCGCCCGTCGGGGCTTCATCGTCCGGTCCGCAGCACACGATCTCGCCGTTCGGGCCGTACCAGATCGGAATGCGGTGGCCCCACCAGAGCTGACGGGAAATGCACCAGTCGTGCATGTCGTCCACCCAGTCGAACCAGCGCGGTTCCTGGGAGGACGGGTGGATCACCGAGTCGCCGGAGCGGATGGCATCGCCGGACATCTTCGCCAGCTCTTCCACCTTGACGAACCACTGCTCGGACAGACGTGGCTCCACGGCTTCCTTGGAACGCTCGGAGTGGCCCACGCTGTGCACGTAGGGGAACTTTCGGGCCACGATGCGCCCCTGCTCCTCCAGCGCCAAGCGGATCTTCTCGCGTGCCTCGTAGCGCTCCATGCCGTCGAACTCCGTGCCGGTGTTCGCAATGTGGCCGGTCTCGTCCATGATCACCGGCATCGGCAGGTCGTGGCGCTGCCCCATCGCAAAGTCGTTCGGGTCGTGCGCCGGCGTGATCTTCACGGCACCGGTGCCGAACTCCGGGTCCACGTAGTCGTCGGCCACCACAATCATCTGCCGGTCTGGCAGGAACGGGTGCGGCAGGCTCTTGCCCACCAGGTCCGTGTAGCGCTCATCTTCCGGGTGCACGGCAACGGCCACGTCGCCCAGCATCGTCTCCACGCGCGTGGTCGCCACGACCACATGCGGCTCGGAATCGTCCAGGGAGCCATAGCGGATGCTCACCAGCTCGCCCTCGTCGTCGGAGTACACAACCTCGATGTCGGAGATTGCAGTCTGCAGCACCGGGGACCAGTTCACCATGCGATTCGCACGGTAGATCAGGCCGGCGTCAAAAAGCTCCTTGAACATGGTCTGTACGGCGCGGGACAGGCCATCGTCCAGGGTAAAGCGCTCGCGCGACCAATCCACGGAATCACCGATGGCGCGCATCTGGCGCTGGATCACGCCACCGTATTGGTCCTTCCACTCCCAGACCTTCCCCACGAACGCATCGCGGCCGTAGTCGAAGCGGTCCTTACCTTCGGTCTCCTTCAGGTTGGCCTCGACCTTCGTCTGCGTGGCGATGCCCGCGTGGTCAGAGCCGGGCAGCCACAGGACCTCGAAGCCTTGCATGCGCTTGCGGCGGGCCATCGCGTCCATCAGCGTGTGGTCCAGCGCGTGGCCCATGTGCAGCTGACCGGTCACGTTCGGCGGGGGCAACACAATACTGAAGGGCGGCTTGTCGCTGGAAGGATCGGCCTTAAAGTAGCCGGAATCGACCCACCCCTGGTAGAGGTTTTCCTCTACTGCGGCGGGATCCCATGCCGCGGGTAGCTGTGCCGAGCGGTCGGCACCAATTGGGTTAGAGCCATTTGCCTTAGAACTGGAGTCACTCACGTCTGCCAAGTCTAGTAGACGGCCCGGACAGGGCATACACCCCGCCTATAACCCGCCTGCAGCCCACTCACCCACTGCGCATTTACATCTCAAGCGCCGCCCGCAGCACACCCGCAGCCTCGTCCAACGCCCGCGCGGAATTGCGCCAGACACCCGAAGAATTCACGAAGGGGTGGATCAAACCGGGGTGGCGTCGGAAAGAAACGGGAACACCTGCCTCCCGTAGCTTCTCGGCATAAGCCACGCCCTCGTCGCGCAGCGGATCGAAACCAGCGACGGCGACGTAGGCCGGAGCCACCCCGCTGACGTCCTCGGCGAGCAGAGGCGAAACGTCCGGGTCCAGCCGCTGCACGTCGTTGGTGAGGTACTGGTCGCGGTACCACTGCATGTGCGCCTGAGTCAGGAAGTACCCCTTGGAGAACTCCTTGTGGCTGGGCGTATCCAGCCTGGAAAGATCCGTAACCGGCACGAACAGCAGTTGCGCGCGTGGCTGTTCCCGACCTTCGCGCTTACGGCGCAGGCACACCACGGCGGCCAGGTTGCCTCCCGCGGAATCGCCGCCGACGGCCACCCTATTCTTATTGACGCCCTTAACTTCGCCGGCCATCGCCGCATCAACAACTTCACAGCAGTCGTCAGGCGCGGCGGGGAAAGGGTGCTCTGGGGCCAGGCGGTAGTCCACGGAGAGCACGGCCACGCGGGCGGCCTCGCACAGCCAACGACAGGTGGAATCGTGCGAGTCGAGGGAGCCGACCACCCAGCCACCGCCGTGGAAGTACACCAGAGTGGGAAGATCTTCATCCGGCGAGGCCGCACCGGTGGGTCGATAGTGGCGCACGCGCACGCCCCGGATCTGCTGCTCCACCACAGAGCCGACCTGAGTTACGTGTCCACCGGCCATGTACGCAGCGTCTTCTACTACCGCACGAGTTTCCTCGACAGGCTGCTGGGAATAGTCCGCCGGGTGCATAAGGTCGGTGACCAGGTTGGAGGCACGCACGTCGGGATCCAGTCGATCACCGTCGGAGTTAGTGCGGGAGCCAAAGATCCGCAGAACTGGCTCGGGAATCGCGGGCAGCAACCACCCGGCGCGGGCGCTGAGCTGGCTAAAAAGCGAGTGCTGGGGTGGTTGGGAGTGGATCGGGGCTGTGGTGTCCGTGGAATGAGTGGGATCAGTGGGTCCAGTGGGTTCAGTGGGATTTGTCATGCAAACATAAAACCACCCAACCGAACGGCAGGGTGGCGATATGCAGAAAAAAGTTTTGGCCCAAAAAGCTATACAAAGCTACAGCAAGCTACAGCAGGCCGGCTTCCACCACGGCGGCCTTTTCCTCCTGCAGCTCCTTGATGTTTGCGTCGATGCGCTCCTGCTGCGCCGGGCTGATCTCGAGGCCCTGCACGATCTCCCACTCGCCGTCAACGGAGCGGCACGGGAAGGAGAACACCAGACCCTCGGGGATGCCATAGGAGCCATCGGAAGGCAGCGCGACGGAAACCCAGTCGCCCTCAGCGGTGCCGTTAACCCAGTCGCGCATGTGATCCAGCGCGGCGCTTGCTGCGGAGGCTGCCGAGGAGCGCCCGCGGACCTCGATGATCTCCGCGCCACGCTTGGCTACGCGCGGGATGAACTCGTCGTTCACCCACGCCGAGTCCAGCTTATCGGCGACCTTTTCACCATTCAGCGTCAGCTCTGCAATGTCCGGGAACTGGGAAGCAGAGTGGTTGCCCCAGACGGTCATGTTCTTCAGGCCGCGAACAGCCACGCCCAGTTTGTCTGCCACCTGCGCCAAGCCACGGTTGTGGTCCAGGCGAGTAAGCGCGGTCACTCGACGCGGGTCGAGGCCTTCGGCGTGAGCAGCAACGATTGCGGCGTTGGTGTTGGCCGGGTTGCCGACGACGATCACGCGGACATCATCGGCGGCGTGCTCTGCAATTGCCTTTCCCTGCGGGCCGAAAATCTTGCCGTTGGCGGCCAGCAGATCGGCACGCTCCTCGCCCTTCTGGCGAGGCTTAGCGCCCACCAGGAAGACTGCGTTGGCATCCTTGAACCCCTCGCTGAGCTCGGTGGTGATGCTAACCTCCCCCAGCAGAGGGAAGGCGCAGTCGGCCAGTTCCAGGGCCACACCGCGTGCTGCTTGCACGCCTTGCTCGGTCTCCAGCAGACGCAGGTTCACTACGCGGTCGCCGAAGACCTCTCCCTTGGCGATGCGGAACAGCAGGGAGTAGCCGATCTGGCCGCCTGCACCCGTGACGGTGACGGTAACGGCGTTCTGGTTGTTTGTGGTCACGCGGGGCTCCTTTAAGCAATGCGTTTGTGAGAGTTTTCTTAGATCCTCTTCCTACTGTAATGACCTGCCCGACACCCTGCACTCTCACTGCACTCGCACTTCAAACCACCCCCGCACGCGCCTGAATTAGCTGCACATTGCTGCAGGTTCAGCCTCTTCATAGATAAACTGAATTGGTGCAGAATAAGCCCCACCTTCCCGCCTCTGCGGCCTGGTATGGCCTCGGAGAGCAGCAGTATATCCAGGCCATGAACACCGCCGTGACCATCGCGATCCGGGTCGGTGCCGCATTTACTCCTGAACACCTGGTCGCCATCGCCCAGGCCGCACGTCTGCCTCAGAACTGCGAATTGTTGGACTCCCCGGCTCGCCTGTACGAGGAGGCGCTGCGTTATGCCCACTCCTCCATCTGGCCCGTGCCGCTGAATGGTTATGACAACCCGGAGATGGATAGTTCCCCGGTCCGCGAGATGCGCAAGTTCGTGGCTGCCACTTACACGCGCTTTGCTACGCACCCGGACGCGGTGCGCCTGATTGTTGCGGAGAATCTGCTGGGGGATCCAGAGCTTGTCCACCGCATAGGCGTTTTAGAGGACTCCCCAGTGGTTCTGCACCTGGATCGCGTGCTGATGCGTGGCCACGATATTGGATCCTTCCGCAACGGCGTGTCCGCGGAGGATACCTATGCACTCATCACTGCACTGTGTTCATTCGCCGTCACCCAGGGCCCGACGTTTCACTCCCTGTACGGCATGGATCCAACCGCCCCTGATAACGAGGATGGCCTGCGCAATCTAACGTGCGATGCGGTCATCGCGTTCCTTACCACCACGATGCCCACCGACCAGGGCGCGTCCTACACCCACGCTTCGCATTCTTCGGTGATTGGTTCCTCGGTCGCCGCGTCGCTCTACCACCACGCACGGCACGAGGATGAAGAGGTTGATGACGCCCCCTCGGCGCCATCGGACCTATATCAAGACTAGGCGCTCTTCTTATCCCGCTTGGCGACCTCTTCGTGGGTCAGCAAAGTCGGTTCCGCCTCACCCCGCGCACATGCGCCGGTGATAATGACTTCGCCGGTTTCCTCATCTTCCGGGATAGAGAACATGGTCGGAAGCAGCAGGGTTTCCATGATGGACCGCAGGCCGCGGGCGCCAGTCTCGCGCGCCAGCGCCTTCTGGGCGATCTCCCGCAGCGCCTCGTCTTCGAAGGTCAGGCGCACACCGTCCATGTCGAACAGGCGCTGGTACTGGCGCACCAGGGAGTTCTTCGGCTCGGTCAGCACACGCACGAGAGCATCCTCGTCTAGGTGACCGACGTGGGTCAGCACCGGCAGGCGGCCGATCAGCTCTGGAATTAGGCCGAACTTCACCAAATCCTCCGGCTCCACGAACTGGAATGGGTTCGGATCCTCTTCGGACTTCGCGCTGATCTCCGCACCGAAGCCCAAGCCCTTCTTACCGCGACGCTCGGAAATGACCTTCTCCAACCCGGAGAACGCACCCGCCACGATGAACAGCACGTTCTTCGTATCGAACTGGATGAACTCCTGGTTCGGGTGCTTACGGCCACCCTGCGGTGGAACGGCGGCAACGGTGCCTTCCAGAATCTTCAGCAGAGCCTGCTGCACGCCCTCGCCGGACACGTCGCGGGTGATGGACGGGTTCTCCGACTTGCGGGAGATCTTGTCCACTTCGTCGACGTAGATGATGCCACGCTGAGCCTTCGCAACGTCAAAGTCGGCGGCCTGGAGAAGCTTCAGCAAGATATTCTCTACGTCTTCACCGACGTAGCCGGCTTCGGTCAAACTGGTGGCGTCAGCAATGGCGAAGGGCACATCGAGCATCCGGGCGAGCGACTGCGCCAGATAGGTCTTTCCCGAGCCGGTCGGTCCCAGCATCAGGATGTTGGATTTCGCCAGCTCCACCTCGTCGTCGGAGCGGCGGGCGGTGGCGTTCGACTCCTCGACCTGGATGCGCTTGTAGTGGTTGTACACGGCAACGGCCAGGGTGCGTTTGGCCTCGTCTTGGCCGATCACGTAGCTATCCAGGAACTCAGCGATGGCTGCGGGCTTCGGCAGCTTCGCCGAGCTCTCAGCCGGATCAACGGCGAGCAGCTCCTCTTCGATGATCTCGTTACAAAGCTCGATGCATTCGTCGCAAATGTAAACACCGGGGCCGGCTATCAGTTTGCGGACCTGCTTCTGGCTCTTTCCACAGAAGGAGCACTTCAGGAGCTCTGCGCTTTCAGGCATGCGGGAAATCAGGCTTTCTTAGATCGGGTAACTTGCGGGACAGCTAGATTAGCACCCTTATAGGCCTTCAATTCTACCGCGCCACGCCGGAATCCCCGCGAAGCTGAAAGCCCCGCGGGTCGCTAGGGTTTGCCGGGCGCTACTTCTGCGCCGACAGCTTGCGGTAGTCGAAGACCTGGTCGACGATGCCGTATTCCTTGGCCTCCTCGGCCGTCAGGATCTTGTCACGGTCAGTGTCGATGCGCACCTGCTCGGCGGACTTGCCGGTGTGACGCGCCAAGGTCTCCTCCATCAGCTTGCGCATGCGCTCGATCTCCTTCGCCTGGATCTCCAGGTCGGAAACCTGCCCCTGCACACCACCGGTAGCGGGCTGGTGGATCAGCACGCGGGCGTTTGGCAGCGCAGCGCGCTTACCCGGGGTACCGGCGGCCAACAGCACAGCCGCTGCGCTGGCGGCTTGGCCGAGGCAGACGGTCTGCACGTCCGGGCGGACGTACTGCATCGTGTCGTAGATCGCCATCAGGCTAGTGAAGGAACCGCCGGGAGAGTTGATGTACATCGTGATGTCCCGGTCCGGATCCAACCCCTCAAGCACCAGCAGCTGCGCCATGATGTCGTTGGCTGAGGCGTCGTCCACCTGGGTACCCAGGAAGATGATTCGCTCCTCGAACAGCTTGTTGTACGGGTTGGATTCCTTCGCGCCGTAGCTGGAGTGCTCCACGAACGACGGCAGAATGTATCGCATTTCTGGCATCTGCATCTCTGACATGTATTAGCTCTCCTTCGCAGAGGTGATGACGTGGTCGACGAAACCGTATTCCTTGGCCTGCTCAGCAGTAAACCAACGGTCGCGGTCGGAGTCCTTGGTGATCTGCTCAACGGTTTGGCCGGTGAACTCCGCGATCAGCTCCGCCATCTCCCGCTTGGTGTAGGCGAACTGCTCTGCCTGAATGGCGATGTCAGCTGCAGTACCACCCACACCAGCGGACGGCTGGTGCATCATGATGCGAGCGTGCGGCAGAGCGTAACGCTTGCCCTTCGTGCCTGCGGAAAGCAGGAACTGGCCCATGGATGCAGCCAGACCCATGCCGTAGGTAGCGATGTCGCAGGGCGCGTACTTCATCGTGTCGTAGATCGCCATACCTGCGGTGACGGAGCCACCGGGAGAGTTGATGTACAGGCTGATGTCGCGCGTCGGATCCTCTGCGGACAGCAGCAGAATCTGGGCGCACAGCTCGTTGGCGATCTCGTCGTCAACCTGGCTGCCCAGGAAGATGATTCGCTCGCGCAGCAGGCGCTCGTAGACTGAGTCTCTATGGTTTGGGGTTTCCGAACTCAACTTCGCTCCTTGCCGAAAGTTTTACGAAAATTCTCTTTTGTATGCGCCCCAGCCTAGTCACACCCGTCAACAAAGCGCGCCTTCCGGTGGGGTTGTTCGCTGTCAGCGCACGATGTGGCTGCGCACCGGAGCGAGTAACGGGAAAGGCGGGGGCAAAAAGAAAACCGCCGGAACCTCGCATGGAGATCCCGGCGGTGAAGAAGAACTCTCAGAGCTCTTAGTCTTCCTTCTTCTCCGCTGCCTTCTTTGTGGTCTTCTTTGCAGTGGACTTCTTGGCCGTAGACTTCGTAGCCTTCTTAGCCGTGCTCTTCTTGGCCGTGGACTTCTTAGCAGTCGACTTCTTAGCGGTGGACTTCTTCGCAGTCGACTTCTTGGCCGTGCTCTTCTTAGCGGTGGACTTCTTGGCGGTGGACTTCTTGGCTGGAGCCTTCTTCGGCTTCTCCTCAGCCTTGTCAGCCTTGTCCTCAGCCTCAACGTCGCCGAAGTACTCCTTCGGATCAACATCCGCACCGTCGGTGTCCTTCACGGAAGTACGGGCGATGTTCAGCGCCAGAGCCTTACCGCGACGGACGTCAGCGAACAGGCTGCCCAGCTGGCCGGCCTGCTGCAGCTGCATGATGAACTGGTTCGGATCCATGCCGTACTGGTTTGCAGTGAAGGCGATGTGGTCCATCAGCTCTTCCTGGGAAACCTCCGGCTGCTCCTTGTCCGCAACGGCATCCAGGAACAGCTGGGTGCGCACGGAATCCTCAGCGGAGCTGCGTGCATCCTCTTCAAACTTCTCGCGAGTCATATCCTGGGCAGCCAGCATGGACTCGAAGACCTTCTCGTCGCCACCGAACTGCTGGATGATCTGCTGGATTTGTGCGTCGACCTGCTCCTTGACAACGCCCTCCGGCAGCTCGAATTCAGTCTGCTCCAGAGCCTCGGCCAGAACCTTGTCGCGAATCTCGCCAGCCTGGGTGTTCTTCAGCTGCTGCTCGACCTGGCCCTTCAGGGACTCCTTCAGTTCGTCCAGAGTGTCGAACTCGCTGGCCAGCTGTGCGAAGTCGTCGTCCAGCTCCGGCAGTTCGCGTTCCTTGACGGAACCGAGCTTGACGGTCACCTCAGCCTCTTCGTCAGCGTGCTCGCCAGCAACCAGCTTGGAGGTGAAGGTGGACTCCTCGCCCTCCTTCATGCCGATCAGCGCGTCATCCAGACCCTCGATCAGGGAATCGTTGCCCACCTCGTGGGACAGGCCTTCGGTGGTGGCCTCGTCAACGGTCTCGCCGTCGATGGTGGCGGACAGGTCGATGGAGACGAAGTCGCCCTTCTTCACCGCACGGTCAGCCGGCTTCAAGGTACCGAAGCGAGCCTGCAGGTTCTTCAGCTCCGCGTCGATAGCCTCATCGTCAGCCTTCAGCGGCGCAACCTCAACGGAGATTGCGGAGAAGTCCGGTACCTCGATCTCCGGGCGAACGTCGACCTCGGCAGTGAAGGTAACGTGCTTGCCGTCCTCCAGCTCGGAGATCTCGATCTCCGGCTGCCCCAGAGCCTTCACGTCGTTCTCTTCGACAGCCTGGCTGTAGCGAGAAGGCAGCATCTCGTTGATTACCTGATCCAGGACAACGCCACGGCCCAAGCGAGCTTCCAGAATCTTCGCCGGAACCTTGCCCTTGCGGAAGCCCGGCATGTTCACCTGCTGCGCGAGGGTTGCGTAGGCCTTGTCGAACTCTGGCTTAAGCTCCTCGAATGGAACCTCAATCGTCAGCTTGGTGCGGGTGGCGCTCAGCTTTTCTACAGAGCTCTTCACGAATGCACACTCCTGTGTATTAATAGCTTCTTTGGCACCGCGGTCTCTCGTTCATCTCGCAGCGCTTTTACGGTCGGTGCTCAATTTTATAGAACCACCGTCAAGCACATCACGCTGGGGTGTCTTTTTCGCCCCTCCCTCGCCACGAGACGGATCGCTTGAGCCCCCACCGATCCAGTCCGCAAAACCCCGTTTCACCTTTTCAAACCGGTGAACCGCAGGGTGGCGTCACAAAGAAAAAGAATAAGAATAAAAAATGTCGGGATAACAGGATTTGAACCTGCGACCCCTCGCTCCCAAAGCGAGTGCGCTACCAAACTGCGCCATATCCCGATCTATGCATGCCCCCGAAGGAACGTTGCGTCCGCTACTTTACTGGCAAGCTACCGGGAAATACAAAACGGCAGCTCCCCCGTCATCGTGCACACCTGCACTCGGGGGAACTGCCTTAAAAGATTGGAGGGAATGACGGGAATCGAACCCGCGTCTTCAGCTTGGAAGGCTGAGGTATTAGCCACTATACGACATTCCCACAGGAAGCTAGCTTCCGTTACGTTGTGCGATGTTACACCATACACCCCACTATCCAGCAAAATCGCCCCGACACGACGGGCAAAAACAGCCCACAACCTGCATAGTTGCGGGGGTATGCAGGTGTAGCAAATGCGCGATTCCAATTGTACAGGTTACCTATGGGCTGTACATTACTAGTTCTATGGAACCAATTATCGTCGACAAAAATACCGGCACGGAGCTCTGGACCGCATCACAGTGCGCTGAGTACTCCGGCACGGCTCGTGGCACCTTCACGAGCTACGCAGGCCGCGGTCGCGCACCCCGGCCAGTGGCCAAGTACAACGGGCTGACCTTGTGGGATTCCAACGTGGTCAAGGAATGGCAGCAAAAACGCGATGGCGCTCCGAACTCGTCGGACACCACCGCGCAGAAGTAAATCTCGCGAGTAGACCTCGCGGAGAAGTAGTTATTTAGTTCTCCGGCAGCGCAGGGGCCTCGCCCGTGCGCTCGTACTCAGCCAGGATGTCGATGCGGCGCTGGTGGCGCTCTGCCTCGGACCATGGCTGAGTGACGAAAGCATCGACAATCGCCAATGCCTCCTCCTCGGAGTGCATACGACCGCCCAGCCCGATTAGCTGGGCGTTGTTGTGTTCACGGGCCAGCTTGGCGGTCTCCACGGACCACGCCAGCGCACAGCGCGCGCCTGGAACCTTGTTGGCGGCAATCTGCTCGCCGTTGCCGGAACCGCCAAGCACGATGCCCAGCGAGCCCTCGTCCTCCACCACGGACTTGGCCGCTGCAATGCAGAAGGCCGGGTAATCGTCGTTCGCGTCGTAGGTGTGGGCGCCACAGTCCACAACCTCGAAGCCCTTGGAGGTCAAGTGATCCTTGATCACGTTCTTCATCTCGAAACCGGCATGATCTGCACCTAGGTAAATACGCATGCTGCCAGTCTAGCCGGTTGCCGGCTGCTCGCGGGCGCTACTCCGTGGATGTCTTACCGTGGATGTCTTACTCAGCCACCGGCGATTCGGTGCGGGAACGCTTCAGCTCAAAGAAGTGCGGGTTCGCCGCCAAGGTCACGGAGGCATCGAACATCTTGCCGGCCTCTTCCCCACGCGGGATGCGGGTGATGACCGGCCCGAAGAAGGCCACGTCGCCCAGCTGTACTACCGGGGTGCCTACCTCGTCGCCCACCAACTCAATCGCCTTGTCCTGGGATGCGCGCAGCGGCGCGTCGACAGAGCCTTCATCGTCGGCAGCCAGGTGGCCAACCTGTGCCAGTTCGGCAGGCAGCTCGGCCTCTTCCAGTGCCTCGGCGATCAGCTCGTCGTAGCCGTGCGGGTCGGTTACATCCGCGCGCTCCTCGTTGTGGATCTTGGTGCCGATGGCGGTGTACCAGGCGGAGAGCTTCTCCGGGTGCTGCTGCCAAATCGCGGTGGCCACGCGCGCCGGTGCCCAGGCTGCATCCATCTTCTCGCGGTAGGCGGGGTCCAGGTCGCGCCCCTCATTCAGCACGGAGAGGCTCATCGGCTGGAACTTCACCTCCACGTCGCGGACCTCCTGGACCTCCATCAGCCAGCGGCTGGTAACCCAGGCGAAGGGGCAGATGGCGTCGAAGAACATGGTTACGGTCTGGTTCTTTGTATCGGTCATGTCCCCCACTCTAGCCATGGCGCGGGCACCCTGTCCGGCGTGCCTACTAGGGTGGTCGGCATGACTTCCATCAACCTAACCCGTACCGAGGCTGAGCATCGCGCCAACCTCATCAGCGATGTTCACTACACCATCCAGCTGGATCTTTCCGGCGGCGAGAAGCCCGAGAATAAGCACTTCCGCTCGCTGACTCGCATTGCCTTCACCTCCGGCGCCGGGTCGACCTTCCTGGACCTGCGTGCGGACTCACTGTCGCGGGTGGAGCTCGATGGCGCGGCACTTGGGGACTTTACTTATGACGCCACCACGGGCATTCCGCTCGAAGGCTTGTCTAGTGGCCAGCACGAGCTGCTGGTGGAGGCCGAAATTCCGTACTCCACCACGGGCCAGGGCCTGCACCGCTTCTTCGACCCCAGCGACGACCAGGCCTACATGTACACCCAGTTCGAGACTGCGGACGCCAAGCGGGTCTTCGCCTGCTTCGACCAGCCGGACATCAAGGCGACCTATGACGTTGAGCTCACCACGCCAGCCGAGTGGACCGTGGTGACGAATAACGAGGTTTCCGTGGCGGAGGCTGAGGGCGTCAATAAGAAAAAGCACAGTGCGACCGTGGATTACCTGCTATCGACCTACCTCATTGCGTTTTGCGTAGGCCCGTGGCACGTGGTGCGCGACGAGTGGCGTGGCACGATCACCGAGCACCCCGAGTCCGCGGCGGCAAAGGATAAGAACCTGCAGACCAGCGGGGAAATGCGCGTTCCGCTGGCACTGTACTGCCGCCAGTCGCTGGCGGAATACCTGGATGCCGACGAGCTGTTTGAGGTGACCAAGCAGGGCTTCGACTACTACGCGGATAAGTTCGGCATCGGCTACCCGTTCTACAAGTACGACCAGATCTTCTGCCCGGAATACAACATGGGTGCCATGGAGAACGCGGGTGCGGTGACGATCCGCGACGAGTACATCTTCCGTTCCGCAGCCAGCCACTACCAGTACGAACGCCGTGCGGATACGATCCTGCACGAGCTGGCACACATGTGGTTCGGCGACCTGGTGACGATGAAGTGGTGGGACGACCTTTGGCTGAACGAATCCTTCGCCACCTGGTCGGCGGCCATGAGCCAAGCAGGGGCGACGAAGTACGACACTGCGTGGGTGACCTTCAACAGCAAGGAGAAGGCGTGGGCGTATGCGCAGGATCAGCTGTCTTCCACCCACCCGGTGTTCTCCGACGCGGGCGACATCGAGACGGTGGAGGCCAACTTCGACGGCATCACCTACGCCAAGGGCGCGAGCGTGTTGAAGCAGCTGGCGTCCTACGTCGGGTTGGAAGAGTTCTTCGCGGGCATCCGCGCGCACTTCGCGGCGCACGCCTGGGATAACGCGACATTTGCAGACCTGCTGGGGGCGCTGGAGAAGGCTTCAGGCCGCGACCTTTCCGACTGGTCGGACCAGTGGCTGCGCACGACGGGCATCAACACCTTGACGCCGGTCTTTGAGGTAGCCGACGGAGCCTACAGCTCCTTTGCCGTGGAACAGTCCGGCGCGCAGCCCGGCGCGAGCGAGACCCGCACCCACCGCATTGCCGTGGGCGTGTACAGCTTTGACGGAGATGTGCTGAAGCGCACCAAGCGCGTGGAGCTGGATATTTCCGGCGCGCGAACCGAGGTTCCAGAACTGGTGGGCGTGCCCGCTGGCGACCTGGTTCTGGTCAATGACGATGACCTTGCTTACGGCAACATGGCGCTGGATGAGGGCTCCCTGGCAACTGCGATCGGCGGCGGTAATAGCGACGGCGCTGGAACCGGCAAGCCGAGCATCGTGCGCATTACGGACCCGATGGCGCGTGCCCTTGTGTGGTCCGCGGCATGGCAGATGACGCGCAACGCGCAGATGCGGGCGCGCGATTTCATTGGCCTGGTTGCCGGTGGCGCGGCTGAGGAAACCGAGCTGGCGGTGCTGGAGCAGATTCTGGCTCAGGCTCGCGCGGCGGCTGCGAACTACGCAGACCCGGACTGGGCGGACGAGGGCTGGGCACAGCTGCGCGAGGCGTTTTTGGCTGCAGCGCGCGAGACCGCAGGCCCGGCCCAGCTGGCGTTTGTCCGCGCCTACGTGGGCTGCGTGCACTCCGCGGAGTCCGCGGACGTGCTTCGCGCGCTGCTGGGTGAAGCTGGCGCCGAGGTGATTCCGGGTCTGAACGTGGACCAGGACCTGCGCTGGGCGATCATCATTGCGCTGACCGCCGCGGCCCGTGCCACCGGCGAAACCGCCGAGCAGGTGGAGGCACGCATTGCCGCCGAGGAGGCCCAGGACAGGTCTTCCAGCGGTGTGGCGTTGGCGCTCCAGGCACGCTCCTCCGTGCCGGATGAGAAGACCAAGCAGCAGGTCTGGCGCGCCCTGACCGTGGAGGCCCCGCAGCAGAGCAACCTGAGCCTGCGCCACCGCAACGCGGGCCTGGTACACGTCGGCCACGCCGACCTGTTGCAGCAGTTCAGCACCGACTACGTTGCCCACGCCGTGGAGTGGTGGAAGTCCCTGAACTCGGAGATGGCGCTGCGCACCTTGGAGGGCATCTACCCGTCTTGGGATCACAGCGACGCAACGGATTCCGCCATCGCCGAACTGGTGAAGGCGGAGGACACCCCGAGTGGCCTGCGCCGCGTGCTCTCCGAGGGCCGCGACCGGGTGGCGCGCGCCAAGGCCGCCCGCGCATTCGACGCAGCTAACAAGTAGCCGCCGGGGCTACGCCCATGCGGCGAGTCGGACTGTGCCCCCTGCGACGGGCGTGGCTGCACCCAACTAGCCCCGTCGGTTATCGCAGAACGGATAAGGTTGGAGGCATGACTTCTAGCTTCTACGACGCTGTTGGCGAAGAGACCTTCCGCGCCATCGTGCACGAGTTCTATCGCCAGGTCCGCACCGACGATATCCTCGCGCCGATGTACCCGGAACAGGATTTCGAAGGCGCCGAGGATCGACTGCGCTGGTTCCTGGTGCAGTACTGGGGCGGCCCTGCGGAATTCAACGCTCGCCGCGGCCACCCGCGCCTGCGGATGCGCCACGCCCCCTTCCGCATCGATACGGCCGCCCGCGACCGCTGGCTGGAACTCATGGGCAACGCCATGGCCACCATCGATAAGGAACAGCTCCCCGACGAACACCGCGCGGCCATGTGGGAACACATGGAGCGGGTCGCACACATGCTGGTCAACACCCCCGATCAGATCTGACGATGCTAGCTGAACTCTCAGCCGAGGCAATTTCCCTCCTCGCAGTGGGATCCTTCATCGCCGGGCTAATTGATGCCATCGTCGGCGGTGGTGGCCTCGTCCTCATCCCCCTCATTTTGATCGTCGCGCCCGCGACACCCGAAGCCTCGGCAATGGCGGCGAACAAGTTAGCAGCGGTTTTCGGCACCTCTTCGGCCGCAGCGCGTATGCTCCGCGCATCCGATGTACGCCAGAAGATAGATCGGCGCCTGGTGGCCTACGGAGTCCCGCTGGCGTTCGTCTGCGCGGCCTCGGGTGCGCTGCTGGTAGCGGCACTCAGTTCCGAGGTTCTGCGACCTCTGGTGATTATTCTCTTGCTGGCAGTTGGCACGTATGTCGCCCTCAAACCCAGCTTCGGCACACCTCAAAGCGCCCCATCGCAGAGCCACCGTCGGTGGCTCATCGCGCTCTTCGCAGTGGGGGCTATCGCCGCTTACGACGGCTTCTTCGGGCCGGGCACGGGCACGTTCCTCATCATCGTATTCACCGCGCTGCTAAGCAGGTCCTTCGTGGAATCTGCCGCGCTGTCGAAGATCATCAACACTGCCACGAACCTGGGCGCGCTGACCGTATTCGCCATCGGCGGCCATGTGCCCTGGCTACTGGGCCTCGGCCTGGCGGTCTTCAACGTGGCGGGAGCACAAATTGGGGCGCGCCTGGTGCTTACCAAGGGAACCGGCTTTGTCCGCATCGCGCTACTCATCGTTGTCGTGGTCATGAGCACCAAGTTGGGCTACGACATGTACACCGGCGCCTAAGTTGTTCACGCCGCAGCAGCCCACGTGCGGCGGCTCCCCAAACCTCTAGCGCGGCCCGGGCACTCGCGCCAGCCCGCCGGGGCGCGGCGCGTAAACGCTGCCTACCAGCGCATCCATACGAATCCACGACCCGCTGGCACTCACGCGCACATAGTCATAGTCCCGCAGCTTCTCCCCCGGCTCTGGAACTAGCCGCAGGCCGCCGAGCGCCGCGATGGTTCGCCCCTCCAGGGCGACGGAGGCGGTGGCGTCATTACCTCGCTGCACCGTCAGCACCTGCTGCTCCAGCAGGCTACGCGCAATCCCCATCGGCCCGGAGTTCGCCTCGTTTTCCATGGCCATGTCCGCGTGCAGACCGCGCACCACGTCCCCCGGCACCGTATCGATCAGCTCGAATCCCTGCTGCGGAGGCGGCGAGCCAACCCACATCAGGTCCATCTCCGCACCCAGGTCGAGGGTCTGCTGACCAGGCTCAAACGCGACGATCGCCTCCAGCGCGTCGCTGGCATAGGCCACCGTGCCGCCACTGCCAGAGTGCGCACTACCGGCGCCGACGACCTGTCCGGGCACTCGCACGGAAGCCACGCAGCCTAGGGGCGTCGAAATGAAAAGATCCGTCGACCGCTCCCCCACAGCGCTTAGGCGCACCAGCGCACCCGGATCCATCACCAGCGCGCGTTTCATCACCGCCCCCGCGCGCCGCATGGCACTCACGGCCGCGGTCGCGGATCGCGAATTAATTGTTCCCTGTAGATCGATTGTGACGCCCATAGTTCCCCCACCTTAGCCCTCCCCAAGGCTGAAGCTCACGCGGGCTGGGCGTTTGTGGGTCAGCGGGTCAGCGCCGGGCCGCAAGCACACGACGCAACAAGCGCTACCTAGAAGCGCGCGGCGGTGGTGGCGCGGTCGGTGACGACCTCGTGGTCCTCCGGGATCAGGAATTGGTTGATGTTGTCGATGTCCTGCTCGCTCCACTCGCGGGACTTCCCGGTCATCACGTCGATCCCCACCATGACTGCGTCGATGGTGCAGGTGATCCGCCCGACGGAATCCTGGACGACCTGGCGCATGGTGCAGGATTTGCGCCCGACGTCGATGAAGTAGGAGGCCACGGCTACTTCCGACTCCCCCGGCGAAAGCGGGAATGGGTAGTCGATGGTGGTGTGGCGGGCGAACATCGGGGGCACGGCAATGTCCATTTCCATCAGCACGTCTTTGAGGAAGACCATCCGCGCGTCCTGGCCAAATTCCAGGTACTTGGCGTTATTGACGTGCTGGTATTGGTCGAAGTCGGACCAGCGGAGCTCGCGGTGGCAAGTGTGCCAGCGAGTCCCAGTGGCCTCGTATTCGATGAAGGGCATTGCGTTTCAAACCTCGCTTAGAACCTCACAGGTAACTTTTGTTTCGTGAACCAATATTGCCACATCTTTCACACAGGTTCACGTTGTTACACGGCTTCAAGCGAGAAACGCGGCGCAGGCCTATTGGTTAGCCTGCGCCGCCGAGCCGCTTTAGCGTGCTGTCCGACTAGCGGGTCAGCTTGCGGTGCGTCACGCGGTGCGGACGTGCAGCCTCCGGGCCAAGGCGGTCGACCTTGTTCTTCTCATAGTCCTCGAAGTTGCCCTCGAACCAGTACCACTGGCCTTCGGCAACATTGCCCTCCCAGGCCAGGATGTGGGTACAGGTGCGATCCAGGAACCAGCGGTCGTGCGAAATGACGACCGCGCAGCCCGGGAACTGCTGCAGAGCGTTCTCCAGGGAGGACAGGGTCTCAACGTCCAGGTCGTTTGTCGGCTCATCCAGCAGGATCAGGTTGCCGCCCTGCTTCAGCGTCAGCGCCAGGTTCAGGCGGTTGCGCTCACCACCGGACAGCACCTTGGAAGGCTTCTGCTGGTCCGGGCCCTTGAAGCCGAACGCGGACAGGTACGCGCGGGAAGGCATTTCGTTCTGGCCGACGTGGATGTAGTCCAGGCCGTCGGAAACGACCTCCCAGACGGTCTGCTCCGGGTCGATGTTCTCGCGGTTCTGGTCCACGTAGCTCAGCTGCACGGTGGAGCCGACCTTCACCTCACCGGAATCCGGCTCTTCCAGGCCAACGATGGTCTTAAACAGGGTGGTCTTACCCACACCGTTCGGGCCGATGACGCCCACGATGCCGTTGCGCGGCAGGGTGAACGAAAGGTCCTTGATCAGGGTGCGGCCGTCGAATCCCTTGTTCAGATCCTTGACCTCGACCACCTGGTTGCCCAGGCGGGGCGGGGTTGGAATCTGGATCTCTTCGAAGTCCAGCTTCTTGTACTTCTCCGCCTCGGCTGCCATCTCTTCGTAGCGCTGCAGACGGGCCTTGTTCTTCGCCTGGCGAGCCTTCGCACCGGAGCGGACCCACTGCAGCTCTTCCTTGAGTCGCTTCTGCAGCTTCGCGTCCTTCTTACCGGCGACCTCCAGGCGCTTGGCCTTGGTCTCCAGGTAGGTGGAGTAGTTGCCCTCATAGGGGTACAGCTTGCCGCGGTCGACCTCACAGATCCAGCCGGCGACGTGGTCCAGGAAGTAGCGGTCGTGGGTGACGGCCAGGACGGCGCCCTTGTAGTCCTTCAGGTGCTGCTCCAGCCAGAGCACGGACTCGGCGTCCAGGTGATTAGTGGGCTCGTCGAGCAGCAGCAGGTCCGGCTCGGAAAGCAGCAGCTTCGCCAGGGCCACGCGGCGGCGCTCACCACCGGAGAGGTGGGTCACCGGCTCATCGGACGGAGGGCAACGCAGCGCTTCCATAGCCTGCTCGATCTTGGAGTCCAGCTCCCACGCATCTGCAGCGTCGATCTTCTCCTGCAGATCCGTCATCTCTTCCATCAACTCGTCGGTGTAGTTGGTGGCCATTTCTTCGGCGATCTCTTCGTAGCGCTGGCGGATCTCGAAGATCTCGCCCATGCCCTCTTCGACGTTCTGGCGAACAGTCTTTTCCTCGTTCAGCGGCGGCTCCTGCAGCAGGATGCCGACGGTTGCGCCGGGGTCCAGGAAGGCCTCGCCGTTGGAGGGCTGGTCGATGCCAGCCATGATCTTCAGGATGGAGGACTTACCTGCACCGTTCGGGCCCACCACGCCGATCTTGGCGCCGGGGTAGAACGCCATCGTGACGTTATCCAGGATGACTTTATCGCCGTGCGCCTTGCGCACGTTCTTCATGGTGTAAATGAACTCGCCCACGGTGAACTCTTTTGACCTTTCGTGGTTAGTGTCCCAATGTATTCGCCCACCCAGTGTACGTGGTGCCACCGTGCAAAGGCCGACCTGGGCTACTCCCCCGAGCTACCCAGGTCGACCTCACCGTTTAGCGGCCATTTAGCGTCCGTCTAGCGCCTAGCTTAGCGCTTAGAACGCAGGTTCCACTTCCTCTTCCTGGCTACCTGCGCCCACACTCACAAGCTCGGGCGAACCGCCGAGGTTTGGCGCCGCACCCGGCTCCGCGACCTGTCCAACACCCTGTGCTGTGTTCTGCTTAGCGTTCTGCTCCACGGCCTTGCGGACATTCACCAGCACATTTCGGGCGCTCAGGTCCGGACCCACGTGAGTAGCACGCACGCGCAGCACGCTGCGGGTCACGGACTTGCCGTCCTCACCGTTGGCTTCCCACGTGCTCTGCACAATGCGCCCGACGACGATCACGGACATTCCCTTGCACACCGTCGCGCTGACGTTATCGCCTAGTGCACCCCAGCACTGGACTTCCATGTAGCACGGGTCGCCGTCCTTCCACTGTCCATCCGCGCCTTGGTAGCGGTGGTTCATCGCCACGCGGAACGTGGTTAGTGTGGGGCCGCCGTCCAACCCCTTGATCCGAATCTGCGGGTGGTCAACCGCGTTCCCCACCAGATATGCCTGCGCCAGATTGTTGCTCATCCGACTTGTCCCCTTCCTAGTTGTCGCACCGAAGCTTGTTCCCCGACGCGTGGCCTTATTGTTAGCGCGTTTCGGGATTTTTCTTTTTCTTCGTGACGCCACCCTGTGGACAACTCCGCCCATCAAGGGCGTTTTCCACAGGCTAAAAAGTAGGGGGTTGACAGTTTGAGGCGGGGTGTGCGTTAGTCCGACTGTTCGCGGGTTTGCTTGTTCTCGGTCTGGCTTTCGGCCTGATTCTTCTGGGCCTGGCTTTCGGCTCTGTGCTGATTCTTGTGTTGCGACTTGTGCTTGGCCGAGTGCAGGGAGCTCTGCACGTCCTGGTCGTGGTAGTCATCGCCGTAGTACGCGCGGTTGCCGGTATCGATCTGCCCGCTGGAGAGCCCAGCCAGCATCGCGTTGTATGCCTCCAGCTCTTCGTCACCCGTGCGCTCTTCACGGCGGTCGAAGCGCTTGGCCTCGCGCCGGTCAGTGCGCAACCATTGGAACCCGTGGGCAATGGAAACAATCAGCAGCGGAATCTCGCCCAGAGCCCAGGTAATGCTGCCGCCCAGGTACTGCTGGTGGTCCAGGTCCACTGGGAATGGGAAGTCCAGCTGGCTGTAGAACTCTGCGTTCAGCGGCTCGGAAATCTGCATCATCGCAATACCGAACCATGCGTGGAAGGTCACCATCGCAAATAGGGTCAGCATCTTGATGAACGGCGAGAGGTTTCGCGGTGCAGCATCCACGCCGATGATCACCCAATAGAAGATGTACCCCGAGATGATGAAGTGCAGCATCATAAACAGGTGGCCGGCGTGCTCACCCGCGATGGCGTCAAAAAGTGGCGAAAGATAGAGGTAATAGAAGCCGACAACGAACTGCGTACCGGCGACGATTGGGTGCGTAAGGAAGCGCGAGAACGGGTTGTTGATGAACACGACCAACCATTCGCGCGGGCCCGCCACGCCGTTTCGACCGGCGGCAGGCAGGGCGCGCAGCAGGAGCGTCATGGGGCCGCCAAGAACCCAGAACACGGGCACGGCCATGGAGAGAATCACGTGCTGCAGCATGTGTGGGCCGAACATCGCCATGGAGTACATGCCAAGGCCGGAGCTGGTGGCGAACAGCAGGGTGACGTTGCCGGCGGTCCACCAGATCAGGCGCTGGATGGGCCATTCGATGCCACGCTTCCGAATGCTCAGCCAGGCCCACATGTAGCCGGCCTGCAGGAGGATCGCGCCCACGCCGAAAACGAGGTCCAGGCGGAACATGGTGAAGTAGCGCCAGATCGACGGCGGCTCGGTGAGGGTGTAGCCCAGCAGTACGTCCTGCTGCGTGAGGTCCACGATCTGCTCGATGGGCGGCGGGATGCGGCCCAGGGAGACGGCGATGCCAATGGTGGCGGCCATGATGAAGATCTCCAGGGCAGCGAAGCGGATGAACGGCTTGCGCTGGGCGCTAGTGGTCTTGCCGCTTTCGCCTTCGCCGGCGCGCAGCTTCGGAATGATGCGGGAACGCTGCTCCCAGCCGAACCAGGCCAGGAGCAACGTCATGACCATTTTTGCGACGATGACCAGGCCGTACTGGGTGGTGAAGAGCTCGTCCAGGTGGACGCGCAGCAGTGCGTTGATGAAGCCGGAGATCGCAACGGCGATGATGCAGAACAGCGCCAGGATGCTGTAGCGCTGAACAATGAGAGCCAAGTGCGGGCCGCGGCGCTTCGCGTGCGCTAGCAGGGCCAGCAGGCCACCCACCCACAGCGAGACACAAATGATGTGCCAGAGCAGCGAGTTCACACCATAGTCGTGGTTGCCGCCCGCCGCGGAGTGCCCCTCCAACGCCAGCGGAATCAGCGAAAGGACCGACAGCGCCAGGAAGATCGGCTGCCAGATCCACTTCCGCGTGAGCAGAGACAGCCCACCGGCCACGCCAGCGAAGATGGCAACCCAGAGCCAAGCCTTTGACGCCGACACCTGATCCAGCGCAATCCCCCAGTACTCGGGCTTGAGCACCTCTTTGAGGGGGCTGCCGGAGATGTCCGACATGTACATGGGGATCAGCAGGATCGACAGGACTGCGAAACCGATCATTCCCCAGGTGCCCGTGCGTGCGGCACGGAAGCCGTCGAGGGTGAGATAACCCTGCTTGTCCGGGGGCGTGCCGAAGGCGGACATGAGGAACCCGCCGAGGCCCAGACAGCCGATGAAAATCGCCGCGCCGCGGACGAAGGGCAGACCGATGGTGGTCAGCGGACCGGGATCCGGAATGCCCAGCAGGGCGAGCGATTCGCCGAGGAAAGAGTAGCCGATGACCGCGCCGAAACACCCGGCGACGAGTGCACCGATGAGATACACGAGGCCGGGGTTGCCCAGCTTCGCGGGCTGGGCCGGGGCTTGCGCTTCCGCCTGCGCGGGCTTCGCTTTGGTTTCCGCCTGCGCGGGCTTGGCTTGCGCTGCTTGCTTAGCTTCCTGATCTGCCTGGGAGGACATGTTTGGAACCTTACCCTCCGCCCCGGACAGGGTGAACTTCCTGGTTTTGTGATGTTCGTTGCGTCACAGTGGTGGCACATTTTGGCCGCAGATCAGTGCCACGATACCCCGGCACCGACCTGCGCGGCTGTGCCACGCTTACGGCATGGCCGCCCCGTAATTTCAGCGCGCAGGCGCGTGCATTATCATCTACTCGTATGCCTCCGTAGCTCAGTGGATTAGAGCAGTGGGTTTCTACCCCATGTGTCGCGGGTTCGAGTCCTGCCGGGGGCGCCATTTGTCATGAGTCGCGACATAGTTGACACTTCAGTCGCGACATCATGGACAAACTGGCGTCTCGGTTTTTCTTTTTCCGAGGCGCCGGTTTCGCTTTTAGGTCAGGGGTGGTTGGCCTTTCTTCCAATAAGGTTTTTGGTAATTGCGAGACGTATCGATGTAGTGCTCGGTGATGATCTCGCCAGTTTCTTTTAATGATGTGGTGACATGGTTGTCGGTGATGACCATAAGGATGGTTTCGCCAGTGTATTTTCGCCCGATACCAAGTTGGTAGAGCCTACTTGCGTAACGGACGGTTACCTTGCCGTTTGGGGTGACGACATCATTGCGGACGCGCCATTCTTCTTCCGGTTTGTCGTTGGGTTCGGCTTTGGGGCCGGTGGTGTAGACCTCATGTGGTGTCCGTCTTCCGAGGGCTCGGTGAGGTCGGACAGTGTTGTAGTAGTCGGCAAAGGTGTCGAGTTGCCGTTGGAGTTCGACCAGGGTGATCGCTGGGGATTGGGGACCTGACCCCTGTTTGGTAGACACCTGATATCCAGCCCGGTTGGGTTGGGAAGAAAGGTAATCTACCACCATGCCTAGGTATTCCGAACAGTTCAAACGTGATGCTGTGGCCCTCTATGAAAACAATGAGGACCTTTCACTTCACGCGGCTTCAGCAGAGCTTGGAGTCAATCGTTCCTCGCTTTTCTCCTGGCTTCAGCAATACGGCACCGGCAAACGTGCCCGCACGAAGGCCATGCGCGACAACGCCAAGGAGACGACTGATTCCGAGCGAATCCGCCAGCTAGAAAAAGAGAACGCGAAGCTGCGCGAAGAACGCGATATTCTGCGCAAGGCCGCGAAATATTTTGCCGAAGAGACACGCTGGTGATCCGCTTCCAGTTTGTCTATGACCACCGAACCGAGTACTCGGTCAAGCGGATGTGCCATGTGTTAAAGCTCAATCGCTCCTCGTTTTATAAATGGGTCAACACCCACGAAAATCGCAGGTTAAAGATATGTTCCGATGCCCTTATTGGTGCAAGAATCAAGGCCATCTTTGATGATGAGAACGGGCTTTATGGTGCTAAACGCATCGCTGCAAGCCTCAACGACGATACGGACTTCGGCCCGATCAACCATAAGAAGGTTGCGCGCATCATGAAATCCATGGGGCTAAAAGGCTTTAGCAAACGGCGTCGATGCATCACCACCCGGCGCAAGCCTGGTCACCGTGTCATGCCAGATTTAGTAGGCCGTACATTCACCGCTGACGAGCCGAACCGTGTTTATGTAGGCGACATCACCTACCTGCCGTGTAAGGGCGGTAAGAACATGTACCTGGCCACGGTCATTGACACCTATTCACGAAGACTTGCAGGTTATGCACTCGCAGACCACATGCGTGTCTCACTGGTCATCGAGGCTTTGTCCCATGCCAGCACAGTCCGCGGAAGCCTTGACGGGGCTATTTTCCATTCTGATCATGGAAGTGTGTACACCTCACAGGCGTTTAGGGACCACTGCGCCCAACTTGGTGTACGCCAATCCATGGGCGCGGTGGGAACTAGTGCCGATAATGCCCTGGCAGAATCATTTAACGCCACCTTAAAACGTGAAGTGCTACGTGATCGGAAAGTCTTTGATAATCCCATTATCTGCCGGCAGGAAGTCTTTCGATGGTGCATGCGCTACAACACCCGCAGACGGCACTCCTGGTGCAACCTTCTAGCCCCCAATGACTTCGAAGCACTCACATCAGCTACACTGACCCAAGCAGCATAGCTAACCCCCGACGTGTCTACTTTCCGGGGGTCAGGCCCTGGGCAGCAATCCATTTTTTAAGGGTTTGGTGGAACCGTTCGATCTTCCCTTGTGTTTGGGGATGTCCTGGCCGGCCATTTTTCTGTTGGATGCGGTATTTGTTGAGGGTTTTTCGAAGGCGTTGCGTCCCCCTCTGGCTCCAGCTAGGCGGGCGGTGAATACGAGTCCGTTGTCGGTGAGGGTGGATGCCGGCGGGCCGTAGGTGGCGATGAGGCGTTGCAGTTCAGCTGCAACAGCCGGTCCGCTGAAGGATGCTGCTGCGGTGATCGATAGCAGGTAACGGGAGTGATCGTCGATGAAGTCGAGGACTTCGAGTCGAGTGCCGTCGAGCAAGTGTAGGTGGGTGATGTCTGCCTGCCAGCATTCGTTGGGCATAGCGGCTTCGAAACGGATGAAAGAACTGCGTGGCTTTTTCTGCGGTTGTGGCGTGACAAGGCCTGCGTTGGTGATGATCCGTCGGATGGTCGACGTTGACGGTACTCGCAACCCCTGGCGGTGAAGGTGGAATGCGATGGTCTCAGGGCCTGCGTCTAAACCGGATCTGACCAGTTGCTTACGCATGTCGATGGTCTGGTTGCGTAAAGATGTTGGTACTGCTTGCGGGTGGGTATGCGGGGCGCGGGATTTCGGGGCGATGGCATCAGCGCCTCCGGCATCGAACTGGGACAGGATTTTGTAGATACGTTGCCGTGAGATTCTGAAGCGTTTGGCGACTTTGGTGACGGGTTCGCCTTGTTCGCGGACTGCCTTGACGATGGCGAGGTTGCGGTTGGGACTATTCATCTGTCAACAATGTCGCAGCTGAGGTGTCAACCATCACCGCTTTTGCTTTGCGGTGGCTAACTGTCAATTATGTCGCGGCTGATCTGACAACCGTCACAACGCTTTTCCCTGGAACACGTTGTCAACTATGTCCTGACTTCGGACACTGCCGGGGGCGCCATTGTCCTGACTTCGGACAACTGTTCGTTTGGGGTGTACCCCAGCAGACCATCATGCGCACTTCTACAGTTAGTGAGCATTGACACTCAGATTGGTTTGAAGTACGGTTTCGCCCTATGAAGATCCGTTCCTAATTCGACGCTCCCTTAATCATCGTTGGCTCGAAGGCGGAACTTGGCATGCATATTTCTTTTTCCCATCTCTCTTTTACCTGGCCAGACGGCACTCCTTGTTTCTCAGATTTAAGCGCCACATTCGGCGCGCATTTCACCGGCCTTGTCGGTGCTAATGGCTCAGGAAAATCGACTCTCGCTAAGGTGTTGGCCGGCATCTATCAACCCACTTCTGGTACCGTCACGGCCCCTAAAATCGGCTACCTAGACCAAGATGGGTTAAAGGACAAAATGTGTGTCTTTCCCGGGTGTGTCGTGGTTATTTGACCCAGCCTTTTTGGATGCCGAGGTTGTGTTGGTAGCTGGTGTCGATGGCGGTGTCGTATTCTGCTGGTGCACCGATGTCATTGGTAGTGGCTGTGGTGTCGTGGGTGATCAAGTTTGTTGCTGTGGAAAGTGCGTCTTGACCCCATCGCTGGTCCCTGGCGATCTTGACCGGATCGTCAGGGACTTCTGTATGTAGGTACAGCCACCAATCCATCACTGTGCGTTGATGCGGTAGTGATAATCCGCGGTGTCTGCGGGCCAGTTCTTTTATTGGGGCGTTGATGCCGCCTTCGAGACTGTTTGTTGTCGCTGCTAGTCCGTCAGGATTGATGGTTGTTGGTGGTGGTTGCAGGTAGGTAAACAACAGGTCCCTGCGGTGTAGGGATAGTAATGACTGATAGGCCGCTCGGACGCGTTGGTGGGTGTAGACCCTGCTGTAGGCACCGGTGGCAGGGTCGCGGATGGTGGTTTTCTCGTTCATCCACACCTGGTAGGTGTGGTTGAATTCGTGCAGGTGGGTGACCCATTCGGCTGCGTGGTCAAGGTCTGTGATGCGAGTGAGTTTCAGGGCTAGGCGGTAGAGGGTTTTGCCTGCGTCGGTGCGGGGATTGCTGGTGGTATGGCGGCGGACTGTTCGTTGGGCGTGGACGAGGCAGCGTTGGATGCGTGTTGTCGGCCAGCAGTGGTGGATGGCTGATTGGGCGCCTTGTCCGCCGTCTGTCACTGCGACAAGTGGTGCGGCAATGGGGCGTAGTAGTTCGGTGTAGGCGGCGGTGGTTTCTTGTCTGGCCCAGGTCCAGTTGATGACGTGGGTTTTACTGGCAGCGATAAGGAGGCAGCCGGACCTTAGGTAGGTCGCGTCCAGGAAGATCTGGTCGTAGATACGGAAAGTATCGATGGTGGGTGTGGGGATGATCCACCAGCACGAGGGTGTCAGGAAGTTTGTGTGTGAGGCTCTGATCTAGAAGGAGTTTCACTGATAATGACTGCTGTGTCACCGAAGAAAGGCCATGACCCGGCAAGGGTCAACGAGATCAGCGAGAAGCTGATGGAAAATCCTGAGCTCGCTAGCTTGATCAGCGAGCTGTCGACGTCCGCTGATGATGCAAGCGACTTGGTCAAAGGCCTGCTGCAGGCATCGATCAACGCTGGTCTGCAGGCGGAAATGGATGCGCATTTGGGCTACGGACATTCCGACCGTAAGGCCAAAGCCCAGGTGGAAGCCGCGCAGGAGAGCAATCACCGCAACGGGTCGTACACCAAGACCGTCAATTCTGGCTACGGTGCAGTGGAAGTGACCGTGCCCAGGGATCGTGCCGGCACGTTTACACCGAAGATGGTGCCCAAGGGCGCACGTCGGCTGACAGAGCTCGACGATATGATCGTCTCGCTGTACGCCGGCGGGATGACAGTGCGCGATATTCAACACCATCTCGCAACCACGCTTGGGGTGGATATGAGCCCGGATACGATCAGCACGATTACCGATGCGGTGTTAGACGAGGTCATGATCTGGCAAAACCGCCAGCTCGACGAGTTTTACCCGGTGATCTTCCTCGACGCACTCCGCGTCAAAATCCGTGACGGTCACCGCGTGGTCAACAAAGCCTGCTACATGGCTGTTGGCATCGACATCGACGGCATCAAGCACATCTTGGGATTGTGGATCGCTGAAAATGAAGGCGCTGCATTCTGGGCATCGGTGTGCGCGGATCTGGCCAACCGGGGTGTCCAAGACGTGTTCATCGTCTGCTGCGACGGGCTGAAAGGTCTACCGGAAGCCGTGGAGGCAACCTGGCCGAATTCTATGGTGCAGACCTGCATCGTGCACCTAATTCGAGCTGCGAACCGGTGGGTGTCCTACCAGGACCGCAAATCTGTCTCCCGTGCGCTACGTGAGGTCTACACGGCCGCCAACGAGGACACCGCCCGGGCCAGCCTTGATGCTTTCGAGGCCAGTGAACTGGGCCGTAAATACCCGCAGTCGGTCAAAGTCTGGCGCGACGCGTGGGAGCGGTTCATACCGTTTCTGCAGTTCCCGCCGGCCGCACGCCGGGTGCTCTACACCACCAATTCAATCGAGTCGCTCAACGCTGAACTGCGGAAAGCTACCCGTAACCGGGGGCAATTCCCGAACGATACTGCGGCGCTGAAAACGCTGTGGCTGATGATCTGCAACATCGAAGACAAGCGCGCCGCCCAGCGAGCGAAGAAAGCGAAACGCGACATCGAATGCAACGGCTATATTGAAGGAGCGAAAGCCACCGGGTGGAAACAAGCCATCAACCAACTAGCTGTGGCGTACCCCGACCGATTCGCGGACTACTTGTAACCCAAGCCCCCCGCACACAAAGAATCGGACACTCTCACCAGCACCAGTGGAAGCGGCGTTGCAGTGTTTTTGCTGAGACGTTTTGTGTAACTGCAATCTGTGTCAGGGTTGCGTCCCTTAGTGTGGTGTAACGCTTGCTGATGGTGGATCCCGGAAAGTAGTGGGCGGCCACCGCCAGTTAGCCTTTCAACTCAACTACCACATCTCACCGAAAGGCCTATGACGATGACCGCTGCACCGTATTCTATCGACCCGACAACCTATCTGGATGATTTGCTGGCCCAAGCGTCTCCGGATTTGATGCGCCAGATGCTGCAAGGGTTTATCAACCAGATCCTCTCCGCCCAGGCTGACACCGTCTGCGGCGCCGAATACGGGGTTGTATCCACCGAGCGGGTCAACCACCGCAACGGGTATCGCCACCGCGACCTTGACACCCGTGTCGGCACGATCGACGTGGCGGTGCCGAAACTGCGCCACGGCGCGTTCTTCCCAGACTGGCTGTTAGAGCGCCGCTCACGAGCAGAACGAGCCTTATCGACTGTGATCGCCACGTGCTACCTTAAGGGGGTTTCCACCCGCAGGATGAATGATCTGGTGGCTACACTTGGGATTTCCAGCATGTCGAAATCGCAAGTCTCACGCATGTCAGAAGAACTCGACGACATGGTCGCAGACTTCAAAAACCGCCCACTAGACCCCGGCGGGTACGCCTTTTTATCGTGCGATGCGCTCACGATCAAAGTCCGTGAAGGCGGCCGGGTGGTCAAATGCTCAGTGCTGCTTGCCACCGGAGTCAACGCCGACGGGTATCGCGAAATGCTCGGCATGCACGTCGCCACCGCGGAATCCAACGCGTCGTGGAAAGGCTTCTTCCAGGACTTAAAAGCCCGCGGACTTACTGGGGTATTCCTTATCACCAGTGATGCCCACGAAGGCATCCAGCACGCCATTTCCGAAGTGCTGCCCAATGCGTCGTGGCAGCGGTGCCGCACCCATTTCGCGAAGAACCTCTACGAAAAGGTCCCGAAAACACAATGGCCGATGGTCTCTGCGATGTTCCAGACAATCTTCCAGCAACCTGACGCCACATCCACTTGGGCTCAAGCCCGCGAAGTTGTCGACCTACTGGAGCCGAAATTCCCTCACGTCGCGGCGTATTTGGAGGAATCACTCGATGAAGTACTGGCGTTTACCGCAGTGCCGAAACCAGTCTGGACGAAGGTGTGGTCAAACAACCCCACAGAACGGTTAAACCGAGAGATCCGCCGGCGCACCGACGTCGTCGGCATTTTCCCAAACCGTGAATCCATCATCCGGCTTGTCGGTGCGGTCCTAGCCGAGCAACACGACGATTGGATCCAACAAAAACGCTACATGTCACTGACCGCACTCGAACACACCAAGCACCTCATGCACCACCCAGGAGAACATCGTGACGACCACCACCAGCTAACCGCCTAACCAAGCCCCGAACTTCATATCGAGCCGAAAGCACAAACGGCTACACCACTACACCGGACTTGACCCTGTGTCAGTGGTTGGGTGCCGGTGATCCATTGGATGAACCAGGTCATGGTAGCGGCGTTTTTGTTGTGTGTTTGGGTGCTGCGGGTAAAGGAGTGTCCGCATTTGGTGCAGCGCCAGCGGGTTGTTCCTTTGCTGGTGGTGCCGTTTTTCTTTGTGTTGTTGCTGCATAGTGGGCAGCTGGGTCGGTTGGTGGTCATCCTTTAATCCAACCGGTGTGCGTTTAGCACAGATGTGGCCGGAGGTGTGGGATGGTGTGGGGAATAGCTTTCGGGGAGCTATTATGCGGTGATTTGTGGGGTGTGTTCTGCGGTTATGCTGGGATGCGGACACACTTTTTGTCTATTAACCCACCAAGATCTAGGGCTCAAAGTGACCGACACCATCGCAGACGTATTCAAGGCCCGCGAGATTTTAGATGCCCTAGCGGAAATCGAAGCGGGCAACTACTCCGAGGAACTCGCGGCCATCGTTGCTGACAACTGGGATCTCAAGGAGAGGATCCAGGCCGCTCTTAGCGCGTCGGGATTGAACTTTTCCCTTTCTCGCAGCGTCGGCAACTTGTCGGGAGGAGAGGCCGTCGCTGTGGCGCTGACGGCGCTGTTTTTCTCCCAACCAGAGATGATCATTCTTGATGAACCCACGAACAATCTCGACGCCGCTGCCAGGGAGCGCCTTCTGCATATGATTGACGCTTCCCCGGCGCCCATGGTGGTCATCTCGCATGATCGGGAGCTGCTCAACCACGCTGACGAGATAGCTGAGCTCTATCACGGATCATTACGTATGTTTAGCGGGAACTTTGAGCACTACCGTCAAACCATCGACCACGAACAGGAAACCGTGCGGGCCGAAGTAAGTGAGGCCAAAGCCTCCTATCACAAGGAAGTTCGCCAACGTGCCGAGATGCAGACACGGCTTGCCCGTAACGCCCGCCGAGGTAAAGAGTTCGCTACCTCCAAACGCAAGCCTGGTATGGCCATGGGAAATGATAAGAACCGATCCCAGGTCTCGTCAGCCAAGCGTGCCCGTGATGCCGCAGCCTCGGTGTCACAAGCTCGGGAAGGTTATGACTTAGCACAACTTAGGTTGCGGGAGGACACTCACGTTCACATCGAGCTTCCCGATACCAGCCTTCCCAATGCCACGCGGGTTCTGAGCAGCGAGCTGTTGACAATCGTCGGCCCCGAACGCGTCCGACTCGCCGGTGCCAATGGGGCGGGAAAAACTACGTTTCTCAACCGGATTGCCAGCGGCGACGTCGACTATGCGCTTCCCCGCGGCTATTTACGTCAACGCATCACATTGCCAGCGGACAAGAGTGTGTGGGAGCTGGTCGCGGAAAGCAATCCGCAGGCTGACCCGCAGTTTATCCGCGACAAGCTAGCACAACTGTTGTTCCAGAATGACAGTGTCCACGCGCCAGTGGGGCAACTTTCCGGAGGCGAGCGGTTCCGTGCCGAGTGCGCACGCGTGCTGCTTGCTTCCCCCGCACCGCAGTTCCTGCTACTAGACGAGCCGACTAACAACTTGGATATCCCCACCGTGGACTGGCTTGTCGACGTCCTCTCCGCTTACCGCGGAGCGTTACTCGTCGTCAGCCACGATGAACACTTCTGTTCGCGCCTTTCGCTGGATCGCACCATCGAGCTTTAAACGCACTTTGCAATGGGCCAGTCGGCACACGAAAACGGGCGCATAATCGACACCTCAAATGTGCTCAGGCAGTGCTGTTATAAGTCGCGGCATCGTTGCCACTACAGTCGCGGCACCATGGACAAACTGGCGTCTCGGTTTTTCTTTTCCGGGGCGCCGGTTTCATTTCTTAGCTTGGGTGTCTGACGGATTTCGTCAGGCACCTTCTTCTGTAAGCAGCCCCTTCTTGCCAAGCTCTGCGATCGTGCCGTCTTCATTGAAGCTCAACTCCACCACGAAGTAGCGTCCCTCGCTGTCCGCAATCTTCCACGCGCGTTGTTTGTTCTCCGGCTCGATTTCCTCGACCGTCCAGTCCTCGCGCTGATGCGCAATCCCTTCGATGCTCCACACCGGGTCGTCGCATTCCAACAATATGGCGTCAAACTTGACGAACATCACCGACAGATCCGTCTCCTCCATCGGTGGGTTGAACGAATCCATCAAGTAAATCCGGATCTCGGATTCGTCTTCGCTCGGAATGCTTGCGTAACAAGCATGCGAACCAAATATTTCGAACGCGCTATCCCCTACATCCTCCGAAACGGCTGCCGCTGCGATTGACTGCGCATACAGCTCGTCGTCTTCTTCGCCTTCCTCATTTTCTGTGTCTTCCCCGCTACCCGATTCAGCTTCATCGCCGTCCCACTCGGGAACCTCGTAAGGCACAACTGGGGTCGTAAACCCTGGCAGGTCTTGTTCCTCACCCCATTCGCGCATCACTTCCGCAGCAAGGCGCCGACCAAGTTCTGCAGCTCCGGAAACAGCCGCTTCATCCGCCCATTCCCACTTAAGAGTCGCAGACTCCACGTCAACGGTAGCGACTAGCTCCACTCGAGCATTGGCGAGCTTAACCCGCCCCTGAAACTGGTAGTACTGCTCGCCTTCAATTTCGCCTACGGCAATTCCCCAGTCATCGCCAACGCGGTCTTCGATCTGTTCCATGATGTGCTCACAGCGCGCATGGGCATACAGCGCGGCGTGCTGTCCAACTCTGCGAATATCGGGAATCATGTGATTAAACTAACACCGCTTAGCTCAGTTCGCCGGGCTAAGTTCACACCTCCCGCGCTTAACGCGACCCACGCTTCACACGCCCCATACTCCACGCCACCTAAACCCCGACCCCCTGTCCGCACCGCCCGCTATGGTTGTAGCCATGACTGCGAATAGCCGCTTTAACCCTATTGACGCCCTCCGCTCCCTCCCCCTGGGCAAGTCCCAGAAGTCCGCGGAGCTGGACCTCCCCGCCCCCACTCCGGGCTCCTACGCCGTAATCACCGGCGCTTCCTCCGGCATCGGTAAGGCCATCGCCGAGGAGCTCGCCCGGCGCGGCTACGACCTGCTCCTGGTCGCCCGCACCGTAGCCCCCATGCAGGAGATTGCGGACGCATCCCCGAACCGCGACGTGCAGATCCGCTCCGTCGACCTGGCGGATGCGCCCGCCCGCGCGGAACTGCTGGAAGAGCTGCGCACCACCCCGGTCAGCATCATTATCAATTCCGCTGGCATTGCTACCTTCGGCCAGTTCAAGGACCTCGACTGGGATTACGAGCGCCTGCAGTTCGAGCTCAACGCCACCGCTCTATATGAACTCACCCAGGCCGTACTACCCGGCATGCTGGAACGCGGCGAGGGTGGCATCGTCAACGTCGGCTCCGCCGCCGGCAACATGGCCATCCCCGGAAACGCCACCTACGTCGGCACCAAGGCGATGGTCAACACCTTCACCGAGTCCCTGCACTACGAGCTCAAGGACCACGGCATCAAGTGCACCCTATTGGCCCCCGGCCCAGTGCGCGAAGCCCGCAAGGAAGACGAGCAGCTCACCGAAGTAGACGATGCCGTCCCGGATTTCCTCTGGACCACCTACGAAGACTGCGCCATCGACACCCTGGTCGCGCTGTCCAAGAACAAGCTCCGCGTAGTCCCCGGCCCACTGTCCAAGGCCATGAACTTCGTCTCCACGTACCTGCCGCGGAAGGTCACCGCACCGATCGTGGGTAAGTTCTACGCCCAAATGGCAACCGAAAGCGACTGATCCCGAGGGGGCGTCACCAAAAAGGCATAGAATTATCAACAACAGAAAGGAACATCCGTGAACACCACCCCGAACCAAGTTGCCAAGAACGATCGACTCGTGTGGGTCGACTGCGAAATGACGGGCCTCGACCCGGACCAACACGTGCTCGTCGAGATTGCGGTGATTGTGACGGATGCGGACCTTACCCCGCTCGACGAGGGGCTGGACCTGGTGATTCACGCGACC